>JASMKR010000020.1:0-23501 GCA_030749075.1 Candidatus Thalassarchaeaceae archaeon | reverse complement strand
ATTTTTTCATGATCGAAGAGGATGATGCATCCCGCACCGGGCGTGGCCCAATGGGTGTCATTCTGCCTCATGTAATCAAGTGCATTCCTGGTCCATTCCAGATCTGCGGCTGCTGGGACATAGTCTAAGGAAGCGATGATCTCGTTCATAAGATCTGAAATCTCTTTCGCTGGAGATTTGCCGCTTCCATCGCCGTTGGACATCGCTGATGCCCGGGGTTACGGATATTTGTCTCTTCTCATCGCTTCTTTCCGAACTTTGAGCGTCTCTTTCCGGCTCCCCTCTGCTTGAACGACTTCCGCTGTGCTCGTTGCCTTCGGTCTCCCTTCGATGGGGTCCGGCTCTGGTCCTTGCCCTGCTCCTTAGCCTGCTCGGAGCGGGTCCTCAGCACCTTGCCGATCGCCTGCATCACGCCCTCCTTGCTGCTCGCACCGGTGACTTCCAGAGCGTGGCTTGGTGGCATCACGAGCCTGCCCTCCTTGGCATGCGGCCTTGATGGGTGGCTGGCCTCGGCCTCCTGCCTCATCTTGCGGACCCCAGCGCTCCTAGCGGCCCATGCGACTCCCTCCAGGGTGGGCTTGGGGATGCTCGCCGCCTTGGGAACCCTCCTGCCCTCAGATCGGCTCAGCTTCGAGTCGAAGTAGCCCGTCCAGAGGGTCATCTCGTCGCGCTTCGCTGCCATGCTACCGCCCCTTCCCTGCGAGATGTGTGCCTTGAGGGCTTCGTGGGCTTCACTCGTCCGCGGGCACGCCGCTGACGACCCCGTGCATGCCCGGCCTGCTGGTCACCCGGACCATGCCTGCGTCGGTCTCCAGAACGGCGCCCTTGGTGATGATGTTCCGCCTGACGTAGTTCGGGTCTGCCTCGTTCTCGACCACGTTCTTGACCGTGGCCCTGACCGTCTTCCCGTCCTTCGTGCTGACGTTGACGTGGTTCACGGAGAGGGACCTGACGGTCTGGGATCCAGCCCTCTCGCGGTATATCTTGCGAGAGTCGCTCTCACCCACGAAGGCCAGCTGCTCCTCGCTAGCGATCTCCGTCTTGCGCTTCCCCCTGTACCGGTTGGGTCGCTTCAGGCGGCCGCCTGAGGGCTTCCTGCGGGAAATGCCGTGCCACTTCGCCATGCGTCCCGCCGACCTGCCTGCCTTATTTCAAACGATTGGAGGCCGCTGGGCTACGCCCAGAGCTCGCCCAGGTCGGTGGCCGCGGACTCGATGGCCTCCATCAGCTCGGCGTAGTCCCTTGTGACCGGGAACTGCGGGAACTCCTCGACCACGTTTTCCGGCGGCCTGAACAGTATGCCGGCGCTTGCCTCTGAGAGCATGTTCGTGTCGTTGTAGGAGTCTCCCACGGCAATGACCTGGTAGTTCATGCTGCGGAGGGCCGCCACCGTCTTCCTCTTCTGGTCCTCGGCCCTGATGGTCCAGTCTGATATCCTGCCCGAGTCGTCGATTACCAGGGTGTGGCACAGCAGGGTAGGATGACCGAGCTTCGCCATCAGGGGACTGGCGAACTGCGAGAAGGTGTCCGAGAGGATCAGCGTTGGCCATCTCCTCTGCAGCGACTCCAGGAAGTCACGTGCGCCCTCCAGTGGCTCCATCGAATCGATGGCGGAGGTGATGTCGTCGATGGTGATGTTGTTCTCGTCGAGTATGGCTAGCCTGTATGACATCAGGCGGTTGTAGTCCGGCTCGTCCCTCGTGGTGCGCCTGAGCGCGTCTATTCCCGTCCTCTCGGCGACGTTCACCCATATCTCTGGGACGAGGATGCCCTCCAGGTCTAGGCACAGCGCGAGCATGGGTTCACGCTGCCACCACACCGCTTCAAGTGTCCGGCCTCGGCATGTTCATCCCAGTCCGTGCCCCCCCGCGCACATGGTCGACAAGAGGATGAGGCGCAGGACCCCGGTCCGCCTCAAGCAGATCCGTGACGTTGCTGACGACCTGGGCTCCTGGATGGGTCAGCAGGTGGATCTGTCCGGGTTCCTCGAGCAGGCGCACTTCCAGGAGACTGACCTGATACTAGTGGAGAGGGTCCCTCTGGCCATGAGGATAGAGGTGAGGGGGGAGATGGCTTGGTACCCGACCCTCAGGGGGATATCCGAGTGGCAGGTCGAGAAGTCCTGGGTGGCGGTCGACGATGGCGCCATCCCCTTCCTGAAGAACGGGGCGGACTGCATGGGCGCTGGGATCCACATCGCTGACCCCTCACTCAGAGAGGGGGACTTCGTCTGGATCCGCGACCAGGACACAGGTGGGCCGCTAGCGACGGGCATTGCACTGGCCGATGGGAACGAGATGATGGCGATGGCCAAGGGCAAGGCGATCGCAACAATCCACTGGATAGGTGACGACCTCTGGGATCTTGAAGTCTGAGTGGTCAGCATTCATTTGCCATGGCGAGCGCGCCACTCCCATGAGGGGTCTGTTCGCTCTGGTTGTCGTCACCCTCCTGGCACTATCGTCAGCAGGCGGCCAAAGTGGCCAGAACGAGGCTGCTTCCCTAGATGGAACGGGCATAGCCTCCATTCAGCACGACCAGGTCCTGCAAGCTACCTCGGGTGACGACTTCCCGATGTCCCTGACCCTGGAAGATGGCAGCAACGTCACGTCAGTCCAGTGGATAACCCAGGTCTGCATCAACTCGGGGATATGCTACCCCCCGGAGACGAGCGAGATGCTGGCATCAGAGGACGGCCTGGTGTTCACCGCAGGACACGGTGCGCTCCCAGACTCATCCTACATCAACTGGAAGTTCGTGCTCCTACACGAGGACGGGTCGGAGAGGCACGTCCCCGAGGATGGCTTCGGCTGGAAAGTCTGGTCTGACTGCTGGAAGGACAACGGGACCTGGGGAGGTAGCTCTACCGAGTGCCAGGGAGAGGACAGGGGCTTCCTTCCGGGCTTCGTGGCACCGCTAGCGATGACCGCCATAGCAATGGCAGCCTTGATGTCTCGACGCGACTGAGCGGACCCATGGGAGAGGGCGACGAGGAGCCTGGGTTCATCCGCCTGGAGTTCGCTGAGGTTCCCGAGGACCAGATGGTCGCCCGTGCTCGCTCGTTCTACGAGCAAATGGAAAGGAGGAGGACCACTAGGCACTTCTCGGATAGGGCGGTTCCCCGGGAGATGATCGAGATGGCCATCAGGACGGCTAGCACCGCACCATCCGGGGCACATCTCCAGCCATGGACGTTCGTTGCGGTCTCCGACGCTGGCCTGAGGGCAAGGATCAGGGAGGCTGCGGAGTCAGAGGAGAGGAAGTTCTACGAGGAGCGGATCCCGGATGCGTGGGCTGAGGTCCTGGAGCCACTTGGAACCGACCACGTGAAGGAGCACATCACGGACGCGCCTTGGGTGGTGGTCCTGTTCAGGCAATCCCAGAGGGTGAGGGGCAATGGCGAGATGGCACCGACCTACTACTCGCAGGAGTCATGCGGAATGGCCGCTGGCCTGTTCGTCGCCGCCGTGCACAACATGGGACTAGCCACACTGACCCACACCCCCTCTCCGATGGGCTTCCTCAGGGAGATACTGGGCAGGCCCGAGCACGAGCACGCCATGCTTCTGCTTCCCGTCGGGTACCCCTCCGATGACGCCCGTGTACCCGACCTGGAGCGAAAGGGGCTGGGAGAGGTCTCGGAGTTCCACGAGTGATTAAGTATCGCAACGCGGCTAGCAAAGGCATGCACAACACTAGCCGAAACATCCTGGCAATGCTGCTTGCACTACTGATGACTGCCTCGACCCTCTCGGGCTGCTTGGGTTCCGATGACGGGCCCGTTGAAGACGAGAGTCCGGACGAGCTCGAGGACTGGAACGTCTACCTAGTCCAGAGCATCTCAGACCTTCCAGCCTGCGACTCCACGAAGGATGGGCGATTGTACTACGTCTCTATGACTTCTGGTTTCCAGGCGTGCTCAGGCGGTTCTTGGTCTTCCATCGACCTCACTGGGCCAACGGGCCCAGCCGGAGCTGACGGTGCGGATGGGGCTGACGGGGCACAGGGCCCTGCCGGCTCTGACGGTGCTGACGGGGTCGACGGTGCACAGGGCCCGGCCGGACCTGCCGGCTCTGACGGGACCTCATTCAGCATAATCGGGACCGTGGATGAAACGTCTGACCTGGGCGAGATCTACATCGGCGACCCAGGGGACGGGTTCCTGGTAAACTCCACTGTGCACATCCACGTATGGAGCGGCTCTGAATGGATCGACCTCGGGGACATCTCCGGACCGCAGGGAGTTGCCGGGGCCGATGGCGCTGACGGGGACGACGGTGCACAGGGCCCGCCTGGACCGGCAGGGGCGGATGGCGCCCAGGGCTCTACCGGGGCGGACGGGGCCGATGGTGCCCCCGGTTCGATGCCCACGGTGATGGAGATGGTGGTCACTGTTTCCAGCATGGACTTCTACGTGGACGGGCTGCAACAGCCCGAGGTCGGCCTATACAGGGGCTTCACCTACACATTCGAGCAGTCTGCCTCCAGCAACTCGCCCCATCCGTTCAGGCTCTCCACCACATCAGATGGAACTCACGGAGGGGGGTCCCAGTACACCGACGGCGTGACCTACACCGGGACCCAGGGGAGCAACGGGCTGCTGACTTTCACGGTCCCGCTGGATGCACCGGACACGCTGTACTACTACTGCCAGAACCACGCTGGGATGGGGGGGACGGTGGAGATTCTGTCCCTAGGGTACGTCTCCACTTAGGATGGTGTGCTCTCCTCTGGGGGGACCAGGAAGACCAGGGCGATCCCAGAGCCAACGATCAGTGCCCCTCCCACCAGGTCGGCGGTGCTCAGGGACTCGGCGAAGTACGCGTACCCCCAGAAGGTGGCCACCAGGACCGTGAGGTAGGAGAAGGCGCTCACCCAGGCGGCGTTGGCCTTGTGGTAGGCCATGGTGATCCCGACCTGGCCCCCGCCCGCTCCGATGCCGACCCCCACAAGAGCTGCGACTGCGGTCCTGTCGAGGGAGAGGACGTCGGGAGCGGACTGTACGATGCTCCCTGCGACGGAGAACAGCGCGAACCAGAACACGACCGTGGCGGGGGAGTCGGTCTTCCTCAGCTCCCTCACGTACATGTAGGCCAGCGCGGCGAAGAACCCCGAGCCAAGTGCGAGTAGGGCGTCTGGCTCCACGCTGCTGAGGTCGGGGGAAACTATCAGGACGATTCCGACGAAGGCAGTGACCACCAGCATTGCCACCCCGGGAGAGACCCTCTCTGCGAGTATCCTGCCAGACAGCAGGGCCACGAACAGGGGCCCGGTGTACTGCAGGTTGACTGCCTGGCCAATCGGAATCCTTCCCAGCGCGGTGAAGTACATGATCATGGCAACGAGGCCCACCGTGCACCTCAGCATCATTGTCTTGGGGTCGTTTACCCTGAGGCTGATCCCCCTTGAGGCGGCGAAGGCTCCCACTGCCATCGCTATCACGGCCGAGCGTACCATGACGATCATCCAGACGTCGGCGTGGTCGCTGGTCCACTTGACAAGCGCGTTCATGGTCCCGAAGCAGACGCTACCGAATATCATCCAGAGGACCGCTGCGCGCGGGGAGTCGGGCATCTCGGCCTGGGTGACGAATGACGAGAGGTCTGGCCCCTCTGTGGTGGAGGCAAGTTCCTCGAGGCCCCGTCCCAGACCTCGTCTCTGCATCTAAGCGAGTCCCCAGCGGCGCTCTAGAACAGTTGCTATCGCCTGGTAGTCCTTACCGCCGGCGCTGGATGGGTCGTGGAGGTGTATCGGCACCCCGTGGCTGGGTGCCTCGGCTAGCCTGACGTTCCTCCTTATCGCGGGCTTCACGATAAGTTCGGGGAAGCTCTCCAGCAGCTCCCCGGCGACCTGCTGGTTGAGCAGGGTCTGCGCGTGCATTGTCATCAGCACGCCATCGACCCCGAGTTCCTCGTTCAGCAGGCTCCTCACCTCGCGTATGGTACCAGCCAGGAGGGCCAGCCCCTCCAGAGCGAAGTACTCCGTCTGCACCGGGATCAGTACGCCGTCCGAGGCCACCAGCGCGTTGATGGTGACCAGCCCCAGCGAGGGAGGGGTGTCTATCAGTACGATGTCGTAGTGGGGGAGCAGGGGCTCCAGGGCCTCCTTCATCCTCCTCTCGCGGCCAAGCTGCCTGAGCATCTCCTGCTCGAGGCCTATCAGGCTCCTGTCCCCGACTATGATGTGGAGGTTGTCGACCGCAGTCGCGTGCCTGGAGTCCGTGGCGGTCTCGGGAGCGAGGATGAGGTCCCTAGTGGTGGTCCTGACCCTGCTCTTGTCGACGCCTAGACCCGTGGCGCAGTTGCCCTGGGAGTCGGAGTCTACGACGAGCACCCTGTGGCCCCTGAGTGCCAACTGGGCTGCTAAGTTGATCACGGTGGTCGTCTTGCCCACTCCGCCCTTCTGGTTGGTCACGGTCACCACGCGTGCCCTGCCCGCTGGGGAGGGTAGGGAGTGAGGAAGGTCCATCGGGCTCCTAGCCCGTGCGGTGCTGATCTCGTCCACCGCATCCAGCGGGGGCGCCGTGGCCTCCTCCTCTACCTCGGTGAATTCGACGTCGATGATCAGCGGTGCCTCGCTTACCTCCGGCAGTATGTCGTCCCCTCCAGTCGACGTCATGCGGCCAACGGCGCTCGGAACGGTGTTGAACATGACGCTTGTGAACGGATGCCCGGAGGAGTTTTTTCCCGCTATGTCGAGCGGTCGACATAGTACCACAGGACCATCTCTCCGGTCTCTGCGTCCATTGCCATGTCGACGGACCTGTCGCGGCCCCCGTTCTCCCAGTCCCTTCCGGCCGTGAGCGTGGCCTTCCCGTCGCCGAGGTCGCCGGGGAGTAGGCTGAGGATCTCGTTGTCCTGGGTCACTGACAGCCTGTATCCGACATGGGCCTGCTCGTGCCAATCGCCGCCGGATTCGATGTACTGCGATAGCCCGGGGTACCTCTCGTCCTCGAGTACCCGGGTCTCCAGGAGGTCCATCGTCTGCGTTCTTGGGATCGAGTCCCTGTTCCATGATACGTCGCCCACCGAGTTGGTCCCGTCTGAGGTTATCTCGCATCCGTCAGAGGGGGGCGATGCTACCTGTCGGAGAACCAGCCACCCGGACCTGTCCATGTCATCCACCCATGACAGGTTCCACTCGGGATCCTCGCCCTGGTGGGACCACTCTGACTTCCATACGTACCCCCCCGAGTCGAGGGCCTGGGAGGCCTGGTGGCTTGGGTAGGTCGACTTCAGGCAGGTGGTGGCCTCCTCAAGGGGGAAGTCCCTGATCTGGGACTCGTCGACCATGGAGTCCACCCAGCTCCTCTCGCTGGTAGTGCCTGGCCTGTCCTCGCCAGCCGTCGGCTTGAGGTAGTTCCTACCCCAGTCAACAGAGTCGCTCCCATAGGTCCCGCTGCCGGTCTTGGACATGGTCATCCCGATTGTCAGCCTACCCTCTGGGAGGACCTCCTCCGAAATTGCACTCGAGAGGAAGTCGCACCTACTGGTCTGCAGGTCCTTGTCCAGCACTATGTCCGCCGCCTGGCGCACCGGCCATGGGCTCCCTTCCTTCACCCAGAGGGTCAGGTGGGCATGGCCGTAGCAGTCTCCGATGTCCTCGTGCTCCATCCTTACCTCGTAGACCAGGCCGTGCGAGGGGTCGGAAAGCTCCTGCTTTACCTCCCAGGACCAGTCCGAGTCCCATCCAAGCTCCGGGTCGGTGGACCTGGCTCCTTCCTTGATCACTGCATTACCGAAGAACTCGTGCAGCTCTATGGGGGTAAGGGGGAAAGAAAGGGTGGGGAGGATGTCCCCGATTCCCCCAAGGCTGCTCGCCCCGTAGGATACGACCCTCAGGTTGGTGGTCTCTGAGTCTGCGTCCCTGAAGAATAGGCTTGAGTCGGTCCTGATTGTCTTGACATCCTCAATCTCAACCCAGGAGGTGGAGCCGAGGACCATCTCGTTTCCCTCTAGAACCCACTTGATGCTGCCGCAGTCGCCCGGGTCCCTCCACGTCCTGCCCTCGAAGTCCACGTTCAGGTCCATCGATATGCTCTTCTCAACGGCCGTGAAGCCGGAGCGACCTAGGCTGTCGGTAGTCCCTACAGCGCCCTCGTCGAACCCGTCGGCGACTGATACGGCCCCCGTTCCGCTCATCTCCACGGATAGCTCCTCGCACGCATCATCCAGGATCTCGCCTGTCGAGTCCCTGACTAGCCCCAGCATCTCTTCCCCCTGTATCGCAATTGTTGAGTCTGAAATCATGAAGTCCATGCTGTCGCCGTAGTGGAGCTCCCTGGTCTCGAAGCCGGACGCCCTCTGGAGGAACTGCGTAGCTAGGACTCCCACCAGGAGCACGACAACTGCGACTGCTGCGAACTTCTTCCACTCGTCCCCGAGCGAGGAAATGGAAGGGATTGTGATGACCAGTGAGGCCTGGTCGTCCTCGGTTGGTTCCTCCACAGGCTCCGGAGCTACCACCTCCGCTACTACGACCTCCGCCTCAATGACCTGGTCCTTGGTCCTGGACAGGGCCTCTTCGACCCTCTGGGAGGTGCTCTTTTCCTCCTCTTCAGGGACGTCGTCCTCCAATATCAGCGCCTCAGGCACCTCGGGCTCGCTCTCTTCCTCTTCTGGCTCGCCGAGAATTCGGTCGATAATTTCGGCCTTCTTCCCAGACACCAGCAGCCCCCTGTCCCGGCAAATCTCCCGGAGCTCGGCAACTGTCATGGATGACAGGGAGTCGCGGTCATTCGTATCGTCTGGAGGCATATTGCGGACTGGCAGTCTATGGGCGCGGCTTTCAACCCCTTCGGCGTTGAGTGCCCCTATGAAGTCAGTCTGGATGGGACATAAATCCTCGGGGCAAAGGATTGAAGGGCATGTCCTTGGCGGCGCAGTCCATGGAGCCTAGGCTTGTACTGCTGTCTCGGGGGCCCGAGCTGTACAGCACCAGGAGGCTCGCTACCGAGGCCGAGAAGGCTGGCTGGGATGTCAGCATAATCGACCCATTGGCCCTAACCGTAGTGGTTGACGACGAAGGAGGTAAGATATTCCACAGGGGCTGGCCCGTCCAGTGCGAGGCGGTTCTCCCCCGGATTGGATACTCAATCACGCGAAGGGGAGTTGCCATAGTGCGCCAGTTCGAGCAGATGGGGGTCATCGTCATGAACTCGAGCTACGGGATCGTCAGGAGCCGAGACAAGCTCGTAGCCTGCCAGATGATGGCAGAGAAGGGCGTAGCCGTCCCGATCACAGCACACGTGGGAGCGTGGGAGGACACCGAGAGGGCCGTCAGGAGGGTCGGTGGGACCCCGTGCGTGGTGAAGTCCACCGAAGGTACCCATGGCTCGGGGGTCTATCTCGTCAAGTCTAGCCGCCAGGCGAGGCAGCTAGTCTACCAGATGCTCGAGAGGGGGATGCGCCCTCTCGTCCAGGAGTACATCGAAGAGTCTCACGGGAGCGACGTGCGTGCCCTGGTGGTCGGTGGCGAGGTCGTCGCATCGATGAGGAGGAAGGCTCACGGGAGCGAGTTCAGGTCCAACTTCCACCTCGGCGGCTCTGTCGACCAGATCGACCTGGACGACGAGCAGAGGGGCATCGCGATCAAGGCGACCGAGACAATGGGACTGGAGATCGCCGGAGTTGACATGCTACTCTCAGAGAGGGGGCCACTGGTCCTGGAGGTCAACTCGAGCCCAGGTCTAGAGGGGATAGAGTCCGCTACCAGAACCAACGTGGCTGGGAAGGTAGCAGAGCGTCTCAGCGCCCTTTACACCCCTTCAGGCGAGTCGTCCGCTTCTCGGCCGGATGAGGTCGGGGAAGGAGCCAGCGGGCGCGGAAGCGCATACTGAGTGCTCGGCTTCTCTGGATTCAAGCGCTAACGGAGCGGACCCGGTTTCCGGTTTGAGAAGCATTCAAGTCACAACACGCACCCTGACGGCCGTCCAGTAGGACAGGGATGCACACGCCGTTCGCGGCGGGAGGCGAGATGGTTTGCGACACTTAGGAGGGGGTTCCCAGGGCCCATTCGATGGGGCTGGCAGGCTCGGGAGGAGGTTCGACGAGGCCCAGATAGGGCTCAAGGACACTATTCCAGCGAGGCTGGACAGGCTCGCCGACCTTGCTTGGGGCGAGTGCTGGGCCCAGCAGCTGAGGGCCGAGAAGAAGAGCTCTCACACCATTCGAGCATACCAGGTGGCCGCCAAGGGGTTCTCAACCACCCCGCTTCCGGGCGAGAAGAGCATGGAGTGGTCCGAGGTGAGCTCGATCAGCGTCAGGGACTTCCACCTCAGAGCGGACCCGAACAACGGGAGGATGGACGCGTGGATGAACGGGCTTGGAGAGCTCAAGCCCTCGACAATCAACGCAAAGATAGCGGCACTGACCCACCTTCTGAAGTGGCTGGGACACGTCGTACCGGACTGGATCCAGCGCCCGTCTAGGAGCCGCTCTCTGCCCAAGACCCTAGGCAGGAGGGAGCTCAGGAGGATGAGGCAGGCGGTCATGGAATCCGAGGACCCACTGGCCATGCCGGTTTCCACGCTAATGCTGGACACGGGGCTGAGAGTTTCCGAGCTCTGCGCACTGGACATCGACGACATCGACAAGGAGGACCTGTCTGCCCTGGTCATAGGCGGCAAGGGGGAGAAGGACAGGACGGTGCTGTTCACCGAGTCCACGGTGCGGGTCCTCGAGTCGTGGGAGCCAATCAGGGAGATGCGCCTCGCAAACAGTGCCGACCAGGGCCTGAGGGCGATGTTCATCTCTTCGCGGGGGAGGAGGGTCAACCCCCGGTCTATCCAGAAGATGATGGACAGGCTGGCCGATGCCTCGGACATCCCTAGGAGCAGGCTCAGCCCACACACCCTGAGGCACACCTTCGCCACGGGGCTGTTGGAGAGGGGCGCTGACCTAGTGACCATTCAGCGGCTCCTGGGTCACTCCAGCATCGCTACAACGCGAGTCTACCTGGAGATCGGCGACCAGACGCTCAGGGAGATATACCACAGGGCGCAGAGGAGCCCACCCGCTTCACAAGACGATTCTGAGGCGGATCCGGTGGACCCGGAGCCCCAGCCAGTCCCGGTCGTGTCGGAGCACTCCGAGAATTGAGTCGCTACCCTCTGAGTCGGTCTGAATCCTCGGAAAAGAGGACCTTCCAACCGACTTCGTCCAAGTGGAACCAATTCACGTTGAACTCCTCGCCCCTGTACTCGAACTTGGCTCGGGTAGGCACTGCACTGGTGTAGCGATCATGCTGAACTCGCTTTATCGTCCCCAGGTTCCCCGGATCGAGGTGGCTGAATCCCTCCCAGAGCCTCCCCTTCCTGATTACAAACTTCTCAGTGGGTGGCTGGAGCCTGTAGTGGTGGCCCCTCCAGAGGAAGTAGGGCCATGCATCGGGGTCTTCAATCTGGCCGATCCTTCCGAAAGAGGAGCGTTTGGATGGCCTGGTGTCCAATAGATGGCTAACCACTGGGAACTCGGTCCCCTCGTCGCCAATCCTGAGAAGCAGGCAGGCACAGGTGTGGTAGGGGGCGAAGTCGAACCCATCGCTAGGAAGAGAGAGGGGGATCACTGAACCGAAGTCGACTTCCTGGAATTCACCCGTAAGGGAAATCGGCTCCCAGGGACTCCCATCTCCGTCTCTGCTCAGTACCTCTATGGAGCCATGGTGCTCCAACCACGACTCGGTGGCCTTGACCTCCAGCCTGGGATGAACGAGGGGCCAGTCCCAGAATGTCATGCACCTCTCGGACTGCAGGGAGGAGTGGATCCCCGAGAGGTCTGAGCTGACGCTACCCTCGAAGGAGCCGGGGAGTCCCGAGTGGATCCTTGCGACAATGGGATTCCCGGCATGGAGCACCTCTACGTCCACCTCCAGGAGCAGGGGCGCGGGGAGTCTCTCGCTGTCGAACCCGAAGACCAACGAGAACTTCTTCGGCTCCGAGAACAGCTCCTCCCTCAGGATCCTCAGCGCGAAGTTGCGGAGCCCCCTGCGCTTGGACACGATGTCGACCTCTAGCAAGGGAGGGTGATTGTCCGCCTCCGGTCCTAGGACCTGCGCAGTGCATTTCATGTCCGGGTAGTGGCCGGGGAAGAAGACAGGTTCGAAGAAGAAGTCCGCAACGTAGGGGTCGATCTCGATCGAGTTCTCACCGACATCGACCACGCATCTGATGCGCCCGAGGTTCTGCCCCTCTCCGGGGAGTACGTTGGAATTCGCCATCGGTTCGGGATGGGACTGTATGCCTTGAACATAGGTATTTGCAACCGTCTGGTTCAAGTCTGACGCCTCAGTCAAGATAGCATGAGGGTGGTTTCGGCAGCCATACTGTTCATCCTATTGACTTCCTCCCTCTCATCCTCCAGCGTAGCCATGACGGAACCTGCAGATGACCGGCCATGGTGGGAGACGACTTCTATGGACGAAGACAGGGATGGGATTCACGACGCGATCTGGATAGCGATATCAAGCGAGCTTCACGACTGGGTGGATGAAGGAGACACGATCAGCGTGATCGTCGACTTCGACCACCAGCCCTCTGCCTACGACCAGGCTATGCTGGAGGGGGAAGTCGGGTTCCAGACCCAGTTCAGGTACCACCTAATCCACAGCATTGCCGGCCGAGTCGCTGTAGACGAACTGGTGAGGCTGGCAGATCTGCCGGGTGTAGTCATGGTAGAGTTGGACGGCATACTGACGGTCCAGATGAACGACGTGAATGACATCCACGGCATCCCGATGATCTGGGAGGACACAGGCTACACAGGAGAGGGGAGCGTGGTCTCAATCATTGACACGGGCATCGACTCCGACCACGTCGGCCTGGATGACATGGATGACGACAACTCCACCAACGACTCCAAGGTGATTGCTTTCTACGACGCGGTGAACAATCCTGACAAGACGAACGGCACGGAGGTGAAGGCCTACGACGACCAGGGTCACGGGACTCACTGCGCTGGAATTACTGCAGGAACAGGGGCACCGACCTACGAGTACATTGGAGTCGCTCCACAAGCCCAGCTGGTCGGGGTTAAGGTCCTGGACGAGGGTGGCTCCGGGTCTTTCGCCACGGTTATGGCCGGGATGGAGTGGACAGTCGACAAGAGGCATGACTTCAACATCAGGGCTGCCAGCATGAGCCTGGGCGGCTTCGGTCTGATAGAGTGGACGGCTGAGGAGGAGGAGTCGGTTAACAGGATGGCCAACGAGATGGTCAGATCGGGGGTCGCACTATTCATCGCAGCGGGAAACAGCGCTGTCAGCGCCCAGATCGGCACGCCCGGTTCCGCGGAGGACGCGATCACCGTAGGCGCTCTCGACAAGGACACCTCGATAGCGGTCTACTCCAGCCAGGGGCCCACCGAGGAGGGGCGAATCAAGCCCAACATAGCATTCGTGGGATCCAGCGTCAACGCCCCCGAGGCGAACTCCGGGGACGGTTACGTGGCCTACTCAGGTACCAGCATGGCCACTCCCGGCGCGGCTGGCCTTGCCGCGCTGATGTACCAGGCCAACCCCGACCTATCTCCCTTCGACGTCAGGAACATCATGCACGAGACGGCTACCTACAGGCAGTGCCACTACATGCTCGCCAACGAGCCCTGCGCGGAGGACCTGATACCGAAGAACAGGCAGAACAACGTCTACGGGCATGGCCACGTGGAGGGTCTGCCCGCGCTGCTCGAGGCGGCCAACTACGTATACGGCCTGGACACCAACATCACACTGAACGCCACCACGGGGGTGTCCGAGGATAACAGGATCCACCTGATGCCCGGCGAGTCTTTCGAGGTCACCGTTACGGGAGGACCCGTCGAGGTGCAATGGAGGACCTGGGACATGAGGGACAACTGGATGAGCCATCCCGACTTCTCCCCGGGGGAGTCCACCTTCGATATCAGCCACACCATGCTCGTGGAGCGTCTGCAGTACCTCCCGGGCAACCAGATAGAGGGCAACCAGACCGTGATGGCCAGGGCCATACTGGGTGATGACGCGTCGACCAACCTGGTAGTTCACGTGTTCGTGCTCGGCTCGGAGGCGGTTCCCGAGGAGGGCAGCGAGGGTTCGATGATGTGGGTGGCTGTGGTGGGTCTTTCTTTCACGGTGGTCCTGCTGGTAGTACTCCTGACCCTAGCTACCATGCGTCTTCGAGAGGATGCCGAGTGGGTAGATGACGAGTTGGTAGATGAGGCCGATGAGGGCCAAGTTCAGCAGTAGTCTACCTTCTTGCTGGGTTCTTCTTGTTGGCTCGCTTGTCTATTGACTCGGGGCCCTTCCATTTCCTGCTAGCACCCTCGTCATATCCGGGGTGGCCCGGGATGGGGCAGTGCTTTCCCGACCTGCACCTGCTGCAGTTGTCCGAGGGTGGCCTCTCGACCACCTTCTGCAACTTCCCGTACTTCCTGCGTGGCACGCTCCTACCTCAGAGCGAGACGGGACTTATTGCTTGCCGAGAACGCGCAACGTTGAACCACGCGGGCTCTGGCTGCCGGACATGAGTGATGCGAGATGGGGCCGCTCCGGCCCCATTGGCCTTGACCCACAGCGGTCGGTTCTGTTCGCCCAGGTGATGGACTCGAAGCCGAAGATGTCCTACGACGAAGAGGGCATGATGCTCCAGTTCGGGGCCGAGGGAGGGGTCGACAAGGTGTTCCTGGGTGATGTGGCCAGGGCAGCCCTCAGGTCCATGGGAACCCACGAGCCCCCCAGGTTCACCCAGAACTCGGTCTACGACGAGCAGACATGGGAGCTCGTTTGCATCAACGACGAACTGGAGGTGCGTATCTCCAGCCGCCACTATTGGGGCTTCGGGCTGTTCACAAGGTGCTTCCTGAACGAGATAGTGATCGAGGGTCCCCTCTCGACCAGGTCACGATGCGCGCTGGACATCGCGGCTTCTCTGGGAAGGAACCCCTGGGAGCCTAGCAGGGTCAGGGCCTTCGAGAGAGCCACATCAGGGTCGATTTCGTCTCACACCTCGTGCTGGGAGGGGCTGTTCTCCCATGCAAGAGAGGGTTTGAGCGACGACATTGCCAGGCTACAGGACTCAGTGCACGGGCTCAGGGGTGTAGACGGCACGTCTGGGGAGCTTCTCGACTCCGCCGAGGGGTCGTTGGACAGGGCCAGGGAGGCCTTGGCGGACAAGAACGCCCCTGCGGTAGAGAGGGCCCTGAGCAGGGCCTCTAGCGACATTATCAGGGCTGATCCCAGTTCTGGGGTCGGTTCGGCAGACAGGGAGCTCCTTGGTGACTAGAGCCCCAGGGTGTTCCACATCCATGACCAGACGCCGTACTGCGCCAGGTAAACTATCACGCTGAAAGAGATGCAGGCGAAGTAGATTGAGCCCTTGGATATCTGGATCGCGTCCTCGGACTCCTCGTCGAAGTACCTGATTAGCCCTGCAGCCTGCTGAATACCACTGCCCTTCTTCTCCTTGGCCATCGGAACACCGCACCTACATTCCCTATTTCAAGCCCACTAGAGCCCAATTCTAGGGCTCCAGGGTCTCTATTAGTACGCAGCCCCCGTCAAGCTCGACTATCATCGAGGCGGCGCCCATGGCCGTCTCGAGTCCCTCTGTCATCAGAATCTCACGCCGCATTCCGGCGTTCGACTGGAAGACCAGCCTGTGGCTGAGCCTATCCAGAACGTCCCTGTCGACTATCTGCCAGGTCCACTCGTCCTCGGAGGTGGTGATCAGGGCCTCAATTGGTTTCAACGGGCCCTGTGCGAGTCCGTAGTCCCTGGCTCTCTTCACGAGGTCTCCCAGCTTCAGCTTGGCCCCGATCTCGTCTGTCTTGGTTGGTTCCGATGGTGTGTTGGAGATCCTCCTCCTATATCCAAATCCTGTCATGTGCATCCCATGCGGCAAATACCGCAGTGCGCCAGCGAATCGCGGACGGTATAATCGTTGTTGGTTCTGACAGGTACCCTAAGGCGAAATTGCCACTGCTAGGACAGGAGCCGTCCAATCGAGCAATTGATGTCGAAATGTAGGGACGGAGTGCCGTGGAGGAAGACGTGAAAGACTGGATCACGATGGCCAGGGAGAGCGTTCTCCTCGAGGCGGTCTCCAGTTGGAGGGACGCATCCGAAGATTGGTTCGAGGGTTCTTTTGCCAGGCTCCCCGAGACCCTCAGGGTAAACCCGATGAGCCCGGAGAGGAAGTGGGTGGAGTCGTGGCTAGAGTCGTGCTCGGCCAACGAGATTCCGTGGTTCAGGGGCCCGGGGAGCGCCTGGGAGATGCCATTCGACAGAGGGGCCGCGGAGGGCGAGGTCCGTGTGCTTCTCAGTGCATTGCACGAGACTGGCAGAATCACGCGGCAGGAGGCCGTGTCAATGATTCCCGTGATAGCGCTGGACCCGCAGCCAGGGGAGTTGGTGCTGGACCTATGTGCCTCTCCCGGTTCCAAGACCACACAGATCAGCGAGTGCCTCGGAGACAGAGGCGTCGTGGTGGCAAACGAGGTGGTCAGCGGCAGGGTCAACACCCTAGTCTCAAATGTACAGAGGCACGCTTCTCGCTCCCCGATAGTCGTCCAGCACGACGGCAGGCACATCCCAATGGTTCCGGAGTGCGGTTACGACCGCGTCTTGGTAGATGCGCCATGCACCGGTTCGGGGACCACGAGGAAGAACCCCGATGTCTGGGGCAAGTGGTCACCATCCTCTGGGCGCTCGCTTCACGACCTTCAGTTCGGCTTGCTCAGGAGGGCCATACAGGTAACCAGGCCAGGAGGTCGGGTGGTCTACGCGACATGCTCCCTCGACCCAGTGGAGAACGAGGCGGTGGTCGCCAGGGCGCTGTCGGAGGGCGGAGTCAGCATCCTCCCTGGACACTCCCTGCTACCGGGCGTTCCGGCATCTAGTGGGATGACGGAATGGCCGATTCTGGACGAGGGGGGCAAGGAGTCGGATGCCCTAGAGGTCCCCGAGACCACCCTCCCCCCGCCGGACGCGGCCGTGGCATCCAGCCTCACTGGATGCGTAAGGGTCTGGAACGACCATGTCGGAGGAGGGGGGTTCTTCCTGGCGGTTCTCGAGAAGGAGGACGTAGGGGGCTCGGAATCCAAGCCCAGGGCCGATGCAAGGAAAGATGATGCAGATGACCCAGAGGGCTACCCTCGTCCAATCGGAAAGGAGTGGCGGGAGCACCTGGACGAGAGCTGGGGCGGCGTTCCAGATGACCTCTGGCACAGGGGCAAGAGCCTGCTCTGGTCGACCAAGGAGGCGAAGTCGGTCTGGGAATCGGAGAGGAGCAGGAAGGGCGGTCGGATCAGGGTCCCGGGTGGGCGTTGGAGGCCCCTCAAGGTAATCCACATGGGCATGATCGCAGCCAGGGTCAGGAAGGGCGTACTCGAGAGGGTCGTTTCCCGGGCGACCCACAGGCTAAGACAGGAGGTAGAGGGACCGTTCCTCGAAGTGGATGGCCCCGTCTTGGACGACGTGCTGATGAGGAGGCAGCCCGAGCCTCGTGACTGGGGGAAGGGGAGCCGTGTCCTAGTGGACGAGGGCGGCACTTGCCTTGCGGCCTGGTTCGGCAGCAAGGTAACCCCAATGGTAAACGAGCAAGAGATGAGGGTCATGAGGGCGGTCCGAGGCTTGCCAATCGTCCTCGAAGAGGAAGAATAGAGGTCATTTTCTGCTCATTCGCACAGGAAGGGCAATTATTGCTTGGCATATGTTCAAGAGCCGTGTGAATAAACGCAGTCTCCCGGTGCGATAATGGACGAAGTTGACCGCAGGATAATCAGGGCTCTCGAGGCCGATGCGAGGACCTCTCTGAGGAGGATCGCCAAGGAAGTGGGCGTGGCCCTCGGTACCGTTAGCAACCGCGTAAGGAGGATGGAGTCGCTGGGGATAATCCAGGGTTACACGGTCCTGCTCGACCCGGACAAGACTGGATGGGGGCTCAGTGTAGTCATCGGCCTGAGGATACAGAAGGGGAGGGTGATTAAGATACAGGAGAAGATAGCCGAGGACCACCGGGTTTACGGGGTCTACGACGTCACCGGGGACTACGACTCGATGGTTCTGGCCAGGGCGAAGGAGAGGGATGACCTCGACGACTTGATCAAGCGCGTGGCGAGCATGGAGGGCATCGAGAGATCCGTCACCCACCTGGTCCTTAACACCGTGAAGGAGATGCCTCCCTCCCTCCCGGAATAGCCCTCAGGACATGTCCGTCAGGAAGGCCTGCACGACAGGCCCGAGGTGCTCTGCATGGGGCAGTAGGGACTCGACAGTGCGCCCCTCTGGCTTCATTGCCCTGAGTAGAGTGTTCCTGAGATCCTCGTCCACGGTCGAGTCGAGTGCCATCAGGCGGTCCCTGATGGAGGTCTGGAGCTTTCCGCCTGTCCTGTCCCAGTCCATCAGGAGTATGATCGGTGGGCCTCCGTCAGAAGCCTCCTCGGAGCAGTAGGTGGAATGCAGGTACGCGATGAGGCGGGGGCGGTCCCACCCCCTGTTCACCTTCTCAATCGTGCCCCTGAAACCAAGTGTCCTAAGGGCCTGCTCGTCCCTTATCCCCTCCACCAAGATGGGGCATCCAGGACCGCCCTCCTCGACTGGCGAATTCCTGATTATCGCCTTCGAAATTGCCTTCGCCGCAGCCTCGTGCCGGACTGTTCTGTTCTGTGGTCCTGATGCCATGGTCGTGACAATTCAGCGGGATGGTGTTTGTAGATGTTGTTCAACCACAGTTGGGGGTCCAGACAGGAGGCCAGCCCGCGACCCTTATGAGGGGATTTTCCCCCCGTGTGACTGGAGATTGGCATGACTGTGATGACTGTCATCTTCGAGAACCTCTGGGACCATTACATAATCTGGTCCGTAATAGTCTCGATAATTGCTTTCGGTTGGCTTTTTCACCACTCGTTCTGGTTCGTCTCCGAGGATGGCAATACGGCCCCCAACGTTGACGGACTGAAGGTTGGCGTTTTCCCGGTTCACAACGATGACATGCGACTCGAGGTGACCTGGACATTCCTGCCATTCGTCCTGATCGTCTGGCTAACCTACGTCTCATGGGCACCCCTGGACGCGATGTGGACCTCCCCCTACGCAGACTCGGATGGGAACCCGGGGCTCCACGGATTCGCGTGCGACGACGGCTCGACGAACCACGACTTCCCGATGGACACAGACAGCCTGTCCAACAACAGGATGGACTCAGATGGCATCATCGAGTCGGACTGCTACCACGTGATCGAGATCACCGGCCAGCAGTGGTTCTGGAGCTTCGACTGCATGGACCTGTCAGCTGACCTCTGCGATACTGACATGGAGACCATGGAGGTCTACGGAAGCGTTCCGGTTCTCAAGCTCAAGAAGGGCGAGACCTACCTGGCAGTGATGGAGTCGCAAGACGTCACACACGCCCCGTGGTTCCAGCACCTAGGGACCAAGGAGGACGTCCTCCCCGGCCAGGAGACGACCCTATGGATGCCGATCTTCGATACGATAACCCCCGACTCGATGATGCTCTGCGCCGAGTACTGCGGGGACGCGCATTCGATAATGGCCGCCAAACTGGTTGCGATGGACTGAGGTGAAGGAATGGGAGTAAGCAGGAGTTCTAGGGTCGCGATGGTGGTCGTTCTGGCCGCTGCGGCAATGCTTCTGGCCCCCTCCGCAATCTCGCAGCCCACTGGCATCTCCGGGGTGAAGGACTCCGGGTGCAACTGCCACGGAGCGACCCCGACCGACTCAGTGGTGGCATCCATCTCCGGGCTCCCAGAGAGCTACAACTACTCCGAGTCGTACAACCTGACGGTCTCATTCGTCGGGGGACCGACGACACCCGGGAACATCAACCAGGGAGGGTTCCACCTGTGGGTAAGCGACGGCGAGCTCGCCGTGACCGATGCCACGGCACAGGTGTTCAGCGTGAACGAGCTCGGGCACACGGAGGCCGGCAACGACCAGACAGAGTGGTCCGTAGTATGGAAGGCACCAGAGACCGACCGCAACGTTGAGTTCGTTCTGCACGTGAACTCGGTCAACGGGAACGCGGACGGAGCAGGTGCCGGGAGCTCAGGGGACGAGTGGAGCAAGGCGGTCCTATCGATAACCGGGCCAATCCTTGTCCTAGAGGCAGCGGACCCGTTCGTGGTCCTGGGGGTCCTAATCATTGTCTCATCGGTCCTGCTTTCGATCACCCTCGCGTACGTTTTCTACAGGAAGGACCCTGACGCATTCGACTGGGACAACTTCGCACCCTGGCTGGCCGACTGGATGACCAGCACCGACCACAAGAAGATCGGGACTCTGTACTTCATGGCGGGCCTGTTCTTCCTGGGAGTGGGCGGCATCATGGCCATGATAATCCGCATCCAGCTGGCTGTGCCGGGCAACGACTTCCTCACTCAAGAGCAGTACAACCAGTTCTTCACGCTCCATGGGACGACCATGATATTCCTCGCTGCGATGCCGATGATCAACGGCTTCGCCAACTGGATGGTCCCCCTCCAGCTTGGCGCGCCGGACCTGGCACTCCCGAGGATCAACGCGATGTCGTTCTGGCTACAGCCATTCGCGGCTCTGCTGATCTTCACCGGGGTCTTCTCCGGTCACGGGGCGGACACTGGGTGGACCGGCTACGCACCGTACGTGGTCAGCCAGGGGGCGCACCACGGCACCACCATGTGGGCAGCCGGGCAGATACTACTAGTCGCCTCGTCGACACTCACCGGGATCAACTTCCTCACCACCATAGCCGTGATGAGGGCCCCAGGGATGGGCTGGATGCAGATGCCGCTTTTCAGCTGGTCAATCCTGATCGCGAACGTGATGCTTTTCCTCTCCATCCCCGCATTCGGCGTGGGACTCATCCAGGTCTACCTGGACAGGGTGGTGGGAACCGCGTTCTACGACATAGCGGCAGGAGGGGATCCCCTCCTGTGGAGCCACCTGTTCTGGTACTTCGGGCACCCCGAGGTCTACGTGGTCGTGGTACCGGCCTTCGGCATTATCTCCGAGGTGATTGCGACCAGCGCTAGGAGGTCGGTGTTCGGGTACAGGTCGATGGTCTACGCCATGGCCGGGATCGGCATAGTGTCGTTCATCGTCTACGGGCACCACATGTTCACCTCCGGGATGTCCCCAACGCTCCGCTTCGTGACTATGCTGACGACGATGCTCGTCGCGGTGCCGACCGGCATCAAGGTGTTCAACTGGCTGATGACGATGTACGGGGGCTCCCTCGTCTACAGGACCCATACCCTCTGGGCCCTGGGCTTCCTGGTCACCTTCACCCTAGGCGGAATCTCGGGGATGTTCTTCCCGTCCATAGCAATGGACGCCCACCTGCACGAGTCGTACTTCGTCGTCGCCCACTTCCACTACGTTCTGGTGGGAGGTACGGTGTTCGGGTTCTTCGCGGGGATATACTACTGGTTCCCCAAGGCGACCGGGAAGATGCTCAGCGAGAAGCTAGGGACGCTTCACTTCCTGTGCGCCTTCGTATCGTACAACGCACTATTCTGGCCTATGCACAGGCTGGGAGTCTGGGGGATGACCCGAAGGCACCACACCTACTTCGTGACAACGGAGGAGGCGCTAGGTTCGCTGCCCATGGAGGCTGCCGGGTGGAACATGTTCATCACGGTCTCCGGATTCCTTTTCTTCTTCTCCAACTTCATTCTGGTGTTCAACATGGTGATATCTTGGGTAAGGGGCGAGGACGCCCCAGACGACCCGTGGGGAGGGTGGTCCTTCGAGTGGATGACCAGCTCGCCGCCTCCCGCTCACACGCTATACAAGCTGAGCGACGGCACCTGGGGGATCCCAACCCTCGAGGACGCCAACGAGCACATAGCGAACGAGCCGGGCATGATGGGCAGATGGTTCCAGAGGCTGATGGTTAGCGACGAGGAGTCCGGGGAGGTGTCGCATTGAGCAGCGATGACCACCATCACCACCCCAGTCCCTGGGGCCCGCACGACTGGAGCCACGGGGCGCCGCACAACTCCTGGTCACCCATCATCCTTAGCGGCGGCATCGCCCTGTTCCTCCTCTCCCTTTCCGGCGCGTTCGAGTGGGGGGAGTTCATGGGATGGGTCAACGTCCCGCTGATCTTCGTCGCCCTGGGCGTGATAGGGTTCGGACTGCTGGTCTGGTGGAGGCAGGACTGGAGCTACGGGGTAGATGGGGGGGACTCCAAGCACCTCTGGGAGCCGAAGTCCACCGGGGCGCCGTTCCAGAACATAGACATCCGCAAGGTGGCCCTGTGGGTCTTCCTGATGTCGGAGATGATGGTGTTCACATCACTGTTCAGCACATACATGAGGTATCGCTTCGGCATACCCAGCTGCAAGACGGTTTTCGAGTCGGGCGAGTGGGTCGAGGGGACCTCGGTGACCTGCTTCGAGCCTGCGGGGCACCTGATTTCCTCGAGCTGGTTCCACCTGGCCCCGGGTGCCATCAACACGTTCGCCCTGATCATATCCTCCTTCACCGTCGTCCAGGCGCTCCGCTACGCGAAGATGAAGGACATAGACGAGGACGTCAGGAGGAGGAAGGTCACCCGCTACCTGGGGTCCACCTGGTTCCTCGCGGTGCTTTTCCTCACCCTCAAGATGATCGAGTGGTTCCTGGGCTTCCCGCTCCCCGAGTTCATGCACGAGTTCAACCACGGCGACTCAACGATCAAGTCGCTCTACGCGGAGGGTTACCTGATCAACGCGGACAGCTACCAGCACCACGCTTACGACACGCACTACATCGAGAAGCACCCAGAGGACTACTCCATCCCCGAGGACAGCGCCCTGTACGCGATGATGCAGGCGGGCTCGCACCCCGGGGGCCACATGATGGCCAACATCCAGGTCAGCGCGACCACCTTCTACGTGACAACGGGCACGCACGGGGCCCACGTGTTCGGCGGCATCGTCGGGCTCTCATACATGACCGTGAAGGCAGCGAGGGGCGGGTACACCCCGGACAACGCGGTCTCCATCGAGTACTTCGGCCTCTACTGGCACTTCGTGGACCTGGTATGGGTCCTGGTATTCCCGTTCTTCTATCTGTACTGAGGTGAAATGACATGGCGCACTACAAAATATTGGGACAAGACCCCTACTGGATGAACTTCTTCGGGCTGATCATTCTGACCGTCATCGAGGTCGCGGCGGTTGGGGTGGAGCTGAGCAGCACCGTGACGCTGACCATCCTCACTGTGATCGCCATACCCAAGTTCCTGATGATCGCTGCCATCTTCATGCACCTGTACGGAGATGCCGACTCGGGGATCCTGACCCTGACTGCCCTGTTCCCCGCCTTCTTCATCATCATCATGGTGCTGTTCGTGGGGCTGACCCACCCGGATGCGGCGACGGGGCTGCCGGAGTGGTGCAGGCCGGGCAACTACGGCCTGTAAGGTTCATCCGTGTTGCTCCCTACGAGAACCCGCTGCAGACGTCGCATAGCCTGGTATTGCGCCGGATTTGAAATCCGGTGTCCTAGTGACTCGGGAGTTCAAATCTCTCCGTCTGCGCCAACCA
>JASMKR010000019.1:0-36594 GCA_030749075.1 Candidatus Thalassarchaeaceae archaeon | reverse complement strand
GACGGGGTTGGTGACAACTCGGACGCCTTCCCCGACGACCCCGCGGAGTGGGCGGACAGCGACGGGGACGGGGTTGGTGACAACTCGGACGCCTTCCCCGACGACCCCGCGGAGTGGGCGGACAGCGACGGGGACGGGGTTGGTGACAACTCCGATGCCTTTCCCATGGACGCCAGCGAGAGCACCGACTCGGACGGGGATGGGGTGGGCGACAACCTCGATGCCTTTCCCATGGACGCCAGTGAGAGCACCGACTCGGACGGGGATGGGGTGGGCGACAACCTCGATGCCTTCCCGCACAATCCCAAGGAGTCCAACGATACGGACGTAGACGGGGTTGGAGACAACCTAGACGCATTTCCCGAAGACGCTACGGAGCAGCACGACTCCGACGGCGACAGCCACGGCGACAACTCGGATGCCTACCCACTGGACCCCGATAGGTGGGAGGAGGGTCTGCCGATGGGATTCGTTCTGCTCATTGCGCTCAGTGCCCTGCTGCTCGTCGCACTCACTAGGCCAAGGAGGCGCTGATATCCAATATTAGCCAGATAGTGAAACCACGAGGGATAATCAGTCGCCGATCTCGATCAGGACGCTGCCCATGTCGACCCTTTCGCCCTGCTCGTAGTGCACCTTGGTCACCTCACCCGCCTTCGGCGCCTGGATCCTGTGCTCCATCTTCATGGCCTCCATGACTAGCAGGGTCTGCCCCTCACGGACCCGCTGTCCCTGCTTGACCAGCATCTCGAGGATCGTTCCCGGCATCGGCGCCGTTAGACTACCCGCACTGGTCGAGGGGCCCGAACTGCCCTGCTCGTGGAAGTGGACTACGTGAGAGTATCCGTCCAAGTGAATCCACCAGGAGTCTCCCGACTTGGCTGCATGGACGAGCCTCGGCCTGCCGTCAACCTCGACTAGGAGCCTTCCCGCTTTGTCGTCCGTTGAAACGAGGACATCGGGTGGGGCGATCTCCAAGCCGTCCCTGATGAGGATTGTAATCGACACCCTCCCCTCATGCTCCTCGAGCGTGGCCCTGTATCTCGAAGCACCATCTGCAACGCTCCACTCCATGGCATCACCTCAGGGGAAGGTCCTCCTCAGGGTCCTGAAAGGATCTCCGGCATGTCCAGTGTGCTCGTCGACGTCTTCCGTGAAACCCGCTCGTGAGCGGTCGATGCCCAACCTCTGAGCGGCGGTTGCAATCGCAATGAGGGTGCCTTCGTCGGGCTCGGGCCCGGAGAGCTCCTCGGTGGGAGTCTGGTCGAGGAAGCCGGTGTCTGCGCCGCCGCTCTGGAAGGCATGGTGCGTAGCGAGCCTGCGCAGGAAGCCGATATTGGTCTGCACCCCAAGAGCCACGAAATCGGCTAGGGCTGTATCGAGCCTTCTGATGGCGGCGTGACGGTCTGGAGCGTGGACGATGAGTTTGGCTAGCATCGGGTCGAAGTCGATGGTCACCTCGTCGCCCTGACGGACCCCCGAGTCAACTCGGATTCCCGGGCCCACTGGGGCCTGCCACGCCACGAGGCGGCCGATCGATGGGAGGAAACCCCTCCCGGGGTCCTCGGCGTAGATTCGGGCTTCGATTGCGTGGCCGCTCTGCTTGACCTCGGTCTGTTCGATGCCCAACGGCAGGCCCGCGGCGATCTCGAACTGCTTCTGGACCATGTCGATGCCCGTTGTCATCTCGGTGACCGGATGCTCGACCTGCAGCCGGGTGTTCATCTCTAGGAAGTGGAACTGCCCGTTGCCTGACAGCAGGAATTCCACGGTTCCGGCGCCGACGTAGCCCACTGACCTAGCTGCTGTGACCGCAGCCTCCCCCATTGCCGAGCGAATCTCGGGGGAGACAGCCGGCGAGGGAGCCTCCTCGATGACCTTCTGGTACCGTCGCTGGATGGAGCAGTCGCGCTCGTTGAGGTGTATGGCGCCTCCATGCTGGTCGCACATGACTTGCATCTCGACGTGTCGTGCCCCTGTGAGCAGCCTCTCGATGTAGATGGTACCGACGCCGAAGGCTGCTGAGGCCTCTCTGGAGGCTGCTTCGTATTCCGCGCGCAGCGCCCTCGGCTCGCTGACGGAGCGCATGCCCTTGCCGCCTCCGCCCGCACTCGCCTTGAGCAGCAGTGGGTAGCCGACCCTCGCTGCCGCGGAAGCGAGGACTCCGAGGTGGTCGGCGTCCCCCTCCACAGCCAACTCCTCCCCTGGGATTACCGGGACCCCCGAATCAATCATCAGAAGTCGGGCCGACACCTTGTCTCCCATGGTCTCTATCGCTTCCCCGGGTGGGCCGATCCAGACAAGGCCCGCGGCCTCGACCGCGCGTGCGAAGTCCGCACGCTCGGAGAGGAAGCCGTAGCCGGGGTGTATTGCATCCGCCCCGCACCCCTTGGCAGCCTCGATGATGGCACCCCCATTGAGGTAGGTCTGGTCGAGCGTGTCCCCGGACAGGTGGACTGCTTCGTCGGCCACCTCTACATGGAGGGAGTTGGCATCGGCGTCGGAGAATACCGCCACCCCTCCCATGCCCGCCTCGCGCGCTGCCTGCAGCACGCGAACCGCAATCTCGCCGCGGTTGGCCACCAGGACCTTCGCGAAGGGCCGGGGCGATTCCCTCATCCACTCTGGAAGCATGCTCAGCCGTCCTGATCCTCTGATGACCAGGCTGGCTTCCGACCCTCGAGGAATGCCGCTAGGCCCTCTTGGCCCTCTTCGGAGGCGCGCATCTCGCTGGTCTTGTCGAGTGCCCACTCGCGCAGTTCCTCGTCCGTGCCCATCCAACGGTCGAAGAAGTCCGTCAGGCGCTTGGCCTCGGTGACGGCCATCGGGCCTGTGGTGAGCACCATCGCGATGGCCTCGTCGACTAGGCTCTCCATCTCCTCGGCATTCGCTGCGATCCGGTCGACCATCCCGATCATCAGGGCCTCCTCGGGCTCGAAGGTGCCTGCGAGAGTGGCCAGCCGCCGGAACTGGGCGCTGCCGACGCGTCGGTAGACATAGGGTCCTATGACCGCTGGTAGAATTCCCAATTTTGCCTCTGATAGGGCGATGCGCGTGTCTGGGGACGCGATTGCGTGATCGCAGCAGGCGACCAGCCCGGCCCCCCCTCCCAGGGCCACTCCTCGCACGGAGGCGATGGTGAAGCAGGGATGGGACCACAGTCCGTTGAACAGACGGTCCAGTCGCTCGGCATCGGCTCGGTTCTCCTCAGCACCCTTCGTGCCGCCCTCACGCATCATGTTGATGTCAGCGCCAGCGCAGAAGTTCCTGCCATCGGATTCTACGATCAGGACACGCAGGTGCTTCGCATCGTCCGAGTCAAGCAGTCCTGCTGTTGAGCCCACGGAGCGCTCCGCGGTCCAAGCGAGCACATCGGTAATCTCTGTGATAAGTTGGACGTTCAGCGCGTTGTGTACCTCGCTGCGAGTCAGTGTGAGGCGGGCTACGGCCCCATCGACGTCGAGCCTGCAAAGTTCGGTTGCCGGTCTGTCGTCGCTCATGCCCATACCATCACATCCTGAATACGCCATAACCCATTTCCGGCATTGAAGCGTTGAGGCTGGCCGAGATACATAGTCCAAGCACGTCCCTAGTGTCCCTGGGATCGATAACGCCGTCGTCCCAGAGGCGGGCTGTGGAGTAGTAGGGATTGCTCTCGGTCTCGTACTTGGCCCTGATCTGGTCCGGGTCGGACTTGCCCACCGTGGACAGGACGCTCGCAGCTTGCTCGCCGCCCATGACGCTGATTCTGGCGTTGGGCCACATGAACAGGAAGCGGGGGTCATAGGCTCTGCCGCACATGCCGTAGTTGCCCGCGCCGTGGGAGCCGCCGATGATGACGGTGAACTTGGGCACCGGGACGCACGATACCGCGGTCACCAACTTGGCGCCATCCTTGGCGATGCCGCCAGCCTCCGCGTCCCTCCCGACCATGAATCCAGTAATGTTCTGCAAGAAGACCAGCGGGACGCCCCTTTGGCCACATAACTCGACGAAGTGCGCGCCCTTCAACGAGGACTCCGAGAACAGGATGCCATTGTTTGCCAAGATGCCCACAGGGTAGCCGTGAATCCTCGCGAAGCCGCAGACCAATGTATTCCCATAGCGTTGCTTGAACTCGTGGAAGCGTGAGCCATCGACAACCCTCGAGATTATCTCACGCACGTCGTAGGGCGTCCTGTTATCCCTCGGGATTATTCCCATGAGATCCTCGATTTCGTGGGCAGGCTGCTCGGGTTGGGCGACATCGAGCCTGTGCTTGGGCGTGACATTGAGGTTCTCGACGATGTTTCGCACCATTCTCAGCGCCTCTGCCTCGTCTTCGGCAAAGTGGTCAGCGACCCCTGACTCTGAGGTGTGGAGATCCGCCCCCCCCAGGTCCTGAGCGCTGACCTCCTCCCCCGTGGCCGCCTTGACCAGTGGTGGCCCCGCTAGGAAAATCGTACCGTTCCCCTTGACGATTATCGACTCATCCGACATTGCCGGGATGTAGGCGCCGCCGGCAGTGCAGGAACCAAGCACGGCTGCAACTTGTGGGATTCCCTTGCTCGACAGGATTGCCTGGTTGCGGAATATTCGCCCGAAGTGCAGCTTGTCGGGGAAGACCTCGTCCTGCATGGAAAGGAAGGCCCCCCCGGAGTCAACGAGGTAGACGCAGGGCAGGTTGTTCTCCTCTGCTATCTCCTGAGCCCTGACGTGTTTCTTGACGGTCATGGGGTAGTACGAACCGCCCTTGACCGTGGCGTCGTTGGCCACGAACATGCATTCCTTGCCATGCACCACCCCGATTCCAGTGACCACTCCAGCGGAGTGCGCCTTGCCGTCATAGAGCCCGCCTGCAGCTAGAGATGACATCTCCAGAAATGGCGTACCGGGATCGCAGACCTCGGTGATCCTCTCTCTGGGAAGGCGCTTGCCACGTTCCCTATGCCTCTCGACGTGCCGGTCTTCGCCACCCCTTCTAACTGCCTCTAGCCTCTGCCTCAACTCATCGGCAAGCGCGAGGTTGCTCTCGCATCGAGCCTCGAACTCATCTGTGGCACGGTCGATTCTGGTGGGCAGCCTATCCACGTCTCTCAGCCCCCTCAGACAGCACGCGAGCCTTCAATTGAATGGGCTCGTCATCGTAGATGTCGAATTTACACACCTAGAGTAAGTCTTCCGACATCCCTGAGGCCTGGCGCCATGCCCACGACTAGCATGGCTATTCCGATTAGGAGTCGCAGGTGCTGCTGTCGGTGCTCGAAATTTGCTATGGCGAAGAAGTACCAGACCAACGCACCGAGACCGAGCTTTACTATGGCGAAGGTCAACGCGGTGTCAAGCAAGTCGATGATGCCAGCGGAAAATACGTGCTTCTCGCTATAGCCGAAGAAGTCAATGCCAATCCAAGTCGCCAACCCATCCATTAACTGGCCTGCAACAGCAAGGAAAATCAGCGGCTGTGCCATCGATGCCCTCAGCCTCAGGCTCTCGATCATGTCCTTCTCGGGGGACTCGGCCGCCTGGTAGTCGTCTTCGGTCCACCCCGGTGGCAGGATGCCGGCAACCAGTCCGTGCCCGGCCAGCTCTTCCGCGGCCTCCCTACCGTACGAGTACATCGAGTATGAGAGGAGGATGGGTATGCCGATTACTACCACGAGGGGCCAGAGCCTGTCCGTTTGGGGCGGGCTGTCCATCGCATGGGAGGCCAAGGCCCCGAGGAAGACCAGAGAGCCACCCATGCCCACTAAGTAGACTATCCTCTGGACATTCGAGAACGCGCTCGTGGACGCTTTGGAGGTGCAGGCGAACGCTATGGCAACAACGGCACCTAGCAGCATCGGCCACAGGGCAAAATCATCGCCCACCTTTTCGGATATGGAGGGGCCGTAGATGATAAACTGCGTAAGGATTAGAACTGAAGCGAGTGCCTCTATGTGGGTTTGCTGGTCCCCCTCGGAGAATTTGATTCGGTCCACCGAGAGTCCTGCCGCTCCTGCAAGTATGACCCAGAAGGCGGCCTGGAAGTGGATTCCAGGGCTTACGAAGTACGGAGCGAGGCCGGGGCCGAACATCTCGGCGTCCTCGACGACCTCACCGAATGCCGCCCATGTGATGAACGGTAGAAGCGCTAGCACGCTAGCGTCGCTGGGGTCGATGTGGAGGTTCCTCAGCCACGCTGAGAAAGCCACAACAAATAGTCCCAGAACCAGCGCGTAGGTCATCGTATTGACAGTGTTGTACCCGGAGTCGCCTACTGACTCCCCCCTTATTGGATCGATGAAGAACTCGAACAGGGCTTCGGAAAGTGGGTTTTCGATGCCTGCCCACACGAGCCCGAACCCAGTGAAGATGAGGAGGAGGGTTAAGCAGAGGGCGTTGATGGCCCATCTCTCCCAGGCATACATCTCGTCAAAGCTGGGCGAGGGGTCGCTCCACCACGTTGACAGCCGGTTGAGCACGATGCAACGAGAGGCATGTCCCGCTTATGCGTGACGGTTTCGTCACTCCTCTCCGAAAGTCACGCTCTCGTCGTCCTCGAGCCCAAGGGGCTCCGACTCTGCCCTCCTCCTGCGTGCTTCGGTGAATCCTGGCACCATTATGTCGAACGAGTCCGAGTCGGCTACCTCGCGCTCCTCGAATGTTTCCAGGGTCTTGAAGCGGAGCCTCTGCCTCTTCCTGTCCTGCTCCAAACCGAAGAGCACCGTGCTGTGCTCGGAGCCCCCGAGGATGCCCTCAATGGCAGTGGCGGAGAGAGCCAAGCCGTCTCTGTCTCCTATCACGACCACCGTGGAACCGTATATCGCAATCTCGCAGTTCGACATCTCCTCGATGAGGCTGCGAATTCGGCCGTTGGTGCCAATCAACCTGCTCCTCATACGGCGCGTCTGGTTCGGCTGGCGCCCGACCCATTCCCGGATATCGTAGATTCGCAGGAACATTTCGTCCTCGATGAGCTGTATGGCACGCTTAGGTGCAAGGCCCCTGCCTATCGCGGTGACTACGTCTGGCATTTTCATCCTCTTGATGGGGTCAGTGTCCTCGGACCACTGTATGGAGACGTCCCCCGTATGGGAGTTCACGCTAATCTCGCCTCCGCACGCCTGCTCAATCATTTTGCGGGTCTGGCCGCCCTTGCCGATCAGAACCGCGATTCTATCCTTGGGCACTCGGCAGAGATGCTCCACGACAGCGCCCGACCCGCCGCCCTGCTTTAATCCCCGCTAGGGAGGGGGGCGAGTTTCGGAACCGGGTCGTCCAGAACCCTGACGAGGCTCTCGGCAATCGAGATCTCGTGTCCCTGCCTGCCAATCCAATCGGTCAGGCGGGTAACGTCTCTGACTAGGAACTCCTTGGCGCTCGGGTGCCTGGTGGTGACGGCTTGGCCGACGTCGATTATCCATGGCTGGCCATCGTGCCAGAGGACGTTGTACTCGCTGAAGTCAGCATGCACGAGGTCGCAGGTCTGCCAGAGTAACGCAGCCATCTCCAGCAGATCCTCGAACACCCCCATGGGGTCCTCGAGCTTGATGTCCTTCAGCCTGGGACTCGCCGCCTCGTCGGTTCCGATGAACTCCATTATGAGGACATTCTTCAGGTTGGACTTCGGCTCCGGAACTCTGAGGCCGTGCTTCCTCATCCTCTTGAGGTTCCTGGACTCCTTTCGGACCCAGATGTTGACGAGCTCCCGGTGGCGCCGAGAGAGTCCCGAGAACCTGGGGTCGCCGTCTATGTATTTGGCCAGTCCCTTGAATACCGCATTGGTAGTGTGGAAAATCTTGACTGCGAGAGGGCCCTGTTTGGAGGTTGCCCGGAAGACATGGGCTTCTTTGCCCCGCGCAATGGGGTAGTCGATGGTCTCGATGTTGCCCTGCTGCATCAGCTTGTGCAGTGCTAGCAGCGTCGAACGGTCGAAAACCTGATCGAAAACCCTCCTGTCCACCCAATCGTACTTACCCTTGCCCATGACTCCTTGGAGGGCGTCCTCGATGTCGTTGAACATCCGCTTGAACCTAGGCTCGGAGATCCATTCGTGCTTCTTCTCGGCCCTGAGCAGGCTGTCGATGTCGGGCTCCTCGTCCCAATCCCCTTCGCGAGGCATTCACTCACCCGAAGAACGAGTCGATATCGTCCTCGTCACCATCGTCCTTGATTGGCTGTTCGACCTCTTCGGTGGGTTCGTCCTCGTCTCCCTCAATCTCGGGCTCGAGAGACGGGGGTTCCTCATCGAACTGGGCTACCTCGTCCTCCCTAGTCATGCCGAACAGGTCAACTATCTCGGGAAGGGCCCCCTTTCGCGAGAGATACAGGGATTGGGTCTTTGTGTAGCGCATGCACACATTCGCCTTCTCATCTTGGAACTCCCACGGCTGGATGACGATTAGGTCTCCTTCGCGGACCCACTGCCGGCGTCGCATCTTCCCGGGTATCCTCGCGAGTCGGGTCTCGCCATCCTCGCAGATTGATCTCACTCGGCGTCCGCCCAGAATCTGGTCGGCAATCGCGAACATCTCGTTGACCTTGCGCTTCGGGAGGGGTACGCGAATGCGGTCACCGCTCGACTCTAGTTGCGCGAGCAACTCAGTATCGACGGTTTCCTCCCTACGGGCCATGGGGATGGGTCAAGCGGCCCCTATGTGAAGTTGAGCCTGTCATTCAAGGGCCGAGGAAGGCATCTGCGGCGCCGCTTACCGTATCAAGAGCAGCCTCGCTGAGCGATCCTATCCCAAGCAGGATTGTCAGGGCCGCGCAGATTGCGATGGCCACCCTTAGAGGAATGGCACCCTCGATCGGAGTGGCGTCATCGGGCACCTCAAAGAACATGACCAGCCCTATCCTGAGGTAGTAGAACAGGGATAGTGCGCTATTTGCTGCGATTGCAGCGGCCAGCCAGAAGGCGGGGTTGACGCTCGTGGCCCAAGACAGCACAGCGGTGCTAGTGGGGCTCCCGGTGCCCGCGGTTATGTCGATAATCCCATTGATCATGAGCAGCTTCGATAGGAAGCCAGAGAACGGCGGGACCCCCGCTAGGGAGAGCATGAAAACGAACATGGAGGCCGCGATGATGGGGTCGCGGCGGGCCATTCCGTGAAGGCCCTCGAGGCGGTGGCTGCCTCCCTCGGTCTCGATGACCGAGAGGACGAGGAATGAGCCGAGTTTGAACAGAACGAGTATGGCTAGGTGGAACAGCACTGCCGTGACCACCAGTGCGTTGGCATCGGAGTCACCCAGACCGGTTCCGATGACTGCCAGTGCAGCCAGCATGTACCCTGCGTGGGCCACGCTCGAATACGCGAGCATGCGCTTCGGGTTATCACTGGATAGCGCTGCCAAATTGCCCCATGTCATGGTTATAACGGCGATTGCGGCGATGATAGCCATCCAGAAACCCTCTCCAGTCGAGGGCATCGCGACGATGATTAGCAACCTCATAAGAGCGGCGAAACCCATGGCCTTCGAGGCTGTTGCCAGCAAGCCCGCAACCGGAGACGAGGCCCCTGAGTAGGCATCTGGTATGGCGAGATGGAAGGGCGCTGCCCCGACCTTAAATCCGAATGCCACTAGCATTAGGCCTATGCCGATCACGGCGAACGGGTCGAGCGTTTCCATAGCGTCCCAGGATGAAGACAAACCCGCTATGCTCAGATCGCCGTTCCACAGGTAGAGCAAGGACATTCCATAGATTCCAGCGGCTGAAGCCACAGAACCGACGATGAAGTACTTGGCTCCCGCCTCGCCTCCCACGTCATGCTCCTTGTGGAATCCGACTAGGACGTAGGACGAGAGGGACGCAAGCTCCATGCACAAGAAGAGCATGAAGAGGTGAGTTGACTTCGCCATCAATGACATTCCCAATCCGGCTATCAGTAGCAGGATGTGGAAGTCAACCTGTCTTCTATTGTCATAAAGAGCGCTGACTTTACTCGTCTCGGACCCGAGGCTGTCTCGTCTATTTGGAGCTCTCGCATTCGGATCGGTGGGCAGCCTGTGGGTGGTCGCTACGGCGACCAGTAGCAGTGCCGAGGTGAAGATGACGGTGAGGAGGCTGCTGAAGCGATCGACATGCAGCACGTTGCCGAAGTCACCGGACTTCTCTCCGTTGAGCATGTAGGCAGACAGACCCACTGAGGAAGCCAAGGAGGCCAGGGCTATCGCGTTCGGGATTCGAGGGTCCCGGGTGAGGTCGAACCTGTTTCCCCCCAAGAGGATGGGGATGCGAACGCTCGTGAGGGGCAGCCTCATCCTGGCGTCACCTAAGTTCGGGACTAGGATCATGGCCAGCAGGCCGGCCAGCATGATTATCTCGGGCAGCACTAGGTCGTAGGCCAATCCATCCAATTCCGAACTCAGGGCAGCACCCCCTTGGATCTCATGGCCTCGGCGAGCAACTCAGTGACAACCTCACCGCTCCAGTAGGACATCATGTCCCAGAAGATGAAAGGCAGTATACCGAACAGGACAGTGAAGGCCGCCAGCACGAACATGCCGGCGTTCTCGTGCCATGTGATGTCACGTGGGCTCTCGCCGTGGAGAGTCTCGGGGAGAGTTCCCCGGTGCGGGTCATCGGACTCGAAGATTGTCCTCTGCATCGAGTTCAGGTAGTAGGCAGCCGTTATGATGAGCGTCAGAGCAGGCAGAAGGACCAGCCATCCGAAGGTCATCCAGAAGGCTATCAAAACGGCCACCTCGGCCACGAAGCCAGCGAGCAGGGGCAGGCCGAGGCTAGCCATCCATCCAAGCATCATGTGCCCAGACAGCCACGGGCTGTGATGGGCCATGCCCCGCATGGACCCGATCTCGAGGGTGTGATAGTGGTGCTTGAAGGCGCCAGCCACTGCGAAAAGGAGAGGGCTGATGATTCCGTGCGCGAACATCATGAATAGGGCCCCGGCGATGCCGAGTGGCTGCATAGTGGCAATTCCAAGGAATATCAGGCCCATGTGGGAGACCGACGAGTATGCGACCATGCGCTTTAGGTTGGTTTGCCCCATGCATACCCATGCGCCGTATACTAGGCTAGTCATACCGAGCACTATCAGAAGCGGGGTGAACAGCACAGTAGAGCCTGGGAACGCGGTGACCGCGACCCTCAGGAAGCCGTAGGCCCCCATCTTCAGCATCACCCCTGCCAGTACCATGGATCCCGCCGTCGGAGCCTGAACGTGGGCGTCTGGAAGCCAAGTGTGGACGGGCACGCTGGGCATCTTGGTTGCGAACCCAATCAGGAGGAGGAGCCAGACGAGGTGCCTGAGGCCCTCGGATGGTATCAGGTTGTCATTGGCCAGCATGGCCAGGAGATCGAAGGTGTGGCCGGTGTCGGTCGAGGCGGTGGTGTGGAAGTACATCACCAGTATGCCAATCAGCATGACAACGCTGGCCGCGAAGGTGTAGATGAAGAACTTCATCGCAGCATAGCGGCGGTCCTCTCCCCCCCACATCAGAATGAGGAAGAACATCGGTATCAGGGTCAACTCCCAGAACACGTAGAATACGAATAGGTCAAGAGCAACGAAGACCCCTAGAAGGGCACCCTCCATGACCAGCAGGAGAGGGAAGAAGTGGTGCCCGTTCTTCGAGTCCCACTCGACTAGCATGGACACCGGTATGAGCATCGAAGTCAGCCAGATCATCGGGAACGAGAGTGCATCTGCACCGACGTGCCATGACACCCCGATGTAGGGAATGAGATCCACGGGTGTGTTCTCGAGATGATAGTCGCCCAGTCGTATGTCCATCCAGCTGATTTCGCTGATTGAGGACATAGCCGCCCATGTGGATATGGCGAATAGAGCGAGGGCCACGCCCAGGCTTACGTTTCGGCTGACCCGCTTTACGCTCTCGGCTGCCCGGCTGGGGAGGGCCAGGGGGAGCAGTAGCAGGAGCAGCCCGACCGCAATCGGGCTCAGCGCGAGAATGGTCAGTATCAACCACTCACCCCCCATGCCAGTGCGAAGATAGAGAGGGCGCCGACCGCGGTCATCAGGATGTAGTCGCGGGCCCTGCCTGTGGTCATCCTCCGGACTTGTATCGACCCGAGCACCGAGCTCGACTCAACCTGCTTCACCAGCCCGTCGATGACGCTCTTGTCGAACCAGGCGGCGAAGGCGGCGAGGGGGATTGCGGTTTTGGCGAGAGCCCGCTCGTACAGTTCGTCGAAGTAAAGGCGCCTCTGAAGCGCCTCGGCGAGGCTGGAGTCCGCTATCTCGGTCACGTCCTGGGAGCCGAATCCGTCGGATAGGAGGACCAGCCAGGCGACCATGGGGTTGGCCTTCTCGCCCTCAGCGAGCCTGCCACCATGGACCCTTGCTGCGTAGATGGGCCCGATTACCAGAGAGAGAAAGATGGTCGTCCACCCCACTAGTCTCAGGTTCGCATCATCGGGTAGGAAGGCGTGATCGAGCTCATGGATTACAGCGCTGCCGAGTCCCCCATGGATGGAGAGGTGGCTAGATTCTGCCGAGAGGTAGTCAATCACCCCCAGAAGCGCGAGCGCGAAGCCGCCCAGAGCGCTTATGATTGACAGGATGACAAGCGGCTCCTTGATCCAGGGGGTGGTTTCGTGGACATGCTCGGCGACCTCGTGCTTGGGCTCGCCTGCGAAGGTCATGAACCACATGCGGGACATGTAGAATCCCGTCATTCCAGCGGTGAGAAGAATCAGGATGGCCGGGCCGAACATCAGCGGCTCGGCCTCCAGGCAGGCCTTCCACGTCTCGGCGATGATGCCTTCCTTCGACCAGAACCCCCCAATCAGCGGGATGCCGATAATCGACATCGACCCGACCATCATCGCTGTAGCCGTGACTGGCATCCTTGATGCCAGCCCACCCATATTGCGCATGTCCTGCGGATCGAAGTCTCCGTGTTCGTGATCCCCATGATGGAGGTTTTCGTGTGAGTGGTGGATCTCGTGGATGACAGACCCGCTAGCCATGAACAGCATGCCCTTGGCCATGGCGTGGTTGAACAAGTGAAACATCGAAGCCCCGAACACGAAAGCGGCTGCGTGGTGGTCACCGTGGCTGTAGAACCAGAGCGCTGATCCGAGCCCGGTGAAGATGTACGCCAACTGGCTCATCGTGGAGTAGGCCAGGACCTTCTTGATGTCGTTCTGGACGAATGCAATCGAGGCGGCCATGAAGGCGGTGATGCCCCCGATGTAAGCCACGATCAGCCCGAGGTCCTCGAGGCCGGCGACGCCGTGGTGACTCACGTCGACGAATGGCACCATCCGGGCGACGAGGTAGAGGCCCGCGTTCACCATCGTGGCTGCGTGAATGAGGGCGGACACCGGGGTGGGACCCTCCATGGCGTCGGGCAGCCATACGTGAAGAGGGAACTGCGCTGACTTGCCCACAGCACCGACGAACAGCAACAGCAGTGCCCAGAAGAGCCGGTCTGAGTCCACAGCCACCCCACCCACGCCGGTGGAAGGGTCGTCGAAGACGATAGCGAACTCCAAGGAGCCGTAGATGTCGTATAGGATCAGCAGCCCGACCATCAGGAAAACATCGCCAACACGAGTGGTCAGGAACGCCTTCTTCGCCGCGTAGGCTGCCTTCGGCTTCCAGAAGTAGAATCCGATTAGCAGGTATGAGCACAGCCCCATGATCTCCCAGAAGACGAATAGCCACAGGAAGTTGTCAGCGAGCACCATCCCGAACATACCCAGGGCGAACAGGACGAACTCGCCGTAGAATCGGTGGTTTCGGTTCTCGTTGATCTGGTCGGTGTTCATGTAGCCCAGGCTGAACCAGCATATCAGGAAGCACAGGAAGGTGGCCACGAACAGCAGCATCAGGGTGACTGAGTCGATCCACACGCCCATCCCAAGCACCCTCGTCTCGGTCATGGTGTAGTCCGACTGAATGACCTCAAAGGAAATCCAATCGAACCAGGTCGCAACGCTGTCGTTCTGGAAGCGCGCGGCCTCGGTCAGGTAATCGAACATTATCCAGAGAGCCACGGTGAGGGATATCAGCAGGGCACCGAGCCCGATGATGCCTCCTTCCTTCAGCTTGTTCTTCCAAGTCTCGTTGCCGTTGTAGGCCTGTCCGATGATAAGGATGGCAGGGAATGCGACGAAAGGAGCGAGCACGATAAGGAATGCCGCTTCGAATGACTCCATGCCCAACAGGTAGAGGGCTGGCACGACAAGGAGAACTGGGGCGAGTGGCAGCAGGAGGTTGTACTCGTTTCCAGGCCTCGCCATCTAATCACCTAGTTCCTCAGTTTGCTCGCGCGTTCATCGAGGAATATCGTCTCCTGGGTGCTGTACATCGATAGCAGGATGGCTAGCCCGATGGCCACCTCTGCTGCGGCGATGGCGATGGCGATGGCTGTGAAGACCCAGCCGTTTACGTCACCGTAGTGAGCGGCGGCGGCCACGAAGTTCAGGTTGGCTGCGTTGAGCATCAGCTCAATGCACATTAGCACCACGATCGCGTTCTTGTGGTAGAAGGTCCCGAGAAGGCCGATGCCGAACAGTATGACGCCCAGACCCGCAATCCAACTGGGATCGATCATTCCTCCTCGCCCCCCATGTCCCATAGAAGGTTGACAAGGCGCTCGTCGCGCACGAGATAGGAAGCCCCGATCATGGCCATGGCGAGTAGCCCGCCGAGAACCACGATGGCGACGGCCCAGTCGTTGAAGAGGGCGTTAGCGAACTCTAGGGTTGTCGGCGCCTCTCCGGCCTCGTTCCAAATGGGGTGCTCCATCACCTCCCTAAGCAGAATCAGGATGAAGGCGAACACGCCTATCCCGGCCATCCCCGAAATCGCCCTCATCAGAATTCAACATCCTGTATTCTTCTGCGGGTGAGCATGACGCCGAACTGGACAACAATCATCACTGACCCCAGATAAACAAGAATCTGAACGGCTGCCAGCATCTCGGCATTGGCCATCAGGAATACTGCAGCCACGGCAGTGAAGGTCAGCATCAGCCACAGAAGCGAGTGAGCGACCCTATTCGCGAACACGCAGCCGATCGCCCCCAGTATCGCAGAGCCAGCGACGATTACGAAGACCAGTGCCTCGAAATCGATAGCCATCGAATCAAGCCTCCGCTCTAGCCGCCTTTCGGGCTCTCTTCTTCTTCTCCTTCTCAGCGCGCTTGGCGAGCTCCATGTCCACCCTCTCCTGATGAACCGCAGGCAGGACCCTGGTCCTGTCAGCGTCCATCCTGAGATCGTCCCTCGTGAAGCCGGACATCCCGTCATATTCGTTGGTCATGAAGAAGGACTCGAAGGGGCATGCCTCCATGCAGAGGCCGCAGAACATGCACCTGCCCAAATCAATGCGGCCTGAGACGATATCCTGCTCTGCTGGTTTCAGAGAATTGAGCTCGACATCCTCGTTTCCGGAGCCGTCCGACCAACGCACGGTGGCTATGTCGCCCGTGATGTCGATGACCTCGGCGAAGTCGTACTGCTGCGGGGCGACGCCATGGTCATTGACTAGGTCGAATCCTTCGGCAATCTGGTTGAAGTCTTCTTTCGGTTTGGCTGCAAGTCCTCCGACCTCAACCTCGCTTCCGTAGCCGTGCAATTCGTTACCGCTGTCCACGGTGTCGAGGACGTTGACTCTCGTCTCGGAGGTCATGTGCAAGCAGTCGTTGGGGCATACCCGCACGCATGCCTTGCACGCCGTGCAGGTCTCCCAGATGATCCCTATCCTGCCGTTGTAGTTGCCGGGCACAAATAGCCAGGGCTCGAGGTCCTCGAGTCTCTCGTATGGGTACATCACCGTTACGGGCCTCTCGACGAATGGCATCAGCTGGCTCGTCTCGCGGTCGGCGGAGAATCTCTGACTTGCGCTAGGGTGATCCTTGCCCACTCGAGTCCTTGTCCTATTGTCGACCATGTCCGCTGCTTGGCCGTGGTAGTCGTTCTTCAGGAACCTGAGTTTTCCGAGGAAGGGCACCGTGCGCAGGGCGGTCTTCATGGTGATCCACATGGGTCGAACAATGAGGTTCCGAAAGCTTGGGGTTCCGTGGGGGTGGTAGCTCATGACCTCACCTCCGAGTCCCTGTGGCTCCCGGGCGAGGCCTTTACTACGGCATAGGTGCTGTATGGCCGACGCATGCTGTCGATGGCCTCTTTGTCCTCGTCGACCACCAGAACGACGAAACCCAGTACTCCGAGCAGGACCATGGCAACTGGGGCGATGATTCCCCAACCGTCATCCCAGACCTGTACCCTGAGGAAGATCGCGATGGCCAGATTGAGGATCGAGAGGGGGAGCAGCCACCGCCATCCGAACTCGAGGATCTGGTCTGTGCGAACCCTGTGGAGGGAGGCTCGAATCCAGACGAAGACGGCGAATAGCATCCAGGACTTGCCAAGCACCCATGCTATTCCGGGCACTATCGAGAACAGGAGCCCAAAGATTCCGCCAACCACGGGCAGCCACTCCAGAGTCCCCTGGAAGGGCGCCTCCCAGCCCCCTAGGAAGAACAGCGTGAACAGGAGGCAGGCTGCGAACGATCGCATGTACTCGGCCATGAACATGAAGCCCCACCTCAGGCCGCCGTATTCGGTCCACCATCCCTCGACTAGCTCAGCCTCAGCCTCGGGCATGTCGAATGGGATTCGCTCGACCTCAGCAATCATGGTGATCAGGAAGAGGGCAGCGCCCAGGGGCATCATGAACACGTTCCAAATGTCGCCCTCGCTGATCTGGAAATCCACAATCTCGACGATGTTGAAAGAACCGCTGAGAACGCAGACACCGAGCACGGTGATCAGCAGGGGAATCTCATAGGCAGTGAGTTGGGCCGCGGAGCGCATGCCTCCGATGAGGGTGTACTTGTTGTTGGATGACCAGCCGGCGAAGAAGACCCCAAGCGGAGCAATCCCGAAGACGGCCATCATGAAGATTGTCGAGAGCTCGGGGCTGGCGATGTAGAAGTGGGGCCCGAAGGGAATGAAGGCGAAAACCAGTACTGTTGTGGAGATGATGATGACGGGAGCTACCTCGAAGACGGCCTTGTCGGCGTTCTTCGGCACGATGTGCTCCTTGCCCGCAAACTTCGTGAAGTCCGCGAAGGCCTGGAAGAATCCCGGGAGCAGGAACCAGTAGCCGTGGTAGCTCCGATTGTTGACTCTCGAGACCGTCTCCAGAGGGTGGTCATTGCCCCAAATGGAGTTGAGGAACCTGTTGACCCATCCTATGGGCACGCCCATTCCGAACGGAAGTTGGTTCCACCACTCACCGGCGGTGACGCCACTCTCACCGACCCAGAGGCTGCGAAGGGTGGTCGTGGCGCCGAGCCTGTCCATCAGGCGTCCGATGAACTTCCGCTCGATGTAGGGGATCGGCAGCATGGTGATCATGACGGTTGTGAAGACTATCGTACACACGATTGAGGCGTTGAAGAAGGCCTCCAATCCGGGCTGCATGGCTGCAAACTCCTCTTGGAGATTGAGGATCGGACCGATGGCGATGTCATTCGGCCATATTCCTCTGGGGAGTGAGACGGTCATCTGCAAATCGACGTCTCCGGACGGCAGAACATCGTGCAATCCATCCATCGACCAACCAACAAGCTTCTCCACCCCTCCCCTGAGATCTAGCCAGTCACTGCTCGGCATCATCTCACCTGTCTGTCTCTCCGATGCATGGGTCGAATGAGCCCATAATAGCCGGGATGTCTGCAACCTTGTAGCCGATCATGCATTTTGATGCATATGGTATGGTTAGGAACATCGGCGAACGAATTGAAACGCGGTACGGATGTTTGCCCCGAGCCTCGCCGCCTCCTGCAAGGTAAAACATAGACTCGCCGCGACTGTCCTCGAAGTGGTGGTATCCGGAGGCTCCCTCAGGGGCTCTGATGGGTGCCTTAGCTAGGATTGCGGGGTCGCCGGGCTCGTGGTAGGTGTCGGCACCACGAGGAATCTTCTCTAGGGCCTCGAGAACCATTAGGGCGCTGATGCGCATCTCCTCGACCCTGATCCGATACCTGTCGTAACAATCGGCCCCCTTGATCGACGGTCGCTCGACTGGCGGCTCCCAGTCAAGCTCGCTGTAGACCGAGTACGGATGCGCGCAACGGACATCGTAGTTCACGCCTCCAGCGCGGAGATTAGGGCCGGAGACGCCATGGTTTACCATTTCCTCGGGCTTTGCGTATCCCACCCCTTGGGTCCTGATGAGGAAGATGGTGCTCTCGTCGAACAGGGCCTCGTACTCCTGAATCCTATTGAGGAAGAGGCTGACCTTAGCTCTGGCCCGTTGAGCGAAGCCATGAGGAAGATCGCGCTTGACGCCCCCAACCCTAGGGAAGTTGTAGTGCATCCTAGAGCCGCCCAATTCTTGGAGCAGGTCCATCATCATCTCCCGCTCGCGCAGGCACCACACCATGATGGATAGATTTCCAGTGTCGGGGCCGTAGGCGCCCAACCACATCAGGTGGGATGCTATCCTCTGTAGTTCCACCGCGATAAGTCGGATGTATTCGGCGCGCTCGGGAACTTCGACTTCCAGAAGGTCCTCTACGGCGTAAATGTAGGAGTGTGACCAAGTATTTGCGCTGGCGTAGCACAGTCGATCGCAGTAGGTGGTGATCTGGGTGAAATCGCGCGCCTCGCATATCTTCTCGACGCCACGGTGGATGTAGCCGAGGTCTGGCTCAGTGTCGATTACGGTCTCTCCATCGACCTTGACCTTGAGAGTCCACAGGCCGTGCGTCATGGGGTGCTGGGGGCCCATTGAAATCCACATCTCCGCCAATCCAATTCCTCCTCACTTGATCTTGCCCGCATCGGACGGCTTGCGCAGGAAGCCCTGTGCATCGTCGTACATCTCCTCGAAGTCGTGGTAACGCAGTTTGTGTTGCTTCTGGAGTGGGTGGAAACCGGTCGGGGTCTCGTGGGGTTGCAGAACCCTGCGCATTCCGACGTGCCCCTCGAAATCGATACCGACCAAGTCCCAAGTTTCCTTCTCATTCCAATCCGCGCCGACCCAGATATCCTGGACCGATGCCACGGAAGGCTCTCTGGTCTCAGGCAGCTCGATGCTCACCTCGATCTCCAAAGGCACCCTGATGCCCTCGACCTTCGTGGGGTCTGTGATTATGGGCTCGACCATGCCACCGATAACGGGGGGGTCGGACACTGCCATTCGCAGGAAGTGGTAGATGACCTCCCAGTTCTTCTCAGGGCCACCCTCCGGCCAGTGGATGCCGGTGATCATTGAGCAATAGTCCACTCCGTGGGTGTTTCTGAGATTCTCGGCCAAGTCACGCCACCGCTCGGGGGCGCAATTCACCGAGACTACGTTCCGCGGGCTAGTACCGCTGCTTCTCTCCACGACCTCGGCTGTGATGCCCTCCAATTCGGAAACGGCCGCGGCTAGGCTCTGTGCAGCCGACCTCTGAGTCGCTGAAGAAACGATATTTCCCACGCTTGTCCCTCCTAGTCGTCTCCGATGATGATCGGCTTCTGGGAGGCTGGCCTACCGTCATGGGGGAGGGCTCCAATGCGGATGATCTTCTGCCGGAGCATATCGAAGCCGTCGATCAGGGCCTCCGGGCGTGGCGGGCATCCTGGGATGTAGACATCTACGGGAATCACGGTATCCACGCCCTCGAGGATGTTGTAGGACTGGAAGTACGGGCCGCCAGAGATTGCGCACTCTCCCATGGCTATGCACCACTTGGGCTCGGGCATCTGCTCCCACAGCCTGATTATTGGATCAGCGAACTTCTTGCTAATCGGCCCGTTTACCAGAAGGACGTCGCACTGGCGGGGGCTGGAGCGGAAGAAGACCCCGAAGCGCTCTGCATCGAACCTGCTTGCACCCGCTGCAGCCATCTCAAGGGCACAGCATTTGATTCCCAAATGAAGGGGGAAGAGGGATTTCCTTTGACTCCAGTTGAACACCCTTCCAGCGAGGACTCCTATTACATCCTTGATTCGGCTTGCCTTCATCGCTTCGTCCGTGATGTCTCCCACGGTGTCGACCAGCATCCTGCTGTTGAATACCGAGTAGTTCTGCCCATCGTCAGCCATCACATCACCTCAGATGTAAATCCTGCCTCGCTTGCGGAAGACGTGCCAGACGCCCAGCCCCGTCAGGAGGATGAATATGGTCATCGTCAGCATGGCGCTGAAGACTTCGCTGTCGTCGACCGCGCCGCCCTTCTGGATTGCCATTACGCCACCGAAGGCCAGGAACATGACCGCGATGTCGAAGACGAGGAAAACGATTGCGTACCAGTAGTACTGGAAGTGAAAGTTGATGTCGGCATCGCCGACCGGATCTGAGCCGCACTCGTAAGTGCTTTCGCGACGCAGGTATAGGCTGTGATCGGTCTCGTATCCAGGTAGCAGGATCGATCTCATCTTTGAGCTGTCGGACCCCTTCTTAGTCGGTCTCAGAAAACGTGTCGCAAAGAAACTGAACACTGGGAAACCGATTCCAACAAGGGCCATGACGGCCACGGGAAGGTACATTTCTGTTACGGAGGTCAAGACGAACACCCTCGGTCCCGTAGGGACCGACATGGACGGCGACCAAAAATTCGGACATAAGCGTATCCGAAGAAGGGTCAAGGGCGCTGCTCATCATCATTCTCATCGTTGAGAGACTCGACCAATAGACGATCCTCGGAACGCGAGCGGACGAATAGGTAGAGGACAAGGAGCGAGCCCACCAAAATTACTGCAATGGCTATGAAATCCTGCATCTCATCCGAGATTTCCCCTATTCCCAAAGTGGATGTAACCGTCAGGTCCACGGGTTGTCCCGCGACAGGAAGGTCCTTCGGCTGCACCGTGATTGTGAAAGTGTACTCATCGTCGTCGATCATCTCGCTCGGAGGCGTCACCCTGACCTTGACCTCGCGAGTCTCACCCGGGTCCAATTCGAACTCGTCGTTGATCACATCGACTGTCCACCCCCTGAGCGAATCGCTGGATAGGACTTCGACGTCCTCCACCATATTGCCGTGATTTGATACATATAGGATGAACTCAGAATGCTCTGGATATCGGGTCTCCTTCTCATCCGATGTCTCCAGTGTGAAGCGAAGGTCGTGAATGGTCCTGATGTCCACTGCAATATCGACGAAAGAGGGGGTTTGAGCTGTATTCTTCTTTGAAGTGACTCCTATCCTCAATACCCCCGAGGTTCCGCTCTCTATCCCCTCAAGGACTTCAAGTTGTATCTCGACTAGAACCCGGTCATCCGCGGGAACCCTGATGTCTCCTTCGACTTGGGAGCCGTCTACTCTGATAGATCGAAGAACAGAAGAGTCCATTCCCGTAATTGAGACAACGACTTCGTCAGCACCGCCATCACCGGTGTTGGAAATCCAGAAGGACAGCGATGAGGTGCCACCCGGTGGTAAGGCCAAGTTCATCAATTTTGGATCATCACCTGGACTCTCGAAAGCCACGGCCATACTGTAGTTGTAGATGGAGACAATCGTCGTCACCTCGTCGGTCAACAGAACCTCTGTTCCGACGATGCCTATTCTGACTTCGAACTTCTCCGACTTGTTATCGATATTGTCCGAGACTAGGACTTCCAGATAGATGCGTTCGGTCTGATCTGAATCAATGGTTACCAGAGTGACATTGTTGCCCTCTGAGTCCTTGAACCGGGACGCCCACTTGGTCTGCTCGCAGGTGTCATTGATATCCGGGTCGCAGGAACTCAGGCCGAACGAGTCCTGAATGTTTCCAGTATTGGTCAAGTCGATGGGATAGGCGACCCATTGCGTGAACCTGCCAGTCTGAGAATCCGATGCGAGGGACATTCTGCCACTGTGGACCGGGGCGACCGTAACAATGACGGAGACCTCGTCATGGGTGACTCCGGATGAGCTCGATGTGAATGTTATCGAGTACTCTACACCGGCCTTCGCCCTCGCTGGGACCGTTATCTGCGCATGCACGTATTCCCTATCGCAGTTTGACGAAGTCGTGCAGTGCTTGCCATCCACGGTGATGGTGGTCTGTGACAGTTCAACTATCCAACCCGGAAGGAGATCCTTGACACCCAACGCGAAAGTGTCCTGGCCGTTCCCGGTATTAGCGATTTGGATCGAGGTCGACTCCGTTGCGCTAGGCTGGACGTTGCTCAACGTCGGTTGGGTGAGGGAGAGCGAGGCATCTCGGACCTGACCGAGATTCACTCTAAGTAGGGATTCGCACCCGACGTTGCTGCCGGCGCGCCCTTGGATGTAGACGTCTATCGAGCCGGGCTCGACGGAGTCGTCAGGAGTTATGACAAAGTCGAAAGTGGTCGAATCCTGAGATCCTCCAGGCTCGGATAGAAGCCTGCTGGTAGGAGTGTCGAATTCCACCCAATCGCTGATGTCGTATCCCTCGGCCATCGCGTAGGCGCTGACTGTCCACGCAGTGTTGCCAGTATTCACCAAAGAGAAGGAGTTGCTTGCAGATTCCCCGGGGTCCAACGTATGAGAGGAGAGTTGTAGGGATGGGTCGCAGGTCTTCACCTCAGGAATCTTCAGGGTTAGGGGGAGGCTGTCATTTGCTTGGTCAAGCGTATTTGGGTCACTGGTCACGGTCGCCTCTAGGGTGAAGCAGTGGTCACCTGATTCAGTGGAGCTCCCATCAGGCAGATTCACCGTCACGGTGGCCTCCTCAGAATCGCCCGAGTTGAGGTTCATGGTCTGTGGGTCCACTGTGGCATCGAGGCCGTCTGAATCACAGTCGCTGGATGATGTCATGCTGAGCTGAATGTTCTGATTATCCTGCTCACCACTATTCTCGACGTCTACGATCCACTCGGCGTTATCCTCCTCTCCATCGTAGTTGATGATTCCATTTCCAGGATTAGAATAGGTGAGTGTGACGGAGTATTGTCCACCGCCTTCGGCCGACGTTGTCACCTTGATATCCTCGGTCGCCTGACCGCCGAGATGGGTTCCCGTAGCGGTGACGGTGGTCTCGCACTCGCCTGAGGCCTGGTCATTAACGCTCACTGTGAGCGTCTTGTCCTCCGAATCACCTTCATTCAGAGAGAAGGGGACCGTGTCGATGCTTGAGGTGAATCCGTTGCAGTCCGAATCCTGCGAAGTGCTGAGCGAAACCGTAAGATCCTCGTCACCGTCATTGATGACCGTGATTGTATACTCAGCCGGGTCGTCCGTGGTGGCCTCCTTGGCCAACGAGTCCGCGGTCATGGCCAGAGAAGCCGCAGCTAGCACCGTCGGAGAAAGCAGTGAAACGAGCAGGAGGGCGGTGAATATGGTCGCTGAATCGGGCCTTCTCATCGAATCACCGACTCAATCGCCCCTCTAAGGACTTCGGGCACTGCGTGCGCCAATTGTCACGGTTCTGATAGGAGTGCTGCAAGGTCGTTGGCCAAATCGGCTCACTCTGCTTGGTAATCGGGATCCGGTACCCACTCCTGCCTATCCGGGTCCCACAGCCAGCCGGGATACTCCGAGAAGCGCTCCAAGTTCGGTTCGCTCTGCTCGACCTCTGGCTCTGGCTCGACTTCCGGCTCGGAATCCCACAACTCCTCCTCGTCCAAGGCGTGAGCGTCATGAGCACGCGACTCCGGCTGCTCCCAGACTGATTGCTTCCGATTGAATAGGGCTTTGAGGTCGCCACCAGCCCTCTGGTATAGGGCTGCAGCACCGGCGAGGGTTACAGTGAGGAGCGTTGCGAGTACGAATACCCATGTCGGAGTCCCGTCATCGGAGTCATCGGGTTTCACGTCAATCTGCAGGCTGATGCTATGGCCCGATACGTGCTCGGCATCTGCGAGCATCAGCACCACTTCCCCATCGGACCCAGAATTTGGGATGAAGGAAATCTGCACCGATCTCGTCTCTCCGGGCTGCAATGTGACTAGAATTCCATCTAGAATCCTGACGTCCCAACCAGCGGGCCCTCCGGTGACGATTCGATTTGAGATCACTGAGTTGCCGGTGTTCTGCAGTTCGAAGTAAAGAGTAGTAGAGTAACCCTCGTGGGCCTCATTCATGTTCTTGAGAGTCCAAATTACCTCATTCACGGTTTCGATCAAGAGAGAGATGGTGTGTCTTGACTCGATTCCACCATCCGATAGAACGAGGGTGATCTCTGGTTCGGAGCCCGCCTCCTCGTAGACTGGGATGATTATGGTACACCACACAGTGGATGTTTGTCCGGGGGGGACCTTCGATGGGCTGACCGAGCAGGTAGAGGACCAATCTTCGCTAGGTAGCTCCATGGTGGCGCTTGGCTGCCAGCTCGACGTGCCTTCATTGGAAACCTTCCAAGCCATGTCGAAGCCCGGTTCCCCCACTGGGTGCGCTCCTAATCCCAGTGGAGTGTCAGCGCTGTCAACTGACGAGCCGTTGATGAAGACCACCTCGTTGAAGGACATCGTCGGAGCAGCGCTGGAGATGACTTGGAGGGTTGTGTTCCAATCGATTGAGAACCCGTCATCTGTCAGGAGCCTTACCTCCACCAGACCGCTTGCAGCCAATCCGTTGCCCTGAATCGAGAAGGACCACTCAGTGGAAGAGCCCCGGGGTACTGTCACATTGTGCAAGCCACCCGAAATTGTCCATCCCCCGGGAAGCGCTCGGTCAATCGGTGTGAGCAGCAACTCGCGGTTCCCCTGGTTGGCGATTTGCAGTGTTATCTCATGCAGGGCATCGGCGGTTACCTCTGTCTGGGTGCCACCGGAAGCCGGAGTGAATTGGATTGAATCGTAGGTTTCGATTACGAGAGGCAGGTCAAATGTCCAGGTCTCCGAACTGACTCGGGATTTGACGATTAGTTGGGCGTCGAAGATAGCACCCGCGTCAATCAAGACCCCGGGCGGCTCGATGCTGATTCCCACCTGAATCGAGGCTTCCTTGCTTAGTGTTCCAGTTGAACCCTCAGCGGATCCCGGAAACGGGCCTATATCATCGAAGCCAAGGTCCCATCCCGCAGGGGAAACCAGTTCGACATCGTAGGTCTGGGCTCCGTTGCCCTGATTCCGAATCTCTATTTCCAAATTGGTGTTCTCGAAGGAGTCCACTGTGATCGACTCCCCGGGCAGAGTGACATCGGGTTGGGCTAACACGGGAACGTCGAAGAATATCTCCAATTGCGATGCAACGTCGTACTCCACGTCGGTTGCGGTTACAACTATCACGTAGGTGCCGGGTTCTGGCGAGGCAGGGTGCACCAAGGTGAGATTGACGGTTGACGACTCCGCTGGCCCCAAGTTGACCTCGGTAACCTCGAACGCTTTGAACCATGCAAAAGAGGCGCCGTCTCTTGATCTAACGGGGTCGGACGCGTCGATGGTGGCGTTGGTCTCGAACAGGGCCAGATTGGTCATCACGATTGTCCAAGTCGTCGTCGTATCGATTGCATCGCCAAGCGTCTCCCATGGCGAGTCGGACGATGCCTGGATGCCGGGGGCGCTGACGGGTACGAATTGAACTAGGATGTTATTGTCTTCGGATAATTCCTCGAGTTGGTCATTTGGATCAATCTCGATGCGGATGGAAGAGTTTCCTACGTCGTTGCCCACCGGCGTCCAGTCCCATTCCAGAATAGCATCCTCGCCGGGAGACATCCCTAGGGTCTTCGTTTCGATGTGGTTGCTGTTCACATAGGCAGAGACGTGAACCTCTGGGAAGGATCCAGAGCCCTGGTTGACTACAGAGACTGAAAACTGGGTCTCCTCTCCGACTTGGGGAATCGGGGTAGAAATCTCGAACGAACTGGGAATTATTGCGGGGTCGGGATTCAGATCGTTGACGTTAACACCCCGGACGGCGATCGCATAGGGTTGGTAGTGCCTGCTTCCACCATGTGAGAAGTCCTTGACCTTGACGTTCCATACCCCCGTAGATGCGGAGTCGATGAGGACGACCTCGACGTTGTTCTTGTTGTCCATGGCCCCTCCTGTGGTCGACTTTCCGTTGCTGAAGTCATTGCCGAAGTAGGTGACTTGGCCGTTTGGGGAGGTGACTTCCAGGTTCAAGTCGTTCCTCAACTGAGTGCTAGACCAGGTCGATCCCGGATAGTCCGACCATGCGAGTACCACTTTCAGGGGCTCGCCGGCTCTGGTGACTTCGAAGTTGTACTCCGCCTGCTGTCCGCTGGATAGTCGCGATCGGTCATCCACGTACGTTCCTATGTCGCCATCGGGAACCAAGGTGTTGACGAGGTTCAGCCTCCCCCATCCTTCGTCTCCGTTGGGAATGTCGCGGGTGCCCATGTCCTCGGCACCGAGAATGAGCATGGCCTTCACCAGGGCCCCTTGGGGGGCCGGTCTCTCGGCAACTTCCATCAGGTACTCCCTGACGATTACCGAAGCCCCGGCGGCAGCCGGCGTTGACATCGAAGTTCCACTGTACTCCACATACCACTGGTTGTTGAGATTGTTGGGCGCGTTCGCCGCCTCCTGAGACCTGCAGGATCTCACGTAGTCCCCAGGAGCCACTAGGTCCGGCTTAATCCGCCCGTCATCTGTAGGACCCCTGCTGCTCCAGTAGTACATCTCATTGGCCGAGCTGTACCTGTTCACGTGGGCACCCACGGTGATTACGTTCTTCGCTGTCCCGGGTGGGGAGATTCCGTCGTCCCTCTCGTTGCCTGCAGCAAACAGAACCGTCATTCCCTCATATATCCAATATTGGTCCCAGGTTGAAGTCCGATCGTCGGCGTCCTCCGATTGGGTGGTGTAGTCGCCACCGGAATCCAAGCCGCCCCAGCTGTTCGAGTGGAGTCTAGCGCCACCCGAGTTGTAGGCAGTGCCCAATAGGGTGTAGACCCCGGGTCCTGCCAAAGTGCCGGTTTCATCATCCTCCATGGCCTGCATGTAGAGCTCCGCCTCCGGGGCCACTCCCTCATAGGTGCTGGTTCGAGAGCCATCGCCGAGGACCGTGCAGGAAACGTGAGTACCATGGCCGTCGTTTGTATCGGCTGTAGTACCGTCGCCCGAGACGTCTACTCGCTGTACAATTCTGCTTCCACCCGGGCCGAAGTCGCCATGGTCATGATCGATGCCGGTGTCCGCCACAGCAATCCTCTGGCCACTCCCATTCAGGCCAGTGAAGAATGCGGTCTCCGCTATGTTGACGCCCATGTGAGACCGGACTTGGTCGTTGAATGTGGAGAGAGTGGGGACGGGGGAGATGAATGCGACTTGTGGGTGCATGGCGATCCCTACGGCTTCGGATGAAGGCAGAGAGCCAAATTGGATGCCAATCCCCGGTGACCAAGGCTCTTCCAATGACAGGATCGCTAGGTCTCTCAAAGATCCAATCAGCCCGAGTCCAGGAGTATCCAGTCTATTGAGCTCCGCATCCTTCCAGCCTATCAATTGGACCTCTGTGAGGTGATCTGGGGCGCCGCCCCATAAAACACTGTCAAGAAGAAGCGCAAGGGGCACCTCGTGACTAGAAGTGACGATGGGTAGGCCACTAACGACCCCTAGTTCTGTCTCACTTCCTTGGACCAGGAAGCCGGAGGGAGGGATCGTAGACCTAATCGCCACATCGGCGGAATCGGAAATCTCGACACGAGCGTCCCACAAACCGATTTCGGAGTCGATAAGGACGATCATGAGGTCGGGTCGAGGCACCTTGAGCCGGTCTGGGAGTTCGACATCCAGAAGCAGGCCGGATTCGGTATAGGCTCCAATCGACGAGTCGGCTCGGACAGGTCTAGGGGCCTCGGAACCAGGAAGTATCTCAGGAAGGCCGAGGTCCCTGATGCTGTCGGGGTCTGGAGAGATCTCAATTCTGGTAAACTGTGGCACGAGAGGGTTCGCATCGTCCGTGATGAAATCCGAATCAGGGCTAGATATCGGTGCGAGAGATGAGAGCAGCAGGACTAGGATGAAAATCGAAACTTGCTTTTTCATCTCTTATTCCCCCTTCAGATTCAATTTGAGGCTATGGGTTACACGGCAATATACAGCGTAATCGAATTATTGGATGGACTAGAAGATCCTGAACGGAGCCTCGTCCACGAACACCTCCCTCGTCCAATCTCCAACCTCGTGAGTCCACCTCTCGGAGGCATCGCCGCCCCCGTAGTACTGGTAGTTCAGAATGATCTCGATAGTGTATTTCTCCCATACCGATTGGCCTGCGACGATCAGTTCGAGGTCGTCTCCAGCGATGGAAGTGTGGGCAGGAAGTTCGTCTATTGCGAAGTCCGAACGCCCTTTCTCAATTCCGTCAGCATCGAGGAATCTCATCGTCAGAGTTACGTCTTCCAGGGTCCTGCTGCCCTTGTTATCCAGTTCGGCAAGCAGGACATGCCCGGAAACCGCTTGCATGTAGACGACATCCACATCGACGTTGTCATAGGGAATTACCCAAACCAGCACGAACAATGAGGCCGAGAGAATCAGGAAGGCAGTAATCGAAGCGAAGACCACTCTGGTTGGCGTGATGACTGCGGCGGCGCTATCTCCGAGCCTTTCAAAAATATCGTGAGCGGCCTCGGAGTCCTGATCCTCGTCATTTCTTGTTGCTACATCCTCCAACAGGCCCATCATCCATCCCCCCATAGCGTCGCAACCAAAGTGAGGATGCCAGAAGACAGTGGTTCTGGAGCCATGATGTGACTTGTGGTTCCAGAGATTCCGGGAATCATGTTGAGGATGGATAGGTCGGATGCTAGGCCGTTGACACCTAGAGTCGTGCCCGAGGGAACTCCGCCCGTCGTCTGTGCATCAAGAAGTACGGCTCGGAGGTCGAAGTCCCTGTTTTCGATGGTAGCAGAGGCCCTCGCTGACACTACAATGCGCCCTCCCTGAACCTCCTCGATCTGGATGATGCTGTAGGGTCCGATAACCTCCCTGATATGGATCGTAGCGCTCTTCAGGTTCTCACCCAGAGCCTCCATCTCCTCGAGAACGATCGGTGGCATGGTCGGGATATTAGTTGCGCGTATGTACAACCTATCGACGCCGTCTCCTCCTGACCTGATGTTGAGGCCGTATGACGTGGTCGGCTTGATTGCTAGCCTGTCCGACATGCCCTCGGCCAGAAGGACGAAGTCGCCCCGGCTGTTGATTGCTCTTCCAAGCGCCTCGATATACAATGACATGCCCTCACGAGAGGCGGAGAAGTCGAGGATTGGCATTCCCTGGAAGGCTATGTTTTGAGTGATGTCAAAATTCAGGTCCGGTTCCGTGGTCAGATTCATCGAACCCGGAACCTCAGTCAGGAACATGGTCGCCGGCCACCACAATCCATCCATCCATTGCATTTGTTGGAGCATGATCGAGCCGACGCCGAAGCCGTCGGTCCTGTACTGCTCTGGGACAGTCATGTCAATCGAGACCGCCGTTCCCAAGCTGGCTTGGATCTCAACTGATTCTGGAAGGTCTTGGACCATCATCTCAGTCCGGCTTCCCGCCTCCCTGTCTATGAGCAGGGCGTGGAACCAGTCTAGTCTAGTGGACATCCCGAACAGAGTGGAGGTCGAGATCTCGGTGATCCCCCCGACCGTTTCGATATTGAAGACCGAGTCGAGCAATAACGAGGTGGAGGAGCCCTGCTCAAGGCCTTTGAGGGTGACGAATAGATCCTGTCCGTTGACTCCCCTGTAGACGAAAATCATTTCGGGATGCTGCGGCTTCCAACCATCGAGACCGAGGCTAATCGCCCAACTCTGGCCATTCATCGTAGCCGTTCTCGAAACCGAGAGGTCGATGGTGGGAGGCAGATTGGGTATCCAAATCCGGAGGTGGAATCCATCGGAGATTCCCGAAGGAACGGAGTTCAGCGAAATCCCATGAACCCAATCTGGGTAGTCAATCGCCTGAGATCCCATCGACGACTCAACCACTAGGTCGAAATCGGTGTCTGCTTCCATACCAAGTCCGAAAGAGAACCCATCCTCCCCCGACCCAGATCCGGTCGAGATGTCAGTGGTTATTCCAGCGAGAACGCTGTTGACGGATTGTCCGAGATCAGCAAAGCCACTGATGAAGAAGGCTATTCCCGACACACCGCTCGAGGCATTCAACTGGGGGATGGCCAGCGATGGTCCTGACTGTGATCCAGTTGGGATCTCTAATGACACTCTCGATGGTAAGGGATCAATTTCGGCTATGACCGTTAGAGGTGAATGTTCACTGGTGGGAGCGCTTCCCACGTTAATCTTCAATGAGTTCGAGCCGTCGATGGTCGCAAATGCGCTGCCTCTGCCAGCCGATCCAGAAGCCCCCTCCTCCTGAGGCGGCATCCAACCGACCTCCCTCAGGCCAGAGATTCTCATGGACAGCGTGGAGGTATCGGAAGAGGGGTCGTGATGGAAAAGGAAGTGGTCTCCCGACATCGATAGGGGAGACGATGAGTTGCTCAATTGGGACTCGATCTCGGTGATTGGCGAAGAGGAGGTCCAGGAGAAGGAGTTTCCAGAGGTTGTTGTGAACGTCGAAGGGAATCCAGAGATTCTCGCAGCTTGGCGCTGCATCCCCTCCACCCCCGTGTAGACGATTGTGTCGATTGGCGTCGAAGCTGTGTACTCCATACCATTGGGGGTGATGCTGATTGAGATGTTGTCGGGGAGGTCTGAAAGCAAAATAGACTGGTGGGAAGAACCGTTAATTCGACCGGAGTCGTGATTGATGAAAGTCAGAGCCAGAGATTCGTTCGACCGGGTATCGAAGCTCAAGGATTGCTCGTCCGAGATGTCTGAATCAACTAGAGAGAACGCCTGTAGCCCGCTCAATAGAATGCTGGCGGCGACGGGTACTAATGGGTCCACGGGACCATGATCGGTCTGAATGCTGTTCAGACGGCGATCTTGGGCCAGAACAATATGATTACCTGGGACAATTGGATGGTCGGAGGACCCTATCTGCAAATTGATGGATTGGATGGGAGTAAGGGACCTGCTCGCCCTCCAGTTGTCTGTAAGCAAAAGATGGAATGACCTGCCGTCGAGACTACCCGAACCCATCCCCCCGCTAATCACCTCGACCATGGAAGAGGGGATCTCATTGAGCACGTTTCCGACATCGAGGAACAAATCGACGATGTTGAATATGACTGAGTCCATGATCTTGGAAAAGAAATCGAGGTTGTCAGTAGAATCGAGCGAGGTGTCCGACTCTCCTGAGTCACCTAGGCCAAATGAGCCGAATACAGCTATTGCCGTCGGTATGGATCTCGCAACGATCCGAATTCTCCTGTGGTCCTCCTCGAGCCCGCCTCTGGTGAACCAAGACGTGTAATCTACCGACTCTAGCGACTGGGCTGATCGTAAGATTACTAGGCTATTGGGAGGGTATGCGGGATTGACGGGAAGTGTTGGGTCGTCGACGTTCTGACTGGTATCCCTCGTGAAGTTCTTGATGCCGATGATCAGCCCCAGGTTCTCAGGTAGGCCTCCGGGAAGCTCGGGGTTGTCTGCTGAGCCGAGCATCCTGAAGATTCGCCTGATGTCGTTATCGGACATCGAGCCTTCCGGCATGCCCCTGAACCATCCCAAGGAGTCGGTGACATTGCCAAAGGCACCGTCCGATTCAGACGGGGGCAGGTTCGACCTGTTCTCATGGAAATGGATGTGCATGTCAGACCTTTCATCGGCCCAGTACTCGATGGTGGTTAGGCTACGCTCGCCCTCCATGCCAGTCGTGGTTGGGAGGACGCTGTCGGTTCGAATGACGACCTCGGCCGATCTTGGAATGACATCTGAGTCGCCGTGAGGATGAAACCTAGCTTCGAGGTAGGCTAGTTCCCATAGATTCCTGTTTTCATTCTCATCGGGTGGCGATAAGTGCAGGTAACCGAAGCCTACAGAAACGCCACAAGAGATCTCGATAGAGGGTTTTGAATGCAATTCTGAGGAGTTGTAGCGATCCGGACAGTCAGACTGCCCAGAGTTTTCCATCCTCAAGGAATAGGGTGAGGAGATTGCCGCGAATTTAATGCCCGACTCAATGACCTCATCTGTTCCAGTGTTGAAAATTCCCAGGGTCAGTATGCTGATCAAATCGAGTCCAGCAGATGAGATGTCAAAGTAGAAACGCTCGATTCCGACCTCGAACTCGAAGTCGTAAGGTACCGTGGTAAACCTTGAGTCGATGACCCAAATGTAGCTCTCGCCCTCCCCCAAAGCCAAGATTGAGTCAGTACCTGAATACGACATGGCCTTGATGATCGAGACCTGAAGCGAATCGAGGTCATCCCAGTCAGGATCGTTCATACTGCCTTCGAGAACCTGCACTGAGAAAACTATGCCCGGTTCGATCCAGAGCGTGTCGCCCGCAATGCCCCAGCCACCAGCGAACTCCCATGATATCTTCAGACCGACCTGGAGGTCGTCATCACCGTCGTCATCGATATCGATTGCATGAAGCAGCGGCTCCGTCTGCAGGTCGAACAAAGAGAGAAGTGACGCACTGAAAGATACCACTTCGACCTGTTCGATTACTTCGCCGCTGCTGTTAGTGTACTGTGTCCAAATCACGTAGTCTGTGATATTGAACAAGGTCTGCCAAATATTTTCTACAAAACCAGGAGGTCTGCTGCTGGGATCAATCAGCATTTCGTAAGGTGCAGGGTGGACTGGTTTAGGGGGCGAGGTCTCGGCCATCGTAGCCCCCTCGATCGCCGAACCGACCATAGATAGTGGATTCGAGTGGTCAGATGGTCCCGCTGCCTCCCGAACGGCGTCGATTCTCGGCTGAGCTAGAGTCGAGACCGAGTTCGAATCCAAGATTTCCTGTCGCTCGGTGAGCATGTCACCCAGCTGGTCTAGAACATCGAAATCCTTCGATTCTATCCTGACCTCGCCGTTGACGCTGGAAAGCGGGGAGAACAGGGGGAGTACCAGCAGGGCAGTCAGAAGTAGGGTGAGGTGTGCGGGACCACGAGATACCCGAGAAACGCCTTCAACACCGCTCATGTCCAAGTCGCACCTCCTAGAGGTTCGCTATATGGTATTGCCCTGCCTGTACTCCGGGCCATTGGGGTTTGGACAGCGCAATGAAGCGCGGTCATCCGAGGCTGACGAACTCCTCGGAATCACAGTATGGGCAGTTGGTGTAGGCGGAATCAATGCCATCGGGAAGTTCCAGTTCAAACGGTCTACTGCATGACGAGCACTCCCTCCTGACCTTCCTGTCTACTGCAGTCTCAGGTTTGGAGGCTTTTGGCCCCTCGTCAGAAGGCAAGTCGTCCTCAGTGAGCGATGAGCCAGAAAGATCTGAGGGGGATTGGGTGGGGATGAGGTCTGCAAGAATTGGGTCGGTCGAAATTTCCCTGTCTGGCATCTGCCGAGATGGAGGTTGGAAGGGAGTCGGATCTGGACCTCTCCACATTGCAACCTGAGTCTCCATCGATGGTGACGATTCAACAGAATCATCCTTCTCCTCGTCTTCAGAGATATCCAAGACCCTGCGTTTGACCGCGAGGTTGAATGCCACGAAACCACCAACAGACAATATCAGGATTGCAATGACTGCGATTAGAGCAATCGAGAACAGCCCCAGCCCTCGGCCGTTCTCGCCGCTCTCGACGATGACCAGAATCTCGGCCACTGACACCAGTCCCGCTTCGTTCTCAACTTGACATACGACATATTGCGGGCCTGCGTTCTCAAAGACGTGAATTACTTGTGGGCCGCTGATTTGCATTTCATTCGCAGTTCCCTGCCCAAATGTCCACGTATACTCTAGCCTGTCGGACTCCGAGTCCTCGGCCATAAGCTGAAACATCGTAGGGTCTCCGACAACGGTCTCCAACTCTTCTTGGTATGTACCGATAGCAGGGGGGGTTACATCGATGATGGTGATGGTGACATCGTCCCGCGAGCTCCTGCCGGCCTTGTCTGTCACACGTAAGGAGATGACGTGATTGCCTGCAGCGTACTCCGTGGAGATTTGGAAATTCAGGGTGGAGCTGGGCTCGGTGATGCTATAGTTAGATTCGAAAACAACATCGTCAACCAGCCAGTCTAGGCTGTCGATTCCCCAATTGTCGGTGAACGTGCCACTGAGGATGATAGTCTCTCCGAATCCCTTGAGGATCGGTCCCCCTGCTCCAATCGTCACCATTGGGTCGGAGATGTCCTGAACCTGAATCACTCTGGTTGAACTAGCGCTTCTGGAATCTACCGACATCACGGAGAGCCTGATGGTATAGTTTCCTGGACTGTTCCATGAATGGGAAGTTGTCGGCCCTGTAGCATCTGCTAGACCATCCCCATCGATGTCCCATGAGAATCCAGATTCTAGGATCTGGTTGGACTTGTTCGGAGTATCTAGTGCTGAGAGGGTGATGGTTGCACCAACGTCAACTGAATCCAACGAGGGCTCGCTGGAGATTGTTGGATCGAGTACGGGGGTAAGGGTGATGGTCACAGTCACACCAGCAGGCGAGGTCCCCGCCCCTCCTCCTCCGGGCCCTGCACGATTGTCCACGATGACATAGAGGTCCTCGCCGTTAGTGTCGGTGGCCTGCCACGGGAGGTACCTCTCATTGGTCACAAGGAGCATGTCGGCGGAAGATATCCTCGAGGCCGAGGACCAGTTTACGCTGGGGGAGTAGAGTGAGTAGGCAGACTGGGTCATCACGAAGATGTCGGGGTATCCCTCCATAGTCCTCGCATGTATCTCCACGAAGGTGCCCTCATCCACGGAGAACGGGCCGTGCGCTATCGCGAAGCCACCCACTCCCACCCGATGGATTGAGTCCGATAGGGTGTACTGCTGGGCGATAGTCGTCCCACCATCTAGGGAGACTTCTGCCGCTTGACCGCCTTGCGCCCCCTCTCCCCCGTCTTGAGGATGTTCGAGGTTGTCCAAAAATAGGTACCATCTCGTCTCATCCCTGTCACTGGGAACTGTCCAATGCCATTCGCCAGATCCGCTGAAGGATTCGAACACCGACTCGCTCTGCCAAACCGAAGCCGAGCGGTATGACTGCTCGTTCTGGTACACAGAAACGCTATTTGCCGAGAACATCAGTATGTCGATCTCCTGATTGGTCGAGATCTCGAAGAACAGGGTCGTGCCGGGATCCTGAACTCCGAGATCGACCCTGACACAAGTCTGGTCCGTCATGCTCCAGTTGTCGGGAAGCGAGGCCAATTCGGAGTTGACGCACGTGATGATGCCCTTGGGACTGGCATTGACTGTCGAAGCCATCGAGTTCAGGACAAGCATCGCCAGAACCACAACACGGGCCCATCGCATCGAGCGACCGTCCGCCCTCGCCTTTTGAACGGTATCGCAGTCGCGTTCGGTTCCTGATTGTGCCAGCCGGACGAATCAGGGGTTTCGCGGGATTGGGGTTGGTGGGAACCAGCGCAGGACGACGACATCGCCTATGGAGCGCACCCAGTTCCATGGAATGGCCACATGAGTCCTGCCCTCTACGAGGCCTTCGGGGGGGTCCGAGACGAAGATGTGCGTGCACGACCACTCGTTTACGTCGATTACCGCGTCGTGCACGGTACCCAGCAGTCTGCCGTCGGGGATTATCACGGGTAGCCCCCTGATTTCGGATGCGTGGCGGTCTGCCATCGACGGCTGTCGCTCAGCATCGCGCATCAATCTGACGGTCGAAGCGGGTTCACTTGCCCCGGTTCTTGTTCGCCTTTAGGCTCGGTCGGAGCTTCTCCGCACCCTTGCCCTTATTGTGCAGGCCTCGTCCTCTCTTGCCAGCACTCGTCTTGCCGCGGTGGGCCCGACCGCGGTGGCTGGAGCCTTCCGCAACCCAACCCAAGTCCTTGTCGGACTTGATTGCGGGGTGAGAGGAATCTATGAGGATTATCTCGTAGAACTTGTTCTTCCCGTCCTCGCCGACCCAGTATGAGTTGAGGACCTCGAGGTTTGGATAGCGCCTGCTGGTTCGCTCCTCGGCAATCCTCTGGATCGACTTGGCCATGGTGATCTTCTTTATGCCCGCCTTGGACGGCTTCCTCTTCATGTGGATCTTGCCCTTGCGCAGGCCGCCGCGCCGCACTCTGGTGCGAACCAGAACGACTCCCTGCTTGGCCTTGTAGCCGACACTGCGGGCGGCATCCAAGCGTGTCGGTCGGTCGATGCGCTGGAATACTGGCTCCCTGCGCCAGCCTGCCATTCTGGTAACGAGATACCGAGAAGGTAGGTTCGCCTTTGGCTGCTTCCAGACTTTGCGGATATGTTGATGCAGACCCATGGACTCACCTCTAGCGGCCCGCCGACCTTAATCCCCTTTAAGAGCCTGCTTGCATCTGCGGATTCAGTGATTGAGCAGCACCTCGATATCGACCTCGTTGAGCGTGACTCGCTGAGAGGCCACGAGGATATCATTCCTGCAAATCTGGAAGGGAGAATCGAGAAGTTGCTGGATAGGGGATTCTACAAGCCCATCGTCGTTGATTCAGAGACAATGGTGATTCTCGACGGTCACCACAAATGGACTGCTGCAGGGGTTCTGGGACTGGAAAAGGTGCCTGTGGTGAGTATCGACTACCTAGAGAAAGCCTCGGTAGTCGTGGACGTATGGCCTAACTGCGGCAGGGATTCGGTAACCAAGCAGGAGGTCATCGAAATGGGTCTGTCCGAGGAGGTCTTCCCGCCCAAGACGAGTCGTCACAGTTTCGGCTTCGATCTTCCCGAAATCCAAGTCCCCCTAGATACTCTGAAGACTTAGTGGTCCGCGCTCCCGGACTTGAACCGG
>JASMKR010000018.1:0-4697 GCA_030749075.1 Candidatus Thalassarchaeaceae archaeon | reverse complement strand
GCCCCAAACTTGGCTATTTCGGGGTCCCTAGAGTGGGCATCATCGCGAATCTCCCTTCCGCCCTCGGCCCCGCGAGCCTTGGTCCTGCGGCCAGCAACCCTGTGCAGACAGTGGTCGCAGGTCCCCATCTTGATGATGTGTGCGACCCCCAGAGGAGCAGGGCAGGGCGGGGCGTCCCAGTCTATCGAAGCGCCGTTAATCTCGAGGTCGTCTCCATCGAACCACTCCTCTCCCTCCTCCTCATCGGCCTCCTCAACCTCGGCGACGGCCTCGGCCGAGGCGTATCCGGCACTGGCGTAGAGTTGCCACTCGTCCTTCTCGTCGAGTTCCTGCTCGTCTGCCTCAGGGCCATCCCAATTCATTGGATCACCACCGAAAACACGGGGCTACCCGAGTCTTCGATGGACTCGCGACCAAAGAGCCGCCTTTGACTCCTTCGGACCTAATCTTGGGTCTCAAATGGCCGAGCCGAGTTCTTCTGCGACGCTTCTTAGATGGCTGAAGGAGTGGATTCCACTTGAGCACCCTGAGGGCCAGTCGAACCTGATGCCATATCGGCCCACGGGCTCAGCGCGAGGCTTCTCGACCCTGAGTCGCGCTACCTCCTCCTCGAACTCGAGTAATCTCTGCTCGTTCTCTTGCCTTGGCTTACAGTTGGCGCACTGGCAGCGACAGCGTATGGACAGGTAGCTGACCTTGAAGGCCGAGCCATCGGCGAACCGCAGCACGCAGTCCTCGTCACCGCGCTCCAGATGAGTCAGAATATCGGCCGACATGTTGACACCAACATCATTGGGGATTTAACGATGGTCTCCTCAACTCATCGAACCAAGGGTCCATGCCGTTCCAGTCTGGGTCTATTCCCATTTCCGCACAGATTAGCTTGCTGGTGATTCTGCTACTCTCGAAGATGGTGGGCAGTCCGCTTCCCGGGTGTGTCCCCCCTCCGACTAGATAGAGTCCCTCTGTCTCCTCGAAGTGGTTCTGGGGCCTCCTCCACAGCATCTGGTCGAGGCCGTGTGCGAGGCTGAATACTGCTCCCCTGTAGATGTCGCTCGAACTCCAGTCATCAGGCGTGACGATGGTCTCTGAGACAATATGCTCGGACACCCTCTGAAAGCCCATTTTCTCCATCTGGGAAATCACTACATCCCTGTATTCGTGTTTGATGGAGTCCCAATCAATCGAGTTGTGTGCATGGGTTATTGGGACCAGGACATACAGCGTCGAGCAACCCTCGGGAGCCAGTGATGTGTCTGTGACACAGGCGTTCTGAACATAAATCGAGGGATCTTCCCAAGTGACCCTGTGCTCGCTGATGTCCCTCAGATTGCCTTCGTAGTCTGCAGAGGCGTAGATCTGGTGATGGGGGGTGTCATAATGGCGGTCCACACCTAGGTAAAGCATGAATGTAGAGCATGAGTAGGACTTCTGCTCTATTCTCGTGTCTGACCACTTCCTCCTCAGACTGTTTGGCACCATATTCCTCATCCCGGTAGCGAAGTCCGCGTTCATCACGATGCGGTCAGCTCGGTAAGTCGCCTTCGAGGACCTTACCCCTGTTGCGCTCCTGCCTTCGAACAGGATTTCCTCCACCGGCTCGGACAGCCTGATTTCGACGCCCATAGTCTCGGCGATCCTCGCCATCTTCTGCGTGATCGAACCCATTCCCCCTCTAGGATGGAAAATTCCGTACTCGTACTCCAGATAGGCCAGTATCGTGAACAGGCTGGGTGCATGGAAGGGGCTCATCCCCAGGTACTTCGTCTGGAAAGACATTGCGAGTTGAATCCTCTCGTCCTTGAACGACTTGGACAGGTCTGAGGCGACTGATCTCCAAGGACGTAGTACGCGAGATATCCTCAGAGCGCGTTTGCTGATTAAATCGGACGGGGACTTCCAAGGGGTGTTCAGACACTTCTTAGAAAGGCGCAGCTTCCTTCGATTGTCTGTGATGTACCTGCGAAAGCCCTTGGCCTCATCGGGCCCTGAGAGACTCTCAATTTGGGAAACCATGCTGTCGATGTCGGTAGTGGCATCGATGTGGCCGCCCTGTCCGAAGATTAGTCTGTAACTGGGGTCGAGTCGAATCAGGTCGAGTTCCTCGTGCGCATCGAGATTGATTGCTTGGAAAATCTCTTCTGCGATTTCTGGATAATGGAAAAATGTCGGACCCCGGTCGAATGTGAATCCGTCCTTCTCAATTAATCTGGTCCTACCACCTACCTCATCCGACTTCTCAAGGACGAGCACCTTGAGTCCTGCTTTTGCCAATAGCAAAGAGCAGCAGAGTCCGCCAGGGCCGGCACCCACGATTACCGCGTCGTACTCCATGCTCATGCTAGAGAGAGTTGCTTCAATTGGTTTCCTACACCGATGTTCGGAATCCAATCGCCCGTACTACACACCAACCGGCCCAGCTCTCGAAGATGGCGAACCCACCGCCTCCAATCGCTCCTAAGGGAATCAACCAGACCAATCCCAAATCAACGCCTGTCAAATAGAAGGTGGGCGCCAGCGCCAGCCCGACCACCACGCCCATGATTCCCTGCTTAAGGCGAACCGCCCTGCCTCTCGCATCTATGTTACATTCCAATAGCGCCATTATTACTCACTCGAAAGATTCTCGTTGATTTGCTGAAGTAGGTCCCTAATCTCCACCAAGACATCGTTGGACTGGGTGGTCTGTCCACTGGAGGTGATGTTGGACAGCGAGTCCCGTTGCTGGAGGACGCGGTCGCGGAAACTGGGACCGTCTTTGACACCAGTGAGGATGAATGGTGCCGAGCCCGCTGTCTCGAAATGCATCCTGACCACTCCGAAGGCGTTCAGTATCGGTCCCTCGTGTATGGACACGTCAGTGAGCTTGTCCAGAGGTATGTTCTGCTGCTTCTTGAACAGCCACCCCATCCTCATATTGATCGATCGATCCGTCAAGTCACAGGATAGGTTTTGGAATTGCTTGTTGTGAACTGGAATCCCTATCACGAGCCATAGGATTGCCAGTGGGATTCCGATAAAGGTCACTACCATTCCACCCATTGCACCAAGCCACCAGTACACTTTCACCTTAGGATCGAATTCGACCGAGAAAATGTGTCCGCTGTCAGCGTACCCGGGCTCAATCATGATGGCTCGAAACTGCATCCTGACAAGAACCTAGTGGAACTCAAGAGTCCCCTGAGACGAGTGATTTGCGATGCAGTAGACCCAACACCGCCGGAGTCAGAATCATACTCGCAATCAGCGACAGGCCAATCATGGCAGCGCAGAACAGACCGAAGGTGGAGAAGAACCCCATCTTGGACTGATTGATGACCATAAATCCGGCGATGTCCGATACGGCGGAGCCGAACAGGGCCAGACCCGAGGCGCTGCCCACTGCTGCCAGCGAGACATGTGGCGTCGCTCCCTTCTCGCGCTCCTCGCGGTAGCGTTCGATTAGGTGTATGACATAGTCTATGCCCACACCGAGGGACATCGCTGCAATGGCCACGGTTACCATGTTGAGACCGTATCCGGCCAACTCGACCATGGCATACAACCAGACTATCACTACGAATATGGGGCCGGTGGTCACTGCTGCAACGAAGAAGGGAGCAGTGCCCCAGAGTATGGATAGGACCAGTGCGAGGACTGAGAAGAAGACTAGGTATGAGGTTCCAAGCATCAGGTAGGTGATTGTCCCCGTCACTGCCACTGTTGCCCCCACTCTTCTAGCGAAGGCGGCGCGGTCCTGCATACCCTCCTGCCATCGCTGTCTCGCGGAGGTCTCCTCGCGGAAGCCCCACCACAGGGTGATGGTGCACATCACCACGCCCAGGAGAAGAGTGTCCTGCATCTCGTCCTGCATAGAGTCGGCAGCGACGAACCTGATGACTGGCTCACCGGTCGGTATCGCCCATGACACGGGGTACTCGTCGTCAGCCGACGAGATGTCGCCCTGCACCCTCATCGAATTCCGAGATAGTTCCTGTAGCGGGGCCATGTCCTCCTCCAACTGCGCTAGGGCAGGCTCGACCAGTGCGAACTGCTCGGGGCTGGATATCCCGAAACGGATCGATGCTCGTGGGTATGCCGGGGTCTCGCCCGAGACTGTTAGCCACGGGCTCTCGTAGTCGATCTCACCAACCGCCTGGATGTACTCGGTGACTAGCGAGGGCGCCATCGGTGGGTATCCCCCGCTCTCCGGGACTCCCCGGGTAAGGGCGAAGCCGTACAGGAAGACGAGGCACTCCCTGTCACCCAAGGAGGGCAGGCCGAGGAGGTCCTTGTCGCAGCCCATCCCACCATCCTCGGCTGTAAGGTCCCAGCCGGCTGTGACGAAGGGGGTGATGTTCCAAGCCATCGACGCCTTGGTGAGGGAAAGTATGGTGTCGATTGCGATGATTTCGACCTCTCCCGTGGGAAGTCGGGTGAGCTGGTTCGAGTCATCGGGCCCGTGCGAGTTGACATTGTTTCGAAGCTCACCGATGGCGGCAATCACCTTCGGATTCGCCATGTCTCCCTCGAGCAGGATGTAGCCCGGCTCTCCCTCGTCGCTGAAGCGCTCGTTCACCAAGGCGATTCCCACCGCGAGGTCGGACTCGCTCTCGATGAAGTCCTCGACCTGGAAGTCCCCCTCGAGCGAGAGCATCATCGGCACGGCTATCGCGGTGATCAGGATGGCCAGTGCCGCAACGACCGGGGCGTGTCTA
>JASMKR010000017.1:0-2783 GCA_030749075.1 Candidatus Thalassarchaeaceae archaeon | reverse complement strand
GTTGCACAGGCTCCCAGTATCACGTTCAGAAGTCGAAAATGGACTGCTGGCGGGAGCCTGACAGCAACTCGTTCTCGCTCCAGCCGAAGGCCTCTGTGATTCTGCCCAGCGACTTGGCCAACCGTCTCGCGTAGTAGTCGGGGTCATACTTCGGTGCTTGCTCGCCGATCTCGTCAACCAACCAAGGCTCGACGGTCATCGGGCTCGACTTGGCGTCAGTGACAATGTATCCCACTTTCATCCCGGGCGTAAACGGCAGGCCGCGCCTTATTCTCTCCTTCGCTGCGCGTACGTAAGGAAGGCCGTCGGGGTTGTCGTAGACCTTGGTGAAGTCGACGCTGCCGTCGCGCCTCAGGGTACCCTTGCAAGAGCGGCTGATGATTAGGTCGGCAGCGTCGGTGTTGCGTTCCTTGACGTCATCGATGACGGACTTAGTCATCTCGACGGCGGTCCACTCCTCGCCGTCCAGAATCATCTCAAACATCTCGGTCATCGTCCTTGTCAGCAGCGCGAATGAGTCGGTCCTGCGGACCTCGTAGCCTCGGATTAGCATCTCCTCACGCGGCCACACCACACGACCAACGTAGCGCTTCTTGGCGCCGTGGCTGAAAAACGCAGAAAGGGCGGTCTCGAACTCCAATTCGGCGCCTTCACGGGTGAAGCGGTCAGCCAGCTGCTCGCCGAACCGCAGGGTATCTCTCTTCGCCACCTCCCACTCACCCAGGCTGTCATCGCCCTCGTCGGGGCGTTTGATGGGGGCCTGTTTGTCGACGGGTGAGCGTACGAAGATTGAGTCAGTGTCCGAGTAGACCACCTCATGACCATCTTCCTCCACCTGGGCGATAATCCCGCGGATGTTGTGGCGCGCCCATTCAGTGATGCTGGCACCGAGGTCGGGGTGGGTGAAGCGGTAGAAGCTAGAGGCGAAGACCCCGTAGAACGAATTCATCAGGATCTTGACTGCGTACTGCAGCTGGTCCTGAAGGAAGGCCTCGGCCTCGTCGCCTGCCGCACTGGCCTCAGCGAAGGCGGCTTTGTGCCGGTCGCGGCTCTGCATCAGTTGCTCGAGAAGGTGCGGGACCAAGCCGAGCCGTTCGTCCTTGGATAGGTACCTAGTCTGGGTGGTGGGCGATACACTGTAGGAGTCGTCTGTGGTATCGTCCCTAACGAGCGTGGTCGAGCAGATGTTGTTGGCTATCATTATCGAGGGGTACATCGACTTGAAGTCGAGTACGACGACCCATGGGCTGATTCCGGCATCCACCTCGTGCACGTAACCGCCGACTATCTGATCTCTCCTGCGTGGGCCCGAGATAGTCGTCGGTACTGCGACGTCGCTGCGGTCGGCCAGCCTGATGACCAACGAGTCAATCCATTGACTGGTGGTCCCGGTCGAGGCGGTCTCGATCATAGTCAGAGATACCGAAGCCAGCGCCTCCTTTCGCGCCACCGATTGTAGGCGGTCAAGGATGTCAAGCGGTAGAATAGTATCGCGCACGCAGTACTCAAGGACCTCATCGGGGCGCTCGGCCCACTCCCGGTCCATCTGGCTGGCGTCGATGTCGAGCTTGTGCTTTTCCTCATCTTCTGGCCACAGCAACTTGGAGACATAACTTAGAGACTCGCGCTGAGGTCTCAAGGTCTGACGCGCCTGCCACCAAGCGTCCAGAGGAATCCTGCCAGCGATGTCCCAAACGCGGTTCTGCCGGCGTTTTGGGAACAGCCTTCTCGGTTTGGCCTCACTCTGCAGCATCGGGACCCGCCCCCAGCCGAACAGAGTGGTTGCCTCCATCTTAGATCGTCCTGCAAGGACATCGGCCCTTTCTTCCATCCGAGGAAGGTCGAAGTTGTCGATATTGTAGCCGGTGATGATGTCTGGATCTTCCGAGTGCACAAGACTGGTTAGACCCTCCATGATATCGCCCTCATCACCTTGGAAGGTGTGCTCACTGCGCTCGCCGCCTCTGTCGATGACAGCCGCTGCGCATAGAATCCTGTTCGACTGGATACTGGTCTCGAGATCGAATGAGAAAGAGACGAAGGGGGTGCGGAAGGGATCTACCTTAGCGAGGCCTTCTAGAGTGCACGAGACGACCATGTCAGTGGGATACAGGCCCGAGCCCCCGGCTTCTGCAATTCGTTCCGCAGCGGCGATGCGGTCGCCAGTGTCGTCGTCGCGGATCTCGACTGGCGCACGCTCGCCGGCCCAGAGTACCTCGCCGCAGGCAGAGATGTGCGGTCCGAGGTCGTAGTCCAATAGTAATCTGCGCTCGAACAGTATGTCGGCGCTGCTAACCTCCCAACTCTCCTTCAATGTCCTCCTAATATTCGGGCCACTGGTAATCATCCAGGGTTGTGGAACCTCTACCTTCCAGTGTGGCTTGATACCATCTTGGGTCCACTTGTCACCAATTGGGGTGACATCGATTGCCCAGTCCATGCTCCGTAAATAATCCAATGCCGAATCAGCCTCGGAAGCTGGTCTTGGTTTGCCGGGCAGAGCGATTACGACATATGGTCGGAGCCCATTTACCAACAGGGTGACCGAGTGCCCAGAGCGAGCCCGACACCACAGTTCCACGGTGGTCCGGGGGGGCTTGCCCTCACCCGAGCGGTAGGAGCCTGATATGATGCACATCTCTTCCTCCCACTGCATGCTCGTCCCTCGGGCTCAGGCTATGCTCAGACGCCTTCAATCTATGTAATCGCGAGAGCTCAAAACGATAGTGGAAGAGGTGCGAGCGGAACCGTTGAAAGCCGACCCCCTCACCTGCGACATAATC
>JASMKR010000016.1:0-6963 GCA_030749075.1 Candidatus Thalassarchaeaceae archaeon | reverse complement strand
TACTGCGTGGCAGACTGGTCGAGAGCGTCGAGAGGCGCGCGAAGTACCTGCTGATTAGGCTCGATGGCGATACCACTTGGATGTGCCACCTTGGTATGACCGGCCGCTGGACCTTGCTGGGTGCGGACAGCAACGATTCCGACGACGGACCCCATGATTGGGTCGTCGTACACCTCGATGACGGAGGGAGGGCGGTGTTCTCTGACCATCGGCGATTCGGATTCATGGACCACTTCGAGACCTCCGAGCAGGATCAGAACAAGTTCCTAGCCAAGCTCGGACCGGAACCCACGCCCGATGATCTGACCCCGATTGACATGGCCGAGGCCCTCAAGGGACGCAGGACACCGATGAAGGCGGCCCTGCTCGACCAGCGCACCGTCGCTGGCCTCGGTAACATCTACGTCTGCGAGATACTCTTCAGATCCGGAATTTCCCCTAGGAGGAGTGCTTCCTCGGTAGCGGGAAAGTCAGGAGTGACCAAACGAGTCGAGCGAGTAACTGCTGCAACCCACGACGTCATCGTAGAGGCGATTGACGCGGGAGGCTCGAGTATCAGCGATTTCGTCAACGTCGAAGGCGATTTGGGCTACTTCAGCCACTCCTTCCAAGTCTATGGCAGGGAGGGCGAGCCCTGCCTTTCAGAGGAATGCGTTGCCACCATCAGACGCATCGTCCAGTCAGGTCGCTCGACCTTCTACTGCCCCAACTGCCAGCGTTGATCTAGCGTTCCTCTTCTTGGAACTCCCAGCCGAAGTCGTACTCCATGTAGAGCGTCTGCTCGCTGTGCATCTGAGTCTCCTCGGCACACTGCTGCTTATTACTCAAGTCCTCACTCAGCAGTTGGTAGAACAGCTCCGCTACATTCAGCAGTCTACCCAGTAGTTGAGCAAACGTCCCGAACTTGTCTCCGTCGTCATTTTCCCTGATTATAGTCACCTCTCACCGGCGGTCAACGCTGGTGATCGATGCCTCTCACGTCACTTGACACAACTCCGGGATTGAAACCGCACAGAAGGAGAGTCATAAACACTGTCTTGTATTAACTTAAACTTGCAACTATAGAAACTGATAATTTTCCTATCGAATTTAGTTCGAACAACTTGGATATTTTTCTGAGATAGATTATAACCGAGTTTGTTCCTCTCTATGGTTCCAGCGAGGGGCCGTAGAAAGACGCCATTTAGAGACTTGAACACGTACACAAGAAGCACCCAATATCGTTGGAAATAAACACAAAAAGGAGATGAAAAAATGAGCAGAAAGACAACTACTACACTGACCTGGACACTGACCGCAATCCCGGAGGCCGGCCCCCCAGCCCGAGGCACCATAGACCATACTTCCTTCCACTACGGTAGGACCAACGACGATATCGAGGGCCCCTGGGGGTCCGATACCAAATCGCTACCCTCGGGCATACTCCACGTGATTAAGGAGTCCGAACTCGAGGAAAACGCTCTCGAGTCCGGCGTCGTGATAGAGATGTCATCAAATCGCAAGCAGAAGTCTGAGGGATGGTTCCCGTTCCAATGCGTGATGCTTAGTTCTAGGAAGGGCCGCTTCCGAAAGCGCGGTGTGTACGTATGCGCCGAGACCGCCAACTCGATGGAGGTGGTGAACCTGAGTTGTTGCCCGCCCAAGGAGTTGCCTAAGGTAATCTGGATTAGGATATCCAAGCTCCCGGAGAAGACATTGGCCTGGCTCCTGTCGTCTTCCATTAGGGGAGACTCGGATCAGACCAGTTTGAGTGATTTCTCCGACCTCGGCAACTTGCCACCTCCGCCGACGGGAGAGCCGCTCGCCCTGCCCGGGCCACCGAGCAACCCCTACGAGTTCCTTTAGCGCTCACATATTGCGGCGGAACTTGCCACCTGTCTCGAAAAGCGCCTGAGTGACTTGACCTACGGTGCAGTGCTCTACGATGTCCATCATCACATCGAACAGATTGCCGCCCTCGCGGGCGACCTGCTTGAGCCTTGCCAGTCCCGCCTCGGCCTCGGTCGCGTGAGTTTCCTTGAACGACTTGTTGCGATTGATTACCATCTGCCTCTCTGCCTCGTCCGAGCGTGTGACATCGACGTCGAAATCGTCGGCAGACATCACGGCCGAACCCTCGTCGACGTAGGTGTTGACTCCCACTATGGGGAGCTCACCGGAGTGTTTGCGCTGCTCGTACACCATCGATTCGTCCTGAATGCGGTTGCGCTGGTAATTCACCTCCAGCGAGCCGAGCACGCCGCCACGGGCATTCATCTCCTCGAAGATCCTCAGGACCTCATCCTCGACGTTGTCGGTCAGCCACTCGGCGATGTATGAGCCCTGCAGCGGGTTCTCGTTCTGCAGCCAGCCATACTCCTTGGATAGGATTAGCTGGATGGCTACAGCGTCTCGTACCGTGTCCTCGGTCGGCGTTCCGAAGGCCTCGTCCCGGCTGTTTGTGTGAAGCGAATTCGCGTTGTCCGCTAAGGCGTACAGGGCCTGCAAAGTGGTACGGTAATCGTTCCAGGTGAACTCCTGTGAGTGCAGGCTACGACCACTCCCCTGAATGTGGTACTTGAGCTTCTGACCTCGATTACCGACCCCGTAGAGGTCGCGCATAGCGATTGCCCATATCCTGCGGCTCACCCGGCCGATGACGGCGTACTCAGGGTCCATCCCGTTGGAGAAGAACCAGCTGAAGTTGCGCAGGAACTTGTCTGCGTCAAGCCCGCGCGCATTGAACAGTTCGACGTAGGTCAGCCCGTTCGACAGTGTGAGCGCGGCCTGACTGATCGGGTTGGCGCCAGCCTCGTCGATGTGGTATCCCGATATTGAGACGAAGTAGTGGTTGCGGACGTCGTTCTCGACATAGAACTCCGCGACGTCCCCCATCATCCGCAGAGCGGTGTCGAGATTGAATACCAAGGTGTTCTGACCCATGGCCTCCTTGAGTTGATCCGCCTGGACGGTGCCCCTAACGGTGCTGAGTGTCTTCACCCTGATATCCGCCCGTTCCTCGTCGGAAGGATTCCTACCGTTTTCCTCGACGAACTTGGTCACCTGTTGACGTATAGCTACGGTGAAGAAGGCGGCTAGATGCCACCAGTAGTTGCCATTGATGGTCTTCGAGACGGAGGTGTTAGAGGCACACAGGTCGAAGCCGTCGAACAGCCTCTCCATCTCGTCCACGGTGCTGATGGAGACGCCGGACTCGCAGACCTTGCCGAAGATGTCGAGCCTCTCTACGGGATCGTGCCCGTACAGGCTGGGCGAGTCAAAGGCTACGGAGAGTCGGTTGAACGGCTGGTCCTTGGACAGGAAGTGGTACCGCTTGTTGGTCCGCTCGGCGCTACCTTCGCCTGCGAACATCCTCACAGGGAGCTCGTCCTCGCGCCTGAACGGGAACACGCCTCCAGTATAGGGGAACGAACCCGGGGCATTCTCCTTGCGGACCCAGTCAAGCCGCTCTCCCCAGTCTTCGGTGTCCGGAAGGGCGACGCGGGGAAGGTCCAACCCCGAGAGAGTGGTTTTGGTGGTATCCACAGGGATCTCCTTTCCTCGCACAGTGTAGCTGGCCTCGCCCGAGCGGTAAGCAGCGGCCCTAGAATCAAAATCATCGAGAGAGTTCCAGACATCCTCAGGGACCATTGCCCTAACGTTCGCAGCCTCCTCGTCCAGATCATCGGCCGCCGCATCCTTTCCGGTCGAGCGCATCTGCTCGGCTGATGCCTCGAGCTGCTGTACTAACCTGACACGACTCACAGCCTCGTCAGTCCTTTCGTGGTAACTGCGCACCGCCGCAGAGACCTCTGCGAGGTAACCCTGCCTCTCGGAGGGAATCGGATTCGATTTGTGGGGCAACCCGTCCTCGCCCACTCTGGCTAGAGCCGCGGAGAAATCGGCGCCGTGCCTGTCGTTCAGGATTCCTGCAAGCCTCTCCCATAACCTGTCCACCCCGGCGTCGGCGAACTGACTCGCTATCGTGGGAATCACGGGAAGGGAGGAGTTGTCTGCATCCCACATCTCGCGATTGCGCTTGAACTGCTTACGTATCTCCGACAGGGCCTCCTCGGAGCCCCTACGGTCGAACTTGTTGAGCACGATGATGTCGGCTGCATCGAGCATCTCGAGTTTCTCGAGCTGGCTGGGAGCCCCATATTCTCGCGTGGTGACGTACATCGAGACGTCGGCAACCTCGGTGATGGCGTCGTCGCCCTGTCCGATGCCGCTGGTTTCGACGAACACCATGTCGAAGCCCACCGCCTGGCAGACCTCGATGGCCCTGCCCACGCAGTCGGCAATCTCGCGACCACTCTCCCTGCTAGCGAAGGAGCGCATGAACAGATTCTCGTCGGAGAGTGAGTTCATCCTGATACGGTCCCCCAGAAGCGCTCCTCCGGTGCGCTTGCGAGTGGGGTCGGTGGCCAACAGAGCAATCTTCCTGCCAGGGTTGTCACGCTGAATCCTGAGCATGACCTCGTCGGTCAGGCTGGACTTGCCAGCCCCACCGGTCCCTGTCAGACCTACGACCGGACAAGCATCCTCCTTTGCGCACGAGCGCACACGCTCCAAGGTGGCCGAGAAAGCTCCCTGGTCACCGTTCTCAGCTAGAGTGAGCAACCTTGAAACCGCTCCGTGGTGGTCTGCCGTCACGGGATTGGAGAGGGAGTCAAACCGAGACTCGTCGAGCAAGTCGATGTGCATCGCTGACTCCATGGCATCCTGCACCATGCCGACAAGCCCCATCTCGCGACCGTCGTCGGGTGAGTAGATGCGGGCTATCCCCTTCTCGTTGAGATGTTCTATCTCGTTGGGCAGGATGGTCCCTCCTCCGCCACCGAACAGGAAGACGTGCCCGAAGCCCGCCTCGTCGAGTATCTCCTTGGTGTGGGCGAACATCTCCACCGCACCTCCCTGGTAGGAGGTAATCGCCACTGCGTGGGCATCCTCCTGAATGGCTGCCCGTGCAACCTCGTCAGCACCACGGTCGTGGCCGAGGTGGATTACCTCGCAGCCTTGGCTCTGCAGAATTCTGCGGAAGATCCCTATCGCCACATCATGGCCATCGAAGATGGCCGCGGCCGTGACGACGCGCAGGGGCATGCGACCGTCGGAGGCACGGGCGACGTCCCCCGAAACCCCCTCATCAGCACCGCTGACCATGGTGATTCGGACCCTACGGGTCCAAATCAATGCGCCGACTGGTCATAATTGCATCAATAGCCACACCAGTCCTAGCGATTCCAGCGCTGCAGTGTACCAATACCGGCTTCTCCATGTAATCGAAGGCGTCTGCCGCGAGAGACGCCTTATCCCCGCTCAAAGGGGGACTTCTGTAATCCTCCTCGGGGATGTGCGTTACATCGAACCCGGCATCTATGTAGTATTGAATCAGTCCGGATGGCAGTCCAGAGTAGAAGGGCAGTTGGTCGTCCGAGAGGAAGCAGATGATGGATCTGACACCCATGCACCTGATTTTCTCAATCCAATCATCGACCTCTTCCGTACCAATTCCCCGCCTCTCTGGGTACCCAGGACGTGGGGATTTCGCAAGCTCCTCGACTAGGACCCATTCGGGGCTGTAACTCATTCATTCCCCTCCTGCCAACTCTCCCAGTAGTCTATGTTGTCGGGCCCGATATCCTGCCACTCAATTCTCGGCACAGCCGCTCTTCTGGCTATTTCCCGCTGCATCTTCTCCTCTATCGCTCTCCACTGTTTGACTCCACCACTTCGGGATCGCACCCACTGGAACAACCCCTGGAGTTCTCGGTCTCCGGTTTGCCCACCTAGAAGCCAATTAATCACGGACAGGCAATTTTTGCATCCTTCATGCTGCGCAAACTTAGGGCCCGCACCTGTTTCACGACATGATTCGCAGACTCTAGAATGAACCCAGTTTGCTAGTATCATATTCATCGATTTCTTACTCATAGTTAGCCTCCCTCATATCCTGATAGCCCCGCATCACTTCCCAGACGCGACCGAGCGCCTCGAGGTAATCCGAGTCCCCCCGCCTACTGCAGGCTCCCTTGAAGTCCGTGTAGCCGAGGTGGAAGAGCGAGTTCATCTCACTCATCATCTCGCACATCAACCGCTCCCAGGGCACGACGACCCTGTAACGGTAGTCAGCCTCCTCGAGGCATATTACTGGGTCCTCGGGAAATCTCCTTTCAAGGACCACCGGGGTCCTCGATCTCACGAGATAGCAGTCCTCGTCCCTGTGCTTGACGATGCTAAGCATCCCATCCACGGTGAAGAACCACATCACTGCCACCTCTCTACGAACAGGAGGTGCCACTCCTCGGCGGATTCGGCTTTGTCAAGCGTGCGCTGGCACGCAGTCGGATTGCCGCAGTTGTGGCCCATGTCGGTTCCTCGATGGTAGTTGCAGGCCTTCGACCAGAAGCGACGGGCGTCCTCGTTCTGATAGGGGCACACTCAGGCCACCTCCATTCCGGTATCCTCGTCCTCTGACCCTTGCTCATCCTGCTCTTCTTCGGGCGGCAGCGGACGGATTATCGTGTAAGGCTCGACTTCGAGCTCCACTCCGGCAGTCTCGAAGGACAGCGCCATCATAGCAAGGGCCCGGTAGCAGTATGGGTGGTCCGCCACAGCCAGACACCTCACGGTCCGTGTGGACACCACCTGCAAGTCTACTCCCGCGTCGTTGTATATCGCCCCCAATGGAGCACCTACGAAACCAGCAGCCCATCTGGTGTTCTCCAAGGCCGTCGAGGTTTCCTCCTCGTCCAGCTCCGGCAGCCTTTCCATAACTATCGTTGTTGTTTCATTTTGTTCTGTATTGTTTCCTCTCTGCATTATTGTCACTTCCATAGTTGCAACTTTTCCTGTTTTGTGCAATTTTTCACTGCTCCCTACGGGAGCAGTGTCGTTACACCTACTGTTGCAAGTTTTTGCACTAGGGGGGGACTACGTCCCCCCCTGAAATCACTATCTTTGCCGCCTTAAATAGTCAAT
>JASMKR010000015.1:0-4142 GCA_030749075.1 Candidatus Thalassarchaeaceae archaeon | reverse complement strand
CCGCTGGACCTTGCTGGGTGCGGACAGCAACGATTCCGGCGACGGGCCCCATGATTGGGTCGTCGTACACCTCGATGACGGAGGGAGGGCGGTGTTCTCTGACCATCGGCGATTCGGATTCATGGACCACTTCGAAACCTCTCAGCAGGATCAGAACAAGTTCCTAGCCAAGCTCGGACCGGAACCCACGCCAGATGATCTGACCCCGATTGATATGGCCGAGGCCCTCAGGGGACGCAGGACACCGATGAAGGCGGCCCTGCTCGACCAGCGCACCGTCGCTGGCCTCGGCAACATCTACGTCTGCGAGATACTGTTCAGATCAGGGATTTCCCCCAGGAGGAGGGCATCCTCAGTAGCGGGAAAATCGGGGGTGACCAAACGAGTCGAGCGAGTAACTGCCGCAACGCACGACGTCATCGTAGAGGCGATTGACGCCGGAGGCTCGAGCATCAGCGACTTCGTCAACGTCGAAGGCGACTTGGGATACTTCAGCCACTCCTTCCAGGTCTACGACAGGGAAGGCGAGACTTGTCTTTCAGAGGGATGTGATACCACCATCAGGCGCATCGTCCAGTCGGGCCGCTCGACCTTCTACTGTCCCAACTGCCAGCGTTGAATTAGAGTTCCTCTTGTTGGAACTCCCAGCCGAAGTCGTGCTCCATGTAGAGCGTCTGCTCGCTGTGCATCCGAGTCTCCTCAGCACACTGCTGCTTTTGTCTCAAGTCTTCTCTCAGCAGTTGGTAGAACAGCTCCGCTACATCCAGCAGCCTACTCATGAACTGAGCAAACACCCCGAACTTGTCTCCGTCGTCATTTTCCCTGATTATAGTCACCTCTCACCGGCGGTCAATGCTGGTGATCGATGCCTCTCACGTCACTTGACACAACTCCGGAGGTGGCACCGCGCCAGCGGAGGTAGATAAAGCCGTCACATGTTACGCCGGAACTTTCCACCCGTCTCGAACAACGCCTGAGTCACCTGACCGACAGTGCAGTGCTCGACGATATCCATCATCACCTCGAACAGGTTGCCACCCTCGCGGGCGACCTGCTTGAGTCTAGCCAGACCCGCCTCGGCCTCGGCCGCATGAGCCTGCTTAAACTCCTTATTCCTATCAATCACCATCTGCCGCTCGACCTCGTCAGAGCGCGTGACATCGACGTCGAAGCCGTCGGCGGACATCACTGCCGACCCCTCGTCGACATAGGTGTTGACTCCGACTATAGGTAGTTCACCGGAGTGCTTGCGGTGCTCGTACACCATCGATTCGTCTTGAATGCGGTTGCGCTGGTAATTGACCTCCAGAGAGCCCAGCACGCCACCACGGGCGTGCATCTCCTCGAAGATATTCAGGACCTGTTCCTCGACGTTGTCAGTCAGCCACTCTGCGATATACGAGCCCTGCAGCGGATTCTCGTTCTGCAGCCAGCCGTACTCCTTGGACAAGATTAGCTGGATGGCCACGGCGTCTCGCACGGTGTCCTCGGTCGGCGTGCCGAAGGCTTCGTCGCGGCTGTTGGTGTGCAGGCTGTTAGCGTTGTCCGCCAATGCGTACAGGGCCTGTAGAGTGGTGCGGTAGTCGTTCCAGGTGAACTCCTGAGAGTGCAGTGAGCGACCACTCCCCTGGATGTGGTACTTGAGCTTCTGGCCACGCTCGCCGACTCCGTAGAGGTCACGCATTGCGATAGCCCATATCCTGCGGCTGACCCGGCCTATCACAGCGTACTCGGGGTCCATTCCATTGGAGAAGAACCAGCTGAAGTTGCGCACGAACTTGTCAGCGTCCAGCCCGCGCGCGTTAAACAACTCGACGTAGGTCAGACCGTTTGAGAGGGTCAGTGCAGCCTGGCTTATCGGATTGGCCCCAGCCTCGTCGATGTGGTACCCCGAGATCGAGACGAAGTAGTGGTTTCGCACTTCGTTCTCGACGTAGAATTCCGCCACATCCCCCATCATCCGCAAAGCGGTGTCGAGGTTGAAGACCAGTGTGTTCTGACCCATCGCCTCCTTGAGTTGGTCCGCTTGGACCGTGCCTCGCACGGTGCTCAGCGTATTCGTCCTGATATCGCCTCTCTCTTCGCCGGTCGGCTCCCTGCCGTTCTCCTCAACGAACTTGGCCACCTGCTGGCGAATTGCGACGGTGAAGAAGGCGGCTAGGTGCCACCAGTAGTTGCCGTTGATAGTCTTCGATACGGAGGTGTTGGGGGCACACAGATCGAAGCCCTCGAACAGCCTTTCCATCTCGTCCACGGTGCTGATGGAGACCCCTGATTCGCAGACCTTACCGAAGATGTCCAACCTCTCCACGGGGTCGTGTCCGTACAGGCTGGGTGAATCGAAGGCCACGGAGAGCCGGTTGAACGGCTGACCCTTGGAAAGGAAGTGGTAGCGCTTGTTAGTGCGCTCGGCGCTGCCTTCCCCTGCAAACATCCTCACAGGTAACTCGTCCTCGCGCCTGAACGGGAACACCCCTCCGGTGTAGGGGAACAAGCCGGGGGCGTTCTCCTTGCGAACCCAGTCAAGCCGCTCTCCCCAGTCCTCGGTGTCGGGTAGGGCGACTCGCGGAAGGTCCAATCCCGAGAGGGTGGTCTTGGTGGTATCCACCGGTATATCCTTGCCTCGCACTGTGTAACTGGCCTCGCCAGAGCGATACGCCCTGGCTCTGGCATCGAACTCATCGAGAGCATTCCATACCGCCTCAGCCACTGTAGACCTGACACTGACAGCCTCTTCGGCCAAGTCGTCGGCCACGGCATCCTTCCCTTTGAACCGCATCTGCTCGGCTGAGGCCTCGAGCTGCTGCACCAGTCTCACACGACCCACGGCCTCCTCTGTCCTATCGTGGTAGCTGCGCACCGCGGTCGAGACCTCTGCGAGGTAGCCCTGCCTCTCGGAAGGGATCGGGTTCGAGCGGTGCGGCAGGTCGTCGTCGCCCATTCTGGCCGGGGCCGCTGAGAAATCGGCGCCGTGCCTGTCATGGAGTAATCCGGCGAGCCTCTCCCAGAGCATGTCCACTCCTGCGTCGGCAAACTGGCTCGCTATCGTGGGAATAACGGGAAGTGAGGAGTTGTCTGCATCCCACATCTCGCGATTGCGCTTGAACTGCTTGCGTATCTCCGACAGAGCCTCCTCAGAGCCTCTGCGGTCGAACTTGTTGAGCACGATGATGTCCGCGGCATCCAGCATCTCAAGCTTCTCAAGCTGGCTCGGAGCCCCATACTCGCGTGTTGTGACGTACATTGACAGATCCGCTACTTCGGTGATGGCGTCGTCGCCCTGGCCTATTCCGCTGGTTTCCACGAACACCATGTCGAATCCCACGGCCTGACAGGCCTCGATGGCCCTGCCCACGCAGTCAGCAATCTCACGGCCGCTGTCCCTGCTCGCGAACGAGCGCATGAACAGGTTCTCGTCGGAGAGTGAGTTCATCCTGATTCGATCTCCTAGGAGCGCACCGCCCGTTCGCTTGCGAGTTGGATCTGTGGCCAGTAGGGCTATCTTCCTGCCTGGATTGTCACGCTGAATTCTGAGCATAATCTCGTCAGTCAGACTGGACTTACCAGCCCCACCAGTCCCAGTCAGGCCTACGACAGGACAGGAATCCTCCTTGGCGCATGAGCGCACTGTTTCCAGAACAGTCGAGAAAGCCCCCTCGTTACCGTTCTCGGCGAGAGTGAGCAACCTCGACACCGCCCCGTGGTCGTCTGCCGTCACGGGTCCGGAGAGATCGTCAAACCTAGACTCTTCGAGCAAGTCGACATTGAGAGCCGAATCCATGGCGTCCTGCACCATGCCGACCAGTCCCATCTCGCGTCCGTCGTCGGGCGAGTAGATGCGGGCTATCTCGTTCTTGTCCAGATGCTCGATTTCGTGGGGCAGGATGGTCCCACCTCCGCCACCGAACAGGAAGACGTGCCCGAAGCCCGCCTCGTCAAGGATTTCCTTGGTGTGAGCAAACATCTCCACCGCACCACCCTGATAGGAAGTGATGGCAATCGCATGAGCATCCTCTTGGATGGCGGCGCGGGCCACCTCGTCGGCACCGCGGTCGTGGCCGAGGTGGATGACCTCGCAGCCCTGACTCTGCAGTATCCTGCGGAAAATTCCGATCGCCACGTCATGGCCATCGAAGATGGCC
>JASMKR010000014.1:0-1797 GCA_030749075.1 Candidatus Thalassarchaeaceae archaeon | reverse complement strand
TCTCGAGGAGATGGAGGAGTGGATGGATACCACCGGCAAGGACTACGGCGAGGAGAACAGCGGTATCGCCAACCTCGCTAACAGCCTCGACATGATCACCTGGTGGGCCCTGATGACCTTCTTCCACTGCGATGAGAAGCCGGTGCTCAACGCAATAGAGTAAACGAATAACTGAGGGCTTGTTCCTATCAATGATAGGTAGATTGAATAAATATTCGTAATTTCGCGTGTCGTGGATGCAAGCAAACTCGCGACAATCGCCAAAATGCGCGCATTGGGCTACAGTCAGCGAGAGATTGCTGAAGAGATTGGTGTGAGTCAACCCTCGGTGGCGTACCAGTTGCGCAAGCTCAAGCGGATGGCTGCTGAGGGTCCGAGGGACGAGGTCCTATCGAAGGTCCTCCTCGGCGGCTTCCTAGACTCGCTGTCGGGCTCCGCCCTCCTGAGATTCCTACAATTCGCCCCGAAGGAAGAAGGGGTATTGGATGAAGGCGACGACTCAGAGGATGCGATCTACTACTGATTTCACAACCCTAGAAGAGAATCCAATTGGGTCAAGTTGAACCAAACTAGGCTAGCGCAGATGATGAACCAAATCCAGAATACGGGGATTGACCATGTCCTGATTTTCTTCCCGTCCAGTGGTCCGAATGGTAGCATATTGAACAGCCCTAGAACGGCATTTCCCCATAGCCATGGGACAAGAATCAACTCACCCAGTACGGATTCTGCTCCGCCGAGAAGTATAGCGCACAGTCCCAACACCCAAAGTGCGACATTGGAAACGGGGCCCGCGAGGGCAATCTTGCCAAACTGGGAGCGACTGGTGTTGCCTGCCACCATCACCGCTCCTGGGGCCATGAATACTATACCTGTCAGAGCTGCTATGAAAATTCCAAACCTAAGGCCACCTGGAGAAGCTCTGAACTCTGCCCAACAGCCATATTTGCGGGCAACCACTTTGTGCGCCGTCTCATGAACTAGAAACGCCGGTGCTATTGCAATAGCATACAGAATACCCCCCACGAAGAATAGAGTAGTATTACTCAGGGCCCCGATTATCCCCCCTACTGACATGAATGCTAAGGCTAGAGAGAAAGCCAGAGTGGCCTGGACTAGATGGTTAATCTCAATCTTTGAGAAGTGCCAGATGGAACCAGTGTGAACCGGAATCGGTCTAGCCTGCTCCTCGACCCCAAATATTCGCACGAAGGGAGCGCCAGATCCGGTAGCGTGAACCACCCTGATGTGCGGCTGGCGCCAGTTGCCGTCATCCCGGGCCGCGCTGTGGCTGCTCGGAGGAGTCCTCTTGTCGAACGGATCGTCGTCGAGCCAGTGCGCCCTAGGGTCCCTCTCGCCGCTCATCCTTCATCCCCTTCCAGAAGTTCCTCGACTTCGGAGAGGAGTTCCTCCCACGATGGCATGTGCTTGGGCCTCTCACCGGTGATCTTGGCCAGCATCTCCTCTCTCCGCTCTGCGTCGAGCTCGACGTCGTTCCACTCATTCTGGTTGGCCACGTCGCGAATCAAAGACCTCTGCCTCTTGTTTCTCTGCCGCTCGAAGACCGCGACCATCTCCTCAATGGTCTTGGCCGGAGCCTGTCCTTGGTGCGCGTCGATGAGCGAGGAGTAGTGAATCATCATCTCGCCGTGAGTCGGGTCCTCGGTGTGGGCTGCAGGATTGGAGAGCATAGTCACGAACTCCCTCGCCAATCTGTCTGCCTTAGATGTGGCTTGGGTGGATAGCCTCTCCCTCGTCCTCGAGTGCGAGGAGATGCATGAGCGGCAACGCTCCGAG
>JASMKR010000013.1:0-4230 GCA_030749075.1 Candidatus Thalassarchaeaceae archaeon | reverse complement strand
CATGGCAAATGAGGGTGAGCGGAGCACACTCTGGGCGAATGCCGACTCCTCGCCGTCGGGTATGCAGTCGCCGTCGGTGTCGTTGGACAACGGGTCCCCGTTCAACTGGAACTCCTCGAGGTTGTTCAACCCGTCCTCGTCGGGGTCCAGAGACTGCTCGCTGAGGGCTGTGCCGAGGACGGCCGCAGAGTGCCGGTTGAGCCCGTACTGGACCTCCCACTGGTCCGGGAGCAGATCGCCGTCTGAGTCGGTCGTCGGATCCAATCTGTTCCAGTCCTCCTCGAAGGAGGCAGAGTATTCAGCGGCGAGCCCCTGATGGTGGATCAGCACACCCATCTCGCGGTTCCTCAATGACGCACTCGAACCCCAGTTCATGCTTCCAACGAGAACACTCGAGCCATCGATGATGGCGCCCTTGTTGTGCAGTTTGACGATGGTGTCGGAGTAGGCCATCAGCCGCGCCGTGGCATCGAGCCCCTCGGTCGCGTTCCAATCCGTGTTGAACATGTGGATGGCATCGCGAATCTCTTCGTCCCACTCTGCGTAGAATCCGTTCAGCATCAGGCGTATGCTAACGCCTCTCTGCGCTGCATCGTGGAGAGCAGCAATGATTGGGTTTTCACCGAAGCCCCAGTACCAGTCCAGATCCAGATACTGCACAGAAAGCTCGATTGATTGCTGCGCTGATTCGATCATCGAGACTATGCCCGTGACGCAGTCATCAGGACAAGTCAGGAGTTGGGCATCGAACGGGCCCTGATGGTACTCGATGGGCGTCAGTTCGCCCTCGTGCCACGGCTCCTCCATGGCCCAGTCGAAAGTCGGAGCGTGCCAAGACGAGTGAGGGAAGATGTGCAGATGCTGAGCATTCTCGTCCCATGCCATTCGGGACAGGACCAACTCGGCAGCGGCTTGGGAGTTCAATATCACTGACCACTCGCGGTTGCCTACCCCATCGGGAGGCACGCTGGTGTCTTTCCAGTTACCAGACGAGATCCACACGCTCTCAGAGTCCCTGACAGCCACCTTGCTGTGGATGAACGCGTAAGGCGAACTGATTTGGGTTGGGTCCTCCATCCAGAGAACCGTCGCACCCGCATCATGCAGAGTCTGTGCATGCCCCCTCTGGTTGTTGACTGTGCTGCTACCATCGAGAATCCCTTCTTCGAGCAGCAGCGTCACCTCGACCCCTCTGGCAATCGCATCGAGGAGCGTTTGGGTCAGATCGGGGCTCATGAACTGGTAGACGTGCAGGTGGATGGAACTCTCGGCAGCTTCAATCCACTGCTTCAAGTCGTTGAAGGCCGAATCTGGGCCTATTGAGGCGGATACGGACGAGGCTGCCCCTGTCGTGAAGTGCCCTCCATCACAGAAGGTCGATGCGCCGATCCTGATCCATCGCTGTTCCCAGTCCGACCCGGTATCTGTGTCGGGGTAGTCCCCGCAGCCGCCGCCGCGCATCAGGATGAGTCCAGGTGTCCCATCTCCGGGTACTGACACTGCAGCGCCCTGCCAGCCGTTAATCTCGGCAATCCCGCCGCCGAAGGCTATGGCATCCACCACGGTGCCGTCGGGGGCCTTCAGCTGCAGGGCGCTGCCGGAGTCAACCAACCAGGGCATGTTGTTCAGCACGACGTTGCCATCGAGGGCCTCGATGCCCCCGTCCGCGAGTAGGTTGGCTGGGTTCTCGGTCAGCACCACTGACGCGCCTGCATCGATTGTTAGATCGTTGACCATAGATACCCAAGGTTCGGTCGAGCGGATGCGTTCGATGGTCCAGCCAGCCAGATTGACAACCGAGTCCCCCGTGTTGGTCAACTCGAACCAGTCGTTGTCCCTGTCCGGAACCTCTGCAGGCATGATGCGGGTGAACTTCACGTCGTACTCGCCGTCCCATTCGGTCGGCTCGACGGGAGGATCCCAGAGCCACAGCATGTTGTTGTCGTGCTTGCCGGTGTCCTCGGCCACTAGGACCCTGCCGTCATCGAGCACAGCTAGGTTGTCGGGCCCGGCTATTCGGTTCGGGTCGCACGAGCCGGATGAGTAGGTTCCACCAGCGATAACCGGCTCAATCCGACTGACATCCCAGTCGTCCTCAACCGGCATCCTGTAGACTATCCCGCAGCGGTTCTCGGACAGCCTGATGTCTCCTTGCGAGTCGCTCATGTCGTATCGGATGTCCGACATCGCCAGATACACGTAACCGGGTGCTGCGGGATTGAAGACAACTCCCTCCATCTTGTTCCACTCGTCGGTGGCCCCGATGGCTCCGGCAGCCTTCCTTGATTCGAGGAAAGCGACTCTGTCGTCGACTGCCGAACCGACATCGCCGTCACCATCCAGATCGTCGTCTAGGATTCCCTCGGCCCAGTCGTTGATCTCCTGGTCGGAGATGTACGAGTTCTCACCATCGACGAAATCCGCAGTGGTGATGCCATCGTACTCATCTATCCAAGCCTCAATCTGAGAATCGCTGGATGAAGCCAACTCCACCCACTGAACGTCGAACCCAGTGGTAGCGGGATTACTTCCTGAGTCCTGTGCGACCCTAGCAGCATACAAGGTACCCGATTCTAGGTCACCTGGCGTGTCAGCTATGAATTTGAACAGCACCGTCCCGTACTCGTCGTCAGACAGGTACACTGTCCTCTGATCGGGCATCACCTGAGCGTTCTCGTGCGAGAATCTGCCCATCGAGAGCTGCTTTTCGAAGGTCGGCGTCGGCGTATCTGCATCCTCTATCTCGACGATCCAACCGTAATCGTATGGATTGGGGTAGTAGCCCAAGTAATCGGCCAGTTCCTGTTGGTCTGAGTGGTAATGGTATCCGGGGTCGTTCCAGTTCTCTGTGTCGGCGAAGTAGAGCTCTTCGGAGAGAAGTGGAGTGCCCCACGGGCTGATTGAGCCAAAGCACAGCACCCATCCGCCGTTCATCCCGCTGAGGTCTTGCATCAAGCCACCTAGGACGTCCCATTCCTCCGAGGCCGAGTTCCACTGAATCAAGAGCTGACTCACCCCTGCAGGCCGACTCTCCCAAGTAGTGTACAGATAGCCTCTGGTACCCTGTGGGTTTAGGGGGACGAAGGCGTTGAAGTCTGGCTTCTGGCTGGTGAACAGGAGTTCACCGTCATCGGCAGCGTAGATTCCTCCTGCGACACCTCCCTCGGACAGCCCATCACCGCTTTGCACGAGCACCTGGTAATCTCCGTGAGACACCCTTACGCCATGCCAGACATCCCATTCGCTACTGGAAAGGTCCAGCTCGGGAACCACATCAGGAAGGGCGTTCCAATCAACCCCGTTGACCACCCCGACCGTGGCATCGTAGTAATCATCGTCGGGATGCATCGCGTTGACGAACAGATTCCCCAGTGAGTTGACATGCAGACCAGTGGCTTCAGCCCCGCTCGGCATCATCATCACCCGAGTGAGATCGTAGGGAGTCCCCTCTGTCTCTCCACCGCCACCGCCTGTCCCCTCGGAGTTCTCAGCCCCGGGGGTGTTCTCCTCGGAGTCGACCCAATCCGCAGATGAATCAGCAGGGGGAATCTTCGAGATCCCATTGGATGCCTCGCCGGTAGTCACTGTGTGGATGATGGCCCCGCTGGCATCCTTGAGGTACAGTGTCTCGCCTGCGTTGTTCAACCTCAGGGTGCCGACCTCGTTCTCGGCTATTACGGCGTAGGAGCCAGCTGAAATGATGTATGGATTGAGTAGTTGGTCGAAGCCAACCCATGTCGACGAATCAATCGGGTGGATCCAACCGCCGACGTCCTCAAGCGTCCAACTCTCAAGGCTAATGTCCACTGTGCCTGAGTTGTGTAGCTCGACCCACTCTCCGTTCGGGAACACACCTTGGTCGGAGCCGTCGGCGTTGGGCATCATCTCGGTGATGCATACCGCCGAGCAGTTTGTGGAGCGGCTGGAGACGCTTCTAGTAGGTCCTGCTTCGCCAAGCCCGTCAATCAGAACTGGCGACAGTGACATCAGTACCAGAATGCCCAGCGAGAGTGCCGCCGCACAGCGCCTAGACCGTACACTCATGGGGCGGTGCTGCTGGACGACATGGGTTCAACCCTTCGTGCACGCGGGCCCGCAGCCGGCAAAGCCGGCTGACTACCCTGAGCCAGGAAACTACTCTTCGTCTTCTTCCCTAGAGGTCGGAACTAGGCCCATGCTACCGTATGTGACTAGGCCGAGTCCAGCTACGTAGAGTAGCGCTGCGATGTA
>JASMKR010000012.1:0-4737 GCA_030749075.1 Candidatus Thalassarchaeaceae archaeon | reverse complement strand
TCGGCCTTGCAGTCGGCGACCCGTACGGCCCACCCATCCATAGCAGAGTTGTCGAATCTTGGGTCGTCCACCTTCGATGCGAGGTTTGTAGCCAGGACGCGTCCGGAAGCGTCGGCCAAATGCACCGTCTCGATCCTCCTGCCTATGGTCTCGAGGCATGCGAGCTCGATGGCCCGCTGCAGGGTGACGCTGGTCTCCATACCCGTTGAGTAGCGGTGGAGTTGAAGTGTTCTTCCTATGTGGCTGGTCTGTGTTTTCAGGTGAGATGTGGCTGATTCTGGCCGGGCTCTTCGTGGTGGCGGCCCTGTACTCTTCCGTAGGTCACGGAGGTGGTTCGGGCTACCTCGCGGTCCTCTCACTGACCAGCTACGCCACCACCGAGTCGACCTGGTTGAAGCAGTACGCCTGGTCTCTCAACCTCATAGTCGCCGCACTGGCCTTCTGGCATTACCACAGACAGGGTCATCACGACTGGGGGTTGACTCTGCCTTTCGTGGTCGCGAGTGTGCCTCTGGCTGCTGTGGGGGGATACATGAGTGTTGAGGGGTCCGTCTATGACCTGCTACTCGGTCTGGCCCTGCTGATCGCCGCATGGAGGTTGTCTGCAGGTAAGTGGGATGTGGAGGAAGTTAGACCTCCCGAACCGACGAAAGCCGTTTTGATCGGTGGTAGTATAGGTCTTGCTAGTGGTGTGGTTGGAATAGGGGGTGGAATCTTCCTCTCACCAGTGATTATGCTGAGTGGTTGGGCGTCTGCCAAGCAGACTGCGGCGACTGCGGCGCTCTTCATCTGGATGAATTCCCTAGCGGGATTATTGGGAGCTGGCGCGTCCGGCCAGATTGGTTTGGATCTTGGTCTCCTAGCGCCGTTCGGGGCCGCTGTGCTTCTGGGAGGGGGAATAGGTTCGAGATACGGCTCAGCGGTCTCCTCTCAGAATGGTGTCAAAGGATTGCTTATGATTGTGATTTGCGCCGCCGCAATACGAAGGCTGCTGACGGTGGTTGGGCTTTGACCCATCACATGCCGATCATATCTTCGTGGCCGCATTCGGAATAGGCGCATATCACCTTGTAACGGTCACGCTTGGGCTGTGGTATCTGCATGACTGAGCCGCACATCGAGCATTGGTGTTCAATGGCCTCCGGTTTCTTCTCCTCTTGAGGACCATCGAGAGGTTCCAGGACCTCTTGTGTCGCTGTCCATCCAATTTGGTCCTCATAGGTGTCCTCATCCTCGGAGAGGTATCGCTGCTTCAGCCCGAGCTTGATTCTGATTCTCCGCCCCTTCTTCTTGGGTGCGGCCTTCTTGGAGCGCTTCCCTCGCTTCTTCTTCGGCTTGGCCTTCGGGGGAGGTGCTGCCTTCTTCGACTTGAGTGGAGGTGGTGCCTTCTTGACCTTCGGTTTGGGTGGAGGTGGTGCCTTCTTGGCCTTCGGTTTGGGTGGCGGTGGTGCCTTCTTCCCCTTAGGAGGTGGAGGTGGTGGAGGTGGTGGAGGCGGTTTCTTCGCCATGGCTAACACCTCATGCAAAGACCGGGTCCCTTTGAAGAAATCGGGGCGATGCTGTGATTATTACGCTGCGAACTCTACTAGAGCGTGTACAGGTATGGAGGAGAGTGCTTTCCTCGCCCCGAGGCCGGTCAGCTCAATTACGAACAGAGACCCCACCACCTCGGCGCCCTGGGCCTCACACAACTCAGCGCAGGCGCCCACGGTGCCGCCCGTGGCCAGGAGGTCGTCAACTATCACCACCCTCTGGCCGGTGCTAAGGGCGTCAGTGTGCATCTCAAGGGTGTTGGATCCGTACTCGAGGTTGTACTCTGCGCTGATGGTGTCGGCCGGTAGCTTGCCGGGTTTGCGGACCGGAATGAAGGGGATTTTGAGAGTGTCTGCTAGGAGGGGACCGAAGATGAAACCCCGGGCCTCCGGGCCGACGACTGCTTCGGGCCGCCAGCCCAGCCCCTCTAGATCGTTAGCGAAGCGTTCGGTGATGCCTGACATGAGGTTTGGTTCGCCCAACACGGGGGTGATATCCCGGAACATAATCCCCTCTAGGGGGAAGTCCGGCACCGTGCGTATGGCGCCCCTCAGGGCCTCGAGCAACTCATCAGACATGCTACCCGCTTAGCCGTGGGAGGGGCCCGGGCCTTCAGGCTATGCCGTCAGGCCCGGGTTTCCCGTTACGTAATTGCGATCAGAGTCCACCGATGAGGTACTCGAAAGTTGTCTCAGTTCCAGGTCCTAGGTAGAACATCGCCATCAGAGCAGCGAGTATTGCCATGACCTGGTTAATCTGATCCATCTTGCCCTGTCCAATCTTCATGGCGACATAGAGGATGATACCCCACGCAATACCATCGGCGATGGAATATGTGAAGGGCATCAGAACCATAGTCACGAAGGCTGGTAGGGCGACATCGCTGTCGGACCAGTTGATATCGGCAGCCTGGCGCATCATCAGTGCACCCACTATGACCAGTGCAGAAGCCATCGCATACTGTGGAACAGCTGCGAAGAGGTTAGCGAAGAATAGTCCTGATAGCATCAGCACACCAACAGTGGCTGCGGTCAGGCCAGTCTTGCCGCCCTCCTCGATACCAGCAGCGGACTCGATGTAAGTGGTGGTGGTGCTGGTACCACAAAGGGCACCAACGACGGTCGCTGCGGCGTCTGACATGAATGCCTCGTCCGAGTTCATCAGTTCGTCGTTCTCATCCACATAGCCAGCCTGGCGACCCACAGAGTACAGGGTGCCAGCGGTGTCGAAGATGTCGACGAAGAGGAAGGTAATCATCACCAACAAGAATTCGCCCAGAGGTACGTCGCCACCGACGTCGCTCAGAGCACCGAGTGCAGCGCCAACCGCACCAGTAGAGAACCCATCAGTAGAGACGATGTCCCCTATAGCTGGAGCGGAGACATCAGCGGCTCCCCAACCAGGAATCATGGCGGTCCATGTGCCATCATCGGCCAAGCCAGGCATGTTGTAGGGGTCATCCACACCAAGGCCCCAGCCAATCAAAGTGACTGCGGCGATGCCGTAGATAATCGCGCCCTGAATGCCTCTAGCCATCATGACGGCGATTAGGATTAGTCCGACCATGGCCCACAGGGCCCCGGACTCGTAGGTGAAGGTCTCAGTAGGACCGAGGTTCACCAGAGTGGCTGCGTCGTTCATGATCCAGCCCATCTCTCGAAGTCCGATTATGGCAAGGAACATACCTATGCCGGCCCCGGTGGCAATCTTCAGATCTGTTGGGATCGAGTTGATCATCTTGGTTCTCCAGCCCACGGAGGGGTGGGATATGATCAAGAAGATCAAACCCTCAACGAAGACGGCTCCGAGAGCCACTTCCCAAGGTATTGCCATCGCCCATGGCGCGGCGACCGTGAACGCGAAGTAGGCGTTCAGGCCCATTCCAGGCGCCAGTGCGAAGGGTAACTTCGCCCAGAACGCCATAGCCATACATCCAACGAACGCCGCAATTGCTGTAGCGAACAGGGCATCCGTGAAGGGGATCCCTGCCACTGCTAGCATAGAGGGGTTGACCAACAGGATGTAGGCCATTGTAAGGAAGGTCGCTAAACCTGCCTTCAATTCAGTCTCGACAGTGCTTCCAGCCTCTGTCACTCCAAACATGTTGTCTAATACTTCCATTTTTTCACCTTATTTTCTATTGTACCATTGCTTTCGCTTAGGTATTCTGCGTCATGCCGTGTACGGCCTATCAATGGTTCGGGCGCGTATGAGGGTCATTCGAGGATAATTTCAGTTTGATTGGGGGGTAAGTGGACCTTCATTTCGTCTGCAAGTAGTGGTTCTAGAGCCGCCCTACCTTCCTCATCCGCGTGGAAAATAACAACGTGGCGAGGAGAGCAGGCTCGGGCGAAGGAAGTCAACTCAGCTTGTCCACCGTGATTTGATAGGGAGAACTGCTCGACCTCGAGATCTATTGGTGTGACTTCGCCGAAAATTCGCAGCTTCCCCTCATCCAAGAGTAATCGCCCGCCGGAGCCTTCGGCCTGATATCCTGTCAGTAGTATGGCGTTGGCGCCCTGATGGCGCAACCGATTGGCATACCAAATTGCGGGTCCACCGTCGAGCATTCCACTAGTACACACGATAACGTTGGCGTCGAGGGCCTTTCGCCGATCGGACTTACCCGACACCCGCCGGCACCAGCGCCAGGTCTTGCTCAGGCCCTTCGGGTCATTCACCGACTCAGGGTGATCCATCCAATGCTTCGTAATACCCGTCCCCATACCATGGTAGTGGACCTCTAGATTTCGTGCCTCCCTTCGTAGAATTCGCAAGATATCCTGTCCCCGCCCAGACGCGAAGGCAGGAATCAATGCCGTGCCACCCCTATCGACCACCTCGAGGACTTTTCTGACGAGTTTTTCCTCTTCCTCGATCCTAGGTGGGTGAATCCTGTTCCCATATGTTCCCTCAAGAAATAAAATATCACAATCAACCGGAACTGCCCCCAGAACGTTCGGACTGGCTCTGGTATCCATATCCCCGGACCAGAGTATTCGAACTTCGGGCGTCTCTATCTCCACCATAACTGCCCCTGGAATATGCCCAGCGCGATGAAAGCGACACTTCCAAGCACCAATCTCAAACCACTCCCCTAACCGATGTGTAGACCATGCTTGCAATGCTTCGTCCATATCTCGCCTGTCCCAAGCAAGAGGATATCCTTCAATTCTGGAGACTTTGTAAGTATCATTCCACATT
>JASMKR010000011.1:0-28339 GCA_030749075.1 Candidatus Thalassarchaeaceae archaeon | reverse complement strand
CCGAGGGTTCAGGACTGAACTCGAACCGAAACTCATCATCGAATATGGGAGCTCGGATTACGTCAGAATCATGACGAGAACTGAACCTGGGAGGGACGGTGGAACAGCGACATATCGGGATATTTGCATCTGTCAAAGTGGCGCTCCCCCTAAGACAATCTCGTCTACCAACGGGCCTCTTTCGAAATCAAGGGCGAGAAGAATGGGGGAATCTATTGCTCGCGCCGCGGGCCTCGATTATCGAAAAAAATAGCACCCTCGTGAGTCCGGGAGGATTTTCAAACAAGGGCGCCTAGGTCCTACTTGTGAAAGTCGCTGTCATCCAGATGTCGCCGGTATTCCTGGACAAATCCGCCTCATGGAAAAAACTCATGGCGATGATCTTCGAAGCTGTTGAGGAAGGTGCTAGGGTCATCACCTGGGGTGAGACGCTCATTCCAGGGTATCCTGTCTGGATGGGTTTGACAGATTCAGCACGCTGGGACAATCCTGACCAGAAGCGCGCTTACTCCAGTTATGTTAGAGAATCAGTAAGCCTTGACGGGCCAATTGTGGATGAGATGCGTAACATATCCTCGGAGCATGGTGTCATGCTGATGGGAGGTATACTCGAAGCCGATGGGAGTAGTGTTTACGCCACCCTGTTAACGATTGGATTTGAAGGAGAGATTCTTGGAAGGCATCGCAAGATCAAGCCAACATTCGATGAGCGATTGCTCTGGGCGGATGGGGATACAGAGGGTTTGCGGACTTACGAGACGCCGGAAGGCCGCATAGGCGGACTGAATTGCTGGGAGAATTGGATTCCACTCACTCGGGCAGCATTGCATCAGGAAGGAGAAATGATTCACGTAGCGGTTTGGCCTGGATCTTTCTCCCTTACAAAAGACATAACTAGATTCATGGCCCTAGAAGGAAGGTCGTGGATTCTTTCAGCGTGTGGCGTCTACCGAGGAGAAGATTTCGGACACCTCTCAGTTGATGACTTCCCGATGCGAGATGAAATGATGAAGGCTGGAGGCATCCACTCGGGCGGTTCACTGATTGCAAATCCGATTGGAGAGATTATCGCGGGACCCCTGCCGGATTACGAGGAAGGCATCCTATACGCGGATGTTGACAGGCGCACCGTTCTAGAGGAGCGTCAGAACTTTGACCACAGTGGACATTACAGTCGACCTGACCTTCTCAGACTCACAAGGAACTGAATTAGTGACAACCCTCGTGGGTCTGAGCTCACGAAAGATGCGCCCTCAGGATCTCGGTAACGCGCCAGAGCTCGTGGAATCGATTGTAGAGGGGGGCTGGCGCCATTCGGATCACGTCGGGGTTGCGGAAGTCGCAGGCCACGCCGGCCGCCACCAGGGCCCGATGGAGTACGGAGGCGTCGCCGTGAATCCGCAGGCTGACCTGGGAGCCCCGGCGATCGGCCTGCCGGGGGCTGATGACGGTGATGCAGCCCTCCGGGAGCCCGTCCAGCTGGGCCAGGAGGAAGTCGGTCATGGCCAGGCTCTTCTCCCGCAGTGCGGGCATGCCCGCCTCGTCGTGGATGGCCAGGGCCGCTCGGTGGCAGGCCATGGACATCACCGGGGCGTTGGAGACCTGCCAGGCAGCAGCGCCCCGCTGTGCCTCGAACTCCCCCATCTCGAAGCGGGTCTCGGGGTCCGTGCCCCACCAGCCGTTGAAGCGGGGCAGGTCGCTGCCGGCGTGCCGGTCGTGGACGAATAGGCCGGCGACGCCTCCCGGTCCCGAGTTGAGGTACTTGTAGGAGCACCAGGCGGCGAAGTCGACGCCCCAGTCGTGCAGGCTCAGGGGCACGTTGCCGATGGCGTGGGCCAGGTCGAAGCCCACGGTCGCGCCCGCCCGATGCGCGGCCCTGGCGATGCGCCCCATGTCGAACAGCTGCCCGGTGTAGTAGTGGACGCCGCCGACCATCACCAGGGCGATGCTAGTGCCCTCCGCCTCCAAGTAGGCCTCGATCTCGGCCTCGTCGAGCAGGTCCCCCTCATCTCCGAGGGAGACCACGGCCTCGGAGGGGTCGAGGCCGTGGAAGCGGGCCTGGCTCTCGACGGCGTAGCGGTCCGAGGGGAACGCGCCGGCCTCGATGAGGATTCGAGAGCGCTCCCGGGTCGGGCGGTAGAAGGAGACCATGGCAAGGTGCAGGTTGCTGGTGAGCGCGCCCATGGGCACCACCTCGTGGGCTTGGGCGCCGACGAGGCGCGCCAGGGGGGCACAGAGGTCCTCGTGGTAGCTGTACCAGGGCTGCTTGGCCCCGAAGTGGCCTGCCACTCCCAGCCGGGCCCAGTCCCCCACCTCCTGGTCCAGTGCCTCCTGGATGCTGCGGGGCTGGAGGCCCAGGGAGTTGCCGCTGAGATAGATTTCCTCCTCGCCCGATTCGGTCAGGGGGATGTGGAAGCGCTGGCGGAAGTCAGCCAGGGGGTCCTGGCCGTCCATCTCCAGAGCCCGGTCCTCGCTCATCGCCTAACGCCTCGCGGCCAGCTTCGCCAGTAGCTTGAGGATCTCGAAATAGAGCCAGACCAGCGTGACCATGAGCCCGAAGGCGGCTCTCCACTCGAGTTGCTTTGGCGCGCCCCTCTCAACCCCCTTCTCGATGAAGTCGAAGTCGGCCACGAGGCACAGCGCGCCTATCCCGATGACGAAGAGGGAGAAGGCTATGCCAATCGGGCCGGAGCCGTGGATGTACGGGACCTCGAAGCCGACGAACACCCCGATGAAGGAGACGAGGTAGATCAGCACGATAGCGCCAAGGGCGGAGTAGACCGCGATGGCCATGTTCCTGTCCCAGTGGATCAGTCCGGCCCTGTATATCGCGATCATCGCCCCGAGGAGGAGGAAGGTCAGGAGGGCGGCGAGCATGCCGATCCCCGGGACCTCCAGACCCACTTCGAAGAGCCAGGTGACGCCACCCAGGAAGAGCCCCTCGAGGGCGGCGTAGGCGCAGATGAGCATCGGGTTCATCGAGCCGGAGAATATCACCATCAACGCGACGACGAAGCCGCCGATGGCGCCCAGCAGCATCAGGGGCATGGACCCCGGCATCGAGAAGGCGGTCGCGAGCGCCGTGGTCGCGGTGATCAGGAGCAGGATCCCGGTCTTCTCGGCGGTCCCCTCGATGGTCATCAGGTTGGATTCGTAGTCGTCCCACCAGTTGGCACCCTGGTAGGAGCCCTTCTCGAAGGTAGAGTCGCTGAGGGCCGGATTGCCGGAGCGATACATCGGCCGCCCTCACCGGGTGCCCCTTCTCAAGGCTTGGCCCGCCGCCTGGCTCAAACGAAGCCGGCGAGGTGCTGGCCGGTGTAGCTCCCGGGTGCCCGGGCGACCAGGTCGGGGGGGCCCTCGGCGACCACGAGCCCGCCGCGCTCGCCTCCCTCCGGGCCGAGGTCGATGATCCAGTCGGCACACTTGATGACGTCCATGTGATGCTCGATCACGATGACGGTGTGGCCGTTTCGCCGCAGGCGCAGCAGCACGTCGATCAGCTGGTGGACGTCGGCGAGGGCGAGGCCGGTGGTCGGCTCGTCGAGGATGTATACGGTGTGGTTGCGCGGCGGGCGGTGCAGCTCGGCGGCCAGCTTGACCCGCTGCGCCTCGCCGCCGGACAGCGTCGTGGCCGGCTGGCCCAGGCGGATGTAGCCCAGGCCGACGTCCTCGACGGTGGAGAGGATGCGGTGTATCGAGCGCTGGTTGGCGAAGAAGGCGCATGCCTCCTCGACGCTCATCTCCAGGACGTCGTGGATGGTCTTGCCGCGCCACTTGACCTCCAGCGTCTCCCTGGTGTACCTCTTGCCCTTGCAGACCTCGCAGGTCACCCAGACGTCGGGCAGGAAGTTCATCTCGAGCTTCTTCGAGCCGGCCCCGCTACAGGCCTCGCATCGCCCGCCCCTGACGTTGAAGGAGAACTGCCCGGGCAGGTACCCGCGCTCCTTGGCCAGCTTGGTCTGCGTGAACAGCTCGCGGATGGGTGTGAAGGCGCCCGTGTAGGTGGCTGGGTTCGAGCGCGGGGTCCGGCCAATCGGGGACTGGTCGATGACGATGGCCTTGTCGACCATATCGATGCCGGATATCGAGTCCATCCTGCCGGGGGTCGCATCGGAGCCGTGGAGCTCACGGAGCAGGGAAGGCGCGAGGGTCTCGGTCACCAGCGAGGACTTGCCCGAGCCGGAGACGCCGGTCACGGCAATCATGCAGCCCAGCGGGATCCTGACCTCGAGGTCCTGGAGATTGTTCTGTCGGGCCCCGCTGATGGTGATCCATCGCTCCCCCTCGGGCGATGCGCGGTCCTCGGGAATCGGTATGCGCTCCCTGCCGGTGAGGTAGGCGGCGGTCAGGCTGTCCTCGCTGCCCATCAGATCCTCGAAGGTTCCGTTGACGACGACCCGCCCGCCGTCCTTGCCCGCCCCGGGCCCCAGGTCGACCAGCCAGTCGGCCTGCCTGAGCGTGGCCTCGTCGTGCTCGACGACGAGCAGGGTGTTGCCCAGCTCGGTCAGCTCGCGCAGGGTCTCGAGCAGTCGGCCGTTGTCGCGCGGGTGGAGGCCTATGCTGGGCTCGTCGAGGACGTACATGACGCCCGTCAGCCTCGTCCCGATCTGGGTGGCGAGCCGTATCCTCTGGGACTCGCCGCCCGAGAGCGTGTTGGCCCGGCGGTCGAGGGTGAGGTAGTCGAGGCCGACCAGCGCGAGGAAGCGCAGCCTGGACTCGATCTCCTTGATGATCTCCCTGGCGATGTACAGCGAGCGCTCGTCGAGCTGCGCGGTGGCTCGGACGGTATCGCTGTCGGGCACGTCCCGGTCGAGCTTGTCCCACGTGTCGTCCAAGCCCCCTATCCTCCAGTGCTGGACCGCGGCGAGGGCCTCGAGCACGCTGCAGCGGGATATGCCGGGCAGGGAGATGCCGCCGACCGTGACCTTGCTGACCGCCTCGTTGAGCTTGTCGCCGTTGCACTGGGTGCATGGTTCGTCGGTCATGTAGGAGGACAGCCTGGAGCGGGTCCGGTCGGAACTCGTGTCGGTGTAGGTGCGGCGCAGGCGGGCGAAGACCCCCTCCCACGGCCTGGTCATCCGGTAGGACGAGCCCTTCTCGGAGTTGAACTCGAAGTTGATGGCCGTGCTGCCGGAGCCGTGCAGCAGGATGTCCATGTCGTCCTCGCCCAGCTCGCCGAAGGGGACGTCGGCGGCTATGCCGTAGTGGTCGCAGGTCTGGGTCATCTGGCTTCGGTACCACCCGGACATCATCGAGCGGCGGAACGGCTTGATGCAGCCCTCAGCGACCGTAGCCGTCCTGTCGATGACGAGGTCGGGCGAGAAGGTGCGCTGGACGCCGAGGCCCTGGCAGGAGGGGCAGGCACCAAGCGGGTTGTTGAACGAGAACACCCTCGGGCTCATCTCCGGCATGAAGGAGCCGTGCTCGGGGCAGGCGAACTCCTCGGAGTAGGCTATCACCTCTTCCTGCTGGGTCCTGAAACGCTGCTCGTCCGAGTTGTCGTCGCCTGGCTTGGGGGCGCTCAGGCTCTCGACGGCCACCGAGCCCGCACCGAGCCTCAACCCGGACTCGACGGCCTCCGTCAGGCGCTGGCGGTTGGAGACGTGGAGCAGCAGCCGATCGACCCTGACGTCGATGTCGTGGCGCAGGTTCTTCTCGAGCTCGGGGGGCTGCTCGAAGGCTGCCTCCCTGCCGTTGACCTTGCCCTCGAGGAAGCCCTGCTCCACCAGAGCGGAGAAGAGGTCGGCGTGTGTGCCCTTGCGGTTCCTGACCGCGGGGCTCCATATCGCGATGCCGTGCCCCTCGAAGCGCCAGAGCACGTCGTCCACTATCTCCTGGACCGTTCTCCTGGTCACCTCGCGCTCGCAGACCGGGCAGTGGGGCAGGCCGACGCGGGCCCAAAGCAACCTGAGGTAGTCCATCATCTCGGTGACCGTGGCCACCGTTGAGCGGGGATTGTGGCTGCCCTGCTTCTGGTCGATGCTGATGGCGGGGGAGAGGCCGTCTATCGAGTCGCAGTCGGGCTTCTTCATCTGGCCGAGGAACTGCCTTGCGTAGGAGCTGAGGCTCTCGACGTACCTGCGCTGGCCCTCGGCGTACAGGGTGTCGAATGCGAGGCTGGACTTGCCCGAGCCGGACACCCCCGAGATGATGACGAACTTGCCCCGGGGGATGCTGACGTCGATGTCCTGGAGGTTGTGTGTGCGAGCCCCCCTAATCTCGATCCAGCCGTCCCTCGCGAAGCCATTCTTCTTCCAATCTGGCATGGCATCACCCCTTGCTGCGGTCTAACGCGAGTGTCGACATCCTTGAATTCATTCACTCCATTGCTGGCTTCGCATCGAAAAAGGAGTCCAACCGAGTCTGCTTGCCCCTGGTGGCGAACCAGGAGCGGCGGAGGTCGTTGGGTGCCGAAATCCTAGGCGCGACGTAGCTTATGGCCTCCTTGAGGGAGTCGAACTGCCTCGGCCTGGCCCTCATCGCCTCCCTCATGGTCTCGCGAATCAGCCAGACCCCGACTGGGGCCCAGTACCCCGGCCCGATGTCCCTCCAGACCAGGCAGGCCCCAGAGCGGCGGATGGAGTCCATGTGCTCCAGCACGGCCAGACGGGCCGAGTAGTATGCCCCGGTGACCCTGTGGGCGTACTCCGAGCGGGGCTCGAGGTCCTCCCAGTCCCCCAGCACCTTGCCCGACTCGGTCCACACCGAGCCCCGCGTCCAAGCCTCGAGCATGTGGAAGGCCCAGAGGCCGGGGGTCAGGACGACGTGGAACCTATTGTCGAGGTAGGTGGCCTCGAACACCAGCACCTTGTCGAGCGGCGGGTGGTCCCTGACAGACCTCCAGAGCCGCTTCGAGAGCATGTCGTCGGTGGCCGTGATCCCCCATCGGGTCGGCACCAGCTTCCTGCTTCCCTCCCTGCCCATAAGCCCCGAGGAGAGCAGGCGCGAGATCTGGGCCTCGCCTATGCCTGAGGCAGAAAGCTCGCCTGCGGCCTCGGTGGCCAGCAGGTCAGGCTCCCCGGCCACGGAATCGACCTTGCGCGGAATGCTGGCATGGCCGACGACCTCTGCCCTGAGGACCTCTCCGGAGGGGCCCAGCGGCGTGCTCATGCTATCGAAGGTCGGGCTTCCCCCTATCGGGATGGGTCGTTCGAAGTCCATCTCCACGTCCACGCTCCCAGACGACATGGCGATGACCTGGGTGGCCTCGAGGACCTCGTTGGGGGAGTCGGGGCTCCTCACCGGCATCCTGCGGCCCCCGGTGATCAGGTTCGCGTACCTCGCGGCGACCTCCTCCAGAGGCCTGCCGAAGAGGGCGGCGGGGTCGCCGACGGCCGGGCCGCTCTCGGCAAGGGCCTCTTCGGGCAGCCAATAAGCACTGGGCCCGGCCCTGACCTTCGGGTATCCGTAGCGCCCGACGAAGAGGGCGGGGGGGCTGGGGCCGGATATCTCCCCCACCGAGGTGGTCTCCAGCCTCGGCAGCATGCCGCGGACCTCCGCCAGAAGGGGGCAGGGCTGGATATTGCACATTCCCTTGGTTCCCCTGCACTCTATGCATTCGGGGAACATCGGCGATGAATCGAAATCGGGCGCCCTTAGGGATACTGGCTCATCTCAGCCACAGGGCGTCGATCACATCGCCCTCGCTGGCATCGGCATCCGGAGGCAGGAGGGACAGGCCGTTGTGAGCAACCATGCTGTGGATGTTGCCGCTGCCCTGATGGGTGTGTGTGGAGGCTAGGAGGACATCGCCCTCGGAGCGGATCGAGATCCTGCGCAGGCAGAGCTTGCCCGGCGCCCCCTTGAGGGGGCTCTCCAAGACCACTCTCACGGGGGATGCGAGGCGAGGGCCTAGGTCCTCGTGCGCACCCATGCATCTGGACATCCAAGGGGCGACGAGGAGAGTGAAGACCACGTGGCTGCTAACGGGGTTGCCCGGCAACCCGAAGATGGGTGTCCCCTTCCAGAGGCCGAAGAGGGGCGGGCCCCCGGGCCTGATCAGAACCCGCCAGAAGTGGACGTCCCCCTCCTCCTCCATGATTCGCCGGACGAAATCCCATTGCCCCATGCTCACCCCCCCGCTGGTGAGGATGGCATCGCAGGCCTCCGCCGCCTCGTCCAGTGTCTCGCGCAATCCGTCCATGTCGTCCTGAACGGTCTCGTAGCGCTGGGCGCGACCGCCCATCTGCTCGATTAGGGAGGCGATTCCGTAGGTGTTGGACTCGTATATCGCCCCGTCCCCCAGCGGCTGGCCGGGCGGAACCAGCTCGTCGCCGACGCTGATGACCGCGATGGTCGGCCTGACGACGAGCTCGAGCTCGTCGTGCCCCATGGTTGCGGCCAGGGAGAGCGCAGCCGGGGTGAGTTGGGCGCCTGAGGCGAGGGCGGCTTCGCCCTTGCGGAGGTTCTCGCCCCTCTTCCGGACGAAGCCGGGCCGGGCCGGGCCGTTGATGGTCACGATTGCATCGTCGTCGTCCGAGTCCTCGATCATCACGATTGCGTCTGCTCCCTCGGGAACCGGTGCTCCGGTCGTAATCCTGCAGGCCTCGCCCTGACCGACCCTGGGGGGAGGGGATGCCCCTGCTTGGCTGGTGCCGATTATGCGCAGGCGGGCCCCGGGTGTCGCACAGTCATCTGCCCTGACCGCCCAGCCGTCCATGGCGGAGTTGTCGAAGCGGGGGTCGTCGACCTTGGAGGCCAGGTCCGTGGCCAAAACCCTGCCAGCGGCATGGTCTAGGCTCACCCTCTCAGTACTCCTGGGGAGGGGGGAGCTGCACACCAGTTCGATGGCTCGCTCGAGGGTGACGTTTGTCTCCATGGCACCTGAGTACCGGTTGAGTTGAAGTGTTATTCGTTCTGGGCAAGACGTGGTTTCCACGGAATTGGCACTGGTTCTCATCGGCTTGTTCCTAGTCGCGATGCTGTACTCCTCGGTGGGTCATGGGGGTGGCTCTGGATACCTAGCGGTGCTTTCCCTGACCTCATACGGAGTGGCCCAGGCGTTCTGGCTGAAGCAGTACGCATGGTCGCTGAACCTCATCGTTGCGGGCTTGGCGTTCTGGCACTACCATCGGGCGGGCCATCACGATGCGAGGCTGACCCTGCCCTTCGTCGCGGCCAGCGTTCCACTAGCAGCCCTAGGGGGATACATGCGAGTGGGGGGCGATGCGTACAACCTCCTGCTGGCTCTCGCGCTGCTGGCTGCCGCCTGGCGCCTGCTGGGCGGGGGATGGGAGGACGGGGGGACCAAGCCCCCCGAGCTGCCGAAGGCTGCCGCTGTGGGTGGGGGGATCGGGCTTGCAAGCGGGGTAATCGGCATTGGCGGGGGCATCTTCCTCTCCCCGGTAATCATTCTCAACAGGTGGGCTACGGCCAAGCAGACCGCTGCGACGGCAGCGCTGTTCATCTGGCTGAACTCGCTGGCTGGCCTCGCTGGGGCGGGTCTTTCCGGTCAGATAGATATGGACTTGGGTATGCTCGGGCCGTTTGCGGCAGCGGCCCTTCTAGGTGGCCTCGTGGGCTCGAGGTACGGCTCTGAGGTGTCCTCGCAGTACAGTATCAGGAGGCTGCTTGTCGTGGTGCTGTGCGTGGCCGCGGCCAGGCGTGTCCTCGGGGTCATGGGTTATTGGCCTTGAGTGGATTGAGATATTGGAGGGATCCTTCTCCAAATTCTGCCCTCCAATCACAGGGGGAGAAGAGTTTGCCAAACAATCAGAACTCTCTGTATGCCATCACTGGGCCGATGGCCTCTATCACCATCTTCGAGCCCTCGTCGATGGCTCCCTGCCTGTTCTCATTAAGGCCCTCGATGATTGCCTCGTAGTCTTCCCGGCTGGGGAGGACGAAGAGGGACCCTTGGGTGAACTCGTCGATCTCGAACCAAGTCACGGTGGAGCCCTCCACTCCGTCTATCTCGTCGAGCATCTCCTGGGACTTCTCCCAATCATGCTTCTCAGGATGCTTCCATATTGTCATTACAGCAAATCGCATTTCCCGTGCTTTCGATGGCGTCTTATGAAAATGCTGGATTGCCCCTGTGAATCAAGCGGGGCCTTCGTTGAAGGTCTCGATGCGCTCGACATCCTCGATCCTGCCGGTCTGCAAGTCGACGGCGGACAGCCTCGGTCGCAGCGATCTCTCCAACACCACACCAGTGTCGATTAGAAGGATTGCGGGGCGGCCATCAGCAGTCTCCACCGTGCTGGCCCAGATGCCGTCGGTGGGAGGCTCTGCACCAAACGTGTCCAGCTTTTGGACCGGGGTGTGGCCGGCGATGACCTGGCGCTGTACATCCGGCGGCCGTTCGGCGAGGAAGACCGTTCGGGACTTGAGCCGGTCCTCGTCGGTCTGCTCCTCTAGGGGGATGTGGGGCCTATAGCCTGCGTGGACGAGGCGAAAGCGGTCGAGTACCACCTCCGTGGGCAGGGTGTCTGTGAACTCCAACCACTCGATTGCGCGTTGGCGTTGCTGCTCGTCATTGCCGGGCATGGAGGCTAGTGTCTGCCCGCCTCCGATTCTGGACTTCCAGAAGGTCGCCAAGCGGGCGGAGGTTCCCCGAAGAGCATCGGCCATAATTAGCTCGTGATTGCCCAATAGCGAGTTGATCTCGTCGCGTTCGTGGACGATGGTGAGGACGCCGTGGCTGTCGGGCCCCCTGTCGACGAGGTCGCCGATGCAAAGCACCAAGTCGCCCCGGCTCAAATCGAGCTTGTCGAGCAGGGCCTCGAAGGTCCGTCTGCACCCATGGACATCGCCGACAGCCCAGACCGATTTCCCGTCATTCAGGGCCCCCTGCAGCCTTGCCTCCAGCCCGGCGTCCCTGTGACCACCCATGCTAGTCCTCCCTTCGGTCGAGCAGCCACAGTATGTGGAATGTCACGATTCCGAAGCAAATGAATGCCTCCATGGCGAACATGCGGCGAATCTCCATCTCGGTCACCGGGTCGGTGGTCAGCATGCGAATTCCCGAGTAGAGCCCACCGACGATCCAGTGGAGCATGATGGTGCCGTGCAGCCATGGAATCCAAGAGTCGTCGCCCCGGGAGCGGGCACGGGCCCGAGCGAACCCTACTACCGCGAACAGAGCGACGTAGAAGCCGGCCTTGCTGAGCTCGGCGATATCGGTGTAGAAAGCCTCGGCAACCATCGCGCTCACAACCTAGGGTCAGATGCTATTCTCAGGGGTTCTCTCATTCATCCTCAGTCAAGTACTCGTCCACCAAAGCCTCGTCATCCTCCCACCTCTCCAGGGAATGGAGGAGCTTGGTCTGGACCTCCTCCGCACGCCTCCTATCCTCTTCCTCGATTTCAAGCAACATACCCTCATTCTTCATGAAGGCGACCGATGACCTCCTAGCCCTTTCCTTAACCGCCAAGATTTTCTCGGGTATTTGTGGGAGATCCCGCATCTCGTGGGTGGTCGGGTATGGTATCTGTATGCCCTCGCGGCCGAAAGCCGCATCGATGTCCATCAGCAGCAGGTCACGAGCGAAGCGCTCGTCGTTGTAGTCTTTGATCCATGCATAGAGCATGAAATTCTTCGAGTAGTCACCGAAGTCCGTCATCAGGACCCGCGGCCTTGGTTTGTCGAGAACGTACTCGCATCCTTGGGCAACGATGAGCAGAATCGCTTTGATGTGATGGGGGTCCTCGTCGAAGGCGACAGCAACCTCCAGACGCAACGTGACTCGGTCGGCCTGCCCGTCGCCGCCTCCTCGTGCGGAGTTAATCAGGGTTGAACCGACCAGGGTGTTGTTAGGAATCACCACTAGTTCCTCCTCAATGGTCAGTAGCTTGGTCGAGAGCACGCCCATGGAGACGACTACGCCCCTGTGCTCGCCGACCTGAATTCTGTCGCCCACCTCGAAGGGATGGTCGATATCCAGCAAGAAGGAGTTGAGGATGTTTCCCATCGTCTGCTGGACCGCGAGCCCGAGGAAAATCGAGAACACGGCAAGTGAGGCTATCATTCCAATCATCTCGATACCAATCTCCTGTAGAGCAAGGTTGATTCCAGCGACCCAGACAACCAAGCGAGAGATCAACACGGCTAGGTGATGGCCCCCCGAGAGAACCACGGATTCCTCGGCGTCGATGGATTTCAAGGTCGAGGGAAGGACGTGCTTGATGGATACGCTGACGATGCTCGTAGCGAGTAGGATGTAACTTGCGTAGAAGTAGTCCTGGACCGTGGGGCCGGTATTACCGCTGATGCTGTCGAACATGTCATCTGGACTGATCCACCAGCGTGTGAGGTTCAAGCCGACGAGCACAGTGAGCAGGTATAGCCTGTTACGCAAGGGCTTGAACAGGGGCTCTGACCATGTGGCCTTTCGACTACCGGAGAATCTCTCGAGAACCCTCATGACCACGTATACCTCGAATACAAGAGTGAAGATGAGGACGGCGGTGGCGAAGCCAATCTTCTCATCGAAGTCAAGCCCCGAGATTTGCCTCAATACATCCCACAACTGCACTACCCCTCGATGACACAGGGGGTTCTGCTTGAAAATCGGTTCGCTGTACGGGAAGCGGGGGAATGGAGTGGAAATCTCATTATTGGCGCTCTCGGCAGTTTCAATACCACGCGGGCTCACGGGCTCTCATGGACGAGTACTTGATTCAACTGGAGGACGTCCCGGGCTCAATGGCTGCTTGCTGCGAGGCGATCGCCGATGCCGGGGTCAACATAGTGACGGGGGCCGGCTTGGGCAGCGAGCATGCGGTAGCTGCGCTCGTGACGGATGATAGCGATGCGACTAGGGCTGCTCTGGATGGCATTGGGGCTAACTTTACAGTTGGCGAGTTGCACACGATTGAGATGGTAAACGAGCCCGGTTCTCTGGCCGCTTTCACGCGCTCTCTCGCCGATGATGGTGTGAACCTGAGATCGGTGTACGTGCTCAGCACCAGCGAGGACAGTGTCGTAATGGGTTACACGACCGGTTGAGTCGGTCTTTGTGAGTGGCCGGGGGGCGGCCATAGGCGCCTCACTCTTCTTCGCGGGTCGCAGCGGGGGCGAACGAGGATTGAGTGTGAGAACGGAGAAGCGCTGCAATAAGCGCTATTGGTACCAGAACGAGAAGGATGCCTGCTTCGTCCGTCTCTGCGAGACCGGCGGGGAATGCTAGCATCGGTTCTATCATCAGCCCAATCAGGAACATAGCAACCAGCAGCACTGCGAATCTGGCGTCTTGGTAAGACAGTCTCAGCGGCCTTTCCCTCAATTGCAGGAAAAACACCCCTAAGAGGGCGGCGATCAGAATCAGCAGTGGGAGGATTGCTAGGGTGCTCTCGCCCTCCAGTCCCGGCCCCCTGCCCTCGCTCAACGAGATCTCCACCATGAGTAACAGATGGGCGGTGAGCAAGATAAGCAGCAGCCCAATGACTGCAACGGCAACCGTCCTGCGCTTGTCTTGGACGTCATCGCTCATTCTAACCACCACTCTCCATTAGTTCGACTCGCTTGCCCATTCCGTCACGTACCCTCCTGATTAGCCCCTCGCGCTCCATGCGCGACAAAAGCCGGCTCGCCTTGGAATCCGTGAAGCCGCTCATGCGGACCAGCTCGGCCTGCCACATCGAACCGGAACTGGCAGCCAGCATTTCCACAAACCTTAGCTGGTCATCGGATAACATCTGAGATTCCACAGGGAGCTTCGGTTCGGGGGCGATGGCTTCGGGTCCTGCCTGCCTCCTCGGGTCGTTGAGCCAAGTGAGCGAGATACCGATGATTATGCCAACGCTGGTCAGGAAGAGGGAGTAGATGAGATATGGGGCAATGTAACCAGTGGGACCGGAGTCAACAGTGAATGGGACTGCGATCAGCAGCAATAGCATGAATCCGGCAAGTGCGAGGGTCATCCGAGCGACTCTATCCATAGGGGCCGACGGAGAATCGTCTGGAGTCGGATCCATGGAATGCCGTGATGCTCCACCGTTGTGAATGTTGGGCGACTAGGTGCACGGGTGCGCACTGAGTCGTCTTGTGTGGGTATCACTGGCCGGGCTCTTCGTTCGAGTCTCTCCGGTCGCTCTCGTCTGATTCGCGGTCCTCGTCGCTTCCGGAAGCATCCTCGCCCCAGTCGCAGTAGTAGGCTTCGGCCCGATCCGGGGCCTCGGTCCAGGTGCCGCCTCGCTCCTCGCAGTTCTCCTGAGTCATCACCCAATCGTGATTGGTGGCGTCCCTGTCGCATCTGTCGGTCCTCTCGCAATAAGCCCGGCGAATCCTCTCGGCTATGCCTCGCCTGTCATCGTGGTCCCGGTCGCACTTGCGGTCATCGCGGCATTCCATGTGGTGGTTCGCGCGGTCGGTCATGTGAGTGACTGCCAGCCTGAGCGTTCCGAGGTCTGCCTCGCAATCATCGCTCGCCATGCAGAAGGCGATTGCGATTCTGGCTGCCTCAATCTTCTCCATCTTGTCCTCCGCGAAGCCTATCTTTTCCTCGTCCGACCAGTCCTTCCTCTCTTCCCAGTGCTTCTCTCCCCAGTCGCAGAAGTAGTGCCCCCCGCCTCTGTCCGGAGCCTCAGTCCAGATGCCGCCCTTCTCCTCGCAGCCCTCATTGGCGTAGTCATCTGTCTCGATGCCGTCGAGCTTTGCCTGCATGTCCTCGACCGTAGAGGAGAGTCTCTCGGCCATCTCGGACAGGACCTCGGAGTCCGCAGTGCAGGTTGCGCTGTCGATGCAGTGCTGGAAGGCCACAATCAGGTCGGAGTCGATTTGAATCCTCTTCTCGAGGTGCTCCTCCCTGTCCTCCATACGGTCGTCGATCCGGTTCTTCATTGCCTTGCCGATGAGTCCCCTTACTCCCTTGTCGCGCTTGTCGGCGTCTATCTCGCCCCACGTGTCCTCACCGGTAGTGTCGTCGACGGCTCCCGCGTAGGGGTCGTTCTCCGCGTACACCGGGGCTGCGAACTCCTCCAGGGTCGCGCTCACTGACGCTCCTGCCAGGAGCGAAATCACCGCGAGAGCGGCGACTCCAGCTGTGAAGGGTTTTCTCTTCGGGTCGGCTGTTTCATTCGTCTTTGGCTCCATTCCTCGTCACCTTAACCATCCCTCTGCCTGCAAAACCATATCACCATGCGGCCCAAATGCTCGATATTCGCAGCAATAACCCGCAAAAGGTCGAAGCGTGGAGGGCCAGCGAAGTACGCAAGATAGAAGGCAGGAGGGGTTCCTTTCCCTAGCTGGAAAGAAAGTGGTCCAGTTTGGCCAGTGTCTCATCGATGTTGTCCTCGCTCAGCACCATGGGAGGCTTGATCTTGATTACGTTGTGCAGAGGGCCGTCGGTGCTCAGAAGCACCCCGTTCTCGAGCATCGCATCGACCAGTGCCGACGCCTCAACGGCGGCCGGCTCTAGAGTGGCTCGGTCTCGAACCATCTCGAATCCTAGGAAGAGGCCGCGGCCTCGGACGTCGCCTATGGATTCGTGCCTGCCCTGTAGCTCACGCAGTCCTGAGAGGAAGCGGGCGCCCAGCGCGCGAGCCCTCTGCATCAGCCCCTCTTGCTCTATCACGTCGAGCACCGCCATGCCAATCGCGCAAGACACGGGGTTTCCCCCGAAGGTGCTGAAGAACTCCATCTCCCCGAGAGAGGCGGCAATCTCGGGAGTTGTGACGACCGCACCCATCGGGTGCCCATTGCCCATCGGCTTGCCCAGCACGACCATGTCTGGCACTACGCCATGCTCCTCGAAGGCCCACATTTCAGATCCCATCCTGCCAAACCCGACTTGGACCTCATCTGCGATGTAAAGGCCGCCGGTGGCTCGAATCCTCTCGACCACGCCCGAGAGGTATCCTGCTGGCAGAGGAATCTGCCCGGCGCAAGACAGCATCGTCTCGATAAGCAGGCCCGCGACGGGTCCGGCCTCTTCAATCGCCATCTCGGCCTCGGCTGCAAAGTCACGACGGCCCCCCCGATAGGCGTCTGGGATGGGAAGGACGTGGACCCAAGGCTCCCGCTCGCCCTTGCCACCGGGCCCCATGAACTTGTACGGGCTCAACTCGGTAAGCATCTCTGTATGACCGTGGTATGCGCCCTCGACGACTATCATGTCGCGAGCACGGGTATGAGCGCGAGCCAGACGCACCGCAATCTCGTTCGCCTCGCTACCGGAGTTGACGAGGAAGCCTACGCTGAGGGTATCGGGTAGGGTCGAGGTCAGGCGTGAGAGGTATTCGGTCAGGCCGTGGTAGACATAGCGGCTATTTGTGTTGAGCAGCGCCATCTGGGACTGGCCGGCGGCCACTACGTGCGGGTGGCAGTGGCCAACGTGGCAGACGTTGTTCACGAGATCCAAGTAACGGGTTCCGTCGGCAGAGTGCAGGTACTGCATCTCCCCCCGGACGATGTGGAGGGAGGTGCCGTGGGCGAGCGAGAGGGATTTGCTGACGTGCTTGTTGCGAGCCACGAGGAGGTCGTCCAAATCAGACATCGTCGAAGACCTCGATCTCGACGGTCCGCCGGATCAGGTCTGTGAACCGGGTGTTGAATCTAGTCGCCCTGACTATGTGATTGTCTATCCAGTGGTAGTTCCCCCCGCGGGGCTTGCCCATCAGCAGTCCGTGGAAGCGAAACCCATGGGTTTCGAGCCACGTCTCCGTGACTTCACGATGGCGCTCGGTCCTAGCGGTGAAGAAGGTGATGACGTGCCCCTGCGAGTGCCATTTGTTGATCGTCTCCAGAGCATCGGGGTAGACGGTAGCGTTCTCCATCCTCTCCGGCTCCTCGTTTGGTATGTCCTCTCCCACGGTCCCGTCGATATCGATGAGGTAGTTCTTGGTGGTGGAGGGGAGAACCGGGCTGACCCTGCTGCCCTGCTCGTCGAAGGCGTCCTCCATGTCCTCCACGCTGGCGGGTGCGCCCGGACCGCTCATAATGGATGGGTTGCGGGCTTCCGGATTCCGGCAATCTCGTTCCGTGCTCCGAATCGTTAAGAACGGGTAGTAAAGGCGATGCTCGTGCCCGGGACCTTCGACCGAACAAGGGAGAGAGCACTGACGCGAGAGGTCTCCCCCGAGTTCGTGGAGGCGGTCTCCGACTTCTTCAACACAAGAGCACCCGACTACGATGCCGCCAGAGGAGCGCAGGAAGCGTACTTCGCTGCATTGAGAGCCCATGGCACCGATGTCGTCACCCTCCCGGCTCTGACCGGCCACCCCGACTGCAGCTTCACCGAGGACACCGCGATCATCATCGATGACAAGGCTGTGATACCGAATCTAGGCCACCCCAGCAGGGACGGTGAGCAGGACTCGATAGCCGAGTTCCTAGCTGATGACTTCGAGATTGTTAGGATGCCGTCGGGTGCCACCCTGGATGGTGGTGACGTGGTGTTCTACGACGACCGCTTCCTAGTCGGTGTATCCACTCGCACCAACCGGGAGGGGGCTGAGTTCCTCGCTGGCCACGCCGAGCAGGGGGGCATCGGTACCCTGCTCTTCGACGTGCCCGATACGACTCTACACCTGACCACGGTCTGCTCGAGCCCGAGGCCCGGCACGATGGTCGCAGCGGAGGGGCATCTCAAGCCCGAGGACCTGGCCTTCGCCGAGGAGGTCATCTGGGTCCCCGAAGAGGAGGGTTACGCGGCCAACACCATCGCGTACGGCGACCGTGTCATCATCGCCGACGGCTACCCCAAGGCCAGACGCCTGATGCTCGACGCGGGCTTCTCGATAACCACCGTGGACATGACCGAGTTCAGGGAGGTCGATGCGAGTCTGACCTGCCTGTCAGTCTTCATCGGATAAAAATCCGGTAAGGCTAGAGTTCAAGTGCGGTTTGGGTGTGGTTTGGGTATGCACGTAGTAGCCAAGATCACGATTGGGGCAGGGGTGCTGGTTCTACTCGCTGGAATAGCGATGCTGGTTCTAGCAGGCTCCTCGTTTGATGACGCGGCCTCAAGTTGGGATGCAGAGGAGAGCACGGGAGCCACGCTCTACGTACTTGACGAGGACCGTAAGGGGGACATCGGCTTCGCCTTCTACGTCAAGGGGGAGTACACCGATGACGATGGTGACGGGGTGTGGGACCACTGCCGTGGAGTAGAGATCACAGTCACGCAGAATCCTGGTGTCAACCTAGATTGGGATGAGGGGGAAGGAGGGGAGTTCTACTTCCAGGCGTCGGATGACAATGGGAAGTCCTGCGATGTGGAAGAAGGGAAGGACGAGAACAGACCTGGTTTCGTCAAGCTCGGCATAGCCTGCTTGGCCTGCTACGAGGGGGACTTCGAGTTCGAGTCCAATCAGCCTGTGTGGGTTGTCTACGTCGATGAAGCCCTCGGGGATTTCTTTGCAAGTTTAGGTGCTGGGGTAGGGGGAGGTAGTTGCCTGTGCTGCGGAATAGTCATCATGGCCTTTGGCCTGATTCTGGCCCTCGTCGTGAAGGACGACGACCAGCCCGCGACCACCATCACGTACGGCGAGGATGGCAAGGTGATTGTGCAGCAGCCCGGAGCGGAACAGCAGCCCCCTCAGACCGGCATCTCCCAGAGCGCGACGGGAGAATCCGCTGAGGAAGAGGCCCCAACAACTGTCGTTTTGGACGAGGAGGAGGATGGCCTGCATTCTTCCTTCGGTGGTGGATTTGGCTGAATAGGAACGCTCAGAAGGCAGCAACGAATCCTAGTCGCCTCGACGAGTTTCCTGAGGCTCGAAACCGAATTCTATAACAATGACTCTGTGAGTCATTGGGCGATGGCTGAGCGGTACGCTAAGGATTGCCGTGCTTCCACGAGAGTCTCCCTCCCTGTCCTCTTGGCCCTTTTCTTCCTGCTTCAGATGGCTGCACCACTAGCCTCTGCTAACGACAGCGAGTTCGACGACATGACCCTATGCAGCAGCCCCCTTGGCCTGGGCGGAATGTGTGATGACAGGACTGACGCCGATGACGGCACAGAGGGAGACTCGTGGGTAGAGGGGATGTACTACTTCAACATGTCAAGCACGACCACGCTGCAGTTCGAGGCGTCGTGGGCAATCAGGGAGTGGGACAAGAGCGCGCTCGGCATGTTCTCGTCCTCTGCCATGACCACAGCCCTCCTGCTCGACAATATCGGAGCTGACGACGGGTTGCCCGCAGACGTGCTGAGGGCCTCCTTAGACAACAACACCGACCCCAACGACCCGAACTCGACGACGGTAGAGGAAGCTCTCCTGGGGGAGATAGACGGCAGCGTGTCGTCCATGTTGACATCTTGGGGCTCAGCAACCGCCCCTGAGACCAACTGGACGAGTCAAATCATACTACCCGATGGGTTCGGGGGCAGCACGGCCGTCGACTGCACCATCGACCACAACGAATCGCAGAACGGAAACTCCTTCGATCCTCCCATCTGCATCCGAACTAGCGTCACCATCACTCTGCCTATATCCACCTACGGCAACACCCTCTCAGGGGTCAGCTCTGCGAACCTCGAGAGCGCTTACGAGGCCATGCTAGTGATGGGTGCGAGGGTCACCACCAGTTTCACCGTCTCAGCAGAGCCAGGTTTCAAGGGAACTTATGCGATCCAACCTCCCTCCTATGCCACCATTGCCGAGGCTCGGGGGACGTTCGCCCAAAGGATCCTACACGAAGACAGCGACCCGTACCACTCCGGTCTCTGGGTAATTGACAACCTGAACCCGATCGGGGGAGGGTCCGGTTCCCTAGCTGGGAATCTGGTGATGGAAATGGCTTACCGAGAGACCGGCTTCACCAGCGTCGTCGACATCGATTCGGAAGACAGGAGCCTCGATCTCAGTGTGGTTCTAGACATGAGCGACGAGCAATTAGCCACCATCCAAGTCACTGCTGGAATCTACCAAGTTCAGGCAAGCGCTATGAGTGAATGGGGAATCAGCCTGATGGACCCACAGGTCGCTAGCATCCCCGTCATCACCTCCGATGGCATTCGAATGGCCTACCACACCGGTCTTCTCGATGTTGCTGATCTAGCCGAAGCGATGCCGATAGGGGGAATAGGCGATGCACTGGCGAGTTCCAGCCCCGGGCTTTCAATCACCATGGGTTCCTTCCAATGGATCTCAGTCGCTGAGAGCCCCCTTTTCGCCGGGGGTCTGAACTACACCCACCTCTCTCCATGTCTGAAGGGCGCCAACTACTGCACCGAAGGCGCGGTGGCGATGGACGACAGTTATCCAGTATACCTGCGTTCCACCAGCCACACCTTCCCACTGAGCCTTGCAGAGCTTTTCGGCGGCAACCTCGGAGAGGATGCGGGCTTCATCAACGATGTCACAGGGGACGATATGAGCAAGCTCCTGAACTCTGGGGTCGAATTCTCAACCGTACTCAGCGACGAGGTCATGGATAGCTTCGTTGGCAGCATGCTTCCTTCGGGAGTTGCCGCCGACCTATCCTTCGAGGTCATTCTCCCGACATGGGCCAGCACCAAGGACGGCGGTACCAGTATCGTGCTGGGTTATCGGATGTCTGGCAACCACATCGGCAATGTCAGCCTGACAGGATCTGACTCATTCGACTGGGGGCATGCACTATGCTCGGAGAATCTCGATACCTGCAGCGATGCCAGCAAGGACGCCTTCTGCATCTCGACGATGAAAACCTGTGCTAGGACCGTCGTCGACTTGGACATCTCTGAGTTTAGCGCCACGAACGTGTTGATTAGCAAGGGCATCACTGTAGAGTTCGCGCTATCAATCAACATGTCCATCCACAGGGTTGGCCTACCATCCTCGGCATTGGATTCCCAGAATACGGACACCACCAGCGTCTCGCTGGAGGTGCTTCCATCAGACCTCCTAAAATTGATAGTAGACGTCGCTGGAAGGGGGGAGAACCCCCTGGAAAAGGAGTTCTCGATGTGCGACACCGGCAAACGCTACTGCGACCAAAGTATTCAATTCAGCTCCAGCGGGCTCGAAGCCTTCGCCAATAGTTTCGGCAATGACGTCACGACCCTCATTCAGGATTCGGCATACTCGATGCAGGGGGAACAGGGTCCGAGCATAGGGCCGGCTGATCTGTCTGCCCTCACTGTAGGTCAGTTGGACCTGTCCGCCTTCAGCATAGAGGCCGAGCTTACTGGGCTGAGCGACACTGACGAAGTAATCGGAGACGAAGAAGCTATCACCCTGTCCGTCCACATTCCGAGGGTTAAGGTAACTGCCGGGCTTGACAACACGTGGATGGAAGTCATCTCCATGTTGCGAGGGGACGAAAGCGTAAGTCCCAAACTCGGTGTTGCCACAAGCAACTTTCTTGTCGCCCCCTTCCTGAACCCCATGATTGGCGCTATGGATGGGCTGACGGGTGCTCTTTCATCTAGTCTGGTGAGTGCAGAGGGAATTGAGGCCCCGCCAATCAGCACCTCGACCGATGGGCTAAGCAACATTACCCTGTACGAAGAGGCGGGTCTCTCTTTGACGGGGGAGCTCAATCTGAGATTGCCTTTGGGGATTGTGCTTGAGGACCTGACTTCGGAGGGCGATCAGGTTAGCCAATACAGAGAGGATGGTGGCACTGGTCGCCAGATTATCACATTCAAGATTTTGCCCGGGTCTGAGGCTGAAGGAGGTGAGATTAGTTTCAATCTGATGGTCGGTTGGAATTGGGTAATCGGCCAACTAATCTACTATATCGGCTTCATCCTACTGATCTTTGCTTGGAGGATTAGGTCGAGGCACGTCAAGAGGAAGAGAAGGCGGAGGCAGAAGGAGATTGAGTTAATGACGACGGCTGCAGAGAACGCTGGTCGGATATTCGTCCCACAGACTCCGACTGTCGAAGTTGTAAAGGTCGCCGACAACGGTATCGTCATCAAGAGAAGGCTGGCCATGGGGTAGGGTGTGATGGTTGCGGAGAATTGGAGGACGAAAGGGACATTCCACAAGCAACCAAACGGTACCCCTCGAGCATTCTTGCTAGTATCTTTGATGGTGCTCGCCTCATTGAGCGGATGCTTCGGCGAAGCGGAGGGGTCGGCCACTGCGGAGAGTTTGGTAGTGGGGCCGGAGGTGTTAACGTCGGGGGTGTTCCAGAATATCGAGCTGCACGCCGAGGCTGCGATGTCGGTCTTTGTTCCCTACCTCGTAATTGACCCATCGACCGGTTTCGTCCAGAACTCCACCATCCTCGACCTAGAGGGGGGGTCCAGCATGAGCCTAGAGATGCTCGCACCCCCTCGCACAACGATGCTAGTTCTGATGGTGGGCGAAATGGGTCGGTCGGAGTGGCCGATTCGCGACGCGAACGAGTCTTGGGGGTCTTGGCTATCTCGTGGGGGTGGCCTCGCTGAGTCTGGCCATGGGGTAACTAGAGTCCCAGCGCAGAACACCACATTGGATACGGTTAATCACAGTGCTCACCGAGGAGGGGCTGTCTCGGTCAAGACGCTTGATGCCAAGCGGGAGATGGGTGTTTCGGTTGCCGAAGGTGGAGCACACTCCACGGGTCTGCTGCACGGCAGAATAGTCTACGAACGCCTCCATGAAATCACCGATCCAACTAACGCCTTGGACCCATTCGATGGCAAGGCTGGATACTGGGACCGATGGGCTGGGCAGGGAAACATGGCCTATGAGGACGCTGCGCAGTATCTCATCAGCGAGCTGGGTTCATTCGGCCTTGAGGTGATGGCTCATCGCTTCGAGTTCACTGACATATTCGACATCCAGAACCCCGAAGCGTACAATATCTGCGCCTACAAATGGGGCAGCGAGGTCCCCGACGAATGGTTGGTATTCGGCGCCCATTTCGATGTGGCGCCGCCAGCTAATCTGGTGCTGCTCGATCCGCATGACACCGGCTCTCGCACCTATGGCACCCGGGTCGGCGCATACGACAATACCGCTGGCACCTCTATGGTACTCGAGACCGCGCGGGTGCTGTCTGAGTTCGAGTCAAGGCGCACCATGGTGTTCTGCCTGTGGTCGGGGGAGGAAGGAGGCAAGCGCGGCAGCGACTATTGGACGGAGTACTATGTCAAGGAGGATCGCCCAGAAGTGACCGTGACGAATTACATCAATCTGGACATGGCGGGGGTGAATTGGCCTGGTGGCGGGGGTGCTCCGCACGGGGATCCAGACCCGCAGATAGACGAGGACGGGTATCCCAAGGACTCGGAGGTCTGGCCAATGCGCGTCTACATCGGGCCCAGCCTAGACCACGATGTAATCAACCAACCAGAAATCGTTCGCCTGTCAGAGTGGATTGGCGCAGATGCACTGGGCCTCGAGGAACGGATTGGCACGCTGGTGGGCGTGAACTACACCGCAGACACCTGGAAGACTGACGCCTGGCTGGATTTGGACAGGCCCGAGATCATCGTCTATGAGGACACCACCGCGAGGAGCGATCATGCGAGCTTCCAGGACAATCTCGGCACCGTCACCGTGGGCTTCGGAGGGCTGGTCGACGGTTACTGGTGCTACCATCAGACCTGCGACACCCTCGAGGAGATGGAGGAGTGGATGGATACGACGGGCAAGGGTTACGGCGAAGAAAACAGCGGTGTGGCCAACCTCGTCAACAGCCTCGACATGATTACTTGGTGGGCACTGATGACCTTCTTCCACTGCGACGAGAGGCCCGTTCTGAACGCATACCTCTAGCCGAAGAGATTGGTGCTAGTAATTGTCAGGTACACTACGCCGACGGCTATAGACAGCCAAGTGTAGTAGATGGGTTCGGACCAAGTCTTGATCTTCCTGCCATCTAGGGGTCCGAACGGAATCATGTTGAACGCTGCGAGGATGGCGTTGCCCCACATCCAAGTCTCAATCACAATATCGAACAGCCCAAGGTGGCCCCCTAGGAGGAAGAGGGCGACGTAACCAAAGCACCATAGCACGATGTTGGTGACCGGCCCGGCAAGAGCGATGCGCCCGAATTGGGTCCTTGTGGTTTTGCCCGCCACCATGACCGCGCCGGGAGCCATGAGGACGATGCCCAATATTGCGGCGAGGAGTATGCCAAACCTGAGGCCCGCGGGGTCGGCGCGGAACTCGGCCCAGCACCCGTACTGCCGGGCTACGACCTTGTGGGCGATCTCGTGCAGCAGGAAGGCTGGTGCAAGGGAGATGAGGGAAAGTATGCAGAATAGGATGAAGGAGACAGGGCCGAGGTCGAGTGCTCCTACTATTCCCCCGCTGAACATTAGCGCCAGCGCTGCCGTGAAGGCCGCCGTGGCTAGGAGGAGATGCTGGACCTCGGTCTTGGAGAAGTGCCATATCGAGCCCTTGTGGATGGGAATGCTCTGGGTGACTTGGGGGGTCCCGAAGACGCTAATCAGAGGGCGGCCCTGCTTGTCGATCCGCACCACGCGGATGTTAGGCTGCCTCCAAGACCCGTCGTCTCTGGCCGCAGAGTGACCGCGCACTCGCTCACGCTTGTCGAAGGGGTCGTCGTCAATGCGCCACGCCCTCGGGTCTCTCTCCCCTGACATGCCTACCCCTCCAGATGGATGTTGACGCGCCGGTTGCGCGCCCCCTTGTTCTCAATCTTGCCCACCCTGAGCCTACCGATTTCTCCGGTGCTCAGCACGTGGGTGCCACCGCAGGACTGGAGGTCTACGTCGTCGCCAATCTTGACGAGGCGGATTCTCTGGGCATCGGCTGGCGGCTTGACTGTCATGGTGCGCGCGAGTTGGGGCTGGGAATGGAATTCCTCCCTGCTTATCCACACGTTCTCGACCTTGTGGTCCTCGTCGATCAATCGGTTGATCTCCTCGTTCAGGTGCTGCTTGTCAAGGACGTGGTCTGCGAGATCGAAATCGATGCGGCTCTTGGCCGGTCCTACCGAGCCCCCGGTAACCCCACAAGGAACGAGGGAGCAGAGCAGGTGGGTAGCAGTGTGCATCCGCATCATCAGGTAGCGATTTTCCCAGTCGATTGAAGCGGTGACCTCGCTGCCCGGAGTGGGGTTGGGCTGATCCGTGAAGGGCACATGGACGATTTCTCCATCAACTCGGATTGTGGTCCCGATGGCAGATGAGCCGTTCGCGAAGCTTATTGAGCCGGTGTCGCCGGGCTGGCCCCCGCCGGTGGCGTAGAAGACCGTCTTGTCGAGCACTATTCCACCCCGTTCGTTGACTTCGATGACCTCGGCCTGACAGTTCCTCAAGTAGGCGTCATCGTGGTACAGCTCCAAGGTCCTCTCGGTCACTGCTCTAATTCCTCATCCCTCACCTATCAAGGCTCGCAGGCCCATCAATCATCCAACAGACCCTCGATTTCCCCGAGTAGGTCCTCCCAGGTTAACGGGCGGAGCTCGGGGTCGGCGCCGAAGAGGGCAAGCAGGTCTTCTCGCTCGGATGCATCGGGCGGTTCGTCGAGCCACCTGTTCTGGTTGGCCACATCACGGATTATGGAACGCTTCCGCTTCTTCCTCTCCTCCTCGAAGCGCGCAACTACCTCCTCGTGGGTCTTTGCCTTGGCTACTCCTTGGTGTTCGTTGACTAAGGCAGCGTACCGGACCATCCAGTCTCCATGGGCGTCGTCGTCGATATGGTTGGCCGGATCCGCGAGCATGGTGATGAGTTCCCTTGCTAGGCGCTGCGCCTTCGAGGTGGCCTTTCCGGTGGTCAGGTGGTCCCTCGATCGGGAGTGTTCGTCGATGCAAACTCGGCAGCGCTCGGAACCGGGAGCGTCGGGGGCGTCGCACGCCAAACAGCAGACCGCGAACCCCATCTGCTCCATAGCTCGCCTCGGCAGTGACATGGACTACTCAACGCCGATTACGTCCTCGTGACCACACTCGGGATATGCGCATATCACCTTGTATCGGTCGCGCTTAGGCATGGGAATCTCCATCCTCACCCCGCACATTGAGCACTGGTGGATGGTCGTCTTTGGCTCCTGCTTCGCGTCGTCTTCCTCGATAATCCCGAAATCCTCTAGGGCGGCGTCGGACGAGGTCCATCCTACCTGATCCGTGTAGGTGTCAGCCTCCTGAGTGATTCCTCTCGCCCTGAGGCCGAGCTTGATCTTGATCCGGCGGCCCTTCTTCCTCTGGCCGATGGGCGGTTGGCCGGGCTTGCCTTTCTTGGGCGGCTGGGGCCTCCTGCCCTTGGCTGGGCGCTTGCCCTTTCTCTTGGGAGGGGGTCTCGATTGAGGCTTTTGAGGTGTGGGGGGTGGGGTCACGGCGGGCGGGGGAGCGGGAGGGGCGGGGGGCTGTGTCTTCGGCGCCGGGGGCGGGGGTCTCGCCTTTGGCGGGGGCGGGGGCGGGGGCTTGTCTGCCACAGATATCGACTGCAGGAGAGGCCCGTCCGCTTTGAAGAAATCGGGAGTTTGGTCGGTGGCTTCAGGCGGGGTATTCGAGCAACGCGTGGGCTTGGATGGGGGAGATTGCCTGCCTTGCGCCCAGACCCGCCAACTCGATGAGGAAAAGGGCGCCCAGTAGTCTGGCTCCCGCCTCCTCGCAGAGTCTAGCGCATGCAGAAATGGTTCCCCCGGTGGCCAGTAAATCGTCGATAATCACGACTTTCTGTCCGGTCTGAATCGCGTCCTCGTGCATCTCCAAGACGTTTGAGCCGTACTCCAACGAGTACTCCACACGCCTAGTGGAGTGGGGGAGCTTGCCGGGCTTGCGGATGGGGACGAAGCCGCACCCCAAGCGGTCTGCCAGCAACGGCCCGAAGATGAACCCCCGGGCCTCGGGGCCCAACACAAGATCGGGGGCCCAACCAAGGCGTTCGAGATCCTCGGCGAACCGGTCGGTAATGGACGAGGTCAGTCCGGGTTCTCCTAGGACAGGAGTGATGTCCCGGAACATGATTCCCTCGATGGGGAAGTCGGGCACCGTCCTAATGGTGGCTCGTAGTCGGTCGAGTAACTCGTCGGGCATGGTCTCCGCTCCCATGTAGGGGGGCCGGGCCTTCAGGGTATGCCGTCAGGCCCGGTATCCCGTTACATATTTCTGACTCATAGTCCTAGGGTGTCGAACAACCAGCCGAAGGTGGAGTCGTCGCCCGGACCTATGTAGAAGAAGGTCATCAGGACGAATAGCGTCCACATCACTGGGTTGAGTTCATCCCACTTCTGCATGCCAATCTTGATCACGCAGTAGCTGATAATGCCCCATGCAATCCCATCGGCGATGGAATAAGTGAAGGGCATCATGACCATGGTGATGAAGGCTGGGAGCGCCATCTCGTTATCGTCCCAGTTAATGTCCGCAGCCTGACGCATCATCAACGCGCCGATAATAACTAGGGCAGAAGCCATCGCAAATTGCGGGATAGCCGCGAAGAGGTCCGTGAAGAAGAGCCCCGACAGCATCAGGACGCCCACGGTTACGGCCACTAGGCCGGTCTTCCCCCCTTCCTCGACGCCTGCAGCGGACTCGATGTAGGTGGTGGTCGTACTGGTGCCACAAATGGCTCCAACGATCGTAGCCGCGGCGTCAGAGGCAAATGCCTCGTCCGAGTTGTGGAGTTCGTCGTTCTCGTCGACGTACCCGGCTTGGCGGCCGACCGAGTAGAGCGTTCCAGAGGTGTCGAAGATGTCGACGAATAGGAAGGCGATCATGACTAGCATGAACTCAGACAAATGGTCGCCTGCAGCTCCCATCCCATTCGGCCCGAACGCTGCGAAGAGGGTCTCCTCGGGCATGCTTGGCATGCTTATGATGTCGCCCATTGCCGGTGCGGTCGCTGTCGCGGCGCCCCACCCGGGCGCGCCTTCGAAGTAGAAGTTGTATGGGTCGGAGGCGTCCACAAGCCAGCCGTATACCGCGGCGGCGAGGATGCCGTAAACCATAGCTCCCTTGATACCGCGAGCCATCATGACAGCAATAGCAAGAAGCGCTACCATTGAGATTATTGCACCTTCTTGGTAAAGTGCGTAGCTGCCAAGTTCAATGAAATCCGTTCCAGCGGCCTCGTCTGCTGGAATCCCATAAGTCGTGCTTCCCCACCTCTCGGTGTCGGCTAGGTTGACAAGGGTCGCTCCGTCGTCTCGGATCCAACCCATCTCCCTGAGGCCGATGATGGCCAGGAACATCCCGATACCAGATCCCGTGGCGACCTTGAGGTCGGTGGGTATGGAGTTGATCATCTCTGATCTCCAGCCCCCTATGACAGGTACCTGTGGCAACGACATTAGCAAGAAAAGCAACCCTTCAACGAAGACCGCGAAGAGTGCGAGTTCCCACGCTATGCCCATCCCAAAGTTCACGACAGTGAACGTGAAGTAGGCGTTAAGCCCCATTCCGGGGGCCAAGGCGAATGGTAGGTTCGCCCACAATCCCATGACTACGCAGCCCACGAAGGCGGCGATAGCCGTGGCGAAGAGAATGTCCGAGAACGCCTGCGCATTTCCTGCATCGGTGCCATCCCCAATCGCTAGCGTTAGCATCGCGGGGTTGACG
>JASMKR010000010.1:0-16127 GCA_030749075.1 Candidatus Thalassarchaeaceae archaeon | reverse complement strand
CCGCATCGGCTCTTACTTCTCCAGAAACTACGTGGAAGGAGAGAGGGTGGAAATCCCCAGTAGAGATAACGAGGACTGGCTAGTCTGGATGCAGAAGCGTCTGCGAGAGGTCGGTTTCTACGACCCTGACATGAAAAGGGTCGAAAAAACGGATGATGCACCACCGCGGATCTTTCTGAGGGGGGATGCGGAGCCAAATGAGGAGGGGGCCATCGGATTCTCCGGGAGGAACCTGTCTCCGAGCCACATGGAGTTCAAGGTCTGGCTGCAGCACAAGGTGGAGAAGTCGCGCCTAGGCGACGGCACCATCAGATTCCTCGCATTCGGCAACGAAAGGGATGAGAAGGAGTGGGTGGAGTTCAAGGAAACCATGGAAAACCTCACAGATTTCATTGAGGGCCTTATAGAGGGTGAAATCGAGAAGTCCACCAGGACCAAGGAATGGAACCACCTGAGGGTGATGCGGAAGGTGGTAGGCCGAGTCGATCCCGACCTGAAAGGACTTCATTACGATTCGGACTACCACAATGAGCACAAGATCCTCACTTTCTTTCTGAGCCGTGAAGCAAGGCATGCATATGACAGAAAGAACGTGGTGACTAGAATCAGCCAAGAGGTGGTGAAGTCGCTGATTTCGACATCGAAGACGAGTTTCCCTTCCGATCGCGATGTGTTCGAGATGAGGGGGGAGGCAGACCCCAAGGGGATCCGAGATTTCTCCTCGAACTATGGAATCACGGTGGGGGATAATGAGTTGCAGAAATGGATAGTGGCCAAGTTCAGCAGGAATGGCCAGTTCGGGAAACGCATTGCTACTAGGTACCGCAATAATGAGCTGCGGCGCTTGGGAATGATGAGCACCGATGAGTATCTGGAGCATGCGAGGAACGAGATAATCGTTGACCGGCTGGTCGGGGCTGGGGTAAAGGCACCTGATGAGTGGAAGCGTGTCAAGATCACCACCCCCCCAATGGTGTTCCTCCCTGACTTGGCCCGCAATCTGGAGCACGCGATTACTAGGTGTAGGAATCGGCTGACGGAGATCTGGGAGGGAAACGAGATTCCTCCAGAACGCCTTCAGAAGGGACTCTCCTCCGAGGAGATCGCAGCCGTTGACTGGATCATCGAGAAGGGTTTTGGAGACCTGCTAGGCGGCGGAGAGGCCGCCAAGGGACCGGATGAGGCGGTAGTGCAGAACTCCAGGAAGCTCTCTTACAACCTAATGACGATGCTGCAGAATCAGGGACTATTGAGGAGAACTGACCCCATGACTCGTGAGGAATACATCGAGTTGTTCCACGTTGGAGACGACTCGAAATGGAAGCCGAGACGAGGGAAGAGGATGCCAAACATCCTGAGATTCACTAGGAAGATGAAGAGGATGATCACCAAGGCTGATTTCGCCCACTTCGGGGACGGCAAAGAGAATGCCATCTTCAGATGGCTGCGAAGCGAGAGGGCACGATGGATGTACTCGCCTCCCGAGGACCACCGAATACTTCCTTCTGGCGAGGTGTTACCCGGCGGCTACCTGAAGGACGAGCAGGACGGGAGGGTCACGGACAATTATCAATTCAAGGGGGACTACGAACGCTTCACGGCAACCATAGTGGAGGACGGGAAAGAGCGCGAGGTACCGACCAGAAGATGCCATCCGGATGCGGAGGCGATAAGCGCGCTCAACGCGCTGCAGCAGGTGCAGTGGGAGATCAATCTGGACCTGTTGGAGAAGGTGTTCGAGATTGAGTTCTCTGACGAGACGACCGTATCAGGCCGAAAGCTCGAGATGGGGGACGGGGGCGAGCGTGGTTCGCAGTGGATAGCCTATGGGGAGAAACTAATCAGGGATATCAAACCCAAAGAGAAATTCGGGGGCTACTTCCCCAAAGACCAGAACGAGAGCGAGGAGGTCCGCCTGTCGCTCGTCTGGTCCAGGAAGATTATCAACCACAACGCCAACGTGTTCTGGCACCCATGGTTTTGTGACTTCAGAGGAAGATTGATCCCCCGTTGTACCAATCTCAGCCCCCAGGGAAATGACCTCAACAAGGCCCTAATCCGATTCAAGCACTGGAAGCCGATGGGACGCAGCAAGGACGACGCAACCGGCTTCGGGTGGCTGCAGGTATACGTCCACAACCTGATGGAGGGCGTGGAGAGCGAACTCTGGGGGAAGGACAAGGCCCAGAAGAGGCGGACCTTCAACGAGAGGAGGGAGTGGGTTTCCAGGAACGAGGGACACCTCAGGGAGATAGCCAGGAACCCCGAGATGCACATCGAGAGCATGGGGCTCGACCACACGCGCCATGGCCGCAGAGAGGACCTGCAGAGGCTGGCGGCCCTTATCGAGTACGACAGAGTCCTCGAGATCTACGAGAGGGAGCGCGACTGGTCCGCCGTGAAGAGCGGGCTACCGATCCACCTAGACGCGTCCTGCAACGGCTATCAGCACGTCTCAACCCTGTTGAGGAACCCAAAACTGGCTAGATTTGTCAACGTCATTCCCAGCCAGAGGCCCGAAGACCTATACAGGGAGGTGGCGCGAGTGGCCAAGGAGAACCACTCCGACCATGTCCGGGAGTTCCTCATTGAGCATCTCGGACCGGGCCTGGCCAATAGGGCGTTCGAGAGGATCTTCGACAGGAAGCTCGCCAAGCAACCGACTATGACCAGAGTCTACGGGGCCACGAGGCTGGATAAGGGAATCGCTGGCAAGAATGGCAGGGGTAACCAGTACAGGTCGGCGCCCCAACCAAGGAACTGGAGCGATGCCGAAACGGAGAAAATCAACAAGATCCCTGCCAGATTCATAGATGCCAGACTGGAGTATCTGGAAAATCCTGACTTGCGCAGAAAACACTACCAGAAGCACGCGAAGAAGGCCAAGAAGAAGGCCGAGATAGAAGAAATCCTGCGGAGTGAGGATGTAAGATTCAAGAGCAGACAAAAATTGGATTACCTAGTTGGCCTGTGCAGGGAGAACAAGATCAGGGGCTTCGAAGAACAGAGCGATTCCAAGGCAGAAACTTGGATGAAGCTCCTGAGGGAGGACGAGATCCTCAACCTATGGAACTATGGCTCCGGGTTGTACTGGGCCATACTCGAGGATGATGAACTCAAGGACCTATTCTGGTACGACAGAAGCGATGAGGGGAAGTGCGGGGGGCTTTGGAAAAAGCAGCCTCAGCTGACGAAGCTGACCACCAGAGCCTACAAGGAGGCGATAAAGGAGGTGACGGGTGATGCGTATGAGGCCTTCGAGGCGGCTCTGGATAAGACAGTTGAGGCGAGCGGAGGGCGCTACCCCGGAACGAGGTGGAGGACCTCGAAGGACGACAAGTCTGGCAGCAGCGGGTTCGAAGTCTGCAACTACTACATGCAGCACCAATCCGGTGAGAAGACCAGCGGGGGCTGGCCCAGCTCACCGGAATCCTGCTACAGCGACCTATCCAGCATACCTCAGTGGTACGGCGAGTCGAAGGGGAATCGGGAATGGCACCGGGGCTCTGCCGCCAAGAGCACCGCACGCATCAGATGGAGGCTGGAGCATCTACTGGACCAGTCCGACAAGAAGCTGCCAAAGGAAATACGCTCGACTATGGAAGGCAGTGGAAGGCACAAGCTACTCTCGGTATTGAATTGGATCGAAGAGGAACTTTGTGATTCCCCGGATACCATCGAACTGGTCGAGGAGATCAAACCGCTCCTGAGTCACGTCAAGGTGTCAATACCCCGATTCTCGGACAAGGAGGAGGATCGCATCGACGTCATTCGGGCCAGCAGCGGGATCTACGCCAACTTCGTCCAGTCACTGGACGCCTGCCACATGAGGTCTGTCGTCAACACGATGAACGAGAGCGGGGGAGACTTGAGCTTCTGGGCGGTGCACGACTCGTTTGGAACCCACTCATCGGAGGTGGAGGACCTCATCGAGACGGTCATAGGCACTTTCTGGGAGATGCACCAGGGCCGGGACATGGACAAGTGGCTGAAGACCATGGAGGGCCCCGATGGACCCTTTGGCGAACTCAGGGCGAAGCTCGGGGCGAAGGCCGAGGAGCTTCGTTCCAGTGGGCTTAGCACCCAACAGATCGCCGACGAGCTTTCGCTTTCGCATACTACCATTCAGTGGCTTTCGACGAATGCGGGTGGACAGAGCGTGGTAGTCAAGGGCGGCCCGGCCGAGTTCAAGAAGAACTTGGGCGAGTCAGAGTACCTGATTGGGTGACCAAAACTAACTTGCCAACGTCCATGTTTATGCGCACAATAATCGCAATGACCGTGGGCGGCCTGGCAGGTGGGCCGCTCGGCGCGGTCGCTGGAGCCCTGATAGCGAACGACCCTTCGGTGGAACAAGGCAGGTTCCAACACGACGAGTGAGACGACACGAGGAGGAAAAGTAATGCTAGGATTTATTTTTGAAGTGATTAAATTTATTGTAGTAATGGTTATTGCTATACCTCTGGTATTGATACTGTTTCCACTGGGGATGGCATGAAGATGAGTCTGATTTTGAGCTACCTCTCCGCTCGCGCAATGACAGAGGCCGCGGTCCTGCTGGGGTGTTTCCGATGAGCCACTGGCACCCACACAAAGGATTCCACTGGGCCACCGGGGAATCAAGGATGCACGTCAATAAAGCCCTGAGTATCAGGGAGCGAGAGAAGGTTAGAACCGGCCAACTCACATCACGGGACGGGGATGTTTGGTGCTGCGAGGACTGCTACCTGAAGGGGAAGGGAATCCGGAGGTTTCCAAAGGACTATGAGAGCGGGAACTCGTCAAGGACTAACCACTTTGCAAACGCGCAGAAAAACCGCCATCCCAAGCAAGGCATTTTACCGTCCAACAACGTATGCAGAATTGTCGACAGGGCATTGTCCAGAGGAGAGAGCCTCACAAGTAGTAAACGCTACGAGATCTTCCTGGACGACCTGAAAAACCACTTCGATTCGAACGAACCATCGTCGTATTACCGTGACAAGAGCCCCTCGGAGTTTTTCTCAATCGACGAGGGCGGCCTTGATTTCCACAAAGACGGGGGAGAACTCGACCCGGACATCACCATCACCCACGTTGAGGGTGATTTCTCTCGGTCAATTAGGGTCAAAACAGAGGTTGTGGTGATCGATAAGAACTACGAAAGGCGGGCCCACTTCTACCGGGAGAGAGCCTCTAGACAACAGGTCGCACAGCCAGACAGGGTAATCATCGATGTCGGTAGATGGACACAAGAAATGATCAGGGACTTCAATCGCCATGGAGTGAAGAAACTGCGCGATGAGTGGCGTAGGTCCAACACTGTCATGGAGGAGAAAATCAGTACAGCGAAGGCAGAGAAAGCCCAGGCGAATGCAGAGAAAGCCCAGGAAAGGAGACAGAGGCTTATCGATATCGAAAAATACCCAGGAGAGGGCAGCCTCAAGGACATCGGAGTCACCGAACCGGCTAGTCGTCTTTCAGACGAGCTTCTGGACCAGATTTTCTCTGACGAAGAAAAGGTCTCGGCAATCGATGCCATGGAGAAAAGAATCCGTGAGAAGAGAGAGGCATTGTATCTAGAGCAGATAGAGAAGTCTAGGAGAGAAGCAGCGGCAATACAGGAAAAATATCGAGCGACGGGAGTTAAAATCCGACAAGAAAAAGAAAAAGGGGCTGAGATGAGGGTACTCAGGGCAGATGAAAGGAGACCACTGCATCTCCGCATCAAAGAACTGCAGAAAGAAGGAGCATGGGACCTCATCTCTGACCACAAGGCCCGCTCGCTTGGAAAAGGCTCAATCTACGTGGGGCGAGGTCCCCCCAGGGAAGAGAACCGACCAATCATCCAATTCCATACAGATATGGGCTTTCCAATTGGCGGGATCACTTCGCTATTCTCGTTCTTGAGCCGCGGAACAGATTACAATCTCTGGAAGAATGGTTGGGCAGAAAGTGATTTGGACATGGAACAGACGATAGAAAATGCAGAGTCCGAATTCCAAGTGATAATGTCTGCGTGGAAAGACGAAAACGCCTCCAGTTAGGGGGGCTTTCCAGACTACCTATTACTTGCACCTAGAAACCGCCCAACCTTGCCCCCATTATTTTGTCAGTTAAGGAATGTGTAATTCCAATTCGAAGGACCGGGTAATGCCATCACCTTGGATTTATTTTCAGGAGTCTTTGAGTTCAATTCCGCCCAGTCATGAAGGGTCCTCTGATCTCCTTTTGGACATGAGTAGATTTTGTTGGATATTGCCCAGGCCATTACAGGCATTGTCAATGGTTTGGCTCTAATCCAGAGCTTGCTGGGAATTTGATTGAAGCCCACGCACGGATTTCCGACCTTTACGAACTCAACTGTCCCCTCCAATTCCGAACTAGCATATACTGAACGTGGGTTCTCCCAGTTTGGGCCCATCGAATCATCACCAATCAGCTTCTCAAAGTTTATCCACTCCTTATTTGGGTTGGGTATTCGACAAATATCTAGTGAGAATCCGGTCTCTAGAGCCTCTCCTTCTAGTCCCCTTTGTTTGATCAGTGAAATAAGTCCAGTTGGGAGTATACGCATTCCAAATTCCAAAGCTTCTTCACAAGTCCTTCCAAACTTGAACTCGGCACCCTCCAAACTTCGAACAAGTCCTTGTTCTCCGTTTCTAAAAGCATTCAATGTCCAAACAAATTCTATTCCTAATTTTCTCCTCCTTATCTTCCTCATTGCTATCACCCCAGGTGGGCACAAGCGGCCGGACCCGTAGTTAGCAACTTGCAACGAGACTACATTAAGGCCCGAGAGACGGGGGTTGGGCTCAGTCGAGGGTGATCTGGCACTCCTCGCAGATCAGGTAGTGCCTGGGCTTCTCCTCCGACTCCATCCCACACCAAATCGCCCCCGCTTCCACTGCAAATTTGTCGTGCTCCTTCCGATAGGGAATGATGCTGCCGCAGCCGCCCCCTATCTTGCTGAGCAGCGCCTTGCTGCTATTCGAGAAGGACACCTGGCCCTTTCCCATGATGGTTGACCGCCAAGTTTGCATTTGGGGTTTTCCGTGACTGATTTTCCATTTTTCTCCTCTGAGAACCTAAAGTATCGGAACATACTCCCGCCGTACGTGGAAACAGGGTTGCATGGGAAGGTCGTGCTGGTGACTGGCGGTGCCGGTGGCATAGGCCAGGCCATCTGCAGAGCGTTCGCCGACGAGGGAGCTCGCGTAGCAGTGCATCATCATTCATCATCTGCCGCGGCCGAATCTCTGGCCGAGGAAATAGGCGGCATAGCCATCTGTGCGGATCTGCGCAATGACGAGGAAGCGCAATCGATGGTCCGAAGCATCGTGTCTGAATACGGTGGACTCGATGTCTGCATCGCAAATGCCGGTTACTATCCCAACACGTCTAAGCCCTTTTGGGAGATCGACGCCAAACATTGGGCCTCCACCATGGACTCAAATCTGGGAGTCACTGCGAACACTGCCCGCGCCTTCCTTGGACACGCTGCAGAGATCGGACGTGGATCGATTGTTCTGATTGGCTCGACCGCAGGTATCTACGGTGAATCAGGACACGCCGGTTACGCTACTGCGAAGGGGGCCATCACATCGGGCTTGCTGATGACACTGAAGAACGATGTCTCTCAAATCGGCTCCGTTCGCGTCAATGCGGTCGCACCGGGTTGGACAGTCACTCCAAAGAAAATCGAACAGGGGGTTGATGGAGAACTATTCGGTCAGGCAACCGCGACCATGGCTCTAAAGAAGCTCGCGACCCCTGAGGATGTGGCTAGCGCTGCTGTCATACTGGCTTCAGACAAGATATCAGGGCACATCACGGGCCAAGTGATCGAGGTCGCTGGAGGAATGGAAGGACGTTTGATTCCCTGAATCAGAGACTACCCTCTGACCTCAGCAGTGAACAAAGGGACTAGGCAACCTCCCCTCAATCAAGGAGTTTAACTTCGATGAGTTTCTTCTTTCCTCGTCGCTTGATTTTTGTGATTTCGACAGGATAGGGGTTGCCGACTCGCATGATCATCTCTCTGGACTGTGCTTCGAGGGGCTGCATTTGTGAGAGGAAGTACATGCCCTTTTGTTCCGCCTTCAATTGAAATAATACTCCGTCTGGGTGATGAAATGCCACTGTTGCATCGGGGATAACATCTCCAACTCGAAGCTTTTGTTTCTCTTTCCCGTCTCTAACATTACCTGCCTTGTCTTTCGCACCGGTTTCGCTTTTGTAGTTCTCCTCAGGTGTTTGCATGAGGGTTATTTCCTCCCATTTTGGCAGCCTTTGATATCCGAAAGTGAAACTGGAGAGATGGTCAGATTGCAAGGAAATGACTTTCTTGTGAGAACCTGGGGATCGAAGTGAAATGGCAGAGTTTGGGTCGACGGACTGCAAACTGGTTTCACCGTTCCACGAAGTCAATTCCACCTGAAAATTAGGTCCGAAAAGAAATGTGAAAAACCATCCACGAGTGTTGTGAAATCTGCCATGCTGGTAAAGCTCCCTCCAGCTATTAATCGTCTGATTCTCAAGAAGATCCCCCTCTACAGCAACGCTATTGGCGCAGACCAGTTCATCCCATGTTCCACACATATCGAATAACTCGCGGATGGCATTGATTTGTTCGATCTTGAATTCGGCTTCTTCTGAGACGGGAATGTTGAGCGCATCATCGATCAACTCTCCAAACGATCTAGCAACGGCCGCCTGGGTCATGTGATGGCCAGTGTTGACGGATTCATCGGCAGAACCACTCCCGAGCAAGGCTAGGGCCGTATGAATCTCGCCAGTCCCGAGATGGATGCCTGTTTCACGCATAATGTCTACCAATCGCTTTTTTGCATTGCTGAGAGTTACGAAACTCCATCTCCTCTTTCCGTTCTGATACAGCGTGTCGTCGATCATGGAAATGGTTCCAGCGTAGTTTTTGATTTCGACAAGGACAATTCGGTCTCGCTTCAATACTACGAGATCGATTTCACGTCGGCTATAGCTTGCTTTTGCTTCAGTCAAACGTTTCGCGTGGTAGACTTCGATGACATCTGGAAGGGCCCTGATCTTCTTCATGGCCTTCTTTTCTTTCATCGTTGCCAACTTCTTGGCAGTGTCTTCGGACGGATACTGTTGCTCATTCAACGACCTAATCCAACGGTAATTCGCTAGCCAACCCATGATATGACGCAACTCCGGAGCTAGGGGGCCATCCTTGAACGATTGGTTGCACCTACCTCTGCGGCGATGCGTAGGCTCAGAGAGGATCCTAGGATAACTTGCCAAGTACGTGGTTCAAACATACAACAACAACATCGAGGAAGGAAGCAAAGAGCACAAGATGGCCATCGAGCAGAAGCTCCTCGGCAACTTGCTCTACACAATCTCAAACTCAGAATGGAAGGGGCTCACGCTCCTGTCAGGGGCAGTGGCGGCCTCCAATGCCTGTGTCATCGAGGAGGATGGCATCATCACGGCCAAGCACCCTGAGGCCGACATCTCCCTGGACGTCAGGAAAACCATCCTCAAGGACAATGGTCACATCTACTGCTGGGCGAGCTCCACCGCCTCGGGAGAAGAGAGGATTAAGACGGCATGCGTTGCCACCAATCAAGCATACGGGAGGGTTCCCGCCACGGACAACTGCTTCGCGTTCGTCCTCTGGGCGGACTCGGGTTTCAGGAGAATGCCCCATACGCTCCAAGAAGCCATACTCTGGAGCCGGGACCCCGAAGAGGCTGAGAGGAAGGAGGCCGAGGAAGCGAGCAGAAGGCAGCTCAGAATCAAAATCCGTGAGAACAGAGAGGCAGAGATCAGGGAGGCCGAGTTTCTCAAGACCCTCAAGAAAGACGAGAGTTTCAGATTGAGCCAAATGGGCTGGCGAGAGCTGATGACCGAGCAGGAGTCCGACGAAGGCGGGGACACGCTCTCGGAGTTGTTCGCACGGGATTTCAGGTCCGCCATGTTGCGTGGCGAGGTGGTGCAATGAGGGAGATGCCATTGGAACTGGTAAGTTCCGGAGCGCCCAGCATGCGTCGCCCTTCGGGAGTTCAAATACTGTCACAATCACTAATGGAAGACAAGGAGGAAAAGGAATGGACAAGATAACGACAACCGTCGAGATCGCCGACCAATCCGGACACACCACCCTTCAGCTGACCAAGGCAGAGACACTGTCGCGCGTCGCTGAAAATGGGGGTTCCTGGGTCTTCGCAGGCAACCAGATGGTACAGCCCGAGCAACTGGCTCGGACTGACTGGGAGACTGTGGGGACCATTAGGATAGTGCCCGGCCTGGTAGGCGGCCTGTGATAACCACAGGTAGGCATGCTCGCAGGAGCACGGACAAACGTAAGCCCCCTTCGGAGTTTCTCCGAGGGGGGTGCACAATCAAATTTGAGGTAAAGAGGTAACAAAATGAAAGACAAAACACAAGCACACACAGAATCGGCATCCGAGCGGATGCTCATGGAATACTCGGTCGAGGGTATGGAAGAACACAACAGGTCGTTGCGATGGCTACTGGATACAACCGAGAGGCTCGGTGCCCGGATAGAGGTCGAACCGGGGGATTCGAGGTGGGATTCAGATCCGTTCGAAATCAGACTCAACGGCCTTGAATCCGGGATACACTACCGTATCAAGGTCAGCTACCGGCCGAGGATGGGCCAACTGATGTCCCGAAGAATCAGCGAAGTCGACCTGAGCGACCGGAATGCGGTCAGGACGATGCTACCAGCGTTCCGGAAGTGGTTGGACTTCGACACCTACTGGTACGACCCAAGGAAAATGGATTGGGAAAGGTTCTGCGTCGTTCCCAATAGCAGAAAGGATCCGCAAATCTGGCCGTTTGACGCGATAGTCTCCCTCATGGAGGCCCTGAACGACGATCTTGGAACCGCACTCAACATCGGCATGAACACGTTGAGAAAGGAGTTGGTTGAAGCCTACCCCACTGCATGGTTCGCTGGACAGACCGATTCCAGCCTGACTTTCGATGAGATTTCCATTTACGTCGGTCATCTGAGGGAACTCATCGATGCCGAGTCCCGAGAGGAGTTCGAGGACATCTCAGATGCCTTCGCTGAAGGTTGGATTGAGTGGTTGGAGAATAGGAGGGAGAATAGGAGAATTTGGAGGACGAGGCGTCCCGAGTGTCTTTCCAGCGCCATGATGGAGGTCGAGTGATGGTTAGAACGATCACAATTATCGGTGCTGGTGGAATCGGATCCAACCTCATATGCACCCTTGTCCCAGCGATTCACAGGGGTGGTCTGGTGAGGGGACTCGGGGAGATCTTAGTTAGGATTCACGACTCAGATCGGGTCAGCGAGGGCAACATCCCTCATCAGCGATTCCTGCCATCACAGGTTGGCAGTCACAAGGTCGAAGCCGCCTGTGCGGCCTTGACCGAGTTTGAAAGTGACTGGTTGCGAGTCATCCCGGTTCCCACGGACGTGAGGGATCCCAGCGACATAGAGCCATCTGACTTGGTGGTCGTCGCGGTGGACTCCCCCCTCGCTCGTAGAATCGTCCACGCAACGGCCGAGAAATGGTTGGATCTGCGGTGCTCGGGCGATGGCTACATCGCCATCGACCACCGGGTCGACCGTGGCACCGTAGATTCTCTAACCGTGGACCAAACCCCCAAGTCATGCCAGCTGGAGGGTTCCACGGCCAATGGCAACATCCAGTTCGGATATCTGGCTGCTGCTGCACACGGGGCCCAGTGGCTCCTACAATCGCTGAGAGAAATCGCAGGCGATGGAGGGGCAATGCAGCCCTTGCCCCAGTCGGCCAGTATCTCCTTCGGGACTCTCGGAAGGCTGGTTCTCGGGCAGGGGGCGCGAACATGAGGGGGTCTTCGGTCAAACCTGTGCTTCACCACCCAAATGAGGTGAGCGATGACATCAGGGAGGGGGAAGTGGAGTCACCCGCCGTCAAGGAGACGATAGCCTGCCTCGCCCAGAGGGGCTCGTGGGAGGAACTCTGGCGGATCGCCCACTCGATGTCCAGGGAGGTCAGCGTGTTGTTCGATTCAGAGGGCAGCATCTGGGTGGATGTGGGCACCACGGGCGAAGTTAAGCTCGCACCCCCCCTAGGGGCGAAGATTCCATTCAGGTTGTGGGTTCACACCCATCCTTGGGATGCATACTGGTCTAATACCGACATGGGCACTCTGGCTGCCTATTCGAGCATACTCGAGTCGGCTCTGGTTCTGGGACACGACCACATGAAGAGGGCCCACAAGATTGGGGGGCTGGACAGGGAGGCGCTCTCAAGGAACGGGCCGCTGTCAAATTGGAGCTCGGAACCCTGCCTGCCCTATGGGTTGAACAGTGGAGCCAGAGGTGACCAATGAGTCGCCAGAAGGACCGGGCACTGGAACGACTGAGGAAGCTCGCTGATGAATCTCAGTCGAGAATGGACATACCTGAGATAATCGAAGCCGTACTCGGTTCGTGCACAGACAATGGCCTAGAAGCTCTGGTGAGGATCGCCCTTGAATCGTCCCTCCACGCGATGTCCCTGGAAGAGATTGCTAACGGCATCCTCGGAATCCAGTCATGGCGAGAGGGGAACACGTGATGCCAACGACTGAACAATGCTGAAATTGGTACTGAGATGACTCTTCATCCGGGAAGTGTTAAGGGCCGCAATTTCACCGCTCGAACTCCCCCTTCGGGAAACGGGGCAAACTCACCAATATGCACAAAGGGACGTGATCAAATTGACAATCAGTAATGACGATGAAAATGAACGCAAACGGCAGGAAAGCTGCCCCCAGTGTGAGTCAATCAACAAGCAACCAGGCCGCTCTCACTACTACTGCAGCGATTGCGGTTGGGAGCTCGATCAACTGGATGCAGTGACGAGCTTCGCCCCTGCTAACAGCGACCCGGGGGGGCTTAGGGCCAGAGTCAGTGGTCGCAGCAGGTACGGCACCACTATTTCAGTCAGCGAAGATAGCAGGGCCCGCAGGCTGGCCAGAACCCACGATCGTGCCACTTACGGCAGGCCTAGCTTCGTGGACGAGATAGTGGGGGAGATTGTGCGCTCCTGTGGGAACTCAAGAATTGCCGGAGATGCAACATGGCTGCTGGATCGTGTGAATCAGGCCAAGGACATCGGCAAGAGGAGGAGGAAGATGGTAGGCTGTGCGGGAATGTCAAACGGTGACGCTAAGCTGTACAGAATCAGGGTGTATGCTGCAGCAGCCCTGCACATATTGAATGACGATGGCCGGCAGAACACATCGCGGCACCTCGCACGGGACTGGGGGTTGGACTTCAGGGACCTGGTCGGAGCCATTAGATTCCTCAACTCCAATCGCAGAAGGCTGGTCGGTGAGGCACCCCCTCCAAACAACAGGGGCAGAAACCTGCACCGGGAGTTTGGAACGATTAGGGATTACCTGATTCAATTAGTGGGGACTGATAAGGCCAACCTCGTCCACGAGAGAGGCATCACGATCCTAAAGAGGGAGCTCGAGCTGCTGGGAGAGGAGGACAAGGGGGTGGTCGGGGTCGGCAAGTTTACCCCTCATTCACCTCCCAAGGCTGCCTTCATGGCTGCTGTCATGGCAATGGCCGAGTTGGGCTTGGAGAGGGGGCTCGTCAGGGAGCTGTACCGGAATCTACCCACAATCGGCGTCGGCAACTTCGTGGAGAGGAGCTCGTGCCTGTTTTGTCAGCCCTAGGTCATCTTCCTTGGACCCCTTAGTATCAATGAGCTCAGACGGAATATCCCTGAATTTCCTCGAGAAAAGACCTACTCGATCCTCTGATTCGTTCCCGGTAGCAATTCGGCCGTGCCCGGGTTCGCCCTCTCGAAGTGTGTCCAGAGGGGGGCAACGAGTATTCTAATCCGGTCACCAATGACCAGAATGGGTTCCAGAAGCTCGCAGAAGTCTGCAACTGCATCCCCGAGATCCCTGTTGCCAGTACCGATACGGATGTAATTACGACGTGATCCGCGGACTCTATCCTCCTCTAGATCCCGAACCCAACCCGCTGCCTCCAGCATTGCGTAGATAACGCTCCTTTCGACCATGGAGGTGGTGGTGAACTCAGTATCGCAATCATCGAAGGAGATGTTTGGCCTGCCACCGTGCATGGCAGTGAAAGTCATCCTCTCGCCCAAGGGACTCCTCAGGAGAACGCTCCAAAGCCGGGGGAACAGCCTGCTGCACCTCCTGACTCGACGCTCTAGATCATTGTCCCTGAGTCTGTCCCTCAGAAACCTGACTTCGTTGATGGATTCGATGTGTGGATCCCTCGGACCATGAGATTGGATATGCGATCGCAGGGTGTAGATTTCCCTCTGTGAATTCAAGTCATCCAACAGAGCCAGCACTATGCTGGAGATGGCGTCCCCTATCACCAAACGCCTGAGTTCCGGTTGTTCGACTATGCACAGCGCTGTCTGATGCATGTGGTGCCTCCATCTCGGATGCACATCCATCGGATCGGGGTCTCGTTCCTTACCCCCGTTGAGGGAGAACGGCGATACCGTGAACCTAGTGCCATGGCCTCTCTTGCCAGGGGTCACTCGGTAGCTAAGACCAGACGTCCCTATCACCTTGATTGCCCGTTTCTCACGCTCAATCTTGACTCTTTCACTGCTCTCGACCACCTTCCTGAGGAAGTTGATCCCTTTCAGGTCGCTACCGCAGATGAGCGGCTTGCCCTCGTCCGCGAAAATGTGCTGCTGGATGCAGTGCAACCTCTTCCGATCCTCGTGGTCTGGTGGGGACAGGGCCCATGTCACTACCTTCGCCCAGAGCATGGGATCGCTGTCCAGCTCGATTCGTCTCCATGCGGAATTCCGCCTGACTCTTAGCTGGAGCCTGCCCCTCCTCACGGACAGTGTGACCGGGACGTTGGATAACTCCCACTTCCGGAGAGCAAGGGGGGCCATCCACTTGCCAATCGGCACGTCTCGATGCCATCTCCGCATCCACTCCGTTCCATTGAACACGCCCCTCTTGATCTGGAACTGATGGAATTCCTGCTGTGTTCTCTCCGCCGCACCCCTGCCATTTTCACTGAAGGGGATTTCAACACCTCCGCTTATGAACGCGCAGACCGGGTGAATGACTCCGTCGAGTTCGTTCCATGGTTCGCGCTTGTGCGCCCTGACCGCAAGATCAACTGACAGTAGCAGCTTCCTCCAGTCGATGTCGTCTCTGGACCGATGCCTGATTAGCATCTTTGAGAGGCCTCGATAGGGCAGCCTGATCGGAATGCCTTCCAGATAGAAGGTGCCTGAGTTCCACGACAGGTGGCTGCCGTCGGGTAGCGCTCCCCCCCTGTGGAGCTCTCGCAGCTCCATAATCGAAGGGACATGCCACTCGTCGCGGTTCAACAGGTCCATTTGGTTGGGGTCAATCTGCCAAGGCTCGGGCCTCTGGACGATGCACTCCCTCTCATCTGCCGGCTTGGCACCGAGGATCCAATCCCCCTCCTTCCCGGGCAGGTCCCTAATCCTCCTCCAGATTTGATAGGGAGTGGTGTTGGGGTTCCCCAGCGACTGCCTGACCCGGTTCGCGAATTCGTTTCCAGAGATGCTGGAGGCTTGCTGGCCAATGATGTGAGGAATCAAAATCTCGCAAGTTCCGCAGCAGATCTTTTCCGCATCAAGCTCTTCCCCGCACCCTTTACACCCAGTCATGGTAGTGTAATTGTTATTCGGAGTATATTAGCAAACGAGTCGTGCCATATTACCCCAATCGCTATATTTCCAATTATCTGGCAGTCATCATTCGAAGGTTAGGGACATGGGTGCCAATAAAACCCGTAAGAAGAAGATCAACCAAGGTGGCGTGAAGTGGAAGGCCGAGATGATGGCGGACCAGACGGGCAGGGTGGCCGTGGTCACGGGCTCGAACACGGGGATCGGTTTCCACATGGCCCACGGCCTTGCATCCAAGGGGGCCAGCGTCACGTTAGCTTGCCGAAGCGAGGGCAAGGCGGAGGCGGCGAGGGGGAGGATCCTCTCGGAGCTGCCCGGGTCCGAGGTCGGGGTGGGGGTCCTGGACCTCGCGGACCTCGCCAGCGTCCGCGGGTTCTGCGAGGGGTTTTCCGCTGACAACGACCGCCTCGACCTGCTGATAAACAACGCCGGGGTGATGATCCCCCCCTACTCGAC
>JASMKR010000009.1:0-110102 GCA_030749075.1 Candidatus Thalassarchaeaceae archaeon | reverse complement strand
TCCCGATATGTCGCTGTTCCACCGTCCCTCCCAGGTTCAGTTCTCGTCATGATTCTGACGTAATCCGAGCTCCCATATTCGATGATGAGTTTCGGTTCGAGTTCAGTCCTGAACCCTCGGTGCCCCACCCAGATGCGTGAGCCTGCAGGGTCGACCGAAATCCTGGTCCCCAGCTCCGCGTTATCCATCAGTATAAACAGAAGTGCTCCCACAAATAGTAGATTGAAGCCCTCGATAAAGCAGAACTCAAGCCCACCTGAGGCCATTAGTGCTGTACCTTGTATTAGCAATGTGGCAAAGGCAGCGACTGACAGCCAAGATAGTGACGCTGCAAATGGTGATTTGTTGTATGCGATAACGGATGACTCATGGTCGAATAAGTCTGCATTGCCTTGATCCTCGGGTTGATCCGCCTCTCCTTCGTCCCACCAATTATCCTGAGCGTTCTTTTCCATGACCTGGGCCATCAAATTGGTGGTTTGAATTTATTCACGGCGGATGAATCCACGAGAGTCTAGACCCACTAGGTAGGACTGCTACGCTACAGAGTGCTGGGCCCGCCGATTGGCAGAGGGGCCAGCGGCGTGTCTCGCAGCGTCGGCCCGATGGCCATGGTGCCGAAGATGCCGATCTCGCCGCCCACGTTGTGCGCGAGGCCGAACCAGGCCCTGCCGTGCTGGTCGATGATGATGTCATTGAAGTCGCCGAAGCCGCCGCACCGGTTGAAGCCGCAGTCAGCGGTGGTGTCGAGGGGGTCGCCCCACGCGTTCACCTGCACCGTGGTCATCAGCGGCATCGGGCCGAAGGCATCGGTGATGACCGTCAGGTACCCGTTCCAGGTGTCCCCGCCAGAGTCCCCGAGGTAGCCGAGGGCCACCATGCCCGGCCCGCCGGCGGTCAGCACCGGGAAGCCGGTGCCGTTCAGGCCGATCGGCGGGGCGACCATCAGTGGGTCGCTCCAGGTGTCGCCCTCGTCCCTCGAGTACGCGTAGTAGGGCATGTTGTCGAAGCCTATCCACATCGCGTGGACGTTGTCCTCGGAGTCCGGGTAGACTTGTGCCTCCTCGAAGTTCCAGGTCTCCGCGGTCCCCGTGGTCTCGGTTGGAAGCGGGTGCTCGGTCCAAGTTATCCCGCCGTTCGTGCTGCGGTAGATCGAGTACCCCTCGCCCCCGTCGCAGCCCCTGTTGCCGCGGTAGAAGTTGCCGTTATCGCTACCCATGATGTGCCCGGTCAGCCCCCCGCTTTCGCAGTCCGTGGGCGTGCCGGGGAGCTCGGGGCCCCAGGTCAGCCCGCCGTCCTGGCTGGCAGCGCACACTGGGTAGGGGTAGTTGCCGTTGACGCAGAACACCCACGTGGTCTGGTGGAAGGCGGCGGGGTAGGGCGAGGAGGCGATGGTCTGGTGGTCCTGCACCGACCAGCCGGTGGCCACCGAGGGGCCGGTCCAGCTCTGCCCCTCGTTGTCCGACCACTCGACGGTCATCCCCAGCAGGGCGTGCATGTCGAACTTCATGACGCGGTCCGTCCACGGGTCGACGTACACGTAGGGGTCGTTGGAGTTCGCCACCGGAAGGAAGGCGCTGTAGACGTCCTCGCACGCGTACTCGCTCAGGTTGGCCATCATGACCATGCCCGAGCACCGCACGATTGCCGTGGAGCCCGCCGCCCCGTTGCCCCAGCTGGTCATGTAGAGGTTGTCGGAGGAGGTGACCCCGATGGTCGGCTCGAACGTGGTCATGCCGATTCCGTAGTAGGTCCCGATAGCGCAGACTGGTGCGTTGTTACCCACCAGCACCGAGCTCCCGTTGAGCACGTCGGAGGCCTTCGTGGCGTCGGTCGCGTTGGAGTAGTGGTACCAGGTCGTGTTGCTGATGGGGCCCCCCGACCCCTCGCACAGGGTGTCGAAGACGTTGACCTCCTCGACGAACTCTTCCTCTTCGCCGAAGCAGCCCGAGAGGGACGCCGCCAGGAGCAGGGAGACCAGGCCGTATGCTATGGCGCGCATGTTACCCACGCGAAGCCCTGCGTACATCAGTCCAGCGGAGCCCCGTCAGCCCAGGAGGAGGGTCGCGTTGCCCCCTACCGGCAGCGGCTCGAGGTAGGACAGGTCGCCGTACAGGGCCGGCCCCTCGGTCAGGGTCCCGATCACCGCCTCCTCGAAGCCCGCGGCGTTGTGCGCCAGGGCGATCCAGGGCCTGCCCTCGTCATCGAGCTCGACGTCGATGAAGTCCCCGAAGCCGCCGCATCGTATGTTGCCGCAGTCCGGGCCGGTGTCCAGCGGGTCGTCGGGGTGGTTGACGGCCACGCTGGTGATCAGCGGGCGCTCGGCGAAGGCGTCGGTCATGATGGCCATGTAGCCCGACCAGCCGCCCGTGCTGGTGTTCTCGTCGTAGTTGCTCGACTCGCCGATGTAGCCGATAACGACCCTGCCCTCCGCGCCCGCGAATATGGTCGGGAAGCCCGTCTCGTTGACTCCGGGGGCTGCCACCATCATCGGGGCGCCCCAGGTCTCGCCCTGGTCGTGGGAGTTGGCGTACCATGGCATCAGGTCGTCGCCGATCCAGGTCGCATGGACGTTGCCGCCGTCGTCAACGGCGGTTGCGACCTCGTGCGAGTGCCACCCGTCCTGCATGCCGACCTCGGTGGTGATGGTGTGCTCGGTCCAGGAGTAGCCGCCGTCCAGGGAGCGGTAGACCGCCGGGCCCTCGCACGAGGGGTTGCCGCGGTAGACCGCCCCGTCGATGCCCCCTGCGACGTGGCCGTGCAGCCCCGAGCACTGCGGGAAGCTGCTGCTCGGGTAGCCGAGCCTCTGGACATCCCACGACAGACCACCGTTGAGCGAGCGCGAGCACTGGGCGCCCAGCGCCGGGGAGCCGGTGTTGATGCAGTAGACGTAGATGACGTCATGGAAGGCCGTGACGCCGGCCGGCGGCGGCATCGAGGCGATGCTCTGGTGGTCCTGGGTGACGTAGTAGCCCTCGACGGGGTAGGGAATGCTCCACGACTCCCCGTCGTTGTCCGAGTACTCGACGAACATGGCGGCCAGCGCGTGCATGTCGAACTTGACCAGCCTGTCCGTGAATTTGTCCACGTAGATGTAGGGGTCGTTGGAGTTGGGGGTCTGCCCCGAGTCCTCGTCGATCTGGCCGAATGGGCCGACGTCTTCCCAGGTCTGCCCTCTGTCAATCGAGCGGATGATGTGCGTGCCGTCGCCCAAACCGTTCCACTGGGTGAAGAAGATCGCACCCGACGAGGTCACCCCGATGGTAGGCTCGAAGGTGTCGAAGCCGGTGCCATAGTAGGTGGCGTTGGCGAAGAAGGGAGTGCTGTTGCCGGAAAGGTCGGCAGTGATGTTGGCAGCCGAGACCGCCCCTGTGCTGGTGGCATCCACCGCCCACGGCTCGCCGACCGTTCCGGGGTAGTGGTACCAGGTGGTGATTGGGACCTGCTGGTCGAACTCGAAGGCCCCCCCCTCCTCGACGACGACTTCCTCGTCCTCCCACCACATGCACCCGGTGACCATCGAGCTCAGCATCAGCAGGGAGAGCAACTGAGCGACCTTGGGCACGCTCACCCGTATGCGCCTTCGTTCTAAATCCAACCGTTTTCGATGACCGGAGGCACGCTTCCGAGCACAGCCTCCTTCGGTGGCCTCCACTCCATCCCCAGATCCCTCTCTGCGGGGGTGGCGTCCCAGAACAGCCGCTTGTTCAGATGCGCCCTGGCCCAGGAGAGGCTGATCCTGGGGTGGAAAAGGGAGACGATCAGGGATAGCGAGTAGGGTATCTGTCGGGTCGGGATTCCAAGGTCGGGGTGCTCGGTCTTCAGCGCCCTTGCGATGTCCCGGAACCACATCTGCCCCGAGACCACCAGGTAGCGGCCGGAGTCCTCGCCCATCGTCAGGGCCCGGACGTGGGCCTCGGCCACGTCCCGCACATCCACTATGCTGACATGCATCGGGATGACGAAGGGGATCTCCCGCCTCAGCAGGGTCATGATGAACGACACGCTTCCCCTCAGATGCTTCTTGCTCAGTGGCGGCCCGAACACGATGCACGGGTTGATCGTCACCATGCGCGGTCGGCTCGCCGGGTCCTTGGCGGAGAGCCACTCCCTGACCAGCCGCTCCGCGGTGAACTTGGCCAGCCCGTATGGGTTGCCCTCCAGTGTCGCGTCCTCCGCCCAGGTCTCTGTGGTGAGCGTCTGGCCATCCTGCCATTTCATCGGGCGGATTGCGGCCGTCGAGGAGGTGTGGACGAGCCGCTCCACGCACCCGGCCGAGTCGATGGCGTCGAGCACGTTCTGCGTGCCGATCACGCTGGGGTCGACGATCTGGCTCTGCGGCTTCTTGGCCGTGATCCTGACCGCTGCGGCCGTGTGGATGACCTCGGAGCAGCCCGCGACGGCCCGAGCCACGGCCCCAGCGTCCATCAGGTCCATCTCGACGACCTCTAGGCTGCCCCCATCCGAGACCGGCAGGGCCAGCAGGTGGTCGACCCTGTCAGGGTCGGAGGCGTCCCTGACCGTGGCCCTGACCTTCCTGCCCCTAGCGAGCAGGTTGGAGACCACGTGGCTGCCGATGTAGCCGCTGGCGCCTGTGACGACGACGGCTCCCGAGCTCACGCCCTCACCACGGCCATGCCTACGGGGCTGCCTCCACGCCCCCTTTGTCTTTGCCGGTGAGGGGCAGGCTCGGCGACCACCAGTTCGCCTCGCCCATCAGCCTCATCGCCGAGGGGACCACTATCGCCCTGACTATGGTGGCGTCTATCAGCACGGCCACCGCTAGGGCGAAGCCGAGCGACTTGATGATCATGACATCGGCCAGTATGAAGCCCGAGAACACAGCCACCATGATAGCCGCAGCCCCGGTGATCAGCCCGCCGCTCGCCTGCAGACCCTCGGAGACCGCCCTTGTGTTGTCCCCGGTCTCGAGCCAGGACTCGTGGATCCGGGACAGCATCAGCACCTCGTAGTCCATCGACAGGCCGAAGGCGATGCCGAACAGCAGGGGCGGGACCATGTAGTCGATGGGCTGGGCTGTGAAGTTCATGGCCTCGTCCAGACCCATGAAGCCCTCCTGGAAGACGAGGACGACCAGTCCGTAGGAGGCCGCTATCGAGAAGACGTTCATCACCACGGCCTTGATTGGGACCAGTACCGAGCGGACCTGGAACCAGATCAGCAGCATGGTCAGCCCGAGGACCAGTCCCACCACGGCCGGGACGCGCTCCACCAGGTGGTCTCGCATGTCGATCTCGTAGGCAGACCAGCCCCCGACGAGAATCTCCTGGTCGCTTCCGCTGGCTATCTCCCTCATCGAGCGGACCAGCCCCTCAGAGCCGTCCGAGCTAGAATTGTACTGCGTGGCCACGGAGATCATGACCAGGCTGTCCGACCTGGTGCTGGCCCAGGCCTCCTGCGCCTCCGCAGGCCATTCGCCGAGGGGGGATGCGAACAGATCAGGCGTGCAGTAGGGGGAGCTGGCCGATATGACTCCCCCGAGCGCCTCGACCTCGGCGCAGAATCCCGAGATGCTAGCAACCAGCCCGGCATCGAACGGCCCCCCCTCCTCCCCGAGGACCACCACGACCGGGATCCTGCTTGCTTGGAAGGCCGGGAAGCCTCGCTCCAGCTCCTCGTAGGCCATCCGCGACTCCAGATCGGGTGGCAGGGTCCCGATGCCCCCGGCGTTGAACTCCGCTCCGAGGCTCGGAGAGCCCATGAGCAGGAGCAGCGCCACGGAGGGCGCGAGCCATCTCCACGGCTTGTCCATGACCTTGGTCGCGAAGTCCCTCCAGAAGCCCTCCCGGCTCCATGCCTTGGGGACGGGAATCTGAAGGTCGTTGATTCGGTCTCCGAGCATGCAGAGTATCACCGGGAGAACTGTGAGCGAGTAGATTAGGGAGAAGGCGACGGCCACGGCCCCGCCGAACCCCATCGAGGGCATGTGGGTGGCATCGAAGTAGAACAGGCTGCACAGCCCGACGGCCACCGTCGCCCCGGAGTAGAGCACGGCCCTCCCGGCGGTGTCCATCATCTTCGCAACTGCCTCTCGCTCGCTCGAGCCCTTGGACAGCTCCTCCTTGAAGCGGCTGACGATGAACAGGCTGTAGTCGATCGACACGGCGATTCCGATAAGGGACACCATGCTGACCGTCCACTGGGTGAGGTCGATGACCCCCTTGTCCGAGATCCAGAAGGAGATCCCCACGGAGGAAACGAACATCATACCGGCCGTAAGCATCGGAAGCGATGCTGCGACCAGAGTGGCGAAAACGAAGAGGAGAATGACCAGCGAGAGGGGGATTCCGAAAATCTCCGCCCTCACCGTGTCCTCCTTGAGCAGCACGTCGAAGTCCTCGTTAATGATCAGGCTCCCGGTGACCATGACACCGAGCACCTCGCTGTCCACAATGCCCCTCAGCTCCTCGACGTGCCCCCTCACCTCGCCCTCGGTGCCTTCGATTGTGACGAAGACCGCGGTGGAGCGACCGTCCGTGGATACGTGCTGGGAGATCGAGTAGGGGTCCTGGGGGTTCTGGTAGGCGGAACTGAAGCCCATTATCCCGATTGGCCCGTCGAGCAGCGGTCGCAGCGCCGCTTCGACAGCTTGTTCGTACTCCGGGTCGCTCCAAACCATGGTCTCGTGCGTGAACACGTAGGTGACGACGTTGGAGTCGACCACGGGAAGTTCCTCCGACACCAGCAAGAGGGCCCTCCCGGCCTCGGAATTGGGCGGGGGGTTGTTGCCGTCTATGAAGGCGCTGCCGCCGGATATGAGAACGACTGACAGCAGCACTGAAAGGACTCCCAGTGAAAGCACCGCCCGCTGGCGGTCGTGCAGCATCTCACCGAAGCGGTGTAGAAGCGACCCATCAGCCATGTCCGCCGGGCAGACCTTCACCATTTAATCCGATTTCAGCCCTCGTCCCACTTCTTCCATCCCTGCTCTTCTTCCTCGGGACCTGCCTCTCGGGCCGACGCCCCATCCTCGACGAAGGGGCCCGGAACGCCATCGACGACCCCCGTCTCGAGCATCCCCCCCTCCCGAGCCTGCATCGTCTGAATGCTGTCCACATCGGTCAGGATGACGCTACCGTCCTGGATTACCACGTACTGGTCGGGCGCCTTGCGCTTGTCGCTCCACACCATCACGGCGAGGACTAGCCCTACTAGGCCCAGTGGGAGGCCCAAGCAGCATCCGATGTAGAAAATGTACAACCAGGGATTGCCTTCGACTTGGGCTGCAAGGTACCCATCGTCCACCAGCCAAAGTTGCGACGTCTCGGCCTCGTTGTGCAGGGTGTAAGTACCCGGCCCCACCCCGTCGAAGATCCTGACGGGGACGTAGAAAGTCTCACTGTCGGAACCTGGACGATCGGAGTCCAGGAAACCTGGAGCCCTGCCCCCGATTTCGCTTCCGCTCTGGTCAAACAGCCTAAGGTCAGCCTCTGGGGCCTCGTCATCGCTCACTCGGAGGGCGGTTAGCACCGTGGCTTCCTCAACAGTGAATGCCCCCTCTCCGCCCGGCCCCATCTTGACCACGTAGTTGGACTCCGGGTCGAAGGTATTGATCAGGGTGGGATATACTTGGACCAGCGAAACAACGGCCGCAACGAGCAGCAGAAACGAGGAGCCTGTGGCCCATCTAGCCCATCGCCTCCTCTTTCCTGCCACGGACCCGCCTAAAGCCAGCCATCTATCAGGCTTCGGAATCAGTATCCCAGTCCCATAGCAGAGAGTTTCTCAGGCAGATAGGTATCGGTCACGAAATCGAGGCCGTACTTGGCAAGTGACTGCTGCTCTGCCTTCTTGCCGATTTCCTGCATTAGGTGAATCTGCTCCTGCCACCAACCCGTCGAGAAGCGCGGGTCGCTGAGTTCAGCGACCAGTGCGTTCGAGTCTTGCTTGGACAGGTCGTCGCTAGGGAGGTCGTAGGCTAGGATGTCGTCTGCTGTGATTCCCAGGTAGGTCGCCTCCTTGGTGGCGAGGTACTCCGAGATGTGAGCGGTCTTGATGGCGCCGTAGGCGATACTGGCGAAAATCCTGAAGGACCAGGGGTCGCAGTCGGTGAACACCAGGATGGGCTTGTTCCACTCCTCGCTCATGCGCCTCATGATTCGTCGCGTGGAACGGGCCGGCTGGCCTTTGAGATGCACGAGAGCGCACCGCGCCTCCTCGTCGAAGCCATTCTCGACCAGCCTGTCGAACATTCCACCGGTCTCTATCGCCATCACGAAGTCAACGTCCTCCTCGACGAGGCTCAGCTTCTCCGACTCGACGTTGTAGGGCACGCCGTAGCCCGAGTCGCCGACGTCATCGCGGCAGTTAATGCGCATCCAGTCACCCTTACGGTTGCGCTCTTGGAAAGTCACGTTCCCGATTATCCGAGCACCATCCTCCTCGGGCCTGAGCCCGAAGTCCTCGCGCAGGCACTTGGTTACGATTTCCAGGTCCTCGGCGAGGTTGTTGCTCTCGTTCTGGGTGGAGAACTTGCCGTGGCCCCAACCCTCCGAGATGTAGTACATCTCCCTCAGGGTTGAGGTCTTGCCATCGGTGATCATCCCCTCTACGAACTCGGTAATGTGAAGCGCCCTGAGCAACTGTCTCGCGGAACCCAGGGCGGTGGCATCCCTTACGGTCCTCTTCTTTCCGTACTTGTAGACGCCGAGCCTCTTATCGAAGGCGATATTGCTCTTTGACCTGACGGGGAGGGTCATCGTCGGGGGAATGCCCCTAGTCATCCTGTCGTGCATCTCTGAGGCCACCCCATGCAGGGCCTCAATCACCTCATCCTTCGATTTCTGCCTGTTGATCGTCATTCTTCTGCCTCGTAGTCATCGAATAGGGTGGGCTGCATCCGCTCTGTGGGAGCCGAGGGACCGGGGGAGTTGTGCTCGATCCTGTCGCTTAGGTGCCCCATCGTCTCCGTCTGCTGCTCCAACTCCGACTCAGCAGCCGCCAGAGACTCTGTCTTGCGCAGCTCCTCCAGCAGCTTCTCGTCAATCTTCGTCGCGCCAATGACCTCTCCATTGCCCCTGTAGAAGACATCGACCTCGCTCCATTCGCCCTTGGTTAGGCCCGAGACAGCGAAGCGAATGATCGTTGATGAACCGGGATTCAAGGTGTCCAACCTCCACGCCCATAGGCCCCCGGCCTCCTTCCTGCCTCCCAGTGCGTTCTCATCCATCCTGACCCCGTCCCCCTCGGGCCACTTAGCGAGAATCGTGTAAGCACGCGCCCTGGCGGTGTAGTTGTAGACCGTGATCGAGCAGATGGCTAGCTTGCGCCCATCGTCCCAACCAAGCTCCTCCTCGCAGAATACCGCATCCATGATCTTCGTAATCACTGGAGCGAGGTCGGGCTCTTCCCTCGACAGCAGCTGCGATGACTTCCTGGAAATCTCAGGAAGAATGACGTTGATCAGTTCGAACTTCTCGCGGGCCTTCTTCCTCTGGGAATTCTTCTTCAGGTGGTTCTTGAGGCCCCTGCCTACCTCCAGCATCGCCAGGCGAATCTCCTCGAACACCTCCTCATTGTCGGCCACGGCCTCCTTTGCTTCGCTGGTGAACTGGACGTTGGTGGATGCGAGGTGGACGAGGACTGCGGCAGGTCCCTTTGGGATGCCACGACCGCCCGGGTGCTCCAACCCGTACCGCTTCCAATCGACTGCCTCTAGGGCTTTGGTGAGCAGGCATCCGCCCTGTTGGTACATCAGTGGGACGCGATTGGCGAATCGCAGGACCTCGATGGGCCCCTCGGCGCTGAGGTTCCCTCCGAACACCAGACCGACTTCGATCTGGAACGGGTTGCCATTGCTTACCTTGGGACTGCGTGTGATGGTGGAGGCAAACCGTGAGTCGATGGCCTTCGAGAGCCCCTTCTTGATCAGCAGATCCTCGATAGGAGACAGGCAGTTGGTCGGAGGTGCGAGCAATTTGACCTTCTGGAAGGAGGAGACCATCTCCTGAGCCTCTTCTGCTCTTATCCGTCTGGGTGTCCGACCCTCGTCTATGCCCGCCGCGGTCAGAATTTCACGTGCGGCGCGCATGCTCACGCCCGAGAAATTATGTCGTAGGAAAGACGTCATCTTCCGCTCCTCTGCCTCGCGGAGCATCCTCTGGAGCGAACCGAGGTGGATTCCATGGGGATGGGGCTTGATCTCACTGACCTCCCGGGGGAGCTTCTCGGTGGTCCTTGACCAGTCCCCCTCTTCGATCACCTCGCCGTTCCTGTCGCGGACCACCAGAGAGATGCTAGCGTGCGGGTTAACTATGGACGTCATCCTGAGGTACTGGTGAACGGACTGGCGCCCACGCTGGTACTTCGCCCTCATCACATTCCTTATTCTCAGACCATGCGACACGGGTTCTCCTGTAAGGCCGTCGAGCCATGTGTCACGACGCTCCCCCGACTTGGTGGCCCTATTCCTCCTCGTGTCTATGCCTAGCTCAACATGCACGGCAGAGGAGTCACTGCCAATCTTCGAGATGACTTGTGTCTTGGACCCGGTGGTCAGTTGGCTGTACATCACGACCCCGGTGATGCCGATGCCCTGCTGCCCCCTGGTCTGACGAATCGCGTGGAAGCGCGAGCCGAGTAGGAACTTACCGAAGACGTTCTCGATGTCATTCCGAGGGATCCCTGGTCCGTTGTCCTGCGTGATGAGCTCGATCCGATCGCCCTTCAGGCGATTGATCTCGACTCTGATATGGGGGAGAATACGGGTCTCTTCGCAGGCATCCAGAGAGTTGTCTACCGACTCTTTCACGGCCGTGATTATGGATCTCTGTAGGGTGTCGAAGCCTAGGAAGTGCTTGTTCTTCTCAAAGAATTCGCTTATGGAGATCTGCTTCTGCTTGTTTGAAAACTGTTCTGAGGTCTCCACGCGCATCCCTCCATCAAGTCCTCCCATGTCCCGATGACAAGGGGCTTGCTTTGGTAGCCTCCGACGGCTCGCTGACCGCTCTTGAACAATCCCCCGATCAATGGGCTGGAGAAGCAGAATCAGGTGAAGACTTCTGGGTGCCACGCGGTTATCTTGCCCAAGAACGCGCTGGTCATCACGGTGAGTGGGCTAGCGAGATAGAGCCTGCCCGGTCCCGAGCGTCCCTGGAAGTTGCGGTTGATTGCTGAGATAGTGACCTGATCTGGCTCATCGCTGATTCCCGGCCCGGCCCCGATGCACGCACCGCAGCCGGGGTCGATCATCTTCACGCCGGCGCGCTCAAACAGACCCGTCCACCCCATCCGGGCAGATAGATCCTTGACTGACCTAGAACCAAATTGGATGTAGCAGTCAACGTCCTGAGGTATGGTCAATCCCGCGTCTAGGGCCGCCTTGGTCACCTTGGCATAGTAGGAGAAGTCGTCTTCCTTCCCAGCAGTGCATGAGCCGGCGTAGGCGATGTCGATGACCACCTCACCGAGTTCATCGATGTACGCCCCGTTGGTCGGGTCGGAGGGGATGCCCTTGTCGGGGTCACCCGGGTGGGCTACCATCGGGCGAATCTCCGTGAGGTCGATTGTGTGCACACCCCCGCCGTACACTGCGCCCTCGTCAGGCAGTACGAAATGCCCCCTGATAGTTTTCTCATCGAGGTCGTTTCGTCGTGCCAGCAACCACTCGACGGTGAGGTCGTCTGGCTCGCAGATACCAGTCTTAGCACTACATTCCGTCGCCATGTTGCACAGAGTCGCACGCTCGTCCATTGACAGGCTGGCTAGACCGGGCCCCCCGAACTCCATGCTTCGATCCAGCGTCTCGGACTTCGTCGCGTAGAGCCATAGGATTTGCAGAATGATGTCCTTGGCCGTGCAACCCGCCCCCAGCTCCCCTTCCAACTCGAAGCGTATGCTCTCAGGCACATTGACGAAGGCGAACTGGTTGTGGATTAGGTTGGCATACTCGGTGGATCCGACGCCATAGGCTAGGGCATTGGATGCACCACCCATGCAGGTATGGGAATCAGTAGCCTGTATGAAGTCACCAACGTCGATGAACTCCTCGCGTGCCACTTGATGGCAAATTCCAGGGCTGATGTTGTCAATCGACGAGTAGTCGCGCACCCCAGTTCGTTCTTGGAACACGCCCTGCAAATCCCGCAGGGCCTGGATCTTCTCTACGAAGCGCCCGAAGCGAGGAACCTCGGTTGCGTACAGAAGATGGTCCTCGAAAACAGCGAATTTAGAGGGATTGGGCAAGGAGTAGCCCCCCCCATACTCCTGCAGGAGGAAGGTGTGGACCTGAGCGGTCGTGAACTCGTGAGTGTAGCCCCCATCGACTTGAGCCAGCACCGCATCACCTGGCTTGACGTACTCGCCTCCACCGTTGGCCCCAAGCAGCTTGTTGGAGACCAACTTCTCGACCATTGTCATCGGCCTCTCCCCCGTAGCCACCCGCGGCAGATCGATGGCATCCTCTCGAATCCGCTTAGCGAACGGCAGGATACCTCCGCTCTCGAGGATCAAGCGGCTTATCGAGTCATATTTCGAGGTGAACTCAGATAGCCCGATGCTCTCGCCGTCCTGCAGTCTTCGCAGAATGGAATGATCCCCCATCAACTGGCCGAGGTTCAGATTGTTACGCTCGTGGATTGGCGCGAAGGATGAGGCTATCGCAATGCGTATTCCGGACCACCGTTCGCACTGTGATGCCGTCTCGCGACTCGAACCAGTGCCCTTGCGGTGTCCGGAGACAATGACCTCGAACCCTCCGTCCATGAGAGCCCGCGGCTCGAAGACTCGCCGTCCTTCGTGAATCAGACCCGCGTAGGCGTTCTCCGCGATGATGGCTGGGTCGTGGTCGAAGCATACCCATGCTGGTGTCATTACATCGGTGTTGATGTCATCGAGCAAGTCATCTACCGATAGGTCCCTCACCCGGAGGTCTAGACCGTCATACAGTTGCTTGCGAATCAAGTCGAGATCCTTGGTCAGGAAGAGGACGCGTCTGCCCGGCGTCAGAGCCACGCGTTTCGGGGGCCATCCAACATCCGCCATGCCCACTTCCCCATTCCGTGCCACGGTCGCGCCGTATATCACGATTCTCGCATTGGCTCGACGCACAATGACCGAATGAGTGGGGGCAATTTTTCTGACCTGCTAGGCTTAAATAGGAGGCCAATTGGGAATTCAATGCCTTTCTTGCGAAGGGGGGGAGGATGTTATGTCATATCTCGTTGAAGACACAGTGAAGTGCGATGAGTGCGGAAGCCGAAATCTGAGTAAGGATGAATCGAGGGGCGAGGTCGTCTGCGACGATTGCGGCTTGGTTCTTGAGGAGAAAGTAATCGACCAGGGAGCGGAATGGCGAGTCTTCAGCCCAGAGCAGGGCGATCAGCGCGCGCGTACGGGCGCCCCCATGACAGTGATGCTCCACGACAAGGGACTTTCCACTGATATCGATTGGCAGAACAAGGACTACTCCGGGAAGTCGATTTCCAGCAGGTACCGCAGCCAGTTCTACAGGATGAGGAAGTGGCAGAAGCGCTCCCGAGTAAGCAACGCAACTGAGCGCAACAAGGCAATGGCGCTCGCCGAACTGGACAGGATGGCCAGCCGCCTCGAGCTGCCCAAGACGATTAGGGAGACCGCCGCAGTGACCTACGGCAAAGCCGTGGACGCTAGGCTGATTCGCGGACGCTCCATCGAGGGCGTGGCCGCTGCCAGCCTATACGCAGCGTGCAGAATCTGCGAAAACCCGAGGACTCTCGACGAGATTGGCGAGGCGAGCAGGACCGGCCGCAAGGAAATCGGCCGCACCTATCGCTTCATGGTACGCGAGCTGAGGATGAAGATCCCACCGACCAAGCCCGAGGACTACATCCCTCGCTTCTGCTCCGGCCTCGACCTCGACGCTGAGGTCCAGGCCAAGGCCTACGAGCTGATAGCCGCCGCCCAGGAGAAGGAACTCACGAGCGGGCGGGGCCCAACCGGAATCGCAGCCTCGATCATATACATCGCAAGCGTTCTCTGCGGCAAGCGCAGGACCCAGCGAGAGGTCGCCGAGGTGGCTGGCGTGACCGAGGTCACAATCAGGAACCGATACAAGGAACTGATCCAAAATCTGAACATCGAGCTCGAGATTTGAGCATCGATTCAGGAGCACCCTGTAGTTGCACCGCACTCGTTGCACTTCAGGCAGGTCCCGTTCCGTACCATCTGGCTGCCACCACAGTCATCGCAGATGTCGCCGGTGAAGCCGCGCTCTTTGGCGGCTTGGCGCGCTCGCGACTCTAGGCTCCCCAGAGGGGCGACGGAAGCTTCCAGGGTCATCTGTAGGTCCCTTTTCTCGCCTTGGCTTCGGACCACGCCGGCATCGGAAATCTCGGGCTTGCTGATGGAGAACTGGTCGAGGTCCTCCTCCGCTACATGAGCTAGGTCGTCCCTGCCGGCGTATTCTATGGCCAGCTCCCGGAACACCCAGTCAACTATGCTCGAGGACATCTTGACCCGGCCGCTACCGCCTTCAATCATCCCGCTCGGCTCGAACTTGGAGAATATGAACGACTTGACGAAGGCGTCTATTGGCACCCCGTGCTGCAGTCCTATGGATACGGCTATGGCGAACTGAGACAGCATTGCCCTCCAAGCCGCCCCCTCCTTCGATGTAAGCAGGAATATCTCCCCGAGCTTCCCGTCCGGGTACTCTCCGGTAATCAGACGAACGCTGTGCCCACCGACCTTGGCCTTGATGTTCTCGGATCTCTTCCTGTTGGGGAGTGGGCGCCTGATAGCAATGTAATCCTTGACGAAGGCCTCGGCCACTGGCTTGGCCACCGGCTCGGGAAGCGGCAATGTCTTGACGGTCTCTTCGACCATCCTTTCGACTACTCCCCCCTCGTCCTCATCAGTGAGTTCCGGTGTGTCCACGAGCTGGTTCATCAGAGGTTGCGACAGTTTGCTTCCGTCTCGGTACACCGCGCAGGCCTTGTTCATCGTCGTGTGACTCAGGTTGTAGGCCTCCCTCACGTCCTCGACGGTTGAGTTGGATGGCATGTTGATGGTCTTAGATATCGCTCCCGAGATGAACGGTTGTGCCGCAGCCATCATCTTCACGTGAGCGGGCCAAGCAATAGACCTCTTCCCGAACTTGCCGCAGGGAGTGGCGCAGTCGAATACTGCTAGATGCTCGTCCTTCAGTCCGGGCGCGCCCTCAATGGTGTTGTACCCGAAGATATGGACGTTGGCCGCCTCTACCTCTTCAGGAGTGAAGCCGAGGGAGCCCAAGGTGTCGAAGAACGGGTCCTCGAATTGTGATTCCGACATCCCGAGTGCCTCAGTACAGAGGCTCTTTCCGAGAATCGAAGGGGAGAAGGCGGAGCGGAGATCGAACACGTCGCTCAACTTGCTGTCTATAGTCTTCAGGCTCTCAGAAGTAAAACCGGCGTCCTTCAGACGCCCGACAGGGAGCGTCGGGCAGCCGCTCAAGCGACCGGTTCCCATGATATACTCCTCAATGGCATTGGTCTGGCTATCTGAGTAGCCGAGCCGACGCAGCGCGTTCGGCACGCCATTGTTGATGATTCTGAGAGAACCGCCACCGGCTAGGGTCTTGAACTGGACTAGTGAGTACTGTGGCTCCACCCCCGTAGTGTCCGCCCCCATCACCAGACCGATGGTTCCCGTTGGAGCGATTACAGTGGTCTGCGCGTTGCGGTAGCCGTGCTCCTCCCCCTCCCTAACCGCACGGTCCCAGGAGCCGCGAGCCGCATCGAGGAGGTCCTTGGGGCACTTCTTGGCATTGATTCCCATGGGGGGGACGGTGAGCCCCTCATATTCCTCCTCCGAGGCACCGTAGGCGGCACGCCTGTGGTTGCGCATCACCCTCAGCATGTCCTCGGCATTCCTCTCGTAGTCGGGGAACGCCCCTAGTACGGAAGCCATCTCGGCGCTGGTGGCATAGGTCTCTCCGCACATGATGGAGGTGATGGCCCCGCAGATGGCGTAGGCCCTCTCGTCATCGTAGGGGATTCCCATGTGCATCAGCAGTGAGCCTATGTTGCAATATCCGAGTCCCAGGGTCCTGTATTCGTATGATTTCCGAGTGATTGACTCCGAAGGGAACTGTGCCATGAGCACACTGATTTCCAGTGTCGTGGTCCATAGGCGAACGCTGTGACGGAAGTCCTCGATTCGGAAGGTGTGCGCATCGAGGTCGTAGTAGTGGAGGAGGTTGATGCTCGCTAGGTTGCACGCGGTATCATCGAGGAACATGTATTCCGAACACGGGTTAGAGCCGTTGATCCGGCCCGCGGATGGGCATGTGTGCCACTCATTGATCGTGGTGTCGAACTGGACCCCGGGATCGGCGCACGCCCATGCAGTATAGGCAATCTTGTCCCAGAGTGCGTTGGCATCGAGGGTTCTGCAAGGCACGGGCCCCCTCCCCTCTGCTGCTGCTGCTTCCTTCTCAGTCCGCCAGAACAGGCTCCATTGCCCGTCTGCATTGACAGCGTCCATGAAGGAGTTTGGAACGCGGACGGAGTTGTTGCTGTTCTGACCCGAGACGGTCACGTAGGCCTCTCCCTGCCAATCGGTGTCGAGTGCTTCGAACTCGACGCCCTTCCACCCCTGCTTCGCGAGATCGACGATTCTTTGGATGTGTGCCTGAGGAACGCTGTCCTTGATTGCCCGCACCATCGCTCTGCGAAGCCCTAGGTTGATTCGCTGGTCGTACCTACCCTCATCGTCACTGTGCTCCCAGATCGCATCCATCAGAGTGTTTGCATGCTTCTGTAGAATCGAGCTTCCAATCACCAATGCGGAGACCTTCTCTTCCTCGCTCGGCTTCCAGTCGATGTATTCCTCGATGTCGGGGTGGTCTAGATCCAGCGTCACCATCTTCGCAGCCCGCCTCGTCGTCCCACCGGATTTGATGGCTCCAGCAGCCCGATCCCCTATTTTGAGGAACGACAGCAGACCGCTGGACGACCCACCTCCCGAGAGGGGTTCTCCGGCGCCTCTGATGTTGGAGAAGTTCGAACCCGTGCCCGAGCCGTACTTGAATAGTAGAGCCTCACGGCTCCACAACCCCATTATCGAGTCTGGACCACCAACGAGGGAGTCTGATACCGACTGGATGAAGCAGGCATGGGGCTGGGGGCGCTCGTATGCATTGGTCGAATAGGATAACTCCTCAGTAATGGGGTCGACGTAGCTGTGACCCTGGGACGGTCCCTCGATGCCATAGGCCCAGTGGAGGCCTGTGTTGAACCACTGGGGACTGTTGGGTGCTGAGCGCTGACTCGCAATCAGGTAGCACATCTCATCGAAGTAGGCGCGGGCATCAGCCTCGCTTGCGAAGTAGCCGTACTTCCAGCCCCAGTAGGTCCAGGTCCCTGCAAGTCGACGGAAGAGGTTCCTTCCATCGGTCTCACCACCCATTCTTTGTGCGGCATCAACTGTCTGAAGCCGCTCGTGGTCTGGCTCACTTCGCTGTAGCCAGACAGGCACTTCCTTTTCGGGCACTTTCCGAAGTGCCTTCGGAACGCCCGCCTTGCGTAGGTACTTCTGGGCGCATACCTTTCCGGGTACTCCAGAGAATCCGGAAGGCAGCTTCACACCCTCAATCGAGTCAGCCATTGACCCGTCCGGGTTACGAATCTCGACGTCCATCTCGATCCATTCGAACGAGTCGAATGGATCCTCGCCAACCGAGGTGAAGCGCCGCTCTATGACAAGCCCGCTCTCTGCCTCGGTGACGCCGTCGGATACGCTTACCTTAGTCTGCATCTTACTCTATCTCCCGTCCTAGGGGTCAGGATTGGCCCGCCTCGTGCAAGGGATTCGTCTTTCCGAATGGGGGGTGTTTAATGATTGAGGAAGAAGGGTGGGAGGGAGAGTTGAAAATTCCAAAATCAGAAGCCTATCCAATTGTCCAAAATCAGCCATTCTCATTCACGAATGTCAAGGGCCCAATCCAGAGTCGCTCCCGACCCGGTGATCATCGCGCCCACGGAGCAGAGCTTCTCATGGCTCTGCACGATTAGCCGATTGACCAGCTTCTCGGGGACATCCCCCTCGATGACGTACTTCATCCGAACGGCAGTGAAGACGCGGGGCATATCCTCCGCCCTATCCGCTTCCACCTCGACCCAGGCAGAGCGCACGTCGGCCATCCTGTCTTTCAGGCCCGCGATAACGTCGATGAACGAGCAAGCACCGTGGGAAATCAAAACCATCTGCATAGGTCCGGCATGCTCGTCACTGTGAATCCCGAACCTCTTTCCGCCGATTTCGCCTTCCATCTGTTCGCCCCTGAGCCAACGAACCGTCCCGTGCATGCTCCCGCACAATCGCCTCTGAACATGAGGGTTGGCTTCATGAGTGATGCCTCGGTCGGCGGCTTGAGAGGCATGACCGAGAATGATTCGATTACCATGTCCGAGGGTCGCCTAAGCGTGCCCGAACATCCCGTCGTACACTTCATCGAGGGTGATGGCATTGGTGGCGACATCACACCAGTGATGATGACCGTGGTAGACGCCGCGGTCGAGCGCGCATACGATGGCGACCGTTCGATATGTTGGCGCGAGGTGCTCGCCGGACAGAAGGCATTTGATGCTACAGGAGAATGGCTTCCCGAGGAAACCAAGATAGCGATGCAGGAGGGACTGGTTTCGATCAAGGGGCCTCTAACGACCCCTGTGGGCGGCGGCATCCGAAGCCTCAACGTCGCACTTCGCCAGCAACTGGACCTCTACGCCTGCGTTCGCCCCGTGCGCTGGTACGAGGGAACCCCCAGCCCGGTCAAGGACCCGGGCGCTGTTGACATGATAATCTTCCGAGAGAATAGCGAGGACGTCTACGCCGGCATCGAGTGGGAGGCGGGAAGCGATGAGGTTCGCAAGGTAGTGGAATTCCTCCAGAATGAGATGGGCGTAGACAAGATTCGCTTCCCCGACACGGCTGGCATCGGCATCAAACCCGTCAGCCAAGAGGGAACGGCCCGAATCGTGCACGCCGCGATTCAACATGCGATTGATAACGACAAGGACAGCGTGACGCTGGTCCACAAGGGCAACATCATGAAGTTCACTGAAGGCGGCTTCCGCGACTGGGGCTACCAATTAGCCAAAGATGAATTTGGTGCTACTGAGTTGGATGGCGGGCCATGGTGCACAATGACCAACCCGAGGACTGGCAGCCAGATCGTCATCAAGGACGTTATCGCCGACGCCATGCTCCAGCAGGTCCTCACACGCCCGCGTGAGTACGGTGTGTTGACCACGATGAATCTCAACGGTGACTACATCTCCGACGCCCTAGCCGCCCAAGTCGGTGGCATTGGCATAGCTCCTGGCGCTAATATCAACTACGACACAGGAGTCGCAATCTTCGAAGCCACGCACGGCACCGCCCCCAAGTACGCAGGCCAAGACAAAGTCAACCCGGGCTCCCTGATTCTGTCAGCTGAGATGATGCTTCGCTATATGGGATGGACCGAGGCCGCCAATCTCATTGTGAGGGGAATGGAAGGAGCGATCGGCGCTGGAACAGTGACCTATGACCTTGAGCGCCTGATGGACGATGCCACGCTGCTCAGGTGCAGCGAGTTCGGTCAGGCCCTGATAGCCCACATGGGCTAGAGTCGGCTAGCCGACACGGATGACCCTGTCATTCGGCCGCACTCGTTCCGGGACTTTGATTCCCACATCATCCCCCGCGCCCGCTTGTTCAACGGACTCCAGTTCAATCTGTATGGACTCCACCACGATCTCGAAGTCAGTAGTTGCTCCGACAATCCTGATCTTGTCTCCGACGGAGAGGCCTCCACCGAGTTCTAGGGCGGCGACACCGACCTTCCGGAAATAGCGGTCGACGCGGCCGATTTCTTGCTCAGACGTTCTCTCACCTCGGCAATCCAGAGTGGCAGGTGACCATCAAACTACTCTTGTTTTGAGCCGATGTGCAATCCAACACTCAATGTGTAGGTTGTTACGTGTTGTAGTCTAAGATACTCGATGTTTTAATTAAGTCAAAATTCTCCACATGGTGTGGTAGCGATAATCGCGGGATACGCCCGCTCTCCGTTCACTAGAGCGAGGAAAGGAGCCCTGTCAAAAACACGCCCAGACGACGTCGCTGCGACTGTAGTAAACAAACTACTGGAATCCCTTAATCTCGATCCTGCCCTAATCGAGGATCTCATAGTGGGAACGGCGTTCCCCGAGGGCGAGCAGGGATTCAACCTCGCTAGGATAATCACTTTTCTCACCGAACTACCCGAGACCGTCCCCGGGGTAACGATCAACCGCTTCTGCGGCTCCTCCATGCAGGCGATTCATGATGCCGCAGGGCGCATCGTAATGGGGGCTGGGGACGCATTCATCGCTGGCGGCGTCGAATCGATGACTCGAATCCCGATGTCCGGGTTCAACCCTATGCCGAACCCTAGGCTCAGCGAGGATTATCCCGAGGCATTCACCTCGATGGGAATCACCGCGGAGAACCTCGCTAGCAAGCACGGCATCGACCGAGAGACTCAGGAGGAATTCGCAATCGAGAGCCATGCACGAGCATCGAAGGCTCGGGAATCTGGGGCATTCGTGGATGAGATTGTTCCGATTGATACCGCGGATGGCATTGTCGACACCGACGGTTGCATTCGTCCCGATACCGACGCCCAAGCCCTGTCCGGGCTGCGTCCCGCCTTCGGCGTCGATGGCACGGTTACAGCGGGAACCTCGTCTCCACTAACGGATGGTGCCGCTTTCGTTCTAGTTTGCTCTGAGGCATTTGCCGCAGAGCAAGGACTGACGCCTCTCGCACGCATCGTCAGCACGGCGGTATCGGGTTGCGCGCCTGAGGTAATGGGCATCGGGCCCGTAGAGGCAACGAAAAAGGCCCTAGATCGGGCGGCCCTCTCGCTCGATGACGTCGATGTCGTCGAGCTAAACGAGGCTTTCGCCGCCCAATCGCTTGCAGTCATTGGCGAACTCGGCCTCGACACTGCGAAGGTCAACATTGAGGGTGGTGCCATAGCCATTGGCCACCCTCTCGGTGCCAGCGGCGCGCGCATCACTGGGAAGGCGGCCCAGCTATTGCATCGCAATGGTGCCGAGCGAGCCCTCGCAACCATGTGCGTGGGAGGGGGTCAGGGCATTGCGACTATTCTCGAGAAGATATAGGCGGGTGAACAAGTGGCTCCGAAGACGATGAGTATCGAGATCGACGCGGAGAGTGCCGCTTCACCCCAGATGACTATCCGAAAGGTCGCTGTCATCGGAAGCGGTGTGATGGGCGCGGGTATTGCGGCACATTGCGCTAACGCCGGATGTGACGTCCTCTTGCTGGACATCGTACCCAAGGATGCCGATGACAGGAGCGTCATTTCTAGGGATGCCATCGAGCAGATGCCGAAGTCAAACCCAGAGATGTTGATGCACAAGAGCAACGCAGAGCGAATCACCCCGGGAAACATCGAGGACGACCTCTCGAAGCTAAAGGAGGTTGACTGGGTAATCGAGGTGGTAATCGAGAACCTGGACATCAAGCGCAGCCTTTACGACAGCCTGGTTGAGCACCTCGGCCATCGTACGATACTCTCATCCAACACATCGACCCTACCTCGTTCCGAACTCGCGCACGGGATGCCCCATGACGTAGCCTCTAGGTTCCTGATTACCCACTTCTTCAACCCTCCACGATACATGCCCCTGTTGGAGGTCGTCGCGGGCGGGGAGGTGGATGCATCCGTCATCGAGCGCTTCTGCGACTTCGCCGACGAACGGCTCGGCAAGCGCGTAACTGTGTGCAACGACACTCCGGGATTCATCGGGAACAGGCTCGGTGTCTTCTTCGGCCAACGCGCCTTCAAGGCCACCCTTGACCACGGCCTCACCGTAGAGCAAGCCGACGCCATGGCAGGCCGCCCAATCGGGTTGCCCAAGACCGCCGTATTCGGGCTCATGGACCTTGTCGGCGTCGATCTGGTGCCACGTGTGATGGAGAGCATGCTTGCTCACCTGCCCCCTGAAGACCCCTTCCACGAGATTGCTGGCACGGGAACCGATATCGTCTCTTCGATGATTGAGGACGGTTATACTGGTCGCAAGGGGAAGGGTGGTTTCTACCGTCTCAACAAGGTCGATGGCAAGCGAGTCAAAGAGGCCAGGGATCTTTCAACAGGTGAGTACGCCCCCGCGAATCGCAGGGCAGCATTCCCGTCTGCCAAAATGGGCAAGCAGGGGCTCCCAGCCCTATTGGACTACCCGGACCAGGGCGCTGCCTTCGTTTCCGATGTTCTCCTGGACACCCTGTCCTACGCAGCGTACATCGTTCCCGAGGCAAGCGACGACATCTACGCCATCGATGGTGCAATGAGAGTCGGCTACAACTGGAAGCGAGGCCCCTTTGAGATGATGGACAAAATCGGAGCGGCCTCCATGGTGGAGCGACTCACCTCAACGGGCCGTGCAGTGCCGCCTTTCCTCAAGTTGGCCGGAGAAAAAGGAGTCTTCTACTCTGTGAAGGACGGCGAGATTCATCGACTATCGCCCAAGGGAAAGATGCTGAAAGTCGAGCGCCCCTGCTCTACTATATCGGTGGCTGACCTCAAGCGTCGAGGGAAGCCACTGGCCCACAACGGGTCTGCTAGCATTTGGGATATGGGCGAGGAGGTATTGCTCGTCGAGTATCACACCAAGATGAACGCCATGGACCCAATGAACATGGAAATGCTGCTCAAAGCAGTCGACATGGCAGAGTCAGATGGGTGGAAGGGAGTGGTTATCGGTAACGACGCCTCGAACTTCTGCGCTGGCGCGAACCTCGGTCTAGCGCTCTTTGCAGCGAACCTCGCTGCTTGGAAGGAGCTGGAAGACTTCATCAGCCTCGGACAGGATACCTATCAGGCAGTCAAGTACTCCGATGTCCCGATTGTCGCCGCCTCCGCAGGAATGTGCTTGGGCGGCGGTACCGAGATTCTGATGCACTGCGACGCCGTTCAGGCGCATGCCGAGTCCTATGTCGGGCTGGTCGAGGTCGGCGTCGGCATCGTGCCCGCCTGGGGTGGCTGCAAGGAGCTGCTCGGCCGACTACGCGACTTCGGTATCGCCAGTGGAGGGCCGATGGGACCCGTCATGCAGGCTTTCGAGACGATAGGAACCGCACATGTCGCCAAGTCCGCAGAGCAGGCCCGTTCCTTGGGCTTCCTCGGTCCGAAGGACAGAATCACCATGAATCGGGACAGGCTGCTCTGTGACGCCAAGGCCCGTGTTCTTGAGATGTCCCAGAACTACACACCACCCGAACCTCACTCATACCACTTGCCCGGACCATCTGGCAGAGCAGCACTCCAACTTGCAGTCAACGACCTCGCCCTCTCGGGCAGGGCGACCCCTCACGACGTCGTCGTTGCCAGCGAGCTCGCAGTAATCCTCTCCGGAGGGGATACCGACGTCACCGAGCCGTTAGGAGAGGACGAGATTCTTGCTTTGGAGAGGGAGGCAATCGGTAGGCTCGGACGAGACACAGCGACCCTAGATCGCATGCAGCACATGCTTGAGACGGGCAAGCCCCTGAGGAACTGAGGTGAGTGAATGGTGGAATACAACGCACCCATACGAGATTACGAATTCCTCTACAACGAGGTCTTCGATGTGATTCCAACAGCACAGAGGCTGGGTTTCGAGGACTTCGATGCCGAATTCTTGTCCATGTTGATGGAGGGATGGGCCGAGCACGCCACCGAGGTTTGGCTACCGATTAACCAGTTGGGTGATCTCGAGGGCCTCAAGTTCGAGGATGGAAACATCAAGATGCCACAGGAGTTCAAGGACGCCTACCGAGAGAGCATCGAAGGTGGCTGGATGGCCATCTCCTGCAAGCCGGAACATGGCGGTATGGGTGCTCCAATCTTCTTACAGGCTGTCACGTGGGCGGAGTTCGGGACCGCTGCAAACATGGCAATGAGTGTACTTCCTGCTCTTTCAGGGGGTGTCTACGATATTCTGACAAAGCACGGGGATCAGGAGTTAATCGATTACTTCGCAACCAACCTAGCTACCGGCGAGTGGTCGGGGACGATGTGCCTGACGGAACCTCACGCAGGCACCGATCTGGGCATAATCACGACCAAGGCCGAGCCTAAGAAGGACGGAACCTACCGGGTTTCTGGGACCAAGATTTTCATCACATATGGCGAGCACGACATGGCCGACAACATTGTTCACCTTGTATTGGCAAAGACTCCAGGGGCCCCAGAGGGCACTAAGGGAATCACGCTCTTCTTGGTTCCGAAGTTCTTGCCCGACGAATGGGAATCCGGGGGAGTTGAGGGCCTGTCCCAGGAACTCATGGCTACTCGCAACGGGGTCACTTGCTCGGGTAGCGAGGAGAAGATGGGGCTACATGCTTCCCCAACCTGTGTCATGAACTTCGACGAAAGCATCGGATGGAGGATTGGCGAACTCCATGAAGGAATGTCCCTGATGTTTCAGATGATGAACAGGGAGAGGGTTGCAACGGGAATGATGGGAATCGGCCTCGCAGAAATAGCATACCAGAATGCACTCGCTTGGGCTCGCGAAAGAAGGCAAGGCAGAGACCTCAAGGGAATGCAGGATCCTAGTGAGAGGGCAGACAGCATCCTTGTTCACCCGGACGTGCGCAGAATGCTGCTTGAGGCCAAGGTCAACAACGAGGGCTGCAGAGCCTTAGCAGTATGGACTGGGCTACTGCTCGATCAGATGAATAGCGAGGACCCGGAAGAAGCGGAGTGCGCGAATGCCCTGATATCCTTGTTCACTCCGATAGTCAAGGCACACTTCACCGATTTGGGCTGCGAGACCGCGAGTACTTGCATTCAGGTGATGGGTGGGGCTGGGTACTGCACCGAGTACGGGGTCGAGCAGTTCTATCGCGATGTCAGAATCTCCAAGATCTGGGAAGGCACCAATGGCATCCAAGCATTGGACCTCGCCGGGCGCAAAATCACCCAAAACATGGGCAGGAACCTACGCCACCTGATGTGGCCACTTACCGAGTTCATCGAGGAGAACCGTGACATCCCCGAGATGTCCGAGTTCAACAAACCGCTTCACCAAGGAGTTCGAGGCCTTCAACAACTCACCCTTCTTCTGATTGCCGAGAGTCAGGCCAATCCCCACTTCCTAGCCGCTGGAGCTACCGACTACTGCCGTTATTTCGGCAACATCTTGCTAGCCTTCATGTGGGCCAGAATGGCTAGGGTCTCGCTCGAGAATGCCGGGGAGCCGTTCTATGATGCCAAGATCGCTAGCGCCCGCTTCTTCTTCAAGCGAATTTTTCCTGAGACGGCAGGGCTGGCAGCCAAGATTCAATCTGGGCACAAGCCCATGATGGAATACCCGGAGGTGATGATGTGACCATGTCTGAAAAGCGGGAAAAAAGAGGTCTCAGAAGAGGTCGGGCAGCAGCCTACGAAAAGACCCCAGTCAACTGGGCCCCGACCATCCCAGGTGTGCTGATGACCGTAATCCCTCTGGAACTCCTCGCCCTAGCAGCATTTCCCGAGTGGCGCGCAAGCCCGGCCTCCTGGATATTATTGGGCATCACCCTCCCATCCGCTGGCTGGCTCTTTGTCTACTGGAAGATTTACCTCTCTGTCTTCGTCACTGCCAGAACCGATTCCGCCAAACCAATCGACCCTAGGTGGAAGCCATTCACGTTCATTGGGTGGGGCGATGAGACGCTCAAGGCACATCTACTCGAGTCCGACGAGAAGAGCGAGGACCTACTCCTATTTCTCCACGGATACGGCTCTTGCTTGTCCCGGGGGGAGTCGAGGCCTCTCCATATCCATAGCATGGGAGTCAATGTGATTAGCCTCGACCAGAGGGGCTTCGGCAGCCAAAAAGGCAGGGTAGACTGGACTCTCCTAAAGGTCATAGCTGACATCGAAGGGCTGTTGGAGGGGGCCCCTTCGACTCTAGGATTCAAGCCGCAGAGGCTATGGATCTATGGGCACTCCATGGGCGGCTTCATTACCATCAGACTAGCCTCGCACCACTCTGGTTGGTGGGGGGATGCGTTACAGGGAATCATTCTAGAGTCCCCCGCAGCGTCCTTTCCGAAGATTATCGACTCCAAGCTACCCGGCAGGATGGTCATGGCAAGACCATGGATCAGGCAGGTGTTGAGGAGGGAGCACGAGCGAATCCACCCCGACTTGAATGTCAGATACGCCAACTCGGAACTCCCCTATTGTGGCATTCCCGACGTACCCACACTCGTCGTGCAAGCAGAGCACGATGAGACTCTCGGGACGGAGCACTTCGCACTAATCCAGGAGCACATGTCTGAGAACTCCGAAATTCACGTCCTCGACATGCCCCATACATCCACTGTGGAGACCGATGAGCGGCGCTCGACAGTCGAGACGTGGTTGGAACAGCAACTCGGCTACAATCGGAGCGTGAGTTAATGAGTTTGATAAGCAGGTTCGATCGAGCCCAGAAGAGGGTGTGGAGGCTACAATATGAGCCCTCAGAAGAGAAACTGCTGGAACTCTACGCCCTCTTCAAGCAGGGGTCCTTGGGGGATTGCACCGGGAGACCCAGAGGCAATGTGAAGGAGCGCTGGAAGTGGAAGTTCTGGAAGCGCTTGGAAGGCACTCCGAAGGAAGAGGCCATGTTGCGATATTGTGACATGGTGGATGCCTTGATGAGCGTAGGCGGGTGACACGGACCGGGAGCCCGTGGGATGCCGATTGACGATGCAAAGCTCGTTTCTGAGCTCAAAGGACTCAAACGACGCATGAGATTCCGACTTTTCACCTCCCTGTCCATGCCCGCCGCTGCCTTCGTTGGACTCAGGATCAATCGAATCGACAGAACCACCTGCGTCACTGCTCTTCCTGGAGGTTGGCGGACCCAGAATCCCTTTCGAACGATGTATTGGGCAGTTCAGGGAATGGGGGCAGAACTCGCCACCGGGGCAGCTCCCTTCGCTATGTCTAGGTCGATGCCGGAGAAGCTGAGGATGTTCGTCGTCGGCGTCGAGGGCACATTCACCAAACGCGCGAAGGGAAAGGTCACCTTCATCTGCGAGGACGTCGAAATGACCCGCAAGGCGATCGAGGAGAGCCTAGCTACGGGGGAATCGGTAAATTGCAATCTCAAATCGATAGGCCACGACTCTTCGGGGGACGTTGTGTCCGAATGGGTCTTCAAGTGGAATTTCCGAGTATTGCAGGACAGGTGATTCCATGGCAACCCACAACCGGCTTACCGAGCATGCTGGGGTGGAGTACCCAATCATCTGCGGTGCGATGTACCCATGCTCCAATCCGGAACTAGTGGCAGCAGCAGCAGAGGGGGGCGGACTTGCTATCATACAACCAGTATCTCTGACCATGGTCCACGGCTACAACAACCCCAACGTATACGACGGGTTAAGGAATGGAATCAGGTACATTAGGTCAATTTCTGACAAGCCTATTGGGTTCAACGCCCTAATCGAGAAGGGAAGCAAGATTTACTTTGAGAGAATGTCACGGTGGATTGATATTGCCCTCGAAGAGGGTATTCGATTCTTCGTAACCTCTCTTGGTAAGCCGGATCGGGTCTGTGAGAAGGTTCACGCCTACGACGGGGTCGTCTACCACGATGTCACCAATCGCAAATGGGCTGAGAAGGGCAAGGAGTGCGGCGTCGACGGGCTAATCTGTGTAAACAACCGAGCCGGGGGACACTTGGGTGACAGTACCATGGAAGAGATGTACCGGGAACTGCACGACATGGACCTACCCCTGATTTGCGCGGGTGGAATCGGGAGCGAGGTTGAACTAAGCAGGGCGCTTGAAATTGGATACGATGGAGTTCAGATGGGAACCCGTTTCATCGCGACCTCGGAATGCACCACCCCTCAGGACTACAAGGATGCCATCGTGGAGGCTGGTGAGGACGATATCACATGGACTACTAAACTGACTGGGGTCCCAATCGCTGTAATCAGCAGCGAGGGCCACAAGCAGCACAATAACTGGCTAATCAGACGCCTACTGAATAGCAGGTTCAAACATCGTACTAGGGTATTGATAACTGCCATGTCATTCTGGAGGATGCGAGCTCTCGCGAGAGGCAAGAAGAAGTCATCAAAGGATCTGTGGTCCGCGGGTAAGAGCGTCGAGACCGTGCGCAGTATCGAGTCGGCCACTATCATAATGCGGCGCCTTGGCGAGGCGACCTCAACCAAATCCTATAGCCGGTGATAGGGCGATTACTAAGTCAGACCGACCCCGCCATGCAGCGTGGATCCGGTTCGCACCGTCATTATCCTCGTCCATCCCCTAGCAGCCCTATCTCTCATCTGGCTGTTCTACGGACAGAGGCGATGGCGCCGCGTCTCTCGCACACCCAAAGGAGACGACTCGACGACGTCCGTTGAGCGCCACGAACAGATGGGTGACAGAATTACTGTAGCAACACTTTGCATAGTCGCATTGGCCTTCGGTTCTAATGCAATCCGAGGACTAATTGATACCAACGATGCAACCTCGTACTTGCTACCCGGGCACTTCCACGGTTGGTCTGGTCTTCTGGGGCTAATGCTAATGCTAGTTCTCTGGCGGCTTGGGCGGAAGACCCGAGATGCGAAGGCCGCGGGCGAGCCATTCGCCAGAGAGAGGGAGCTGCATAGCAAGTTCAGCGACTTGATGGCCGCGCTAGTCGTGATTCATGCATTTCTAGGATTCCTCTATTTGCTGACCATTCTGTGAGCGCCTTTCGGCCCAAATTCCTAGCCAAGCAGCTAGATTGGCCTCTATATCAGAATCGACCACCCCCCTCTTCTCTACCCTCCTATCCTTCAATGGCTGGATTCTGCAACCGCAGGCGTTGGCGTGACCCCCCCCATCTGGGTCGAAGCGGGTAGCTAGGCGAGTGAGGTCGTATATCCCTCCATCGGGATGAAGGAAGGAGTTCGTATAGAACGAGGCCGATACGGGGTATCCCCTCTCCTCTCCGAAAACCGCTCCGACGTTGCCGTGAATGATTACACAGGCATCACACGCGTCACCCACGAGTGCAGTTACGTGATAACCGTTCGAGCGCATGCCAATATCCTCGAGACGAGCGATAGCCAGCCTATCTTCCACGTACACACGCTCTAGAATCACTTGTGTGAGGGCTACGCGTTGGTCCCTGCGCTCCGCGACCCTCGGAGCGATATCGGAATCAGAGAGAATCTTCCTGATGTCTTCCCCCCCTTGCAACGACTCGAGAACTCTCATTGCAGTCCCCTCTCCAACATCGATTACACGACCTAACCAGACTGCCGGATGGTCTGAGAGATATTCCTCCCTAGTGACTCGGCCGCCATCTAGTTTGTCCACCCACATCAAGAGGTCATCTAGATCAGACAAATCCACTCTTTCGGACACCAATTCGTAGGCGATCCTAGCAGCCGAAGGAGTGTTACGCCAGACGACTACAGGACCGGACTCATCATCCTCAGAGGGCTCGTTAGTCTGATGGTGATCAATGCTCAGACCACAGTCGGGATGTCGTGGAAGATCACAGACTGCCGTATTCCTGTCCATCTGTCCGTCGAGTAGTCCAGCCCGCAATTCCCCCGGGTGACCGAAGATCACCTCGGCTCCTGGCCACCATCGGCGCAGAATCGCTGCTGTTACTACCCCATCTAGATCGCTGTCGGTGACAATGCGACGTATTTCTAGATCGAGCGGGGAGGTGGCCATCCCAATGGAGCCCAAGCCTCCCCTCAATGGTGGTTTCGCTACAAGGTACCCTATCCACGCAAGGTTTTCATCCGTGGGCGCAGCACACTCAGGTTGTGAGCGACGAGGCCGAAGGGAGTATGGAGACATCCTGCGGCTTCGTCCTCGTCAACTTCGACAGCGTCCTGCTTCTGCAGTACCCCCAAGGTCACTGGAGCTTCCCAAAGGGCCACGTCGAAGAGGGCGATTCCAATCACCAGTCCACTGCAGTCAGGGAGTTAACCGAGGAAACGGGAATAACCCTAGTCACGATAGTCGGGGGCTGGAATCAGAGGACGCAGTACACCTTCTCGAAGAAGGGCAGGAAGACTCCCAAGCAGGTCTTCTGGTATCTCGCGGAGACAGATCAACTCGACGTCTCCCTGTCCCACGAGCACACGAACTACCTATGGCTCGATTTCGAACAAGCCGAACAGCAAATCACCTTCGAGCAGGAGAAGGAACTCCTCCGCTCTGCCCGTGAGCACCTGAGGAGCACCGGACGCGCATAGTCCGACTCAGGACTCGCGCTCGCCCAGTGGGGTCCAAAGAGCCTCATTCTCGCCGGTGCAATGCGCAACCCATCTTGCGAGGACGAATAACCAGTCGGATAGTCGGTTGAGATATGCCATCACCTCGGGTCGCACAGCACCTTCTCCCTCATTCTCACGCAGCAGGCAGGCTCCCCTCTCCGCTCTTCTCGCTACCGTCCTAGCAACGTGCATCACTGCCACCGGTGCTGAGCCCGTTGGCAGAATGAACGACTCCAGGGGCTCAAGATCACCCATCCAGCCGTCCATCTCGGCGACGAGGCGGTCAGGCTGTTCACCCCCTACAAGAGACACGTTCTCGGGAATCGATTCAGGCGGGCACGAGCATTCCCCGCCGATATCGAACAACTCCTGTTGCACCCGATCCAGAGCCTCGTCCGCAGAGTTGCCATGGCCAGATTGCAGTAACTCAGAGCGGGAAATTTCCATCCTGACGACTCCAATCTGTGAGTTCAACTCGTCAATAGTGCCGAAAAGCTCGACCCTGCCATCCTGCTTGCCGACCCTCGACCCATCCAACAACGAAGTTTCCCCATCATCACCGGTCCCGGTATGGACCCTGTTGATTCGGACCATCGATGGCTGCGAGGGGTTAGACGCTTTCAACCGTACTCAGGGCATCAAAGGGTGAGTTTGGATAGGGCCGACTCGATGGCTTCCGTCCATGAGGAATCTACCGAATCCCATCCTCCTTCCTTCTCAAGCTCCCTGAGGTGGGCCCTCTCCCCATCCTCGTCTCCATGTTTTCTATGTATCAGCACCAATGCAGCGTGGCTCATCGAATTGATCCATGGCTCCTCCATATCCCAGGAGCGCTTGAAGTGTGAGATGGCACCGTTCGGCCCATGAATCAAACCTCGGTGAATCTGCCTCAGCCCTGATTTCGACCAAGTGATTCCGGGCACCCCGATTACAAGTCCCCGGAACACTAGGTAAATCTCGAGCATTACGAGGGCGCTAGCTAGGATGAAAGATCCAATCTGCTCGGTTTGCCCGGCATCTTCCCAACGACCAGATAATAGAGAAATTCCTCCCACGCAGAATAGCACCCCGCCAAGGGGGGCCAAAATCACGTCTTGCTTAGTGACCCCCATGTTCCGCACACCTAGAACTACGGCCGCTCCTCCGACAACGACTGAGAGCACCGCGGGGAACTGGTCAGAGCCCTGTCGGGGGCTCGTACTAGAAATCCATAGGATTAACGTGAGTACGAGGACGAGCCCCGCGAACCTACCGCTGATCTCAGGGAACGGCTGTAGCCTGCTTAGGTAGTAGGTGGCCGATCCCACAACCAAGAAGAGCCCGATCCAGAACAGCATCTCCTCACTCCGCAGCCTCGCCGCTACCCCAACCGGGCTTCCAGAAACTCTCATCGTCCAACCACTCCAACCATTCCGAGTCATCAGCCCTCAGAAGCCTGAACGCACGCCTGTCGAGACCTTGCAGCAGTGCGTCATCGACCTCGCCCTTAGCATTCGCATCCTGCCATTCGACCTGCATCTGCCTAATTCTTCTCTGTCCCTCAGCACGGTTGTCGAAGCACAGTTCGCAGATCTCGCGCAGATCTTGGATCCACAACCTCGATCCACGAATGTGGGGCTCGTTGTCGAATGCTCCAGTCCTGCGCTTGAACGGCCACCAGCCCATGATTCTCAAGCAAACGCCGGAGCCGACCGTCTTGATGGTTTGCGAACCGCTAAGTGGAGAGTTCGCCACGAGCTATTGTGGGGCGCGTGATGGTCCATCTACATGGGTCACCCAAGGACAAGTCCATCTCGGCAATCGTCAGCGATTACGCGAGAAGACTCAGGAGCAGGGGAATCAGCTTGGAGACTCATCCAGATCGTCATGGCTCAAAGAGGTACGAGAGCGAGCTCACAGATCTCCCCGGCTCGCTAGTTCTGCTCGACGAGAGCGGTGAGACGAAAACGAGCCTAGAACTCGCCAAATGGCTGTCTTCCATTGAACTCGATAGAGGCCCGACCAATCTGGCTGTGGGTTCCAGCGAAGGCTTCAGCGATTCCTTGAAAGAACGTGCAGATTACTTGATTGCACTCTCTGCAATGACCCTGTCCCATGAACTAGCCGCTGCAGTTCTTATGGAGCAGCTATTCAGAGCGTCCGAGATCAATCGTGGCACACCCTATCATCGGGAATAGAGATTCCGTACAGGGACCATTTTCGAACAAACCACCCGTTCTTGATACTCTGGAGCCCATGTGATACGATTCGGACCAAGGATAGGAATCCATTGATAAGTAGGCCGATTTGGTCGAGGCACTCTCCCAGAGAGGAAGCAGGGATACAATGCCTATACGATACACGAGCAATGGAACACAGGGATTACTGCCAGCGATTTTCATGGTCGCTTTGATGATGCTCAGCACCCAGCTGCTTGTGCTCATGGGGGGGGATGACGAAGGCCCCACAGAGACCGGCCTCGACGCAGTTCCCAAGAGAACCGCCTATCAGCAGCTCAATCAGCTCTCGGGCCCGGCTCAAGGGGCCAACCAGAACCAACCGGCGGCAACCAACCCCTTCCAGGAGGCGGCGTTCCAAGATCCGTTCTACCATGATCCAGCGTCCTACTACGGCAAGATTTCCGACATCTCAGCCCTCGGCCTCCATCCGAGCTACGGATTCTTCCTTGAGGAGACCAACACCGACGACCACGACAACGACGGAATCGACGACCTGAACGATCTTGACGACGACAACGACGGAATCAACGACCTAATCGAGCGGTTCGACGGCTGTTACGGGACCGACCCCCTAGACCACGACAACGACGGCATTCTGGATGAGTTCGACTGGGATGACGACAACGACGGCATCCTCGAGGGACCCGTTGACTACACGCAGGGGGCCGATCCCAGAAACGTCAGCATGGATCGATACGTCGACCCGTCCACCGTCCATCCATGGACTGACGATACTGTTGGAGTCGGATACAGGGTCGATCAGAACCCCTTGGATCACGACAACGACGGCGTCACCGATGAGGACGTTGACGGCTCAGGAAGGGGCTCTTACGATGAGGACGACGACAACGACGGACGCATCGACCAATTCATCTGGCCATGTGACTTTGACTCCGACGGCCTACCGGACTACTTCGACCTAGACGACGACAACGATGGCCTAGACGACATCGACGACATCCACCCCTGGAGGTACGACGACCCCGTAATCAGGATTGATACCGCTGAGGGCATAATGTGGGATGACTGGGCGCTATTGTCCACTGCCGATTACTCGCATTATGTCGACGGATTGGACTACGTAGCACTAGAGGCGATTAAGCACCCCAGGAACCAGAGCTTCACCAAGATCTACGATGGCGACCTCGATGGCGATGGAATCCCCAACTTCCTTGATCCAGACAACGATGGCGATGGGTCCCCCGACTCCTCGGATACGGACGATGACAACGACGGCCTTGCCGATATGTACGACGTCGACGACGACAACGATGGCATCCCAGATACCTGCCACCAAATTGACACAAACAACGACGGACAAGGCGATTACCCCGTCGTTTCATTGGAATTCCAGACCCCTGGCACGGACTGCGAGATTGACTATGATGGCGATTTGGACGACGACCAGTTCAGGCCGATCGATCAGGACTACGACTTGGTCTGGGACTGGTTGGACACCGATATGGGGGGAGTGGAATACCCAGACAACCCAACCCGTTGGGCAATCGATAGTTCCGATATCCCTTGGGACCTCGACAACGACGGGATCGAGAATGAAGCGGACCCCTTCCCCCTGAATTCGACGGCCGAGGTCGTAACTTGGGACTGCCCCAGCATCGACAACCCCAATCCGACAGATCCGAGCGACAACTGCTTCCTGTGGAGGAAGTCGTACACCGGCTTCAACGACTGGGACGGTGATGGCATCAACAACTGGGTAGACGTCGACGACGACAACGATGGCATCCTCGATTGGTTGGACATCGATCCTGACTGCGACTTGGACAACGATGCCGACCTGCACGAGTTGAACGGCTCAATGTACCGCGATGACGGCACCAATGAAATCGACACGGATGTCGACGGTGACGGGCTGCAGAATGACGAGGATTGGGACGACGACAACGATGGCATCAACGACTACTACGATCCCGACGACGGCAACTGCGGCTTCGTAGACACGGACAACACCGACCCGTTCGATGGCGGTTGGAGCTACCCTCAGGACGATGGCGAGGCAATCGATGGCTCAGAGGATGGCAGCCAACTCCGACCATATCCCAATGACGTCGCTTACACCTACTACTGGAACATGACCTGGGGCTTCAACCCGTTCAACGAGGAGAACAACTTCCTTCTGAACTTCAATGGCTACTCGGGGGACCTATCATTCCCGCGAATCAACGGCAAAATACCGGAGTTCTACTGGTACCTCATCATGAAGTGGAGTCCGTACAATGGAAACAACTTCTTCGATATCGATACCGATGGCGACTCGCTCGTCAATGGAATCGACGTCGATCAGGACGCGGATGGGTTGCCCGACTGGTGGGATCAGGACGAGGGCAACGACGGCGTTCTCGATGTCAATGACATCAAGATGGGTGGAACATTCGACGGCAATTCTTGCGGCACCACCCTGTACAATGCAATCTATGGCGGGCAGCTCATCGAGCGTGATTGCGGCCTGAACTACGCTTGGCTGTACGGATATCCCCTGATGACTCCCACTTGGGCCAATCAGAATCTCTTCACCGTGCCCTACAGCAGCCGCCCCGATTCGGAACACGAGGATGGCTCCTACGATGGAAGCAACTCCCAGGGGCAGAATGATTGCGATAGCAACTGCTTCTGGTTCACCTTCGACCCCGGAAGCAACCCCGCCCCATCCGCTGCGGTCACTTACAGCGAGATCAAGAACAACCGAGATCTGTGGATTGCCTACGTCGGACTGAATCGAGGCCTATTCAGCTGGAACTCAGATTCCAACGGCAATCTGTTCCCCGACGAGGTTGCGGACAGGTTGGACGACTTCGAGGACCCTGACATCGACTGCGGGCAACCGATGCCAGCATTCTCCTTCACGCCAAATTGCATGTTCAATAACACCAACGATCTCGACGACGATTGGGACATTGTGTACGATCACTTCGACGTCGACGATGACAACGACGGCGTTTGGGACTACTTCGAGGTCGATTCCAACGACGATCTCGACGACGATGCGGGAATCGAGGAACCCTACTACTTCACCGGTACCAACTGCGAGGACGAGGACGACGATGGCTTGGATACAGATCCCGATGGGGATGGATGGTATCAGGCCGTCTGGGACAAGGGCGTGCTGGGACAGGGTCTGCTGTTTCCGGAGTACTACGACGTTGACAACGACAATGACGGAGTCCCGGATGGAGAGGACCCCGATGACGACAATAATGGCCTCCCAGACTCCGTTCAAGAAGAGTACGAGGAATGCTTCGTTGGCGAGGAGCAGAGAACCTGGGACCACGACAATGACGGAATCTTGAATTGGGCCGACGACGACTGGGACGGGGATGGAATCCCCAACAGCCTCGAATTGCAATTCGCAGTGCCTATGGTCTCTCCCTGGGACCACGACAATGACGGCATTCGAGACGACATCGACGAGGATGACGATGCCGATGGAATGAAGGACGAGGACGAGATTATGCTATGGCCTTCTAGGTTTGGTAGTGAATCGACCAACCCCTGGGACCACGATGACTTCGGCGAAGGATTCGGCATCGCCAATCCAATGAATAACACCACTGGGCCAGACTCTATCGATATGGACGACGACTCCGACGGCAGGCTTGACCTCGATTGGAACGACCCTTCCATCGGGGACCAACCCAATGCTGACAACAAGTTTGAGGAGTTCGACGGAGGCAGCTCTGACTGGGACTCGGATAACAACGGCATACTCGATGACGACGACAAGATATTCACCCGAATCTCCTTGACTACCCAACCGGTGCTGTGGCTTGATCAGAACAGACCAGCGATATTCAATGGCACCGTGTACATGGTAGACCCCGACACTGGATCATTCGTCCCAGCCCCCCAACTACCAGTCCAAGTCCATATCGAATACACTAGGAACATGACGTCCGCTCTCGAGACCATTGACGTGCTCACGGATGACATCGGCAGGTTCATCGTTGGCCAATTCCTCTTCCCAGAGGACTTGAGCGTTGGCGCGAACACGACCTATAGCGTCTATGCGGAGGTCACCGAGATGTTCCTCCACAACTATAGCGTCTCCGACAAATTCCCCGTCGAGATCAGGGCCAACACTACCGTCGGCTTCGTTGCGGGTCAAAGGTTCAGATCCGACGAACAACCCCTCAAGCTCGATTTCAAAGTCCACTATACAGCTGACTACGAACGCGGGATTTTCGACAACAGACTGGTACACGCCCCCGTATCCTTCACCATCAGCGGAGACCCCTTCGGCAATATCACCCACCCTACCGTCTTCGACGGCTACGGATATGGGTACCGTGCCGATTCTGGTGGCTGGGTGTCCCTTTCATTCGTCCAGACCAGTGGCAATCAGGGAATCTGGAAGCAGGTGCAGTGGAACTCGCTGCTGGACAACGGTCCCGGCGTACCTACAGGTGGGTACGAGGAGATAATCTGGGACAATAACTCGAAGCGCCACACCGTTTTGGGCCCATATACCTACACAAATACCAGCCTCCCAGTAGGAGACTACAGCTTCATCGGATTTTCGAGACCAGATCTCGGTGATGAGTGGCCTTGGCCATATCTAGAGGGCTCCAAGACAGATTCCTTCTTCATCCGCTCCATGCATCGCATGTACGTAGAAGCGGAGCTTATTGCTTCATCCTTCAGACCCGTGTACTTCTGGGATGGGACCCAGTTCACGGGCTCCTCCTTTGGAGCGTGGCGGGCCCTCTTCCATGCCCCCTCCTTGGTGAATGCAGGTGTGGAGTACGCAGAGGCAAGCCTCGGAAAGCCATACCCTATTCTCTGGGATGGTACACCGCAGGGACTCGCCGACGTTGCTGGGGGCAGACTCATGCCCTTCCTAGACTCGAACGGAACACATTGGACCATAACCATGCAGAACGGAGCGGATTTCGACTCCCCGCCCTGCGGGCCGGTCAATCCTTTGGATCCCAATAGCGACATCAGGTGCGAGATAGTTCCTGAGATGTTCACAGGTGAGACCCTCAGGGTCGTCGGCTCTGTTTGGAACAGGACCCTATTCCCGTGGGCTCAGGACCCGTTGGCCCTGCAAGTGGACCTAGACAAGAACAACGTCTTCGCAGGCAGCCTAGAGACGGCTTTCTCCCGAAGGCCATCGATGATAGAAGGCGAGGCGAGATTCGATTACAATTGGACTTGGTTCTCACACTATCCCGCTGGAACATTCGGCATCAAGGCCGATTTTACCATGTCCGACTTCTACTTCACTGGTAACCAATCGGCTGTTTTGGCGGCCACCGGCGCCTATGCAAACGTCACCGTGATTGGTACTACGGACTTTCAACTCAATAACGTGCCCCGCCTCTATCGCGGTCAAAACACGACCGTGGAGGCACGACTGATTGACAACGCATACCAGCCAGTCAGGGAGGTCCCCGTGAACTACAATTGGTCAGCAGATGGCTCAAGCGGCATTGCAATCACCGACAACAACGGCGTTTTCAAGGTTAATCTAACCATCGACGACCTTCATGAACTCGGCAATTTCACCCTGGCCTTCTCCTACCTCGGCGACACCCTCCGTCAGGGCAATTCCGCGGAGATACACTTGTGGGTGGTATCGCGCACTTACATCAGCATCGTTAGCACTACTCCGAACATCAGGTCGAGCGGTGACATGTGGGAATTCACCGCTCAGGTAACCGACGATAACAGAACTGCCTTCGAGAAAGATCTCGGCCAAGCGCTCTCCGGCTGCGGAGAACTAGGGGGGAACGTCTCTGTCATCCTTGAGGGCATCGACTTCGAGGACAGGACGTTTAGGCAGATAGTACAGACCTTGTGTCCGGTAGCGGGTACAATCCATTATGAGAAGATACTGGACCCACAGCTACTCAGAGACGACCCATTTTCCTTCCTGCCGGATGGCTTCGGGCCCGTAAACGTCATCCTCAGGTTCGAGGAGAACCTCCCTCACGAGGGCTGCGAACCCTTGAACATTGAGATGTTAACCACGTCCGGTGCATGGGACCCCTGCGTGACTATCCAGAATAGCGATCACTTCAGGAAGGTCATGCAGTTCCAGATTGATGGCTTCAGCCTAATCGGCAGGACCAACCTCAAGGTTGACGATCAGATAGTGTACACATCAGAGATTGATCCGAACACTGGTCAGGCCATCGAGAAGCCGATGATAGTTACAGGGCAGCTTCTCGATGAGTTGGGGGGCAACCTCTCTAACAGAAATATTCGAGTGACGTACGAGATGGACACCAGTGAAAAGGGAATCTCCGCTTGCATTCCCGGAATCACCGACGAAAACGGCTTTTTCGAAATCATCTGCCCACTCTCGGGCGTGGAGGCCGGACAGGCAAAGGTCAGAGTCGAATTCAACTCCTTCGAGAATAACGACAGGTACCGCTACCACAACGCCAGTGTTACGAAGTTCTTCCCGGTTTTCTCTAACTCTAGCGTAGCAATCTCCGAAGTCGGTCCTTTCAGGTCGGACTACATCACCTATACCTTCCCGAACGGATCCACCTTCGAGATCCTATACCTCAAGGAGGCCTTCCACATCAACGCCAAACTGAGTCAGACCAACGGAAAGCCGATTGGCGGCAAGTGCCTCAATATCTACCTCGATCCCGCTATCAACACTCGTCCGGTCGCAACTGCGATTACAACAGATGGAACAGGCGAGTTCGAGTGGTATTCCGCCGACCCAGATGACAACCCAAGTAGGAGGGGAGTCGAGCCAAGTGGAACCAAGCTCGAGGGCTTCAGGACAGTCAGGGTCGCCTATGAGCCTGACAGGGAAATTCCCGGGGGTTGCAGGGCTGAGGCGAATCCTGTGGTCAACTCGTCTTATACTGATATCGAGATTCTCGTCAGGAGCAAGGTAGACATCCTCCTGAAAGAGCATTGGTCCAGTCCTGTTGGTTATCAAGATGGGGACATCATAGAAGGAGAAGTTGCAATCCTCCGGGACAGGCTAGACCTGACCGTCGAGGGTCAGAGAGTCGACTTTTTCATCCAGTTCTGGAACGGCTCCGGTTGGGAGACCTTCAGAGTCGATATCGTGACCACGAACGAACGAGGCTCTGCCAACTTCACACTGCCCTACACCGCCACCGTGGTGCCCGGTGAGGGAACCGAAGTCGAGGCCGTTGAAGGAAAATGGCGCATCCTGGTCCACTTCCAGTCGATCGACGCCAACCGCCCGTTCTTTGTTGAGCAGTACCTCAACAGCACCCCGATTATCTACCTCGGTGACCCGATAGTGGATGCGAGGGAGAGCTTCCTGACAACCCAGGTGCTGGTGATCTCTGGCATAGCGTCATCTGCCTTGCTGCTGGTTAGTGCGATAATGTACCAGAACTATCGCGAACGTCGCAAGATCGAGATTCTTAGGGGCATTCTGACGGATTCCCTGATGTCATTGAAGGCCTCCAACGACTATATCGAGACGATATTCAAGTGCTACAAGGACCTAATCAAGTACTTCAGATCGAGAGGAGCCATGAAGAAGGTATTCGAGACAACTAGGGAATTCGAGGATGTCATTAACAACATGCTTGGAGGCGTTATTCCGCCAGAGGAACTCGACCTCTTCTTCTCGTTATTCGAAGAGGCCAGGTACTCGGACCATGAAATTGGATCCGGCCAACGCGACCGGGCCATCCAGGTCTTCCAGTCAATAATCGGTCGAATGAACAATGCCTTGGGCGACAGCATGCTCTCGAGGACCGCGGCTACTGATTCAAGGCTCTATGATTCCTCCACGAAGGCAGGTCAGTTTGTGGATTCAGAAGGCCAAGTCAGGTTTGCAGGGATTGACGATTCTGTGGATGATGAAGGGTTTAGAATCTAGTTGCCCCCGGGACAGCCATCACCCTTCGTTGACGGGCCCGGTCGCCCCTCCGGGGCGTCCCGTAGGATTCATAACACCGACTCGGGTGGCCGCGCTACCCACCCTATGGGAGCGATTGCCGTGAGTAAAGCCAGCAAGAAGTCCAATCAGGCTCTGGTGTCACTGATTGATGATTTGAGAGACCATAGCCGGTCGACTGGCTCTGCTCTGTGGCGTGACATTGCACGGAGACTCGAAGCCAGCCGCAAGAATTGGGCCGAACCGAACCTGAGCCATCTCTCTAGACACGCTGCCAAGAAGGATACTATCTTGGTTCCAGGAAAGGTCCTCGGTAGCGGTGAGATCAATCCCGGGCAGACGGTCGCTGCGTACAGCTTCAGCAGCGGAGCTAGGACCAAGATCGAGGGCTCCGGCGGAAGGACCCTCAGCATTCGCGAGCTCATGGAAGAGAACCCCAATGGCAAGGGGGTGAGAATCCTTGTCTGAACCGACCACTGTCTATGATGCGAAGGACAAGGTCCTAGGGCGTCTGGCTAGCCAAGTCGCCAAGGAGATGATTTCGGCCCGCAAGGCTGGCAAGCAGCATCGAGTCATCGTCATCAACGCCGAGGGAGCAATCGTGTCCGGGCCTAGGACTAAGGTTTTCAGCGACTACAGGGCGAAGTACAATCTCAATCACGCAAGGAAAGGCCCGTTCTTCCCTAGGATGCCTGACAAGATAATCAAGCGGACGGTTCGTGGAATGCTCCCCTATCAGAAGAACAGCAGTGGTCGAGGCGCATTAAGGGACCTACGGGTCATGATTGGAGCACCTCCCAACCTCTCCGGTGACAAGTTGCCGGACGATCATGAGTGGGGCGATACCGTAAACATAGACCGCAAGTTCCCCAACAAGTTCGTGCGCTTGGGTGATATAAGTTCACACTTAGGAGTCGATGCAACCAGATGGGGCGGTGAGTGAGCATGGCGAAGAAGGCACCTAAGGTAGTCAACTCGAGCGGCAAGCGCAAGACCGCTATTGCCCGTGCCACAGTCAAGGAGGGCCAAGGAAGAGTCCGAGTCAACGGAAAGCCGATCCACATCATGGAACCGACTCTGGCACGAAGGAAGGCCTTGGAGCCAATCAAGATCGCTGAGGCGATGAAACGGCTCGATCGGGTGGACATCGCCGTTGACGTCAAGGGCGGTGGCCAGATGGGCCAGGTGGATGCGATCAGAACTGCAATCGCTCGAGGCCTAGTCTTCTACAACGACGGTGCAGAGGGCGAGGACGAGGAACTGAGGGATGTGTACCTAGATTTCGACCGCACTCTGCTGGTGAACGATCCCCGCCGAAAGGAACCCAAGCATCAAATGGGCCGCGGCGCTCGAAAGAAATGGCAGAAGTCGTACAGGTAGTGGCACCCATGTTAATTCCAGTCAGATGTTGGAGTTGTGGCAAGGTCATCGCTCACAAGTATCAGGAGTTCAAGGACGCAGTTGATGCCGGCAATGACCCGGGTAAGACCCTAGACGATCTCGGGTTCGAGCGATACTGCTGCAGGAGGATGTTCGTGGGGCACATCGACCTGATTGACGAAGTCGCTCCCTTCAGCGTCGATCGCCAGTCCCAGTCCTGAGCCTCCGTCAGGGCTTTGACCCCGAACCCGCTCCCGAGGCAAGCCCAAGGGCCTGTAGGTTAGTTTGGCCTATACTTCGCGGCTGGGGGCCGCGCGACCCAGGTTCAAATCCTGGCAGGCCCACCATTCACCCTTTTCCACACCCAGAGGTCAGTTTGAAGGGTGTCACCCCGGTGGGAACAACATGGTAGCGGAGCCCCCCACCAAGGACGGCAATCGCGCCAGAATCGCCTGGCTCGCAGAGCAGGTCGAACTCCATTCAGATCTCTATTACAACAAGGCGAAGCCCGAGATTCCCGATGCCGAATTCGACTTACTTTGGGACGAATTGAGCCTCCTCTCACCAGACCACCCCCAATTGAGCAGGGTGGGCTCAGACCCCCCTCCAGGATCCATCAAGGTGAATCACCTGTTTCCCATGCTTAGCCTAGACAAGGCCAGCACCGAAGACGAAGTCGCTCATTTCGTCGCCGAGACCACCGCTCAAGGCAGGAGATTCGTGTGCCAGCCGAAGCTGGATGGCTCAGCACTGTCCTTGGAGTACAGAAGGGGGCGGTTGGTAAGGGCGTCCACGAGAGGAAACGGCGTCAGGGGAGAGGACGTCACGGCCAACGTGAGACGCCTGTCGAACCTCCCGGAAGCGATCGATTGGAAGGGCGACTGCCACGTCAGGGGCGAAGTGGTGATGCCATTAGCGGTATTCAGGGAAAAGTACTCCGATGTGGCTCCAAACCCAAGAAACCTAGCAGCCGGGTCCCTGCGCCAGAAGTACGCCGATACGGGCAAGGGGAGCCCTGAGGACCTCATCTTCCTAGCCTTCGGAGTTGAATTCCCAACTGGCTCCGAACGTCATCCTGAGAGCCCCGACCCCCCGCCATTCAAGCTCGACTCCGAAGCTATATCCTGGCTTCAGGAGGTCGGGATAGAGGTCGCTGGCAACTTCGTTGTCTCCGGTGACGACGAAGTGGCCACAACCGCGGAGATCCTATCCGTCGCGAGACACTGGTACGAATCTCGCGACTCGGCCGTCTGGGAGATTGACGGCGTGGTGGTCAAGCTCGACCGCCTGGACAAGCGCGAGCTCCTCGGAATGACCGCTCACCACCCCAGATGGGCACTAGCGTGGAAGTTCCCCCCCGAGGAGGCGGTGACCGTCCTCATGGAAGTAAACTGGCAGACCGGGAGGACGGGGAACGTGACGCCGGTGTCCAGAGTGGCCCCAGTCACGGTCTCGGGTGTGACTGTTGAGAGCACTACGCTCCACAACCGCGGAGAGGTCGGACGCTTGGGAGTCATGATCGGCGACAAGGTGAGGATTGTGCGTCGGGGGGACGTCATTCCCAAGATCATCGAGGTCATCGGACCTGCTGAGGAATCGGACTTGCACGGCAGGCTCCATGCAGATGGGACCCCCTTCGCAGGCTCCCTTCCCAATAGGGAGGAGGTCGACATACCCAAGGTCTGCCCGCGCTGCACGACGGAACTTATCGAAGAGGGGGCCTTCATACGCTGTACCAACCTCGATTGCCCCTCTCGTCTCGAGCGTTCTATTCTGTATTGGTGCAGGAAACTCGGAATGGATGGAATTGGGGAGAAGCTGGCGGAGCAACTTTGCTCGACTGGCCTAGTAGAGAGCCTTGCTGACCTGTACCGTCTCAGTGATAGGGAGCAGGAGTTGATGAGTCTGGAAAGGATGGCTGAGAAGTCTGCGAACAATATCCTCGAGGAGTTGGAGGCTAGTCGCTCCATGACCCTCAGCACCTTCATCTCGGCATTGGGGCTGCCTAGGATCGGCCCTGAGATAGCCTCCCTAATATGCACGGAGGTCAGGACCATGGACGACCTGATGGCAATGATCTACAATCGGGAGAGTGCAATTGAGCGCCTTGTCACAATAGACAGAATCGGTGAGACCGTGGCAGGCCTTCTCCTCAGCGGGATTTCTGATAGGAAGAGTGAGATCCTCGATCTGTTCGACCAAATCGAGATCCTCGAGGAAGAACCCAAATCAGTCGAAGGACCGCTCGTGGGATCGAGTTTCTGCATCTCGGGCACGCTGAGCCGCCCACGCAAGGAAATAGCACTCTCCATCAAGGCCGAGGGTGGAAAAGTGATGGCATCCGTATCTGGAAACCTCGATTACCTCGTGGCCGGTGAATCCGCAGGCTCCAAACTCGACAAGGCCAATAGGCTCGGGGTCCGAGTCATTTCGGAGTCCGATTTAGCCAATCTTCTAGGTGGGAGCCTGCTCGAGGATCTCCCCGAGGAGCGGCAGGCGACCCTAGGTGAGTTCTGATTAGCCGTACATCCCGCTGGGAGCGCTGCCGCCATCCTGTGGGGGGTTGAGATGCAGTGCCATCATGTCACGAATCTGCCCTTCGATCCTCTGGGCTTCCTCCAGCAGCGGCTCGGGATCGAGGTGAACTGCGGGCAGCAATCCGTCCATGCAGGTGATGATCCTCGCCGCTGCACGGGCATCCGGTATCGCACCCTGACCAATCTCCCCATCCGATTCTGCGAGGATTGCCAACGCATCGATCCGCCGCCGTCTGCACTCGCCCATCATGACGCCGGTCATCCCGCCGACGATGCCCTGTTTGAGCAGGGGCACCCCAATACTCTTCAGAAGTTTGTGGCCGACATCGGTCGAGCCGATGCCGAGCATCGACTCCATTCCCTCTTCGTCATCGAAGATGCTGTGACTGCTGTCTACGCCGTGGGCGAACGAGTCCACCATTATCGTCGAACTGACGCCGGACTCGACGATCCAGTCGATTAGGCTCGTAGCAAGGGGAAGGCTGAGCTCCGGTAGAACCTGGATCTCTGAGGCAATCAGGATGACCTTGTCGCAGCGCTCCATATTGCAAATCGGCTCTCCCGCATAGAATCTCAGCGGCGGCAGCGGCTTCCCGTCTTGGACTAGACAGACGGGTGGAAGCTTGTGATGGCGGACCCCTCCGACCAGTTCCAGCTCCAGTTTATCTACCAAATAGTGGGCAATGATGGCGCTCACGAAGCCTACCGAAGGAAAGCAACTTACCAGAAGTGCACCTGAGGCATTGACTCCCTCGTCGACCTCGATGGCCGGCCCCTCTGCCATGGTCTACAATGCTCCTCAATGCTGTTAACCATTGCCACTCCTGACTATCCTTGAAGGACAGGGATTGGTCGGATGGAAGTCAAAGAAGAGTTCCATACACATCGGTTGTCACCTTCCTCTTGGAATAGGTTCGAGGAGTGCCCGAGGAAGTACTGGCTCTCGCGAAGAGGCCTTCCTCGCAAGGCCAGCATGCCAGCCTCGTTGGGCACCGCAATCCACAACTCCATGGAGGATTTATGCAATCTGGATCTGAGCGGCAGGGACGTTGACGAGGTGGGTTGGCTGCCACCGACCGCCAAGGAGGTACTCGATCGACACTGGCAAATTGAACGCGATATCTTCCTCGGGACCCCAAGACACCCCAGATGGAAGTCGGAACTAATTAACAAGGCACACGATGGGCTGGCCGGCGCTCTCAATATCCTCTTCACGAAGGCCCACATTCCCCCCACCCAACTCCCCCAGGTCTCAGTCGGAACTTGGAGGGATGTGCAGAAGATCATCCTCTCAAACGAGGGAACCCTCGTTTCCGATTGCGGACGCCTGATGGGGCGCCTCGATCTCCTAATCTCAGACATTCAAGATGGCAAGTCGGTGGGATGGATCGTAGCCGACCTGAAGACCGGGAACCCTCCGAAGGCCCAACTCAATGAGAAGGTCAGCAGACAGTTGAGGTTCTATCGCGACCTGCTCAAGCAGAACAATCCCGATCACCCCCCGGTGCTTGCTGAAGGCTGGTACTCGGCGAACCAGACCATACATCGCGCCGATGGCCCTCCAATCTTGACTGAGGCACTAGAGGCTTGGGAGGGCATGAGACCGACCGAGGAGCCCCTGCAGGGTACGCCAAGCAATTCCGCTTGCGCGTTCTGCGAGTGGAAGGCGTGGTGCCCGACTTGGTGGGTAGCGCGCAGGGACGGCGAACTAGCACCAGGAAGCAGGTTTAGAGACGAGGTCGTTCGCCTCGTGAGGTTCGACGAGGAGTCAGGGGCCTCTCTCTTCGAGCGGACCCCTCCCATCGGCGACGCCGGTGAACTTGCCGGCTCCAATCACCGGTTCGGAGCAATCCTCCGTGACCAGGCGCTCGAGCAAATGAGGGCAATTTCCTCTTCGGATTACGATGGGCCGCTATTCCTCGGTAGTGCGAGAGTCGATGGCAAGATCATGCACCTAGGAGATTGGTCCGAGGTCCTACCGTGGTCTCCGATTCTGGGATCAGCGGTCCAGTGAATCGACGAACTCGTCCACAGTCATCCTGAACTTTCTGGGATAAGTCTGCATCATCTTCCAGAGTAGAAGCAGTGTTGCCCCGGCATCGGCATCAGCCCTGTGCGACCTGTCTATTCGGATGTCGAAGTGTTCGCACAGCCTTCCCAGCCTGTGGCTACCCGGAATAACGAATCTCCTCGCGATTACCAGGGTGTCTATGATTGCATGGGGCTGCGGTACCTCGATCCCGATTCTCATGCACTCCATATTTACGAACCTCCAGTCGAAGTTGATGATGTTGTGTCCCACGATGATGGAACCCTCCATCAAAGACACCATTTCAGCGATGTGGTTTCCAAACCCACCTTGCCCTCTGACGTCGTCATTCGTGATTCCATGCACTCTGACAGCCTCCTCGGGGATTCTCATTCCTGGGTTCACCAGCGACTGCAGATTGATGTGTGATCCATCCGCATCACTGCCTACAAGTGCGTACTGAACCACCCTGTCCGACCTCGGATCGAAGCCCGTGGTCTCGAGGTCGAAGCCCAAGACGCGATATCCAGATAGCATCCCCACAGTCACGCCCCTCCCCACGCGACATCGGCCATCAACTCTCTCAACGTGAGCATGTCGCCATCCTGCACCCAACATGCCTATGAGGAACCGTTTCGCACAGGTAGCGATGGATGCCGGCTCTCGGAGTGCCGCTGCGGCAATCGCAATCCTGCTCCTGTGCCAGATGTTCACCGGGTGCAGCGGTCTCGGGCCGGGAAACCCCAGTGCCAGCATCTCAGCGGACACTGACAGCATCAACGTCGGTGAGACGGTGAACTTCGATGCTAGAGACTCCACAAGTCCCGAGCCCACCATTATCGACGAGTTCCGTTGGCACTTCGGCGATGGAGAGTCGAAGACGACCAAGCAGGGCATCGTCAGTCACATGTTCAACCACGCCGGGGACTATGAGGTCCAAGTCATCGTTGTGAACGACGAGGGCTCCACGGACTCCGCGAGCCTGAGCGTGTTCGTCAACGCGCCTCCTAAGATCGTACTCGACATCCCCGACTTCATCAGAACTGGTGGCACGGCGACTCTCGATGCCAGCGACTCCACCGATCTCGAGGGCGGTGCCTTGGAGTTCCTGTGGGATTTCGATGCTCTACTCGATTCGAACGGCGATAGCGACCCCACCAACGATGCCGATTACAACGGGGCCATCGCCGATCTGACCCTCACGGAGTCGGGGAACCACACCGGGGCAATCACCGTCGTAGACGACAACGGCGCTACCGCTACCGCCCTCTGGACTCTGCGGGTAATCCCTCGAAACTTCAAGGTGGTATGGGAGGAGGCCCATGTCGACTACGAGTGGTCCGGATACCTCGAGCAGGGTGGCTCGTACGAGATCGAGCACATTCCCGGAGAGGGAGCCAGGATTATCCGAGTTATCGCAACTCTCACCCTCGCGAGGGATCTTTTGCCGATACAGTGGCCCGAGGACAACTTCACGTTGGAACTGGATGTCCCACTATCCGGCTGGAGAACCTCGATCATCACCACTCAAGAAAATATCACCGAGAACGCTTCGGCGACCATCGAGAGGGACGGGATGAACGACAACCCGGAGACGGGGTACACGACGAACGCTGAATCCTCCGAGGAGCTCGCCTCCTCCCTGCTCAACCAGCCCGGGCAGAGGTTCGGTCAGGGTGTCTGGAAGTGGACCATAACTGCCGTCGAATGTGATCCGGACCTACCAATTGACAACGTCGATCCGGACGAGGGTAACGACTGGAGGCTGGAGGTCGAGTTCGTCGTGTTAATCCTCAGGATCAGCGAGATCGGAGTCTGAGTTCTCACGTCTGGGTGCGAAGGCCTTTCAACCACCTATTGGTGGCGATGGCGTGGTCAAGTCGATCGAGATTACGAAGGTGTCCATACGCGACCGGCTGGTTGTCGATGCCAACGTCCGCATGTTGGATCCTCAGGACTTCGACTTCTCCCCCAGGGCGAGCATCGACGGCAGCACCCTAAGATTGCGCAACGAGGGCGGTGAGGTTGCTTCGACGAACTTCGAGTTGGACTCGGACCAGATAACCACCGCGGAGCGAGACAGGATGCTGGAGCTACGCGTAAAATTCTCCGTTGAGGGCATGCACGGGGTACTGACACACAAGACGAAGAATACCATGACCGCCCCCAACGCCAAGAAGCTGGCCGAGCCCAGATGGAAGACTCTGCTCCCCCTCCCCCCCTAACCCCGAAAACCGTCGGGATTAAGCACATGACTCCGGTCGAAAAGCCGCTGGACCCATAGTGTAGCCTGGATATCACATGAGCTTGCGGAGCTTGTAACCCGTGTTCGAATCGCGGTGGGTCCGCCATTCGACCTCAGTGGGAGCCTGTCTGTTGAAGAACGGTCCTGTACGCGCAGAAGCATGGCCGTGAGCGCCAGCATCGCTGGAATCTGCGCCTGCCTCGCCATCGCATGGGCTGCCAACCCCCTTATCGATAGGGTAAGCGCCCTACCGACTCCTCTGGGCCACTTGCTTATTGGCATGGCAGCGGCGGCGGCCTGGCCGCATCTGTCCCCCTCCATTCCTGGATCCGAGACCTCCACAGCCACACAGGCCGCCATGTCCATCCTAACCGGCGGCCTCGGCCTCCTAGTCGTCTTCTCCGCAGGTCTCGCGCTTCCTTTCGAGCACCTCCGTGAGCGATGGCGAGAAGTCTCGAAGGCATCCCTCGCGAAACTGCTACCTCCTCTGTTGTTTCTCCCCCCCCTGGCGCTGCTGCTCTGGCCCGATGCAGGCATGGGGGCGGTGGTGGCCGGACTCGCCCTCTCGGAGGTCTCGGTAGCAATCTCATGGAGCATGCTCGACACCCATCGACGAATCGAGACCTCACTGGCCAAGGACCTGCTCGGGGTCACCTTCCTTGTCAATAGCACAATCGTCCTGCTTGTCCTCGCCGTGCTGCGCACCCCAATCGTGCTACTGACTCTGCTAGCCTTCTGCTCGGGCATAGCTCTGCACGACAGAATCCCATCTGGGGCCAGAGTCCACCTACAGACTCTCATGCGCGCGGCCATTGCCCCTTCCTTCTTCGTGCTCGCCGGTGCGCGCATCGAGTGGTCGGCAATCGCCGATTCCTGGAACTGGCTCGTTCTCCTGGCCGCTGCCGCAGCGAGCAGGCTCCCCCTTCCATGGCTCGGTGCAGGACACATACTCGGACACGGGCCGAGCGACGCAACCTACTTCGAGGTGCTAGCCACGAGCCGTCTAACCTTCGCCGCTCTCATCGTCTGGCTGGGCGTCGAGGCCGGCACCATGTCCACCGCTCTACTTTCCGAGGTGACGATCATAGTCTCGCTGCTGTCAGCGTCCTCCGCGTCAGTGGCGCACTACCTGCACCTACGCTCCCAACCACAATTCACCTGAAACGTACCCACAATGACCTTGGGGAAACCTCAATTTCAATCAGATCAACCGGTCACCATGCCCGAGGTGACCGACTCAGACGTCGAGTTTTACCAGCGCAACGGCGCGGTCGCCATCCGAAAACTGCTCACGGACGAGGAAGTGAACTCGCTGCGCGAGGCGATTGACTGGAACATCGCCAACCCGGGTCCACTGGGGGCTACAGCGAGCCGCAACACGGACCCGGGCAGGTTCTTCGAGGACTTCTGCAATTGGCAGCGAATCCCAGCCTATCGCAACATCATCTTTGACTCGGCCCTCCCAGGGATAGCGGCTAGGCTGATGGGGAGCGAGACAGTGCGGCTGTACCACGACCACATACTGGTCAAGGAGCCGAAGACCGAGCAGCCGACCCCGTGGCACCAGGACCAGCCGTACTACAACGTCTCGGGCACACAGAACATCAGCTTCTGGATTCCAGTAGACCACGTGCCGAGGGAGTCCACGCTCGAATTCGTCGCCGGTTCTAACGACGGCACGTGGTACATGCCCAAGACCTTCCTGACCGAGCAGGCCAAGTGGTTTCCCGAAGGCAGCCTCGCAGAGGTCCCAGACGTCGTCGCCGCCCCCGACTCGCAGGAGGTACTGGGATGGGAGCTGGCTCCGGGTGACGCGGTCGCATTCCACATGCTGACATTGCACGCCAGCGCAGGCTCTACCGCACGGCGTCGAGCCTTCTCCGTGCGGGTGATCGGGGATGACGCCCGCCACGCACCTCGCGAGTGGCGCACATCGCCCGAGTTCGAGGGACTGACTGACGAGTTGGCCGACGGGTCAGAAATGGACCACCCCCTGTTCCCGATTATCCACCCCAGCTGACCAAAGCGACCCATTCAATTAGTGAGTTGCCTTGGATGCAACGCTGGACCCATAGTGTAGCCTGGATATCACTCTAGCCTCCGGAGCTGGAAACCCGTGTTCGAATCGCGGTGGGTCCGCCAACACAGTGTTGAAGCGAGGGCGCCCGGACGAGGACTGTGGCATTCACCTCGCAGCGCCGAGTCGACTTCGCGATGGTCGATTTGGCCAAGATCATCTACTACCCAGAGTTCTGGGACCTAGCGCACAGGTTCTACGAGGAGTCTTGGGAGTATTCTTGCGGGATGCACTACAACGAGATTCTGAGCGAACATAAGATTGGATTCCCATTGGTCCACAGCGACACCCATTTCCTACATCCGGTGTCCTACGGTGATACGATTCACTGTACTATTTCCGTCCCCCGAATCGGCAATACATCGATTACATGGAGATACGAGTTCCACAACCAAGAAGGCGTGCTATGTTGGAAATCAGAGCAGGTGACAGTTTGCACTGACATGAGGGAGATTCGAAGCAAGGTTCTGGTCCCAGACTGGATGCGGAAATCCCTCTCAAAATTGTCACCGGAAGACTAGTTCCTCGGCCAATTCTTCTCCAATGCCCTGCGAAGAGAATCGTCCATTATCGCATCCCACCAGTTGGCATCCCGCCAGATTGCATACTTTCCGCGGATTCCGCGCAGATCGGCTCCGTCCAAGCGCGCACCACGTAGATTGGAGAGCCCCAGCCTCGCTTTGACCAGATGAGCCCCCCTCAAATCGGCGCCATCCAGTGCGGCCTTCATCAGATTCGCTTCCTTGAGGGAGGCGTTGCGCAAATCGGCCTTTGAGAGGTCCGCCCCCTCGAGGTCCGCCCTGTCCAGAACGGCCCTACGCAGGTCAGCGCCTGTGAGGTCTACCTTCCTAAGGTCCTCGCCGATGTGGGAGGTGTATGACCAGTCCATCGAATACTCGGTCATGGCGCTCACCTGTTCAGGGAAAGTAGATCGAGATGATCCCTCCCAGCTTCTGTGAGGACCACGTGGCTGTTCTTTCTCGGGCTCCTGCGGGGATGCTCGAGAAACGGAGCACTTTGCCTGCCCGCAGATCCACCTCCGAGCATCCTGTTGATGTTGAGTGTGATATTCCACTTTTTCACCTTGCTCTTAGGCCACTTCCCCGTCTCCTCAATCAGCCTCCTGAGGTCTCTCGGTTGCGTTACGCTCTCTTTCTGTACCGACCTCATGTATTGTATCGCTGCGAGCACAACGTCAGCCTTCTTTTCGATTCCACAAGAGTCGAGCAGCTTGGCGAAGGCCGACCCCCGGTCGGGGAAGCCGCTGCTACGAATGGCCTCAAGAGTCTTCTCAAATGCCTCTTGGCGCGCTATTCTGACTCTCGATAGCGTGGAAGACCACGTGTCCTGGGGCGTCACCTTGAGCCATCGGTCGTTGGCCTCCCTTGTGTAATCGGAGAGGTCGATCTCCTGTGAGCCCAGAATTAGGTACATCTTAGCAGGGTCCTTGGTAATGCGGGCCGCCATATTGGCGTCGGGGGCTTCTTTCCTTATAGGTTAATTTTTTGTTATATTTATTAACACAAATCTCTACATCCAGAAGCCGTGAGATTGAAAGCAACCACCCACGAGGGTGAATCATGAGTCAGGATTCGAGCGATGGCTACCCGCTAGTCCTTCACACGGAGGCCAATCCATCTAGTCTTGGAGGAACGGCCATTTGTGGGTTCTCGACGGTTGGTTCCGTGGGCGTGATTGCGACCTCGCATCTAATCAAATCACTCAAGCTCAGCCCTATGGGCACCGTGCTCCATCCAAATTTCCCGGCCGTGGCGTTGATTCATGACTCGGTGCCAAAACATCCGGTCCGAGTCTATCAGGGCGAGGGCGTCGGAGTGTTCACCGCGGAGATCCAGTTTCCCGGCGAGCACGACGTCTACTTCGCAAATACCGTTCTCGAGTGGTTCACCAAAGGGGGATTCGATCGACTGGTGGTAATAGACGGCGTCGTAAGCAACGACCTTGGAATCAAGGAGAACAGCGAACTCTGGGGCGTGGCATCCACGAACATTGGTCGCGACCAATTGGATAACTCCGACATACAACGAATTCAGCAGGGCGTAGTCGCGGGCATTGCCGGCTACCTCATCGCAGAGGGTGAAAGAAGGGGTCTGGACGTGACGGCGCTTCTGGCCGAGTGCAATCCGATGTACCCTGATGCGAGGGCCGCACTCATCGCTATTGAGGGGCTGAGCGATTTGATGGACATGGAAATACCCGTAAAGGGGCTTCTAGAGGATGCGAAGAATATCGAAGAACGAGTCAGGGAGGCTTTCGAGCGAGCACAAGCAATGGCTCTCCCGCCTCCTGGAATCGACGACGACGACGACGTCCCGATGGTCTACTAGGCTAGTAGAAGGGGTTGGTCCCCGCTGCGTGATCCGTGGCGTCGATGACTTCGATGACTTCGGGAACACCCTCCGTGATCATGACCTCGACGCCCTGCTTGAGAGTTACATCGACCATGCCACAACCTTGGCACCCGCCCCCGAACGCGATGATAGCTTTGCCATCATCGACACCCAGCAGATCAACGCGCCCTCCATGCGTGGCCACCACCGGATTGACCTGCTCTTCGATGACCTCTGCGACCGTCTTCGACAAGTCGTCGATCCACATGGGGTTTGGATTATCAAAGCTGAATCCACCACCCATCAGAGTCTCCTTGTAGTCGAGTGTGGTACCGTCAAGATAGGGAGCGCTGCGAGCACCCACCAAGACTGACATTCCACTGATATCTACCTCTACGTCGTCCTCGCGAGCGTCGCTCTTGTCGACCAGTTGGAGGTCATACTGGAAGCCCTTGGGACCGCGACCAATGATATCCACCTTGAGGGCCATATCACCTTCGTTATCAGACTGCTCAGCGAATTGGTCGAGCATCTCCCTTGCCTTCTCAGTGATCTCCAGCATTTGACCCATCCAGCCCTATAGTCGCCCTCACTTCAACCTGCTTGCTCTTCAGTCAACCTCTTCACCATCTACCACATCGTGGGGATATGATTCAGGACAGGTTGGGCAGGCCCCTGAGAGACCTGAGAATCTCCGTAACCGACCGGTGCAACTTCAGGTGCCGATATTGTATGCCCCGGGATCGCTTCGGAGAGCATCACACGTTCCTCCCCCTCCGGGCCCAGCTATCGTTCGAGGAGATTGAAATGTTTGTTCGTGCATGCCTCCCGTTGGGCCTGACCAAGGCCAGAATAACCGGCGGCGAGCCCCTTCTGAGACCAGGAGTCCCCGCCCTTGTCCAACGACTCTCGGCCCTAGGCGTCGAGATTGCCCTCACTACCAACGCCTCCCTCCTCAAAGAACAGGCACCGCTGCTCGCAGAGTCCGGCTTGGATAGGGTGACGGTCAGCTTGGACGCACTAGACCCCCAGACTCACGCGAGCATGGTCGATAGCGCCATACCCGTAGAGACCGTGCTCGAGGGCATCGAGGCCGCACTCGAGAATGACCTCGGACCAGTCAAGGTCAACTGTGTCGTACAACGGGGCATCAATGAGTCCGAGGTGCCTGCCCTTGTCCGCCACTTCCGAGGGACCGGTGTCATCGTACGGTTCATCGAGTACATGGACGTGGGAAGGACTAACGGATGGAGCCCCGGGCAGGTCGTTCCCTCGAATAACCTGCTCAGGGACCTACGGAAGGAGTTCGACCTCGTTCCCGCCGAACAGGCATCGACCAGCGACGTTGCGACGATGTGGACTCATTCCGATGGCTCGGGCGAAGTAGGATTCATCTCATCAGTCTCAAAGCCGTTCTGCGGTGAATGCGTGCGAGCGCGACTGTCCGCCGACGGGCATCTCTTCACATGCCTATTCGCCTCGGGAGGACACGATCTCAGGGCGATAATTCACGGAGGTGGGGAAATCGGAGACCTGACCGACGCCATTGCCGCGGTCTGGAGCCGAAGGACGGACAGATACAGCGAGATGCGCTCTTTGGAGACCTCGTCCCTGCCGCGGATCGAGATGTCTTACATCGGTGGCTGAAGCGACTTAGCCGCATCCACAATGTCCTCCCATGGGGAATTGGTCCTGAACGACGGTCGCCCGTAGTGAGTCAGCCCAGCCCTGTGCCCGGCATCTCGCAGAGCCTCGACCATTCTTCTGGGGCTGGGCGGAGCCCCGACACCGAGCCAAGCGGCCAAATCGTCAACGACGATGTGCTGGTGGGTATCGATTGCCCCCGCCTCTTCGCTAATGTTTCGAACGCTCCTAGCGACCCGCCTGCGTTCGAGCTCGAAGTCCCGCTCGGTCCAACCAATGGGTCCGTCCTCGATAGTAGGGGGCCCACAAGCCTCGATCGCGCGCTCGGCAGTCATCGAGGACATGGCCGAGGCTTCGCCCATGGCCCCGATCCAGAGCGGGCCGGAGACTCTCGAATCATTGCGGTCCAGCCGATAGTCGAGAGGCAGCAGGCAGTCCATCGGCAACTGCTCAAGCGAGGCTCCGTGGTGCAGGCCCGATGCCATCGATCCCTCTACCTCCTCCTTCGAGGGCGCATGCACCCTCCATCCTAGGCAACCCTCCACCCCGTTGGCCGCCCCCACGCTCCTGATGACACGGGTGGAGACCCTGAGGTGATGAGAGTCCCAAACAGAGAGCAATGGCTCTATTGAACGGTCGTGTCGCGCAGCCGCCCTTGCTACCACAGCGAGCATGACCCTCAGACCCGTGTCATGCGCCAGCCTGTCCGTCCTGACACGGGCGCCATAGCGCCTCAGCAACGGACGCCTAGACGAGCCTGTCAGGGCAGCGGTATCGGTCGCGCTGACCTCGATTACACTGCTTCGGGCCAGAGACTGGATTACAGCGTCGATGAAGGGCACGGGAGATCCGTAGGGGTCGACATCGACCCAATGCCTGCCACTCTCTAACACAACGCCCCTGAGATCCCCCTCGACCGATGAGAGTTGGCCGCAACCGTGAGTCGGGGGAAACTCCTCGTGCGACCCCGTGGCCCATGCGAGAGCATCAGGAGACAGGTCGACTATGGTGACGCGCATCCTCTCGGCCAAGTCAGGAGGCAACTCGTTGAGCCACCTGCGTGCCCTCAGGCCGGTCGCCGAGAGCCCATCCAGGGCGTATATGGCACCATCCCCGAGCATCCCCTCCTCGATAGCATGCATCAGCAGGAGCACACTGCGGGTCCTGCTTCCAGCCATAGCCGGGTTGTGAAAGACCGAACTCGAGCCCTTGGTCCCCGGCCCTAGACCCGATATCTCTGGTGCCATTGGTAATCGCATCAGAGTGCGCCCCTCGCGGTGCAATACTCCTGGCCATCCGTCCGCGTCGCCCTCTGTCACGGCTTGCGGAGGGGCCCATGCCACAAGGCATTGACGAAAGGGAATCAGTATCTATCGAATCTCACTTCGGGATCAGCGTGGGTCACCACTCTGCCTTGTTCCACCACTTCGCCCACTACTCTACTGCCTGACAGCCGCTGCTCAAGCCACCCTGCCACTCGGCCGGCCGCAGTCGCGGACACGGCCACAACCATCCCCATCCCCATGTTGAAGGTCTGGTGCATCTCCTTGCGGTCCACAGACCCGACCTCTGCTATCCACCCGAACTCTGGTTGCGCTGACAGCGGCTCTGCGATATGCCAACCGAGGGACTCATGGAGCCTCAGCAGATTCGATAGTCCCCCTCCGGTGATGTGGGCTATGGCCTTGATGCTACCATCCTCGCAAACGCCCCCCCCCTCCCTCGATTCCATTATCAGATCAACAACCGGGTCGACGTAGATCCTAGTCGGATTCAGAAGAACCTCACCCAGAGAAACAGCACCACTGCAACCGGGGAAGCGGGCGACCTCCCTCGAGGGGTGCCCTTCATCGAATGGAGCGGGACCCTCCAACGAGCAACCGGATCTCTCCAAGACTGCTCTGACAAGGGTGTAGCCGTTGGAGTGAAGGCCGCTGCTGGGAAGGCCGATGAGAACGTCTCCCGCCTCCAAACCATCTCCCGCGACACCTCCCCCGCGTGGGAACCAGCCCAGAGCGGTGCCAGAGAGGTCGAGCTCACTGACTATTCCTGGGAGAGTGGCGGTCTCCCCTCCAGCAAGGGTGACCCGAGCCCTAGAGCAGCCCTCCGAAAGAGAGGCTCCCAGAACTGCATGCACGCCGGGCTCAGTCTGGGGTACGGCGACATAGTCCACGAATGCCAGTGGTTCGGCCCCGACGCAAATCAGGTCGTTCACGTTCATCGCTACGCAATCGATGCCCACGCCCTCGAGACGACCCAGTTGGTTTGCAATCTGGAGCTTGGATCCGACTCCGTCCGTTGCCAAGGCCAAGCAGGAGTCACCGAACTCAACGACCCCCCCGAAACCGCCGGGCAGTGGAACGGGGGCCCCAAGTTGGCCTGGTAGCCTTCCAGAGGCTCCGACTGCCCCTATCAGACTGGCTACGGCTAGTCCCTCACGCTCGGTGTCGACTCCGCTCGAAGCGTAGTCCATGGGGTCGTCCACGACCCGAGCGAGTGAAATCAAAGACTTCATACTCTCGGACAACCATCCTTCAGAATAAAACACAAAATCGCTTTAAACAGTTGAAATTTCGTATTTTACTTATAAAGAAAACATCAATAATATCTATAACGTGCTCTCTGTCCGCAGGGGCACGGATAGTGTATCACTATGTACGCAAAGAAGATGATAGCAATGATGCTTACCCTAAGCATGCTGGCGGCAGCGTTCGCCGGTTGCTTGGGTGGAGACGATGAGCCCGAGGAGGAGTGGGCGATAACACCTGCAGCTGATGTCAGCGCGGTGTACGTGACCTCCGACTGGGATCCCATCATCCCCAACCTGAACGACGGAACGATGTGCGAGGCAATCCTCTCAACGATGACCATCACGGAAGCGAGAGAGGAAGTCGTCGACTTCACCCGGGGCTACTACACCAGTAGCCAGGGTGTTATCGGAGGCTCCTCAGCCGCGGCAATCACGAGCGTTAGCGACTTGAATGCCGCTGGTACCACGGTTGCCGTGCAGTCTGGAACCACCTCGGATCTATACGCCGCCGACAACCTCGGTTCTGCGACGATTGTTGCCTTTTCGGACTTCCCGTCCGTAACCGCGGCCGTAGCCAACGGAGACGCTGACTACGCACTGGGCGATGCCCCGGTCCTAGCTCTAGCAGGAACTATCCTTGCCGTGTTCTCCGATGAGAACTACGGAATAGCTGTGGCAGAAGAGGACAACGGTGAGTTGCTTGACGCGCTGAATGTAGCCATTACCGCTGTGATAGACTCCGGCGAGCACGACCTGATTGCTGGTGCTTGGGATCTAGCAGCACCAATTGTGGACGACACTACTGCCGATACGGCGACCGCTTACCCCACCCCGACCGAAGGTAGCACGCTGACTGCGGTTCTAGAGTCTGGCAACTTGAAGTTCTGTTCAGACACATCATACCCCCCATTCGAGAATCTGGATGCCGATGGTAATGCAGTCGGTTTCTCCATCGATCTGGGGGATGCGATCGTTGACGAGATAGCCGCCCACTACATGGGCACCGCCAACCCGATGTTCGTGCCTCCCGTAGTCGCGGGCTGCACCGACTCGACCGCAGCCAACTACAACGCCGACGCCAACTCCGACGACGGCTCGTGCGTCGCTGCGACTACGAAGATTGGCCTGCTCAACCCGCTGACCGGCCCGATTGCCGTCTACGCACCGCCCTTCACGGTGGCCGCTCAGATGGCGATCGACGACCTGAACGCGGCGGGCGGCAACTTCGAGCTCGTCGAGGCCGACTCCGGCTGCGACGGAACCGTCGCTGCTACGGCCGCCCAGACGCTGGTCGACGCGGGCGTGGTCGGTGTCGCAGGAGCAGCCTGCTCCGGCGCCTCCATGGCCGCCAACGCGGTTCTGAACGCTGCTGGCATCGTACAGGTCTCCTACGCGAGCACCAACCCCGGCCTGAGCGACGCCACGGCCTACCCGGGCTTCTGGCGAGTCGTTCCCAGCGACGCCATCCAGGGGCCGGCCATGGCAGACATGGTCACCGCTGCTGGCGCGTCCAACCCGGCTCTTCTGCACATGACCAACGACTACGGTTCTGGTCTTGCAGACGCCTTCGAGGGCGCATGGGGCACTGACAACCTGTGCACCAAGATTGGCTACGAGGACACCACGACCACCTTCACCTCCCAGGTGCAGGCAATCGCCGATGCGGACTGCGGCTCAGTAGTGATGGTCACCTACTCCACCGACGGAGCGGCCATCCTCGAGACGATGGCGGTCCTCGGCGTCTCAGTGCCGGTGTTCGGCGCTGATGGAATCGCTGACTCCGCCTTCTTGGACGACTTCAGCGCGCCAGCCGCCGCCAACGGCGTGAAGGCCACGAAGCCCCGTGCTGGATCCAGCGCTGGCGACTTCAACGCCCGCTGCACTGCTGACGATGTCTGCGCTGGTGGCATCTACACGGGCGAGACCTACGACGCGGTGATGATGATAGGCGCCGCGCACAACATGAACGACGACGACGACATGGCGGGCCACCTCAACATGGTCGGCACCGCCTATGCGGGCGCGAGCGGAACCCACACCTTCACCGCCGCCGGAGACGTCGGCGGAGCTGGCTACGACATCTGCCAGTTCGACGCGCTTTCGTCGACTGACGTGTACTTCGGCTGCATGTCCTACTGGACTCTGGAGGGCGGGATCGCCGCCTCCCCGTTCACGGGCACCACGATCAAGATCGGTATGCTAAACCCGATGACCGGCCCGATCGCGGTCTACGCGCCCGGCTTCACGGCCGCCGCGGGAATCGCCATGCAGATGGGTAACATCGCAGGTTGGGGCAACGGCCTCCAGTTCGAGCTGGTAATGGCCGACTCCGGATGCGACGGGACCACAGCCTCCACAGCCGCCCAGACGCTAGTCGACGCGGGCGTGGTAGCAGTCGCTGGAGCAGCCTGCTCCGGTGCCTCGATGGGCGCCAACGCGATCCTCTCAGCCGCTGGTATCCCGATGATATCGTATGCTAGCACCAACCCGGGGCTAAGCGATGCCACTGCTTACCCGGACTTCTTCCGAGTGGTTCCCAGCGACGCCCTGCAGGGCCCCGCCCTGTCTGACGTCGTGGGTGCTGGAGGCAGTTCCAACCCGGCGCTGCTGTACATGACCAACGACTACGGCTCAGGATTCGCCGACGCCTTCACGGCCGGTTGGGGCGGAGCGGACTTCCTGTGCGCTTCCGTCGGTTACGAGGAGACCACGACCGACTTCACCTCAGCCGTACAAACCGTGATGGACAACGAATGTGACAGCGTAGTGCTGATCTCGTACGCCGCTGACGGCGCGCAGATCATCGAGGACCTCTCTACCGCTGGCTTCACCGGCTCAATCTACGGCGGTGACGGAATAGCGGAGGAGGGACTGTGCGTATCGATGGCATCCAACGAAACGTGCGCTGGAGTCGTCGCTACCAAGCCGGCCTCGCCCACGCCCAACGAGCGCTCCGTGGCCTTCGGCGCCCTCTGTGGCGCCGTGCCCGACTGCGCCGGTGGCATCTACACCGCCGAGACCGCTGATGCTCTGCTCATCATCATGTTCGCGGTCTTCACCCAGCTCTCGAGCCCACCGGGAACACCGCTCAACGCGATTATCGCAGCTGTCGGGACAGGCTTCGTGGGCGCTAGCGGCATCCACACCTTCGATGCGAACGGCGATGTCGGCGGTGCGGGTTACTGCGTTGGAGACTTCACCGTCACTGACGGAGTGGCCTCCTACGACTGCAACAGGCACTGGGATTCCGTAAGCGGAATCACCGACGTCTGATCGGATTAGGAAAGGGGACGTAAAGCGCCTCGGCGGGCTTCGTGCTCGCCGAGGCTGCCCCCAACAATGATTACCGCTGAGTGCTAGCGTTAGTGCGAGGGACGATTGTCCCTCCGGTGATTAGGCTTGCTTGACGAGATACGAGAGCAATGGACTGCCCGTTCACGCGGAGAGCGCAGGCTCGTCATTGCCCTAGCCATCATCCTCGATGCGAGCATAGGCCTGTTGTACCAATCCGGCTCGCTCAACCTGCTGGACGTCGTGGTAGGAGGAAAGCTCCCGAACGACTTGGTCTGGCTGCTTCAAGCGGTGGAGTCGATTTCGGGGGGGTTCTTCCTTGTCAAAATCCTGTTCGACGACGTTCCCGAGAGCTACGCTAGGTCGATCGGGATATCCGCCTCACCCATCTTCCTGCTCCTCATCGTCTGGATGACCCTCGACTTCCTGTTCAGGGGACTTCAGGACGACGTACGCATCACCCTAGACCTAGTGTCCATCAGCGTGGGCACGCTGACATGGTCATCCACATACCTCGCCATAGCAGTCGGCCTGACGCTGACCTACAAGGTCCAGCGATACGGGAACTTCGCCCAGAGCGAGCTGTTCATGACTGGAATGTACCTTTCCATGGTGATGGTCTGGAGCGATCACTTCTTCCCACTGTACGATGCTCCTGGGGACGGCGTGCTGGTGTGGTCACTGCTGCTGTGGACGGTGCTAGGAGCTTTCGTGCTCACGGGAATAGCTGGCATCCTCATCGACCGACTAGTCTACCGCGGTTTCCGAGAGAGAAAGGCGACGCCACAGGTGATGATGATCGCATCGCTCGGGGTGGCGCTCATTCTCCGCGCGTTGGTCTACCTCAGGTTCGGTGCCGGCAAGAAGATGTTCGAGCCCGACGCTGACTGGAGGCTCCCGACGCTCAGGTGGGACATACCGACCCAGAAGATGCGACTCAACCTAGGAGTGCGTGACCTCGAGGAGGGCGGAACATACACCTATGGGGCTTGCGAGCAGACCAGAGTCGACCCGGTTACCGGCGAACCGGTCCTAGAGCACATCGTCACCGAAGGCAGCAAGCCGGCTTGGGAGTTCTACAATGTTGCAAACGACTGCGTCTCCCAGTACACTACCGGTTACGCGTACTACAAGGGCGCCATGCCCGTGGTGATTTTCAGTTCGGTCCTCCTGCTGATGGTGCTGCTCAGGAAGACCAGGCTCGGCCGCAGAATGAGGGCCGTAGCCGACAACCCAGACCTGGCTGCCAGCAGCGGCATCAACGTCGAGCGCATACAGATGACCAGCGCGTTCTTGTCGGCAGGAATCTCCGGGATGGGAGGCGCCATATTCGCAATGACGCTCAGATTCACGCCGGAGACCGCCTTCACCCTCCTCCTGCCATCGTTCGCAGTCATCGTCCTAGGTACAATCGGCTCGATCGAGGGTGCCATAGTGGGGGCGCTGGTCGTCGGCTTCGTTCGAGCGCTCTCATCGCCGATCCTCATCGGCATCGGACTCCCGTTGGGCCGCTCCAACTACACCGCTCTGGACGGCGTTATGCCCTACATCTTCCTTGTGGCCATCCTGATGATAATGCCGGAGGGAATCGGCGCTGCATACGAGAAATGGCAGGTCGACAGGCTCCGTCGTCGTGCCGAGAGGGAGACCGAGCCATCGAGGCAACTCGGCGCTGCACTGGCCTTCTCTCCATTGGGCGCTCTCGGGCTCCACAACTTCCAGCAGAGGAAGTCATCGAGGGGGGAGTCGATGCTGATTGTGACCATAGCCGCCTACTTCTTCAGCAGAATCACCCGCTTCATCTCCGCCAACTCGCTCGCCGACGGCTCTTGCTCTGAGGCATGCGTGGCAAACGAGTCTGTAACCTCCAACCTTCAGTTGCTAACGGGCAGGCCCGATGGAACCCTTTTGCTCGAGGACTCCCCATTCACGATTAACGATGTGCCAAGCCCACCGGATGACCTAGCACCATTCTACCACTCGGAATGGATAGCCGACAGTTTCGACAGTTTGAACGAATCTTGGTTCGATTTGATGAGCTCCGAACTCGACTTCCTCAGCACGGTCATCACCCTGGGTGACATCGTGTGGCCGGTCGTGCCAATACTGGTTTGGCTGGTCGCCCTCACGGAAGGCATCTACCTAATCCAAGGCCGGGAAGACGACCCCCTTGATTCCGCAATTGGGATTCTCGACTCGTTCACTTCGGCTCTGATGCGCTTCAGGAACAACTCCACGATTGCACTGACCAACTCCCTCAGCCCCCTGAGAGACGCACTCGGGGGGGTCCAGAGCAACTTGCGCTCTTCCGTCGAAGGAGCCACTGAATCATTGAAGGAGCGTCAGACCAATCCGTTCGAGGGGACTCGGAAGTGGGCTCCATACGGAAGGGAGAGCCCGCTTGGCTCATGGGCGCTATTCGCAGCCCTGCTCATCCTGCTGATTATGTTCGTATGGTGGCTGCCGGTGGCTGAAAGCGATAACGACCGATTCATCAAAGTGCTGCAGGTGTCCAATGTCCTAGTCACGCTCTCCATATTCGCCCTAATGGCATTCTCGCTCAACCTCCACACAGGAATCACTGGGATGGTCAACTTCGGTGTGATCTTCTTCGTGGGTGTGGGGGCAATCACAGTCGGGATCCTAACCGCACCAAAGGACCTCCACGGCTACGACTGGCCGGTCCTCTGGGCCACCGTAGCCGCCGTGATTCTCGCCGCCGGCTTCGGCTGGATGCTCGCCTATCCGACTGCTAGGCTGAGAATGGACTACTTCGCAATTGTTACGATCTCACTGGGTGAGATCGTACGCGTCTTACTGATGGGCGAGCCGCTTCTCAGGGCTGGTTCATGGGGGTCGTCGATAGGAATTTCTCGATACGTCCTACCCTTGCAGGGTTGGTGGTTCTGCGGCAGCGATCCCCCTCTGAAGGACCCACTCCCGGGACCGGACGGCATCCTCGGCACGGCGGACGACCTGATTGAGCCTTTCAGCCCAGACGAGTGCAGCGACGTTGTCGGCATAGGGAGCATGGCTGAGAGAGTCGGAGACGCGCTGAACCTCGGAGAGGCAGCACCCTACATGATGCTGCTAGCGCTAATCGGAATCGTGAGTCTGGTTTTGGTCTGGTGGCTGCTTGAGACAGTGCTCAAGTCTCCTTGGGGAAGGATCCTCAAGGCCATCCGAGAGGACGAGGATGTCGCGCAGCATCATGGTCACGACGTTCTGACACACAAGGCGGCGAGCCTCGCCTTCGGTGCTGCGATCGCTGGCCTCGCCGGGGCTCTGTGGGCTTGGAAGCTGACAGGCTTCCAACCATCGTTCATGGCTCCTGCAAAATCGACATTCCTAGTATGGGCCGCCTTCGTTGTTGGTGGCGCGGCCAATAACAGGGGGATGGTCATCGGTGCCTTCATCATCGTTCTGATGGAGTTTGTCTTCAACGTCCTCGTAGCCAGCCAAGGATCATCCGACCTCCCTCTGCACGAGACCTCAGCCGCAGTCGACGAGTTCTTCAATTGGCTGGTAGCCCAACCTTGGGATGTGGCGGCATACTTCACTGTCATCGCGATGCTTGGCATTGTTTTCGGATGGAAGCCCCTTACGGAGGTCGGAATATCTGGGGTGGTTGTGATGGCTTTCGCAGGGGTGATGATGGGGGATCGCTCAATCAGCGAGGCGTTCTACGGCGGAGTCATCCTCGCTGACATGGCATATGTCAAGGTGCTCATGATTGGATGCCTGATCCTGTTCTCGCTCAAGTACAACCCCAAGGGCCTACTACCAGAGGTTCCCAGCAGGCCACCCCGTCCGGGCCACTCGGGAGGGGACTCCGAATGAATTCCGTGCTCAAGGTCGAGGGCCTGCGTATGGAGTTCGGTGGGCTGGTGGCCGTCAACGACGTCTCGTTCGAAGTCGGGGAGGGTGAGTTCGTTGGCTTGATCGGTCCCAATGGCTGCGGTAAGTCGACCACCTTCAACTGCATCAGCGGCCTCCTTGACCAGACGGCCGGGTCGGTCGAGGTCTTCGGAGAAGACGCCTCCCAGATGCACCCCGACCAGATTCAGCAACTGGGGGTCACACGCACCTTCCAGCACACCCGGCTTTGGAGGCAGATGACGGTCATAGAGAACCTGCTAGTGCCACCGAGGAACCAGTTCTCCCCCAACCCATTCCTAGCCCTCCTGCAGCCGAACAGCCGTCCCGCCGAGCAGGAGCGCCTGAGCAAGGCCTACGCCGTGCTCGACCAGCTCGAAGTTCCGCACATGGCGGAGAATCTCACGAGCGAACTCTCCGGCGGCCAGAGCAAACTTGTGGACATAGGGCGCTCGATGATGGGAGACCCCGGCCTTCTGCTGCTGGACGAGCCCGTGGCAGGGGTAGCGGGACCGCTAGCGCTGAAGATATTCAACAACCTCAGGAAGACGGTCGATGAGACCGGAATATCCGTACTCATCATCGAACACAACATGGACTTCATCCTGAGGCAGGGCGTCGACCGCATCATAGTGATGAACGAGGGAGAGGTCCTGATGCAGGGTACTCCTGACGACGTCCGTAGTAATAGGGCCGTAATCGAGGCTTATCTCGGGGCAACCGGAGACAGCGGGGGTGAGGAGGAATGACCCGGGTTCTCGATGTCAGGGGCCTCGAGGGGGGATATGGATCGGTCCAGATCCTGTACGATATAGACATCCACGTCGACGAGGGCGAGTTCGTCACCATCATCGGGCCCAACGGCTGTGGCAAGTCGACGCTAATCAAGACCATCTTCGGCATCGCCACCTACTACGGCGGTGATATCGAGTACATGGGACAGGACGTCTCCGGGTGGCGCACAGACCAACTAGTCAACCAAGGCATTGCGTACGTCCCCCAGGTTGACAACGTGTTCCCCTCGCTCTCCGTCGAGGAGAATCTGCAGATGGGCGGCAACACGCTTCCCAACAACATCCTCAACGAACGCATCGAGCGAGCGCTCGAGATGTTCCCGGACCTGCGCTCGCGCGAGCACGACCTCGCCGCATCCCTATCGGGTGGCGAGAGGCAGATGCTGGCGATCTCCCGAGCGCTAATCTCGGACCCCAAGTTCCTTCTGCTCGACGAGCCCACCGCCGCGCTCTCCCCGCTTTACCAGCAGCAGATTATCGAGCGCATCGACTCCCTGCGCGAGGACGGCATCACCATCCTCATCGTCGAGCAGAACGCGCGCCTCTCGCTAGCGCGCTCGGATCGCGGTTACATTCTGGCCAGCGGCAAGGTGGTACACACTGGTGACGCTCAGCACATCTTGACCGACCCGGAGATTGGCGAGTATTTCCTTGGTTCAACAGGCCATTAAGAAAGTTAACGCTACCCGAGATAGGTCAATCACACTGTCCAATGAGCGTCATAGCCTGCTGGGCCCACATCATCTTCGCGACCCTTCCAGGCATCATCTCCAGAGCCCCATTAACTGCCTCGGCGGTAACATTGTCCATCTTAGAAATTTGCTCTAATGTGTGGATCCCTATGACATTCAGCTTCTTCTGAATTAAATCATCTATTCCTTTAATCTTCGTAAGGTCGTCAGGCCCCTCGTTTTTCGCTCTGCCTATCTGGGTCCAGTTTATCTCATTCAGCCCCACTCTATCAGAATCCTCGCCCCCCGTCTCCACAGTTTGCGAACCATCCCCCACTTCTTCCAATCCAATGAGAGTCATTGCCTGTTGCATCCACTCCATTTCGTTAATCCTGCCTGGCATAAACTCCAGAGCGTCATTAACTATCTCAGAAGTCTCAGGGCCCATCTTTGAAATCTGCCCGAAAGAGTGGATTCCCAGGACATTGAGCTTCTTCTGCGTAAAGTCGTCTACCCCATTAATCCTAGTGAGATCATCTGACTCCCCGTTCTCAGATTTGCCTACCTGGGCCCAGTTAATTTGTTCGGATCTAAGGCCAACTCTCTCAAGAATAAGTTCCTCCCTCTCCTCCCTCTCCGCTTCAGAAGCGATTAGCTCGATGTCCTTTCCAGCCTCCTCGGCTTTTCGAACGGCTTCGCCCACTCTCTTCTCGGCAGCCTCAGCCTCAGCTTTGGCTTCCTCGGCCTCGGCCTCCTCGATCTCCGCATTCATGCGTGCCTCCTCGGCCTCTACCTTGGCTGCAATCACTTCCGCCTCCGCCTTCTTGCGTGCTTTCGCGGCCTCCGCCTTAGCTTCCGCCTCCAGCCGTGCCTCCTCGGCCTCCGCTTCCGACCTATCGCGCGCCTCTTGCTCTGTCCGCTCCTCTTCCTTTGAGGCCTCAAGAACCTCTTGCTTCTGAGCCATCTCAGCCTCGAGCCTTTTCATCTCAGCCTGTATATCTTGGATTTCCCTTTCGGCCTCTTCAGATTTATTAGCAGCCTCGCTCTCTAATTCATGATCATCATCAAAATCACCTGTCACCTGAACACCCTGCTCTTCGACATCACTCACCTCAGTCGACGATTGCTTGGGTACCTCAAGTTTCTCCCCATCCTCATCCAGCCTATTTTGGAACTTCTCCAAAAGAACCGCCCCTTCGTCCCCGGCACTCCCCATTAGGCCAGTCACAATATCTGGAATGAGGCGCAAAGACTCCTTCATTCGATGATTATCATCGACTTCGTGAAGATTCACATTTGCACACTTTTCTGCAACCTTGCGTGAGTAGCTAATTGGAACCACTTCATCGTTTGTCCCATGCATTATCGCCGTCGGATGCGCTGTCTCAGGCCAAGACATCTTCTCTGCCGATTCCATGAACTCCCACGGAAGCAGTATGTCCAATTCGAAGCCCGCATACCTCCTCTCTCCTGTGAGTTTCCAAGCACTCCTACCCGCTTCTTCCATCCCCTCCCAGTTTTCAGCCAAGCCAAAGGATGGCGCTATCAGAAGCAATCGTATGTCTGCCTCCGGCCTCATCGAAGAAGCGTTTGCAGCTGCGAGGCCACCCATTGAAGAGCCAGCCACGAGATCATACTGCCCGTCATCCAAGTGGCGAATTAGAACTTCGGTCTGACTAGCTATGCTCCATCCCAACTCCGACATCTCTGGTGCAGTAACATCCCACCCCAGCGCATCCCTCATGTAGACAACCTTTGATCCCTCAGGACTGCCCTCAAAACCGTGAGCGAATAGAACCCTCACGACCTCACCCCAAGTCGCAGAAGGAGAGCCGAACGAAATCGCTCTCGGTTGCCACACGCTGGAAGGGCCTGTCCTCTTCTCCCAGCAAGCGCAGGTGAATTTCGGCGGTGACCTCCACGGTCGCTTCGAACAGGTGACCCCCGTGGACCCTGTGGTCGTCGTCAGAGGCGACGATGTGGATGTGGGTGAATGGGCCGTCGGGACCGGGAGCGAGACTCCCCTGAGTCGAGAGGAGCTCCATCGGAGCATGATGAACCACTTTCTGGTAGATTCCATCTGCATCAAGATAACCAATCGAGGTGTCGCGTACCCTGCCGATTCCGCTTGTGATTGCAGCCGCAGTAATCCCATGCTCGCACAACTCGCGAATTGAAGCGTGCATTTCGTCGCCTGCATCGAGTCTGACGAACACGTCGCGGCCAATGCGCCTGTGCTCCATGAGCCACGATTGACCTCCGTGACTTCAAACTCACCCAAGAGAACCTTCCTCTGGGTTGGCGATATCCATAGGGGAGTTGCAGTAGAAGCGCCCAGTACTCCGATTGCATACCTGCATTAGTCACTTTTCTCCAGTGGAAGCAATGGGGTTGGAATTCACAACCACACTGTTCATAGGCCTACTCTTCAGAGTAGTAAAGCCCGGCGGTGAAATCAGTTGACAATGGCAGCACATGATGCCTCCGCGAGATGGAGGACCTTCCTCGAGGAGGCTAAGGAATCAGAGGTGATGATGCTTATTTCCGGGCAGACTCATTTCCCATTTCTGGGCGTCTCATTCCACGAGCTGCAGAGATTCGATCCGGAGTTCGCCGATGACGTACTAGAATACCCGAGAAAAATCCTTGCAGCCGGGTCAAAGACGCTGATGGAAATTTGCAGAGAGAGGGGCGAGGACATCGAGCCCTTGCTTCGAGTCGGTGAGTTACCGAAGGACAGCCGAAGGCCGCTTCGAGAAATCGGTAGTGCCGATATCAATAGAATGCGAAGCGTTGATGTCATCGTGACCAAGATGTCCGAGATCAAGCCCAGAATTCACAGGGCCGTGTTCAAGTGCGAGTCTTGTGGACATGATATTGAAATCGAGCAAGATAACGAGAGGCAACTGAAGGAACCATTATCTTGTCCTCAGGCACTTGGCGGCTGTGGTAGTTCTAGACCAGTGACCCGTTTCGAACTTGTGCTATTGAATTCTAGAATGGTGAACAATCAGTGGATAGAGATTCAGGAATTGCCCGAGAACGTCCCCAGCGGCGCCCAACCTGGAAGGGGAATGGTCCTCGTCGAGGGGGATCAGGTGAACAAGCATCTGCCGGGACAGAGGATTACTGCAAACGTAGTCCCTTTCGCTCGCACCGAAGTCAAGAAGGGCAAGAAAACACCGCTGTTCGACATCGTCTACCATTTGGTCAGTTCTGAGCACGAGAGCGTTCCGTTTACCGAGATTTCAATCAGTGATGAGGATAAGGAGGAGATAATTTCCATTTCAAAAAGGGGAAAGGAATTGCTCACATTGATGCAGAACTCGATTGCCCCCTCTGTTTTTGCCATCGGAGACATGCCAGCTGTCAAGCGCTCCCTAGCTTTGCAGCTGTTCGGCGGCGTTTCTAGGATAAACCCGGACAATACTCGGCTCAGGGGTGACATCCACATCCTACTGATGGGGGATCCCGGGGTAGCGAAGTCGCAGCTTCTCAAATACATGATAAAAATCTCCCCTCGTGGCAAACTAGCCTCTGGGGGGGGTGTGTCTGGAGCCGGCCTGACCGCGGCTGCTGTCAGGGACGCGTTCAATGACGGGAGGTTCGGATTAGAAGCTGGAATACTACCTCTCTCGGACAGAGGACTAGCGGCAATAGACGAGTTTGACAAGATTTCCGAGGACGACCGCAAGACGATGCATCCCGCCATGGAACAACAGGAGATCCATGTTTCCAAGGGGGGCATCAACGCCACCCTACCGGCGCGATGCTCTGTATTGGCAGCCGCCAACCCTGTTCAGGGAAGGTTCTCCGTCCGTGGTAGCAATATCAGCATAATGTATTCATTCAAAGAAACCGGGCTGCCCGTACCCCTCGCTTCGAGATTCGATATTATTTGGATGATCAGGGATGAGATTAGGGTGGAGGACGATGAACGGGTTGCTAGGCACATTCTCGAGACCCGCGCCCAAGCCATGAGTGAGGAGAAAATTGGGGATGGAACCGATTTCGACCCGAACTCCTCTGAAGAGGACCAAATCATCTCTATCGGGGTGGACAATAAGGAGTACCTGACGACCGATTTCTTGAGAAAGTACATTGCCTATGCCAAGAGGAACGTGCACCCTAAGATTGACAAGAAGGCTAAGGAGAAGATACTCGAGTACTATACGGCCACTCGCGTTTCCTTCGGGAAGATTGACGACAATCTGGGGGGCTCCGATGTAGTTCCGATTACCGCCCGCGCACTAGAATCACTCATTCGCCTCACCGAGGCCCACGCCAGGATGCACCTTAGGGATATAGCCGACGAAGAAGACGCGAAAATGGCAATTGGGGTCTACAAGCATTGGAGGCAAGAGTCAAACATCACTGATGCAGCAGAAATCCATTCTGGGGTTTCTTCCAGTACAAGGCGTGCAAACACAACCATCAGGAGTATTATCAGGGAACTGTGCAGAGAAAAAGGACACGCAGAACGCCTTGAAATTTACAATCTGGCCCTCCCGAAGAGCATCCCAGAGCATGTGGTCGACGAGGTCATCTCAAAGATGCAGACCAGTGGTGAGTTGTATAGCCCCCGACTAGATCGCTTCGAATTCGCCCGCTGACCCTATGAGCGTCACCCCCATCCCGCGAACGGTATCATGGAGCCCATCGGCGACGTACTTGAGCCTGACACGCTAGACCCGGTAGCGCTGGGGTTCATGTGCGGCTTGGAGATTCACCAACAACTCGCTACCGATAAGCTGCACTCGAGGATGCCCAGTGAGTTGTACGACTTCAAGATGGAGGACATCCCCAATGATTGGAATCGATCCAATCGCAAACTCAGGGCATCGGAAGGAGAGAGCGGGAAAATAGATGTCGCAGCACGTTTTGAGCAAAGGAGGAACCGCGCCTTCGAGTATGTCCAGACACCGAACTCCGGATTGATCGAGCTGGACGAGGCTCCGCCCCTAAAGCACGATGTCACCGCGGTGGAAGTGTCTCTGACGATGGCTGCCATGATGGATGCCAAACCCATCCCCACTCTCCAGGCGATGCGCAAGACAGTCGTTGATGGTTCGAACACCAGCGGATTCCAGAGGACGACCCTAATTGCTACGAAAGGCAGGATAGAAACGGACTCGGGCGAGGTGGGAATCGATCTCATCTCATTGGAGGAGGACTCTGCGAGGAAGCTCGGCACCCTCGCATCGGATGACGGAGAGACCGTGTTCTACACTTTAGATAGGTTGGGAGTCCCCTTGGTGGAGGTAGCCACCGCGCCCGATGTCAAGTCCCCAGAGCACGCCAAGCAGACAGCGGCCTCACTTGGGAGGCTCCTCAGAGACACCCGACAGGTCAGACGCGGCCTAGGCTCGATTAGGCAGGATCTCAACGTTAGCATTGCTTGCGGCGATCGAGTCGAGATCAAGGGCTGTCAGGACCTCGATTGGATTCCCGGAATCATCCGGCTCGAGATGGCACGGCAACTCCACTTCTACCGCCTTGCCAACGAGTTGCGCAAGGAGGCCTCACTTCCCCTGCTACCACCCGACAGAGCGGACGACTCCATTCCCGTCGAGAATAGGGTGGCCCTAGCAGCGTCCTCTCGCATTCCCCTAGTTATCCATGACCTGACCGAGCTCTTCGGTGCCTGCGAGTCGGCAGTAATTCGTGAATCCCTCATCCAAGGAGCCACCGTCCACGGCGTCGCCCTACCCGGGTTCTCAGGCAAGATCGGAATCAAGGCGGAAGATGCCAACGGCGCCCAGCTCCCTAGACTGGGCCGTGAACTCGCCAGCGCTGCGAAGCTAGCTGGGGTTGCTGGCATCCTCCATTCCGATGAACTTCCGGATTACGGAATCTCGGAAGAAGATGTTGACTTGGTTCGCCCTCTCCTATCGTTGGATGAGACCGATGCCTTCGCTTTGTGCGTAGCGCCGGTCTGGCAGGCAGAACTAGCACTTGAGTCGGTGGTCAATCGGGCGAGGCTCGCATACCATAGGACTCCTAAGGAGGTTAGGAACGTCGTCATTCGAAAAGGGCGGCCGGTTGATGGAACAACCACGGCATTGAGACCACTTCCCGGCGAAGCGAGGATGTACCCAGAAACCGATGTTCCCTTACTCGAAATCACATCTGAGCACTGGGACGACATCCGCGGCAACCTGCCTCCGACCACTGCCGAGAGGGAGGCTCGTTTGCAGGGGCACGGCCTATCCTCGAACCAGATCGAAGCACTGTTGAACGGCGAGCTAGACGATCTGCTCCTCGAAGGCATGGGGGGTGAACTAAGCCTCCCTGGAAAGGCGTGGGCAAGCGCACTACTGGAATACGGGACGCGGAAGGTGAGCGCCCTCGCCGTAGCCATTCACCTACGAGAGATTGGCGCAATGACTCGAGAGGGGATCGAAATATTGGTCGAGGCCGCTGAAACAGAAGATCCCCACTCCCTGATGGAATGGATGTCGGAGGAGGCAATCTCGCGCGGCTTCGCCCCTGCTGATTCTGGGGCGGTCGAGGCTGCAGTTGAGGCTGCGATAGATGAGAGCACGGATTTGGTCATAGAGCGTGGAATGGGAGCCGTCGGGCCACTGATGGGCATCGTTATGCAGAAGCTGGGCGGCTCAGCCGATGGGAAGATAGTCAGCGAGGTCCTTCGGAAGAAGATCCGGGAGATTACGGAAACCGAGTGAGTGAATAGTTCAACTACTTGTTCCGAACATTGGCACCCCCGTGTCGGTTCTGCTTCCCATCATCGCCTTCATCCTAGCCACTACCGGCGCAATCTACGGGATGTCACCCCCTGATTGGCGCCTCAGGGTGCTATCCGTGTTTTGGCTCGTGATGCTCTTGCTGACTTCATCCACAATCGCCACTGAATGGTCTAGAATGACCAATCTGGTGCTGGACGACGACGATTCGCACAATGGTCTGCCCAAGGAGTGGGATAGCAGGCAGGCAGTGTGCTTCCACTTCCCCGAAGGGCATGCTCCGGAGGGGTTTGAAGACGGCAGACACCATCTGGACACCTCCGGCAGAGAGCTGTTCGTAGACCCGCTATGGAACGAGACCGGCACCTGCGTCGGCGGATTCGAGGGATACGAGACAGGATTGGATCTACTCGGAGCCGCAATCGATGCTACGGGCGACTCATTTGCAATGAGATACACGGAATTCTCCTTCGGCATCATGATCGATTCCTTCGGTGGCATCAATGCTTGTGACGCCGAGATCTGTTCGGAGGACGGGACCTCAGGGGCCTCCTGGTCGCTATACCACAACGGAGTAGTGGCGATGGTGGGAATATCCGATCTAGCATTGGTCGAAGACAGCGTGCTGACCTGGCGTATCGACACCTGGTGATGGCCCGAGAGGCACAATCATCAAGTGGGGAGAAGCGCCCAATGTGACGAGGGGTTCTGATGATTGACGCACATGTGGTTACGCTTAGTCCCATTGCGATGCTTGCCCTCAACGTCTCGCTGCTGGCGATGATTGGCTGGGCGCTCTGGCGTGCCAGTCAAAATCTGACCCCTCACAGTGACTGGTTAGCCCTTGCGCTCATCGGGGTCTTCGCAGTTTCGGGACGTGTTCTGTTAGACCCGATTCCAAACGTCCAGCCTGTGACAGTTATCGTTCTTCTTGCCGGCGTCCACTTTGGCGCTTCTCGCTCGGTCGCCCTAGCTGCGTCGGTAGCCCTCGCATCGAACATGATTCTCGGCCATGGCCTCTGGACCTTCTACCAAGCAGTGGGGTGGTCTGCTGTCGGCATCGCGGGCGCATTGTTCTCCAGCAGGTTGTACCCGAATGGAACCATTGCAACGACCAAGTTGGCAGTGACATCGGTCGTTGCAGCAATAGTATTCGATTGGGTCGTATCCCTCAGCGCCCTGCATACGCTCTCCCCCGAACTCCTACCGGCGTACTTCGTCTCCGGGATCCCATTCGACCTGCTGCACGCTGCCGGCAATATCGCATTCGTCGCTTGGCTCGCAGTTCCGCTGACTGACCTGATGTCCAGACACGCGCAGTCCCCATCCCCATCGGCGTTGAGCGACCTTGCCACGAGATGAGGAACTAACAATGGTCCTCGTGACCCGACAGGACCTTGAGTTGTCGAAGGGAAAGCTCGCAGCGCAATGCGCACATGCCGCAGCCGAATGCGTCCTCGCAGCCAAGCGAAAGAACCCTCGTGCCCTCGATCGCTACATCAAGATAGGAGCGAGGAAGATAGTCTGTAAGGTCCCTGACCTAGTCTCCCTGAAAAAAGTCCACAGCAAGGCAAAAAAATCCGGCTTGCTCTGTCACTTGGTCACAGATGCTGGGCACACTGAGATTCCCCCCGGTACTGTTACTGTGGTAGGGATTGGCCCCGGTCCCCGGGAGGCAATAGACAAGATTACCGGGGACCTCTCACTGGTCAATTAGCCCGGCAGAGAAGATTATTGCTCAACCACCATCAATTGCATTGCCTGCTGCGGCCACATCATCTTCGTTACCCTCCCAGGCATGAATTCCAAGGCATCATTCACCACCTCTGCCGTGAGTGGATCCAGCCGAGATATCTGTTCGTAGGTGTGAATCCCTAGCACGTTGAGCTTCTTCTGTGCGAACTCGTCCAAACCCTCTATCTTGGTCAGATCGTCAGGCTCCTCGTCCTCGGCTTCCCCTATCTGAGCCCAGTTTACCTGTACCGCTTTGAGGCCGACCCGCTCTAGGATCAACTCCTCTCTCTCGAGCTTATCTGCCCTGAGTTTTAGATCAGCCTCGTGCGCCTCCCTCTCTACCTTCTGAGCTTCGGTCTCAACGCCGACCAACGCATCCTCTTTGGCCTTCATCTCGCTCTGAATGCGATCGATGTCAGCCTTCACCTGCTCGGCCTCTATTGCGGCCTGGTCCTTGAACTTGTGACTGTCCTCAATCTCCTTCTCTACCCTCTCCTTCTCAGCCACGGCCTTATCGGCCTCCGCTTTGACTTTCGCAATCTCCTTCTGCTTGGCAACGACATCCTTCTTCAGAGACTTGGCGGCCTTGATCTCGTCCTTCATTTGGGCCTTCACTTCCATCATGGCCTCCTTCGCCTCGCTCGCATCCTCCTTTGATGCTTCCAGGGCCTCTTGCTTATTGGCCATCTCAGTCTCGAGCTTCTCCTCGGCCTTCTCACGCTTCTTCTGGAATGCCTCAAGCTCCTCCGCAGCCTTCGACTTGGCCTTCCCGGAGGCCTTGATCTTCTGCTCAGCGACCTTGCGCTCCACCTTGGCCTTCTTGAGCTCGGCTTCGGCCTTGGCCGCAGCTCTGGCCTCGTGAGCGAGGTCCTTGGTAACCGCCTTGGTTTCGGCCATAGCAGCCTTAGCCTCCTGCCCAGCAGCCTTGGCGGCCTCTTCCTCCATCTTCGCCTTAGCCTTGAGCTTCATTTCCTTCTCTCGCAGTTCTTCAGGGGACAACTTCGGGCCTTCCTGAGCCTCCTTGAGTGCCTTTTTTGCAGCCTTGGCTTGCTTCTCGGCGGCCTTCCGCCCCGCCTCAGCCTTCTTGGCCTCGATCTCAGCCTTCGCCACGGCCTTAGCCTCCTTCGCCATCTCTTTCTTCGCCTGAATCTGAGCCTTCGCCACGTCCTTGGCCTCAGCCTTGGCCTCCTTTGCCGCCTGCGCATCTTCGGCGGCTTTCGCCTTCGCAGCGGCTGCCTTAGCCTTGGCAGCGACCTTAGCCTCAGCGACCTTAGTCTTCGCAGCAGCCTTCGCTTCGGCGGGATCCGGCTTCTCCTTGGCCGCAACCTTCTTCTTCGGAGCAGCCTCCTTGGCCGCAGCCTTCTTCTTCGGAGCAGCCTCCTCAATCTCTTCCGGCTCGGCCTCCTTTGCCTTGGGAGATACCTTTCCGTACTTGGATTGCAGCTTCTTGATCATCGCAGCGTAGTTCCCTTCGAACTTTTCGAGGAGCTTCGGGATGTTAGCAATCTGCTTGGAACGCTCGGGCTCCTCTAGGAACTCATTGTAGGTAGCCTCGATAATTTTAGCAGCCTGCTCTGCTGTCGGTCCCTTCGCCACGGGCGCATGGAGTCAAACCATCACTTAAGGATTTGACCAAATTCAGTAATGGCCCTTTATCGCATCAAGACGGTACTCTTCAAGCACTTCACTGAAAATCTGTATATCGGATTCAAATGTCTCTGGCAACAACGGTCCGAAAGAAAAGCGGAAGAATCTAGCATATGGGGTCTGATAGCCGGGGTCTTTCGAATGTGGGCGGGACATGTCGCAATCAAAGGCGCATAGGATTGCGGCACCACGCTTGAAGAGCCGATTGTTGAGTTCGGAACTGGTCATTCCCTCCGGTAGCTCGAGCCAGTGGTAGAATCCACCGTTTCCAGTGTAAACTCCGAGACCCATCTCCTCGAACGCCTTACCGTACCGCTCACGCTGCCAGTTGTAGTGCTTCTCAACCGCCTTGCGTGCCTTCTTGACGCGACTAGGCTCGAGGAGCTTGAGTGCGTAGTGCTGAGAGGGATGGCTCACGCCACCCATCCCGAAGCTAGAGTAGTTGGCCATCGTCTCGATGTTCGTTTTGCTGGAGACCATCCAACCTATGCGAATCCCTGGTGACTGTAGGCCCTTCGTGCAGGCGCCCGAGATGAACACGTTGCTGTTATCCAGATCCTCAACGTACTCGATGCCACTTACGGAGGGGGAATGGAACATCTCGTATGCTTCATCCAGAAGTATGCCGTTCCTAGGCTGCTCGGCCATCTGAATCAACTCCTTGAGTTCCTCTCCTGAACGTGTCTGGCCGGAAGGATTCTGGGGATTGGATATGACTGGCATCAGGAGAGTCTTGGCATCGAGGTTGGTTCGATCGAAGTAGGACGCATTGCTTGGGTGGAAGTTGTTCTCCTTGGTGAAGGGGACTACCTCGAAGTAGGTTTTTGTCTGCTCCATTATGTCCAGATAAGCGGGCCACTCGATGTTCCCTAATCTCACCTCGATGTGCTCCTTGAGGAAGGCCATCACGGTGTAGATTCCGGGCCGCCCTCCTGCGAATACCATGACGTTCTCGGGTGTGATGTCGGATCCGTATTGTGAGTTGTAGTAATCTGCGATGGTCTCGCGCAACTCCGGATGCCCCCAGGCTTTGGGGTAGAAGCGATCCTCCCACGTCACGTCGATGCTCTCTGGAAGCGAAGGGCCCCCAAACTTCTCTAGCGGTGTTGTAAGGGGGAATCCCTGAGACCATGGGTGCGTGCCTTCCGTGCCCATGAAGCTACCAAACGAGTCCCTGAACGCGTACAGAGTCTCGTAGATTCCCATCGGAGGGCAGTTATCGGATAGGAAGGACTCCGCCCGTTCGGCATTTTTCTCTGCCATGCTTCGCCGTGAGGCTGCATACAAATGAGTTTGACCATCCCCTCCACACAAATGCCCAATGGGATTTTCGAATAACCGTTAATACTCCCAGCGAGCGTCAGACCCCATGAGCGCACGAGACGGACACCAAATCACCCTTCCAATCACCCTCGCTATCCTGCTTCTTGGCATGTCAGCATCATCGACACTCTACTCTGATGATAGGGCCGAATTGGCCGATGAGGAAAGTGCCCTCAATACCCACTCGGGCCTGAACTTCCCCGGCTCAACCGTTGGATCAATACATTCTCTGACTGCAATCGGAGCAGGATTCAACTACACCTGCGTGGTGATGGACAACAATGGGATGAAGTGCTGGGGGAGGGGGGCTGATGGATACCTCGGAAACGGGAATAATTACGACATACATACCCCTGTGAACGTCAATATGCCAACTCATCCACCGAACGCCGTGGAGATGAGTGGCGGCGACGGCCATCACAGCTGCCTGATAGCGTCAAACGGCTCCTTCTACTGCTGGGGGGAGGATGGCAGCGGCCAGATCGGGCACGGCCATTACTCCTGTTGGGGGGCCTGCTGGGAACCCCACGGGCCAAGCACATTGGGCGGGCAGGCCGCCCTCACTATTGTCACCGGTCTCCACCACACTTGCGCCATAGCAGTCGACCTGACCCTCTACTGCTGGGGGCAGGACATCAAAGGACAAGTGGGCAATGGAGAAGGCGTCACAGATGTACTTGCTCCACAAGAAATCGGACTCCCTCTCGGACGGACCGCCGTATCGATCAACGCTGGCATGGACGCGACCTGCGTCATCCTCGACAACGGTAGCGGGATGTGCTGGGGCTCGAACCAGTACGGCCACCTCGGTGACGGCACCAACGACAGCAGCGACATCCCCACGCCTATTTCGGTACTCCCCGAGAACCGCTCGTTGGTTGCACTCGATGTCGGCTTCATGCACACCTGTGGCATCCTCGACGACGGTTCGGTGTATTGCTGGGGGAACAATTCTCACGGGCAACTCGGTGACGGCACCAACATCACCTCGGCTTACGCAAGGGCCGCGTCTCTGCCCCCCGGAAGGATGGCGATCTCGATAGACGCGGGCAGGGAGCACACCTGCGCGATCCTCGATGACAGTAGCGCTTATTGCTGGGGGAGGAACACGGAGGGGCAGATTGGTGACGGCACCACTGACAACAGTTCAACCCCCGTCAGCGTCTCGATGCCATCTGGACTCGGGGTAGCCGAGATAACGGCAGGCAACTTCCACACCTGCGCGGTGGCGACCAACGGATCCGTCTACTGCTGGGGGGGGCACGGACAAGGGGCCCTCGGGCTCGGCGAAGACGTTGACAGTGATATCCCAGCGTTCGTCGATCTCGGGGCCGAGTACGGTAGGCACGCACTGATGAGCGAGAGAGATAATGACGACGATGGGATAGTCAACCTCTTCGATCCATTCCCTGATGGGTGCTCGGTGGGCTGGTATGAATCCGGTATTACCTGTCTGGAGACGTCCCCGGGTTGGTACGCCGATGGATACGAGCAATTCCCCTGTGACATGGGCTCTTTCCAGCCGTATTCGGGGCAGGGAGTATGCATTACAGCGACCCCCGGCCATTTCGTCAACACAACCGCGGCTTCTAGCCAAACCCAATGCCAACCCGGCAACTACCAACCGCTGGGCAGCCAGACCTCCTGCCTCCAGGCGGATCCAGGAAACTACAGTTCCGAAACCGCGTCTACCCAACAGTACCAGTGCCAACAGGGAAACTATCAACCCAACTATGGTGCATCTGGATGCCTACAAGCCGCTGCCGGGCACTACGTTCTGGGTGGGGGGGCCCACAACCAGACCCCATGCCCCGCTGGAACCTATCAGTTGTTGTCGGGAACGACCTATTGCTTCGAAGCCACTCGGGGATTCCATGTCCCATCTGCTGGTGCAACTGCTCAGGTGGCATGTGAATCCGGCACCTTCTCGGCCGATTCAGGCCAAGCACAGTGTACAGAAGCATATCCCGGCTACTTCGCATCAGGCTCACAGCAGACATCCCAATCGCCGTGCCAGCCGGGCCAATTCCAGCCAGGTTCTGGTCAGACCTCATGCCTTCAGACGGACCCGGGCAACTACACGGACGCCGAAGGAACAGCGGACCAGATTCCTTGCGGACCCGGAACGTACCAATCCGAGGCAGGTCAGACTTCCTGCCTTCAGGCGGATCCAGGCAGCTACTCCCCCGGTGGGGGGGCCTCCCAAATCCCCTGCTCGGCAGGCACGTTCACATCCGAATCGGGCCAGTCAGAGTGCACCCAGGCCGAACCTGGAAACTACGTGAGCCTAGACGGTGCAACGACCCAGACTCCCTGCTCCTCCGGGGAGTACCAGTCGGAATCCGGTGGCTCGGGGTGCGAACAGGCGCCTCCGGGGCAGGTAGTGAGCGCCGATGGCACCTCCGCGCCCGCGCCATGCCCTCCTGGGAAGTACCAACCCGAACAGGGTCAATCGATTTGCATGCAGGCCTCTCCCGGGCACTTCGTCAACGAATCCGGGGCCTCCGAGCAAATTCCGTGTCAGCCGGGTTCGTTCCAATCGGAACCGGGCCAGTCCGAGTGCATCCCCTCGAGCCCGGGAAACTACGCCTCTGGCCAGGGCTCTACTGCTCAAACGCCATGCGCCGCCGGGACCTTCCAGGAGGCAGGGGAACAGGAAAGTTGCACTGAGGCTATGCCCGGGCACCATGTCCCCGAGGAAGGCGCCGTATCGCAGAGTACCTGCACTCAGGGAAGCTACCAGCCGGGGGCTGGCCAAGACGAATGCCTCGACGCGTCGCCTGGAAACTTCGTGAACAGCACAGGTTCGATTTCCCAGACGCCGTGCCAGCCAGGAAGGTATCAGGGGGACTCGGGGACGAATCATTGCAAGAATGCCGGGCCCGGTCACTACGTGCCCGAGTCCGGGGCCATTGAGCAGCTTAAGTGCCCTTCAGGTGAGATCCAAGAACTCGAAGGGCAAACTGCCTGCAAAAAGCCGAAGAGGCCACTTTGGCTAACTTTCCTGATGTTCGCCGTTCCCGCCGTGCTTGGGGGCTCCTTGGCAATCATGTACATAGCCAATAGGAAGAAGGAGGAACAGAAGTCTCGCAAGAAGTCCTACCTATATGCCGAGGACATGAGATCTAAGCGCTGATTGCGGAAGCGCACGAGTTATGTGAACCAGAGCATTAGGCCATCCATGCGAGACTACCAGAGCGACCGCGTCGATCTACGCAGCGACACGGTCACACAGCCAACGCCAGCCATGAGGGAGGCCATGGCCACCGCCATCGTTGGCGACGACGTTCTCGGCGACGACCCCACTGTCATGGATCTACAGAATCGCATGGCCGATATGCTCGGCAAGGAGGAAGGACTGTTCGTACCATCAGGGACGATGTGCAACGCCACCGCCATCAGAGCCCAGACGGAACCGGGGGACGAGATCGTCACCGAGAAATACAGTCACATATACATCTACGAAGGCGGGGGTTTCGCCGCTCTTTCTGGTGTTTCAGTCGCCCTAGTTCCCGGGAATATGGGAATAATGGACCCAATTGACGTAGCGTATGCAATCCGTAAGGGGGACGGCAGCCTCGGCCACTATCCGAACGGCTCTCTTGTCTGTGTCGAGAATACCTCAAACAGAGGCGGTGGAACTTGCTACCCTCTTCAAACCATGGACTCGATTGCAGCCGTCGCCCGGGACCATGACTGCAGGGCCCACATCGATGGAGCGAGAATCTTCAACGCATCAGTGGCCACGGGTCACGATGCGGCGCGACTCGCTAGGGAATACGACTCGGTGTCAATCTGTCTGAGCAAGGGATTGGGAGCGCCTGTCGGCAGCGTCTTGGTCGGCTCCTCCGAGATGATAGCTCGCGCTTACCGATGGCGCAAGATGTTCGGAGGGGGAATGCGACAGGTGGGCGTTGTCGCTGCTGCAGGAATCTTTGCCCTAGAGAACAATATCGACCGATTGGCAGAGGACCACGCCCGCGCCAGAAGGCTTGCCGAGGCGTTAGGCGCCATGCCCGCCTACTCGGTGGAGCTGGAGCAGGTTCAGACCAATATGGTCTACATCGGTTGCAAGGAGGGCGGGGCGGATGGGCTTGTAGGCAGCCTCTCGCAATGCGGCGTGGACACCTTGACCATTGACGACTCTACCATTCGCGCTGTCACCCATTTGCACATAACCGACGAGGATATCGGCAGGGCGATTGCAGCTTTCGATGAGTCCCAGTAACCCGGAAGCATTCAATAACACGCTCACTTCGAGGGCCCCATGAGAACGCTTGCAGCCCTGCTGATGGTTTCCCTCATCATCGTCCCAATACAAGCCTCGGCGACGAATGGGGGCCTGTGGGACGATGCACGCGAGGGCATACTTGGGGGAACATTGGGGGGTCTGTCACTATCCATATCGGCGACATCGCCTGATAGTTCGGTCTCCATGGATGTGACCGACCTACCCACTGTAATCGAGGTCTACACCGCAACATGGTGCTTCAGCTGTGTGGCTACCGAGAATACTCTCGATGAGGCGATAGGTGATGCGGACACCACCCGAATCCACTATCATAGGCACAAGTTCGAGGTCGAGGATCCGTTTGGCAGTAACGGTACCGATGAGCGCTGGGAATCGATTTATGGGACTGCTTCCACATCCATTGGGGGGGCTCCACGACTCGCTCCGACAACCGTTTTCGATGGAGAGAGGCTCCATTTGGGCACCGCTTCAAAGTCAAACAGCCTGCAAAGCGACTTCTCTGCATCTTTGGCTATCGGCCCTACCCACGAGTACAGCGGAACGATGTCCTTGTCTGCGAGCACGTCAGAGGGCGTTACCGAATTCTCATGGGACATCACCACCTTGGACTACAAGTGTGAAGAAGGCTGCCCAACAGAGACTCGTATTGCATGGCTGCTATTCGTCGAGGGCAGTGCCAGCTTCCCGAACGGTTCGAACGGAGTCGGGGACTACGTCCACGTTCTGCATGAAGCAGTCCAGCTCGATGGACTGATTGGATCATCTGCAATCGACGTTCCCCCAGCATGGGACGGCGACGATATGTCAGCAGTCCTAATTGTTGACTGGTCGATAGAAAACCCTCCCACCGAGCCAGGGATAGTTGAGAAGACAATTCCGGCACCGAGCGTGGCAATCCTGATATGCATGCTCGCCGCACTGGTACCCCGGCGAAGAATGCCCATACATCGTTGAGACCGAGGTGTTTTCAGTTGGGTTGAATAACCCCGGCCGAGCATGGCATATGCTCGGTGATGGCACGATGGCGTCAGGGAAAGAATGCGTGACTAGCGAAGAGGTCTCCCGGGGACCAATTCCACAGTGGCTTCTACAGCACATGGCACAACAATCACTGGGTTCGACCAATATCGAATCAGGGTCCCGTGGTCGGATTCTGGTGGTATATCCAACCGAGGAATCCCTCAAGCAGACCCTGTCCATGATTGACGAAAAGGGAGCCATCGACCGAACCCTTCACCATACCATCGACTCGCTGAAGTCTTCCTTGGTCGCAGATCTGCGCCTTCCCAGAGTACTATCCAAGGAGGGGACCTTCAATCTGATTCTGCACGAGGAATGCCGCCGGGAGGCGGCAAAACTGGCGTTTCCAATCATCAATCCACTTCCGGACATGAACTGGGGCAGAGGCAAGACAGAGGCTCTGGCTGGCCTGCACTCGCTACTGTCCAGAGAATCTGCAGCCGAGAGTTGGGACGGTCCCGGAATCACGTCCTTCAGAAAGATACTCAAGAGGCTCGAGAAGAAGCTTCGCGGGACCCACCCCGACATGGTCTCTTCGAAAATTGTCGAAGGCCTGAGTGACGGATCAGAACCGTTCACCCTCGCGGACGTCGATGGCATAATCATGCTGGACCACCCTCCCGGGATTGCCCAATCCCACACGGAAATAATGCTGGCCCTTTCGAGGCATCGGCCCGTTCATCAATTGACGTACCCAGGCAGCTTCAGGCTCGGCCACCACGGCCATCTTCTTGTCGACGAGTACCCAATCAAGAGCCCTTCAGAGATTCCTAGATGGGTCCCCCCTCACGAGCCTGACACATCAGACAACTCCGGCAGTGTCAGACGCCTTCTCCTGAAGAGGGAGAACCATTCCTTCGATGCGGCGAGCGGTCTAGTGCGCGAGCGACTAGAGGCTAGCGAGAACGACCAAGTCATCATCGTTGATCCGGCCTTGGAGTCCAATATCCCTCGTTGGGAACGCGCTCTGCGAGACCTCGGAATACCGATGCCCCCGTCTCAGGCCCCCGTCACCTCCCACTCACTGGGACATTGGCTCGCCTCTCTGGCAAACTTGCCCCATGGTTCCGACGCATTCGGCCTTGAGGGCCTGCGCTCGCTCGCTCTGCAGTCATCCATCAGAATCTTTGACGACCCCGGGAAGCATCCCTCCAATTACGAAATCCGGCCGCATGCGCACCTAGATCTGCTCACTGAGCTCGCACGTGGTGAACATGTATTGGGGGGGCCCGGCGCACTCAGTAGATGGCTGCGGACCACGGCGAGGACCCCGCTCTCAGAACTAGAAGGAATCGGAAAGGAGTCAACCCAGTGGTGGCTCCTCTGTGTTACAAACTCACTCAGGCCATTGCTAAGAGGCGAGGATCGCGAGGCTCTGGATGACGAGCATTTCAGAGTAGGATGTCACACAGGAGAAATTCTTCCACTGCGCAAGCCGGCATTGACCGGGGACGAGTGGCTCGCCGAAACGCTAGGGCTAATTAACCTCAAATCGGCAATGGAGATGTGTGACGGTGAGGGTACCTCACCGGCAGCGGTCGTTCAGGCTATTGTCAGGGACCATCGAGCCTTGAGGGAGAAGCAGGGCAGCATCGGTCAAAATCCCCCCAAATTGGGCCCAAAATGGGTCGACGAGATAACGTCTTTGATTCGGTTGTCGAGCATCCGACAAGGCGGCCCAAGCGCAAGCAGTAGAGTCAGAGTCCTGAGTCCTCATGATGCCTTGGGGTGTACTGCGGATTTGGTCATCCTTGCGAACCTGTCTAGTTCTTCGTGGGACCTCAGAGTCCAGAAAGTCCCCTTCCTTGGTGAGGAGGAGCGACACTCGATGAACTTGCTCAGACCCGATGGACCAGTGCGCGACGCCCGACACCATTTCGAGCATCTACTAGCAGCGGGCTCCCAAGTCATACTGCTCGATCCAAGCTTCGATGACGCATCCCCAGCCGCTGCGCCAATCAGGGAGTGGACTAGCGCCAACGATCCCAATGACGAGGCGGAGGTACTTGCAACACTCCCCTCTGGCCCAGTCAGTCCGCGCGACTTACGACAGTCTGATGGTAACCTGCTGAGATGGATGATGAAACCCTCTAAACCACCCATCAATCCGAGTTCGGTCTCTGTTTCGATGGACCTGCAGTTGCAGCGTGACCGCGAAAGGAGACAGCCCAGTCGATCTGGGGCCGACGGATACCTGCCTGCAAATGCTGTATCGCACCTATTTTCTTTCGAAAGACCCGACCTCGCTCGCAGGACCCCTAAAGGAACCGACTCCCCCCGCGATAATACAAGATGGCCTGTGATTGGGGCCCACACCGCAGAAGGCAAGAGGACGCCTACCATCGACCCTCGGCCTTTCTCCCCCCCTGCTTCGGGCTCGGCAGTCAGCGACGCGAGGCATGGCCACTCCAATGGAGCGGAGCAGAGGATTGAAATCTGGTCGGCCAGCAGACTCCATGACTGGCTCAAGTGCCCTAGGATGGGGTGGCTTTCGAAGGCGCTCAAGGCGGAGCAGGAGGAGTTGCAGGCCGAAGACCTCGATCCCCGAACGCATGGCGATCTACTGCACCTAGTCCATCACGACATGCTGTGCGAAATCTTGGGCTTCGCCATCGGTGAAGAGCGAGAACTCTCGGGGAATGGGGCAATCATGAGTGTCGCGCGATCTAGCATCAGTGAGAATGAGGTGATGCGAATAGCCCTTGAGGCCCTCGACTCAAGAGCTCCGTGGCTCGATAGGACCGATGCTGTGTCAACACACCGGCTGAGGATACTTACCGGAATGGACCGCGATTCCTGGAATAGTTGGCTGGCCGATCCCAGACCGGTTCCTCCTACGGGCCGGATAGGGACCATAGTTCGTGCCGAGGGCAGGCTCGGTGATGCATCCCCCGTGTCACTGGAGTGGAGTATGTCGAACCACGAGGAGAACGGCATCGAGATTACCCTACCTGCAGAAATGACCGGCAAGGGGGAACTCCCACCAATCCGGGTGCGAGGCTACATCGATCGGGTTGACTTGCTTCCTTTCGATTATGATGGAGACGTTTGGGTCGATTCCGATGGAGACAAGAGCATCGCCCCAATAAGAGTCCACAATTCCGGATGGAGGCCTCGGAGGCTCGTAGCAATCAGGGACCTGAAGACCTCGGAGTCGAGGGTTCCCAAGGATCGCCACTCGGACGGTCTGTTGGATGAGTTACAACTGGCACTCTATGCCAGAGCGTGGGAGATAGCTCATCCTGGTGATTTGGTTGTGGCAACTGGGATATCCCTGTTCGGTCACAACACCGAGCACAGGCTCGAGGTCTCTTCGTGGTACTCCGCCTCCCATTCAGGTTTGAATGTGGGAACACGCACAGATCACACTGCGAGTCTGCACAGGTTCTCCGACGAGCCCCCCTCTCCAGACAGTGACCATCTAAGAGCATGGCTGGCCCAGCGTCTGTCCGTCGCTCTGGGGGTTGCGGCTGGGGCGGCTTCTGGCAAGGTGCACCCGACTCCTTCGAAGGGGGTGTGCAGGTATTGCTCGGTCAGCAATGCCTGCCAAGTCAGGATGGAGGATGATTTCTGATGCGCCTGAACACAGCACAGAGGCTGGCATTGAATCTGGATGCTCATATCGTAATTGATGCTGGAGCGGGCACAGGGAAGACCAGCACCATCGTCGATCGCGTCATCGAGCACTATCTCACCGAGGATCAAAGAGCCACCCGGCTCTTCCCTCAGCCCGAACGACCATCGACGCTCGAAGGTGGGGTAATCGCAGCACCCGCCTCCGAACGCATGGACCTGCGCGAGTGGGGCGGCCTGCTTCCGGGGGAGGTCGTTCTGCTGACATTCACTAACCGGGCGGCCGACGAGATGAGGGACCGCCTGCGGCGAAGTATCTCTAGGCTGAGACCCGGTCCAAGGGGTGACGATGGGATTCATCGCACAGATCCACGAATCAGGCACGAAGGCTTCGGAGAACAGCTGCTGACCTTGCTAGAGGATGCCCCGATAGGGACCATCGACTCGTTTCTCCTTCAACTGGTGGCCCCTTACCGCGGAAGACTGGGTGACGCCCTCAGCCGCGAGAACATCTCTGATGCGAGAAGGAATCTGCTAACCGAGTCGGCACACAACACTTTGTGGAGGCTACCTAGCGCAATATCGTTTGTCGGCGATGCCGTCGATGCTGGAATCCCAGCCCACATCGCCTCCGAGGTTCTTGCCGCCCGAGACAGGATCGCTCATCATTACTCGGGCCGTAGGACTGCTTCCAGCGTTCTTCGAAGCCTTGTCAAACGATCTGTGTTCATCGACGAGACCGCACGCAGAATCATGGACGAGAGTGGCACAATCACTCCCAATCTCCTCTTCCAGCAGATTATAGCATCAATCGACCCAGACGGTATCTCCGATCATGCGAATCAGGTCCATGAGACAATCTCCTCCTTCTGCGAACTAATCAGGGAGAACATCGCTGTTCTAGCCGTTGGGGGATGGCCAACTGAGTCTCGGATGGCTTGCTTGGACACTCTAGGGAGGGATGGCCCCCCCGAAGATGCGTGGGGACAACTGGTCTGGCTGAGCCACGTGTTGGTCTGTACCGTCAGTCCGGTCAGCCTGATGGGTCCGAAGCCCACCTTCTTCCCTCACTTGCAGTTCCCAGCAGACAATTGGCCCCCCGGAATCGGGAAGTACTCAGAAATTCGAGACAAGAGTACGAAGGAGGAAGTCCGAGACAGCATGAGGGATATCATTTCCACCCTCAAAGAGACATGGTCGAGCGACCATGGCAAAGCCCTACTGCACTTCTCTCGAATCGCACTTATGCTTGACGGCTCCACCCCTCCAGGGAGCCCCGTCAGCTGGGAGCCACCCCTCATTCCATTGCCCATTCCCCTCCCCGAACGCCTCCATGACTCCAAACCAAAGCAGCACTACTTCACTCTCGAGGCAGAGGTACGCAACCTGCAGGATCTCTATCTGGTCCATCAGGGATTCCAAGGTATCATCCAGAAACTCAAGGATAGAGAAGAGGTACACGACTTCGATGACATCAAGAGACTGGCGGGAGATTTGCTACTCGCCAACTGCCCATCGGTATGCAGAACCTTCTACCATCCCTCAATCCAGAGAGCGTTGGACTCACTGGACGACAGCCCATGGCGCGATGATCACATTGAAGCGGCCTTCAGCGCGCTCTCAATACTAGAAGCAAATCCGACCGAGGCGGGTGCCTCCACAGCCAATCTGGGGGCTATCCGCACAGACTTGGAGAGCAGATACGGATTGCTGAAGAGAATCAGAAGGAGGTATCGGGCTTTCATTATAGACGAGGCCCAAGACAACTCCCCTCTACAGTGGAGGCTCCTGTCTAGGTTGTGGGGCGAGCGCGAGCGCGAGGAGGGCGATCCACCGACCCCAGACACCCCATGGCAACCAACCGTCTGCTACGTAGGAGATGTAAAACAGAGCATATACGCATTCAGGCAGGCCGAAGTCAGAGGTTTCTTGGAATTCGCTAGGAGGCTCAGGACGATCAACGGCCACGAGTTCAGCACCTTACCCGAACTAACCCGCGAACCCGCACTTAGGAGAGACTCCCACAGCCGTGATCCGAGAAACGCCCACACGTTCACCATCGCGACCGCTGCTGAGTACATGGAGAAATCAGGTCGCGACTTGGTCGCTTGGATTCCCTTCGATGCGACCGACAGAAACCTCCCCGCTCTCAGCGATGCGGAGGTTCAGGCCCGCATTGAGGGAATGGTACCACTTCAGGTGAACTACCGAACCGAAGGCGGAATGCTGAGGGCGATGAACGAGTGGTGGGACGATGTATTCAATCACAGGCACCGGCACTTCCCCAATGGGGACTTCTATGCAGTTCCCCAGACCCTGTACCCGAGTATTGAGAAGCAGGAAAACTCAGGTTCGATCGAATGGCTGTGCCCGTTGAGCACCGGCGGTGAAACAAATCCGACCACTGATTTGACAATACCGTTGAATCCGTTCGGTCCGGGCAAGCCCAATTCTCTAGAGAGGCAGGCGATGCTGATCGCCCGACGTGTGAGGAGTCTGATTGAGGCCACGCCTGTAAGAATCCGTTCAGCGGAGGGGGGGTGGCACCAAGTTGACTCTGTGGCGGTCTTGCCGGGCGACATCATGATTCTGCTACCCAGCAGGCCAAAGATTCGGGACATCATGATTCGACACCTCCATGATCTTGGAATACCCTCTCAGGTTGACCGCGAGGGTAGCTTGCTCGACAGGCCTGCTGTCCACGCTCTTGAAGGCCTTCTGCAGTTTGTGGCCAGACCCCGCTCTCGTCATCACGCCACTTGGGTCGCCCGTTCCGTCTTGATTGGGCTGGATGACGCGCAGTTGCAGTCTTTCATAGGGGACTCGAGATGGGGCGAGAACCTATTGACCAGACTCGTAGAGCATACTGTCAACGATCGTCAGAGAGCATTGGTAGCCAGATGGTGCGAACTCTCCAAATCTGCACGCCTCACCGACTTGCTCGAGGAGACCATTGACAGGTCGGACATCCTCACCGCATTTCCCGACCCGGTATCACGACAGGACGTAGAGCAGCTCGTCGAGGTCATCCGTGCTTTATCCATCGAGGTCGGGGGTGACCCGATTGTGCTGGCAGATAGGGTCCGCGACTTACGCGAGCGCAGTTCAGGCGCATTGAGGGCAGATTCCGTGCCCCCCCGTGATGCGGTTAGGGTGATGACCATCCACAGCGCAAAGGGACTAGAGGCTAAAGTCGTCATTCTTGCCGACATATTCTCTGATAGACAGACTAATCTTAGGAGCGAGAACATCGGCCGACTCATCGTTAGCCCAGAGTTCTTCGCCGGCAACCCGAAGCCATGGCCGACCGAGGACCCCCCCTGGTCCGCACTATGGTCGCATGTCAAGAGGCTGCATCAGGCTCGCAAGAGCGCTGAGGCCCGCAGGCTCCTCTACGTCGGAGCAACTAGGGCCAAAGAGCGACTGATAATCGCCGGCTCTCCCAAAGGGACGGAATGGTGCGAGGGAGTGGGCCTCAGGGTTCCATGGACCTACGACCGGTCGATGCCGCAACTAGGCCAGATGTGGATCGAGTCACTGCGGCAGGGCTCTTGGCGACGATGCGAGCCCGACTCACCGTGGCTCGATGAGAACGACGGCGAGAACGAGCCGGAGATCAAGTCTCATGGCCAACGCATCTTTGACCCAGCGAAGATGCTCGACGAAGCCTCATTGGGAGGGTCTTCCGCACTCGCAGGGATGCTCCTGATCCACCACCCTGATTGCTTCGACACACAAGATTCCCATCCGAGCGACGTTCTCACCCCTCTGCAGCGCATCGAAAGGCTTGACGAAACCGCCCGTTCCTCCTTCAAAGCGGTGACACCCGAACTCCCCGAGCCCCGGAAGGAGCAGGCTCCCAGAGTCAGAATCACTCCCAGCAAACTCCCGGTTTTCCAGAACTGCGCCCGTCGCCATTGGTTCGAGACTCGCGGTGGCATGGAACCGGAACCAGTCATGCCGACAGATCCCCCATCATCCATCGATGGGATGCCCAAGAATGTCGATCGCGCTACCTTCGGCACGATTTTCCACAGAGTCATGGAGATTGGGATTGGGAATCCCGGCCCGGGAGAGGGCGGACCCAGCACCCCGCTCCTCGAATCATGGACCACTTTCAGGGAGGATCAGATGGCCGATTCGGGCATCCACCAGACTGTTTTCCGCGAACTTCTGCCTCCTGGAGCGGATGAGGAGCACGCTGCCCGTCTCGTGAGGACCATGGCCGAACGAGTGCGAAACGGCCGCGTGGGTTCCTTGGTCTCCGGGGCTGATGTGGGGGGACACAGACTCGAGGGCCTGAGGACGGAGATGCCATTCCACCTCGCTCTGCCAACGAATCTGGATACGATTGTCCGAGAAAGATGGAGACCCGAAGGCCCTGAACCAATGGTTAGCATGGATTCATCCACCATTGAGATTAGCGGAATCATCGACCTTGTCCTCTGCACAAGGACATCTAGGGGCTCCTCGACAATACGGCCGGTTGACCTGAAGACCGAAGACGCCGACAAGATGACCGATTCCCAACTAACGGGACTTCTGGCTGCGTTGGGTTCCGAGGAGCTCGGTCCGAAATGCGAGGCCGAGGAGGAGATTCTGAGGAAGCACAGAATGCAGATGGCCCTGTACTACCTTGCCTTGGTTGACATCGAGAAGGCCAGAGACACAGCGAACATTCCTCGCAGGGAGGTCCTCCCACCGGCCATACTGGTTGGCGTCACAGGCAGGATGGTAGAGTATGCAGAGGATTCCCTGAAAGAGGCCTTAGTAGAACTCGAAGAGCTACTAGCCCGCACGGCGCGCATCGCTATGTCCACCAACGTACCTCTTTCGGAATTCCCCAGACTCTCGGGAGAATCCTCGTCAATCTGCGAGGAGTGCCCCTTCCACAAGGGACAACTTCCTATCTGCGGACCTCAAATTGATGATTTTGAGTCGAAGACTCCATGAGAGAGGCCCTTGACAAGGCAGCATGGCGTTGAACCTAGAATCGATGATGCAAAGAAGCGACGAACTCTGGGAGGAGTCTATTCTGCCCAGTCTTTCCGATTTCATTGAGATTAAGGCACTCTCACCGCTCTTCGAGCCAAATTGGGACGAACTTGGCGAATTGAAAGCCACCATCGACCTGTTTTGTGGTTGGCTCGACGAACAGCCCATATCGGGGATGAGTTACGAAACTCACCGCATCGAGGACAAATCACCCGTTCTGCTGGTTATAATCGAAGGCACAGGTCCGGGGGAGGTCATCTTCTATTCGCACCTCGACAAGCAGCCCTCCAAGCCCGAGCTTTGGTCCGAAGGCCTCCACCCACTGAAGGCTGTACGAAGGGATCCCTGGCTTTACGGCAGGGGATCAATAGACGACGGGTACGGAGGTTATCTTTGCGTGACTTCGATCCGCCTGCTTCAGGAAGCAGGAATCCCTCATCCGCGATGCGTTTTCCTCATCGAGACTTGCGAGGAATCGGGTTCCTTCGACCTACCTCCGTATTTAGATGCCCTCTCCGAACAACTAGGCGACCCGAACATGATCGTGGTCCTAGATAGCGGGGGCCCTGACTATGAGCACATCTGGATGACGGAAGCCCTCAGGGGCTTAGTCTCTGGCACGCTATCGGTTCGCGTTTCGCACGAGGGTATTCACTCCGGCACTTCAGGCGGCTCGATTCCCTCCTCTTTCAGGATTCAGAGGATGCTGCTCGACAGAGTCGAGGACTCCACTTCGGGCAAGGTCCTGATTCCAGAAATGCACGTCGAGATCGACTCTGATATTCGTGACAAGGCGGCGGCATTGGCCGAGGTCGTCGGAGATAGCGTGTGGAGCCAACTTCCCACTGTGGATTCCCTAGTCCGTGTAGCCGACTCGACAGAGGACATGATAATCGCGATGAATTGGCAGCCCACTCTGTCGATAATCGGCGCCGATGGCATGCCTCCAGTCCAGGTTGCTGGCAATGTCTTGCGCACCAATACCGACCTGAAACTCAGTTTTCGAATCCCCCCGGGCGTCGAATCCGAATCGGTGTTGGCCAAGGCCAAGGAGGTCCTCGAGACCAATCCCCCCTATGGAGCGGAGATTACCTTCGCCCCGGACTCCTGCGCCGATGGCTTCCATGCCCCTCCCCTTGAGGGAAAGGTCAGCGAAGCCATACACGAAGCCTCGTTGCAACTTACTGGCTTGCCACCCCTAGCGTCTTGGACGGGTGGCACGATTCCGTTCATGGCAATGATGCAGGGCAAGTACCCTGAAGCCAAGTTCCTGTGCACGGGTGCCTCCGGACCGGGAAACAATGCCCACGGTCCAGACGAGAAGATGCACATCCCATCGTCGAAGAGGCTTACTGCGGTCCTCTCTGCTACTGTCGCAGCGGTTTCCGAGGACTCCTGATAACTGGTTTGAATCTGTTTATTTTGCCGCCGGGGTTATATCGGGGGCACTTGTGGATGATGAGAGATGATGGGCGAAGGAGATCAACCCAGCGTCTCGCCGGAAGACCGCATCCGTCAGTTGGAACAGCAGGCCAAGAAGGACGAGGAGGCCCTCCAGAAGATGCTAACGGCCTACAAGGGCGTCGAGGAGGATCTTGATGCGTTGAAAATCGAAATCGCGGCTCGAGAAGAAGAAATAGTCGAGATGGTGACCACCAAAGCGGGACTCGACACCCTTCTTGGCAACTTGCGCAGTGAGAAGGACGAGATGGAAGTCCGATTGGCCAAAGCTGATGCGAAGATCCCATTTCTCGAGAATAAGCTGCAGAAGACTGAGGAGATGCTGCGTGTTGAGGAGGCCCGGACCGGGCGAATCATGGACGTGGCGGAGGAAATCCACGAAGAGCGAGAAACCGCGGTGGCCGAGTTGTCCGCGCGCGACGACTGGTATGTTCAGCACATGCATGTATTCGAGGACCTCAACAAGGCCATTCAAACCAGATACGACATGATCGACCGCGCCGTAGAAGCCGCTAAGGAGTTGACAGCCCAGACTGACACCTTCCGAGGGATGAGGGAGTCGGTCATCGAGGCCATCAAGGAGAAGGAAGAAGAGAAGGCCGATGAGGAAGAAGCCGCCGAAGAGGACGAAGGCTGACAACACATCACAAGACGTGCCCTGCTTCTAGATCGGCCTGTCTAGCTACCTCGATTCCCTCCTCTAGGTCAATGAGGAAGAATAGTGACCACCCCAATAGGATTACTACGACGACGCTTACGACAGCCATCCTGCTTCCCATCGTTGCTGCGAATATCGCGTAGACTATCGGCCCGAAGACCGCCGCAGCCTTGCCGATGAAGCCGAAGAAACCGAAGAACTCAGTGGTCCTAGAGGCAGGGATTAGCATGCTGAACATGCTTCTGGCCTGAGCTCCCGCAGTGCCCATGACAACGCCGACCATCATTCCAAGCAGAATCCACTGTAGGCTGACCCCGAAGTTGAGGGGCTGCCAGACTTTGTCTCTGAGGAGGTTCGGCCACCAGTCGACCAAACCACCCTCGATAATGGTCGGGTGATCTTGTCCGACTGAACTAATGCCATCCAAATCCCCGCCCCTGAATGAGAAAGAGAACCTGTGATCGGTCATTCCGATCATAGCCTCTGACAAAGAGACGGCCTCTTCGACGGGAATGGACTGCTTGACTACGTCATCTTCGCTCCAACGGCCTCCCTCGGAAAACGAGTCGAACATGTAGGTGAAGAAAGCATCTCTGAACGCTTCATCACCGCTGCCAGCCTTGCTGATCCAACCCTTGACTCCCTTGTCATATAGAGTCGTGAGTTCGTATTCCTCGGTTTCCTCGTCGTAGTGGTACTGGAAGTCGTAGCGCCCGTGGTCGTCGGCCAGTTCGAGTGGGGCGAAGCCGACCGCCAGCAAGGCGACAACCGAATAGACACCAAGAGCCCAACCAAGCACTTCCTTGGTGCCGTATCGGCCCGCCAACTTGCCACCAACCACGGTCATTGGGATGGCTGTGATCTCAACGGTCAGCAGCAGTACGAAATTCATGGTTGGGTTGAGCCTGAGCACCGAGTCGCCGAAGGCAGTGGCCATGCTGTTGATGGTGTTGATTCCGTCATAGAATAGGAGGTACGAGGCCAAGAAAATAGCCAAGACCTTGAATTTCCTGATTTCGCCGAAGGTCTTCCTCACCTCCATGATTCCATCCAGAGCGGCCTCGCTCATCGAATGGTACTGAGTGGGCTTGGGAATCTGCGGCTCGGGAGTATTTCGGAACAGTGGTAACCCGAATCCCAGCCACCACAAGGCGCTTGTGACGAATACGAAGGTCAGAATCCATGGACTCCAACTGGCAGTCATCCCGAAGAAGCCGGTCTCACCGACTATGAGGTGGACGACCATAATCAGTGACCCCCCTGCATAACCGTAGGCGAACCCCCAGCTCGAGACGTGATCCATCACCTTGCGGTCAGCCAGATAGGGCATGAAAGCGTAGTAGATCACATTGCCACCGGCGAAGCCGATGTTCCCAATCACCAGACAGACAGCTAGGAACTTGTAGCTCGATTCACCCTCTATATGGGGGGCCACCCCCATCAGAGCAGTGAAGATCACTCCAATCACTGTGTAGATCCAGAGTATCTTCTTCTTGATTGGCACCCGGTCGGCAATAGCCCCTAGAAACGGGCTGATGATTGCGACGAAGATGCTCGAGAACGCTAGAACAACGGCATAGAAGGTGTCCCCGGTGATTTTCAAGCTCCCGTAATCTACACCACCTCCGGTGGCTAGCTCGAACATGTTGGAAAGCAGCGCGGGAACTACTACCGTGATGACCGTCAACGCAAATGCCTGGTTCGCCCAGTCGTACCAATACCAGCTGTTCAGCGCTTTCTTCGAATCGGGATCCATCTCGTCGATAATTTTCCTGACCAGTTGATAATGCTCCAAATCAGATTCGCTTTCAGTGAGCACAGCAGAACGGATGCGATATGATGTTTTAGTGTCGCCTACGACACTTGGTGTTCTTGGTGCAAGAAGCACTCTCGGCAGAATGAAGTGCGAAACCAGAAAGGCAGTAGCATGGCTAGGGCCAAGAGCCTTCTCGGGGGCAACTCAAAGCCGACAAAGATCCATCACTTGATCAAGGCCCCAGAGAACACTCCCGAATCGAAATCCTACCGCGAATCTTGGGATGCAAGCAAGCCTGTTTCCGTTTTCAAGACCCCAGAGACGCTTCCTGACGGGACCCCATGCACCTCTGTGACCGTGATTCTCAGAACCAAGGGATGTGCTTGGTGGTGGAAGTCCGGGTGCACATTCTGCGGATATTTCAACGATGTTCGTGACGACGTCACTTCCGATGACATGTTTTCTCAGTGGCAGGAAGCCAAGCGTAGAACCAACGACTTCGAGGGCTGTGATATGGTCAAAGTGTACACCTCTGGAACCTTCTTCGAGGACCGCGAGAACCCTCCCGAGTGGCAGGAGGCCGTGCTACGTGAGACGTCAGAAAGGGAATTGCATCTGGTTGTCGAAGCACAGGCCCAGATGTGCACTCCTGAGAAATTGGCCTGGGTAGCCAAGCACCATCCCGGATGCACGGTTGCCATCGGATTGGAGGCATATGACGACAAGGTTCTGAGATTCCACGTCAACAAAGGATTCTCGACCAAGCAGTGGCACAGAGCCGTCGACATACTCAGGGACAACGGCCTCAGAGTCAAGACCTACCTACTGTTCAAGCCCCCGTTCATGTCTGAGGTAGACGCTCTCAATCACACGATATCGTGGCTGCGTCAGGTGGCTCCCCACTCTGACGAGGTCTCTGTCAATCCGATGAACATCCAGAGGAAGACACTGGTGGATCGACTATACGGGAACCGCGAGTATCGTCCACCTTGGTTGTGGTCCCTGATCGAGATGATTCAGAGGTCGCATGAGGATATTTCGCAGTTCGAATGCCGACTCATCATCCATCCAACTGCAGGTGGCAAGGTCCGCGGAGCCCACAACTGCAAGATTTGTGATGGAGACGTCGTCGTCGCCATCGAACGCTACTCGGTCTCTGGGGATATTGGGGAATTCATAGATCTGGACTGCTCTTGCAAGGCTGTTTGGAGGGCAGAATTGGACAACGACTCGAGTCTGCCAACACCATTGGGCAGTGGCACCTTCAGAAGGGGCAGCCCAATCGATTTGGCACGCGCTCCTTGAGACATTGAGAAACCACCGTCCGCCCAATGCTTAAGGGCGAATCTTCGGTGGTCGGAGCGGACAACGTGACGGAATTTGGGGTGCGAGTATGACCAACGACGACGCAGTGGAAATTGGAGAGTTCCTGCAAGGTGAGCGTGAGCCCGCTTCGTCCTGGCTCTTCCTCGTCCTCGGATTTGTCACGACTCTGATATTCCTTGTCCTGTTCAGTATCCTCTATCCCGGCAGTGACCTTCCCGTAATCTCCTCAATGCTACCTGTCTTCGAAGGGGTCTTCGACTCGGGGATTTGGTTCTTCATCTTCGGTGTGATGATAGGAGTTTTCGCCATCCTCGGAACCATGCTGACCGAGGCTACCAGTGAGTGAGGGGATGCCATGGACCTGATTACAACGATGTTCATCTACTGGATCGCTATTTTTGCTGTTTATGTGATGCTAAACCGCGGAATCTGGATTTTCACCGATGTCAGCAAGAGCATGAGCCTATTTATGCTCGAAAAGGCCCTCGGCCCGGCAATTGATTTCGCGGAGGGTAGACCGGGTTCAGGCGCTCGGGCATGGATTATTCAAGGGATGTTCTGGCTCATCCTCGCATCGACCTTCACCTTCTGCGGCCTCTGGCTCGGTCACGATTCGACGGCCCTTCACAGCCTAGGGTCGTGGGGTTACTCTCCATCTTCGGATACTCTCCTCCTAGCTGGCAACCTCGTCGCCCTCTTCGGAGCCGTTGGGATGATTCTAATCGGTGCCGGACTACACATCGTCCCTTCGCTAGGGGAAACCAATCTCGCCAGCGAACGCAACGCTACTCTGATGTCCCTGGTCTGGACAGCCTCAGTCTTGGTAATAGCAATCGGAGCCCACAACCCGGTGCTCCTAGGTCTGAAGGTTCTTTTCTGGGGCACAGCCATCCAAGTCCTCGCTCTAATCGGTGTGATTGTCAACCAACTCCTTACGGCGGCCTCTCGCACCAAGAGGATGGCATTCCCGGCATGGCTAATCATCATCGGCCTTCTCTCGGACCCAATATCCACCGCAATTGTCGTCCTTACCGGTGGACTGGAGACGGGTTTGGGACAATGGCTGCTCGTAAGGCTGGTCTCCGGGGGATTCTTCTTTCTGCAAGTAGCTGGAGTCAGCCTTTACGCCGCCTCGCGAGGCACAGGAAACCCGCTTTGGTCTAGATCCTTGGCCGCTGTCACGCTGCTAGGTGCCTTGCTGACTCTAAATCCGCTGGGGCAAACCACCGGAACGCTCGCCGCCGATATGCTCGGCTTTGAGGTCGGGGCCTTTGAGCCGAGCAGCAAGGAAGTTATCGCGGGATCCTTCCTCATGGCTCTCGCCTCGATCCCCATTATCGCCCTAGCCTCAAACATCCTCGTCACGATGAGGGGTGATGATGCATTCATGGAGAATCCCGATTCGCCAGGAATGCCTGAGGTGAATCTAGGCGCCTTGATGCTCATCCCACTTGGAATCGGAGCTCTATTCGTCCAGACGGATGCTTTGACTGGCGGCAACGAGCTGAGCGGAATCTCATCCTCACTCACCTTGCTAGTGGTGTGGCTGTTACTCGTACCCCTCTCCCTCGGATCGGCCCTCTGCATCTTCCCCGCGGTGACGGGTAGGAACCTGATGTCCATAAATCGCTCTCGATGGGCTTTCTGGATGATGGCCGGAGGGGCGTTATCCGGCCTCATTATCACATTGATGGCCGACTTCTCCGACATGGCTCTCGCCGAAGCTGCGGTGGAAGACGAGAGTACGATTTCAAATGAGCTCAGGGCGATCGGTTCGGTGCTCTTCTATGGAACGGTGATCGGCTCGATTCTTCATTGCATGAATATGATCAAAGGCATCTTCAGGGGTTCCTTAGCGGATGCCCGAGCGACCCCTTCGTCGAGTTCAATAGAGCAGACTTCTTACAATTTAACAGCCGGAGCTACTGTGAGGAAGATCCTAGCCAGTGGAGCCAACTTGGACACCGAGGTCGTCCCAATCTCCCAGACAGATGCCTCTGGAAGCCCAACCGAACTGTAATGTGCGAACCACCTCCTCATTGGGGACCGCAGACTGGGCAGTGGGGAGACGAGCATGCGAATCGGCCTCGTGGGCAAACCTAACGTTGGAAAGTCAACTGCCTTTTCGGCATTGACTGAGACCCCCGTCGAGATTGCAAACTATCCCTTCACCACCATCGACCCGAACGTAGGTGTGACATGGCTTCCTCTACCACTTCCATGCGCTTGTGCCGAGATGCGCTTACGGAAGGAGGCAAACGGTCGCTTGGAGCCGACTTCCCCGGAGGACCCTAGAAGAGGTAGCATCTGCAATCCCAACTCCGGTTCATGCAATGGATATCGTAGATTGGCACCGGTCACCCTCGTCGATGTAGCCGGCCTCGTCCCAGGCGCAAACGAGGGCCGGGGGAGGGGTAACCAGTTCCTCTCGGATCTCGCACGATGTGACGCCCTCTTGCAGATCGTCGATGTCTCGGGAACCACCGACATCGAGGGTAACCCAGTAGGCTCAGGTGGCTCTGAACCCATCGAGGAACATCGCTTCCTGCTCGAGGAGTTGGATGCGTGGCTGTTGGGCATCATCAGTTCGGGCTGGGATCGTGCTTCTCGTCGGGCACAAGCGGAGGGTGAGCGCGCCATCAAAGACCATCTCCTAGACCGACTCACTGGCATTGGTGCAACCGAGGCACACGCTTCGGCAGGTACGAATGCGGTTAACCGAGACCACCCAACGGCTGGCGACCCCCTCCAGTGGGGTGTTGAGGAACTCTCCTCCATGGCATCAGCAATACGCACTGCCATGTTCCCAATCTCGGTCGCTGCTAACAAAGCCGACAAATCCTCCGAGACCTCTTTCTCTGACTTGTCTTCTGTCGTGGAAGCCGAAGGAGGCCGCTTGGTACTTACCAGCGCAGAGGCCGAGCTAGCATTGCGCAGGGCCTCTTCCGCCGGACTGATTGAATACCAACCAGGGGATAAGTCATTCGAGATTACCGAGAACGGCCATGGGAATCTTTCCGATGTCCAGCGGAGTGCTTTGCTGTCAATTGCCGACTCGATAGGTTCCTGGGATGGGGGTGGTTTGGTCGGTCTGCTGAGCGAGGTCGTCTTCGACCAACTCTCTCGAATCGCAGCATATCCCGTTCAGGACGAGACGCATTGGGTGGATGGAGAGGGTAATGCACTGCCGGATGTAATACTAGTCCCTCGTGGAACCACTGCCAAGGGTTTGGCGTATTCTGTCCATTCTGACTTGGGAGATGGCTTCATTCGGGCAGTCGATGCACGCTCAGGGAGGGTCATTGGTGCAAATCACGAACTTTCTGATGGCGATGTAATTAGCATCCAGGCTAAGGCTTGAGTCGCGAACCTACCCATTACGTGGAATTGATTACGACTGTGAATGTCACCGCAGTCCACGTGATGTCGAATTCCTCGTCGGAGTCTATTATCTGCCCGACAACCGGGGCTGAACTGATGTCTGCGGTTATCGTGGCCGCCCAAGTGCCTCGCCCCAGACCACCATCTTTCCATCGTTCAAGAATCTCGCTCTCGCTCTCATTCTCCTCAGTATACTCCTCACCAGTGTAGTTCTCTGTGAGGTCCCATCTGATCGTGAACCCGCCCTCGCCTCCAGAGCACTGACCCTCTGCCGTTTGGTCCTCCAGCCCGTCAAGGTCGCTGAGGTCACTAGAACCCTCGACGCTATCAGTGAACCCAGGTCCTGGATCGTCGTTGTCGAAGCAGGAGACAGCCAGCTCTACGTATCCCACTACTACCTCCGTATCTGCCATTAGATCGAAAAATGAGTCATGGCTCTCTCCGTCACCCAGCACTACCGTCTCAGTCAACGAAATCTCACTTTCTTCAAAACTCACATTGAGCGTGCCGACTAATCCTGAAGAGCCCCCTCCAACTAAGTCTTCGTTAATCAAGGAGGGCATCGCGGCGAAATATACTGGAAACAAGACCAGAAAGGCGACGGTTCCGGCGAGGGTCTTGACCTTCTGCGGGGTGTCGACTAGATCCTGAAAGTCCATGTCTGCGTCGAAGGTCGGTCACCCACCTCCCTATCAAATCCTCTCCCTAGAGGCATTCGCACTCGATATTTCAGTGCTAATCTGAACCTTGCCAGTTTCTGATGTCGATCCCCTCATTGGAGAATTGCCTTCTGGAGCGGCGAAACTCTGGGAGGAGGTAACCTATGATGGAGCGCTCCCAGAAGCCCCACTTCCAAGGGCACCGGGGCAGTAGCGACGCCCACTCTCGAAGGAAGGAGACCCATTTCGGACCATCGAACCATTCTGGAATATTGAAGGAAACGAAAGACATCCTGCCTGCGGAACCTGGCACGTAGCTCCAAGATCGCAGAGTTAGTCCTTCCGCATCACCCTCATCAACCACCAGACCCAGAACCCTAGCGCGCTTGGCCAATGGGACAATTATGGCCCATCTGTGAACCATTGTCGCCTCTTCGATTCTATGCATTCGCCAGTTGCGAAGCTCGCCGATGACCCGCATCGCGCGGATGGCATCAGTGGGCGTGATGCTGACTGGGATCTCGATCCGCCGCTCCATGTGACTCGGGACTTCCTCTAGGCTCTCGCCCATAGCGGCTTCGCGTCAGTTATTCTAATCGTCACTTCAGCCGAACAGGGAGCCTAGACCTTCGAAGCCGCCGCCCTCTTCCTCGGCTTCCTCAGCGGCTTCTTCCTCAGCGGGAGCGGCCTCAGAGGTCGCTCCGCTGGAAGCCGCAGAGGGAGCAGCCGAGGCCACTGGGGCGGCGACCGCGGTCGCCATGGCCTCATCGATGTCGACGGAGCCTAGCGAGGCGACTAGGGCCTTAACTCTCGACCCGTCTGCCTCGACTCCAGCGGCTTTCAGCACTGAGCTGACCGCCTTGTCATCGATGCCCTTTCCTGCAGAATGCAACAACATTGCAGCATACACATATTCCATTTCTTTCACCTTTTTTTACCCGAAGAGGTCACCGAGTCCTTCGAACCCCGCTCCCCCCTCTTCCTCCTCTTCCTCTTCGGCAGGGGCCTCAGTGGCCTCTTCCGGGCTAGTTGCCTCGGAGGAGGCAACTTCAGCGCTCTGGGACGCCGCTCCCAAAGCAGCGAGCAACTCGTCATCGAGAGCTGAGGAATCTAATTGTCCCGCTAGGGACAGTGCACGCAAGCGAGCCTGCGTCAAGAGGAACACGGATGTGTCGTCGTTGACTATGCTGGCCTCGATAGCGACTGCTATTGCATCGCTTGATGCCTTTGAAATCAGAGTTGCTGTCGTCGCACTGGAGAACCATCTAATCTCGCAGGCGAGATTGAAGGCACCTGAGGTAGCGTTGATAACGTCGCTTCGGAACTCGTCTAGATCCAGATCAAGATCCGAAGCAGGGAACATGAACCCGTTCTCTATGACGCCAGTGAGAATCATGCCGATCTCAATGGGGTTGATGTTTAGTTTCGAGAGCATGATGCCGAGGTCGGCTGAGATTTCCTCACCCTCCTTCACGACAGTGGTGGTCCTTTGGATTGCTACCTTACCCCTGTCAATCTTCGCAGGGATTCCTACCGCGTTGAATTCACCAACGATGGGCCCCGGTCCGAATTCTGTAGGCCCCTCCTCAACGACGATGTCCGCCGGAGCCATATCCCCCTCCTTTGCAGCCCTACCCTGCCGAGTCTTCTCGAGTTCGCTGAAGATCTCGAATGCGTTCATCGCCTCACTGTGCACAACGCACGGCTGATCAGCTCCTTCGAGGAGGGCCTCCAACTCATCTGCGGAGTGCCCAGCTTCCAACCATGCGATTCGCATGAGCGACTTCTTCGCCATCATGATGCTCATTCGGTCGCGCAATGTGTTGCGCATGTCGATCATGTTGCTTGCTGGGACCCCCGAAACGTCGATTATTGCTATCGAGCCCTCTCTACCGAAGATCTCGGCCAGTTCCGAGACGCGGTCTTTCTTCCAACCAGCGACTTTGGGAATCAACCTATCACCTCCACTTTGACGGAGGGGCCCATTGAGGTCTTGACGTAGCAGGAGCGGATATTTCCCGCCCCACGCTCGAGCTTGCCAGTCACCCTTTCCCATACAGCGACGGCGTTGGAAGTAAGATCGTCAATCCCCTGCTCCCTCGAGCCGACGGCAGTGTGGAAGGTCACTCGGTCTCTGGACCGGACGATTGCGGTGTCCTTCAGTCCATTCGCTAGAACCCCTGGCTCGAGAGTGGGCGGGACTGGTCGAGGCATCTTGCCCCTAGGGCCGAGAACGGCGCCCAAGTGTCGCCCGACTGTCCCCATGTGGGGAATCTCGGAAAGGAAGAAGTCGTATTGCTTGGCCATCTTTCTGGCCTTCTGGCGATTGCCACCCAAGTCCTCGATGATCGTCGGGTCAATAACGTCAATTCCGGCCGCCCTAGCCTTGGTGGCCATCTCGCCGCCTGCAAACATGGCAATCCGTATCGGCTTTCCCCTGCCAGATGGGAGCCTGATTTCCTCCTGAATTCTGTTCGTCGGAACCTTGAGATCGACGTCCCTAATGGTGAAAGCCATCTCTACGGACTCAACGAAGCCCCTCTCTGGGGCTCCATCAATGGCCTGTTGGATTGCTGATTGAATATTTCCTCTCATATTTTTCCACCTCTGCGGTCCACGAGGTCACCCTCTCCCGCAACTCGTGAATTCTAACTGAAATGCTCGTTGAACTCCCCCTCGGTCATTGCATTGAGTGCAGCCTTTGGTTCCATGCCCTCTACTCGCACGCGCATCGCCACGCAAGTCCCCATGACCTCGCGGCAGCGAGCGTACAGAGTCTTGCCTGTCAAACGGTCCCTTTGGGTCTCAGCGACACTCTTGATCTGATCCATAGACAGGTTCTCAGTCGAGGCATCCCAAGAGCCGTTGCACTTCTTCTGTCCTAGTTCCTGCAGCACCTTGTGTGGCGTCTCGTTACGTGCCGACATGACATAGTCTCCCGATTGCGCGACTCGCCGACCTGCTCTCCCTATTTGACGATAATGCACCGAGCCCAGGGAGCAGTTCTGCAGTCACTCGACGCGCCGCGTCACTCTGACTTGGTCAGCGCGCACTGTCAGGGCGACCGGGACAGCCGCTTCGAAGAGCTCCACGGTAACTTCTTCCTTGGACTCGGTTACACGGGTCACTCGAGCGGATTGGCCTCGGAAGGCGCCACCGGATATTTCGACGATGCAACCCTCTTCGATTCCCGAGGTCGCTGCTTTGGGCTCCAAGTATGGAAGGACGTCCTGTAGGGGGGACTCTCCATCGAGCACCTTGCTGCAGTTCTTCAGTGGGGTCACGCCTACTCCGACCCTGCCAATCAACTTCTGGACGTGGTGTAGGGCAGCAGCCTCGACGAAGATGTACCCCTTCATGAAATGGGGGCTCAATACGCCGAAGATTCTGTCCTGGATATCCTTGAGGGAGCCAGTGCCGGAAAGTCTTGCTCTAATTTCGCCGGCCACGTTCTGTTCTTGCCCTATTGAGGTCTTGAGGATATACAGGTAGGAGGCAACATCACCGTACATGTCTCGTAGTTGTGGCGTCGCGTATTCCTTCTCCTTTATGGCACCCGGGTCGACCCACTCGTGGTTCTTGTACAGGGTACCGGGCCTAATCTCGGATTCGCTAGTGACGAAGAGGACCGGAGTCACGTCATTTAGGCGATTGCCGAACTCCAGTCCGCGTGCCATCCCCGAGCGGACGAACTCTAGGCTCTCAGCAGGGATTCCGGTGCACTCAGTAACCCTAGCGACTATGGCGTCAGTATCGCTTGGGTCACCAATTCCGTAGATGCCGTCCCAGGCACCAGGGAAGTCCCCGACCTCCTCGGCTCTTTGCATGAGCAGCACGTCCTCTGCATTACGTAGATAGACGGTGAAAGCCTCGGACATCCGATACCTCACCCCGTGAGCCAGCCGAAGAACGGAGGAAAGACGTTTACCATCAATGCGAGGATAACGAAACCGATAGCACCGAGCACGAACATCCCTATGCCGCAGACGATGATGGTCTGGCGGAACTCCTGCTTGGACGGCTTCTTCGCCATCTTGAGGATTCTAGCGTAGGAGCCGGTCTGGAGGCCCTTCACCCGAGCCTCTATCTCGTCCTGCCAGGACTGGGCCAGTTCCTCAATCGGACCTACGTTGGACCTCTCTACAGCCATTGCTACACCTTGAAGCATCTCGGCGACCTACAGACCCCATTTAAGGACGACGGGGGAGACAGGTTAAGTCCTTCAATCGGAACATCCAAGCCCTAACTGACGAATTCGACAGTTCTGCTGCGTAGGTTCCTCATCTGGGTATGCAGGGAAGCCCCGTGAATCTGCTCGCTCTTGACACCGGTAAGCACTAGCAGTACCCTGATTTCGTTGCCCATTGAATTGTCGGTCGTGACACCCCAAATCATTCTCGCGTAAGGATTGATGCTATCGCGGATAATTTTGGCGCACTGCTCGGCCTCCCCCAGGGTCAGTCCGGGGCCACCAACCACATTCACCAAGGCTCCACGAGCATCGGAGATGTCGATCTCGAGCAACGGCGATTCAAGCGCCTCCCTGGTCGCCTTCTCAGCACCTTCTTCGACGGTTGCTTCGCCAAGTCCGATCATCGCAACGCCTCCGCCATTCTCCATGACTGATCGGAGGTCCTGGAAGTCGAGATTCACCACGCCTTCCTTGGCAATCATCTCGGAAACCCCTGAGATGCTTCTCATCAGTAGTTCGTCGGCCACTCTGAAGGCAGCGTCGAGGGGTAGATCACGAACCCCCTCGACTTCCAGAAGCCTCTCGTTTGGCAGGACGATCACAGTGTCGCAAACCTCCCTGAGACGCTCAAGCCCCCATTCTGCATTCTGGCGACGGACTGCTCCCTCTGAGAGGAATGGGTAACTGACTACTGCGATTGTCAGTGCCTCCGAGGATTTTGCGAGCCTGGCGACGACGTGGGCACTCCCAGTGCCGGTGCCGCCGCCGAGGCCCGCGGTGATGAACGCGAGATCACACTCATCCACCTCTGATTTCAACACGCGCTCAGATTCGTAAGCCGCCTGCTCACCCTTCTCCGGGTCGCCCCCCGCCCCCCTGCCACGGGCGGAGCGACCAATCAAGACCTTGTTCTCGACGCTGACCCTCAGAAGGTGCTGCGCGTCTGTGTTGACGGCCATCCCCTTGACATAATCACCATCGAACAAGCCCTCCTGTTCAAGTCGGGCGACTGTGTTGGATCCACACCCACCACAACCGAAGACGCGAATCTTCGGCTGCAGCGATCTCAAAAGGCCCTCTAGGTCCGGGTCGTCATCGACTTCGGGGTTGGTAGGGGGATGGACGTCATCGTCATCCCTTTGAAGCTCGAGAACCCTTTCGATAAGATGCTTCACAGCGCTCAGGCGCGTTGAATAGAGGATAACCGTTGCCCCCGACGCGACATCCCCAAGGCGTGTTTTCAAGGACACTCAGACCGGCCATTCAGCCAAGTAGCCCGTTGCGGGTTTTGATGAAACGGACAACGAATGTGTAGACGCCGCCCCACGCAGAGATGGCTAATGCGAAGGTCATTCCATTGAGCTCGCTGTTGCCCAGCAGCAACCAATGTGCTTGCTCGTGAACCTCAGAGATATCAATCCCCGTGCCGCCAACCTGCGCTTGCCAAGCAGCGGCTAGCAATCCAATCATCGTGAGAACTCCGCGATCGGAACGGGAGAATCCACCGTAAATCCTGTTGAGCCCGACCGACTGGGCCTGCGTTCCCATATAGGATCCGAACAGGGTCAGAAGGCCTGCGAGCAAGCCGCTGCTAAATTCGTCAACAAAGGCTGCGTTCATTCCCAGAGCCACCAGCAACCCAACATCGACTACGCGGTCAATTGTGTGGTCGAGAAAGTCGCCGTACGCTCCGTCGACGCCCTGATGCCTCGCCAGAGCACCATCGAGCGCGTCAAGGACACCCGCAATCATGCCCAGCACCACTCCTACGGTGATAGCCATCGCGCCCCCACTGTCGAGTCCCGCGCCAGCAAGCAGATAGAAGGCAGCGAGGGCAAACCCCAGACTGGTCCAAGTCAGCACGTTGGGATTGAGGTCGCCCATGCTGTGGACCAAGGGCTCGCTCGCCTTTGTCCAACTCTCCCTCATCTTCTCTAGCATGCTATCCCTCCTGAACCGCTACCCAGTCGATTATCGAGTCGTGGCCCGTCGTCTTGAAGCCATCTGCTATCCAATCACCCAAGGCCGCGACAATCTGATTGGCGGAGCCGACCGAGGAGTCGAGCTCTATCCAAGGAACATCATCTCTAGACTCGTTCCAAGCGCCCCCAAGGAGTTCCCATTCGCAATTTTGCGAGGTCTTCGCCTCTGAGTATCCCCTAGCTCTCAATCGATCTTCGAGCACTTCGGGAGAGCATCGCAGCACGATAACTGCATCGACAGGGAGGTGGTGTGAGAGATGACCCTCTATTACGGTTATCTTTTCGGGAGGGGCACCCCACTTCTCCTCCAAGGATGCGGATAGTGCCCCAAGATCGACTGGTCGGGCGCCATCCACCGGATCGACGTCCCCTATGCAACCGTGGCGCTCGGCCAGTTGCTCGACTGTTTCCATGACCAACCCAGTGGCTGCGAGCTGAGCAGCTACTGTCGTCTTGCCTGTACCGGGGGTTCCGGTCAGAGCCAGCCTGCGCGCACGCTCCACGAGACCCCCGCCACCTCGCGATGTCAAGAACGCTCCGCGAGGGAGGCGCAACATTGACCACACCCCGGCCGCCGGGATGCAAAGGGCGAGGCTATGAGCGAGGGCGATATCACTTGGATGCGAGCCTTCAATCCTGGGGAAACAAAGCTGAACCTGCTGCTGTTCTCCATCCCCCTAACTCTCTACTTCGCTTACGTCTCTAATGACGAAACGATAGCCTTCTTCGCATCGATGGTCGCCATCATGCCGCTCGCCTTTCTGATGGGTCGTGCGACCGAGGAGATCGCCCTAAGGACCTCGGAATCAATCGGCGGCCTACTCAACGCGACCTTTGGAAATGCCGCAGAACTAATCATCGCTTTCTTCGCCATTATGACGGCCTTTCAGGCTGGTGCAGGCACTACGACCGAGTCGACAATGGTCCATATCGTACAGGCGAGCCTGATTGGCAGCATCCTCGGCAACCTCCTGCTGGTCATGGGCCTGTCATTCGTTTGGGGGGGAATCCACCACAAGGAGCAGTCCTTCAGCGAGGCTCAGGTAAGCTCCAACGGTTCTCTCTTGCTCCTATCGGTAATCACACTGGTCATTCCAACGGTCTTCCATGCAACCGTAGGAGGGGAGGAGGGCGCGTCCGGCGTCGAGAGCCTCTCCCACGCTGCAGCAATAATCCTCCTAGCCATGTACGCCCTCTTCTTACTGTTCCAGCTCAAGACCCATGCTGACATGTTCGCGACAGACGGCTCTCATCACGAGGATCCCGAGATGACCATGCGGGACGCAGCGATACTGCTCGTGATCGCCACCGTACTCGTCTCTTGGATGGCAGAGATCCTCGTGAAATCTCTCGAGACGGCAGCCGAGGACGTCGGCCTGCCGCATCTCTTCATCGGTATCATACTGCTGCCGCTGTTCGGCAACGCAGCAGAGCACTTCACCGCCGTCACGGTGGCTGCCAAGGACAAGATGGACCTTTCGTTCGCGATCTCCGTCGGCTCAAGCACGCAGATAGCGGTCTTCGTCGCCCCGCTGATGGTAGTGCTCGCATGGTCACTGGGCGTGCCACTGACTTTCGAATTCGGAACCCTGGAGACGGTCGCCACCTTCCTCGCGGTGTTAATCGTCAATGCTATCGCAGCCGACGGCAAGAGCAATTGGCTAGAGGGCGCCATGCTGCTCGGTGCCTATGCCGTTCTAGGTATCGCGTTCCTCTACCATCCTTGATTCGCATTGTAGTCATAGGGCTCTCACAGAACAGAGGAAATGTGAAGAGTAATTTCCCACAATGACAAGGTATGAGAAAGAGAGTCCTCCCAATATCAATTCTCTTATTTTCACTACTACTGCCGTTTGGCATTATCTCCCCCACTGAGGCACAGGAAACTTCTGACTCGCCGGTTGAACCCATTTGTAATGCCAATCGAAATGCCACATGGACAGTTGGACTCATCTATTGCGATAACCGAGTGAATGAGGATTACACACTCTTCGCCCCGATGACATCCGAGAGCACATACCTCATTGACGCATTTGGGCGAATGGTTCACTCGTGGACATCTCCCAGTGGATTGCCCCCGGGTATGGCGGTCTACATGCTCGAGGATGGAGATTTGCTGCGAACGACCAACCTTGGTACCGATTTTGATCCTGATGGCAACGGGGTTGCCGGTAAGATTGAGCGCCTGTCTTGGGACAGCCAAATGGAATGGGAATGGTATTTCCCCGGGGATACCAAGCGTAGCCACCACGATATCGAGCCGTTATCCAATGGGAATTTCCTGATGATCGCATGGGAGTTCAAGAACGAATCAGAATTCCTCCAAGCAGGACGCGACCCCAACAAGATGACTCATCACACCAAGCATTCATCAGAGCTCTGGCCCGACCACATCGTAGAGGTTCAACCTCTCGGAACCGACCAAGCCAATATCGTCTGGGAGTGGCACATCTGGGATCATCTGATTCAGGATTATGACTCCACCAAGGACAACTATGGCGTAGTCGCAGACCATCCCGAACTCATCGACATCAACTTCGCGGATGCTCCGGGCCCGGACAAGTACAAGACCGACTGGATGCATTGCAATGGCATCGATTACAACCCAATCTTGGACCAAATTGCATTGTCTTGCAGGAATATGAACGAGATTTACATCATTGATCATAGCACGACAACAGAGGAAGCTTCTGGACATACCGGAGGCAACTCAGAGAAGGGTGGAGACATTCTCTATCGCTGGGGCAACCCCGAAGCCTATCGCGCGGGAACAGCTGATGACCAGAAACTGTTCGGCCAACATGACATTCAGTGGATCAATGAAGGACGCCTCGGTGCTGGTGATTTGATTGTCTTCAACAATGGTGTTGGCCGCAGCACAAATTACTCTTCAGCCGATGTCATTTCCCCACCTCTGGTCAATGGCGAATATGTCTTGCAATCCGGCAGTTCTTGGGCGCCTGCTGCACCGAGTTGGTCTTGGAATCAAGGTACGAGTATATTTGCGACCTCCTTGGGAGGGGTAGAGCGATTGGAGAATGGTAACACATTGGTGACTTGGGGTGTCCGTGGCACGTTCATTGAGGTCAATCCGGAAGGCGAAGTCGTCTGGAAATACATCAATCCAGTGATTGGTACCGGGCCCCTGAATCAGGGTGACGACATCCCTCAAGGTCAGAATGCTCAAGGTCAGAATGCGAACTGGGACGAGAATAAGGTGTTCAAGACTCATCGCTACAACAGTTCATTCTCGGGATTCGCTGGCAAAGATCTGACGCCAGATGATTATGTTGAATCTTGGACGGATTATTGCAGCAATGAAGAGTCCATACCATGGGATTCTGATGGGGATGGGTGCATCGATGATTCTGATGGGGATGGTGTCAAAGACAATGCAGATCTCTGCAGTGGATTTGACGACAATGTTGACATTGATGGCGACTCGATTCCAGACGATTGTGATTCTCTGATAGATTCGGATGCAGATGGCGTGGGCGATAACGCGGACGAGTTCCCCGAAGACGCCTCGGAGCAGTACGACTCCGACGGCGATGGCGTGGGCGACAACGGCGACGCCTTCCCGTGGGACCCAAGCGAGTCGGCTGACACGGACGGCGACGGGTACGGGGACAACACCGACGCCTTCCCCGAAGACGGGACCGAGTGGGTCGACACCGACGGGGACGGGACCGGC
>JASMKR010000008.1:0-12750 GCA_030749075.1 Candidatus Thalassarchaeaceae archaeon | reverse complement strand
GATAGCACTGTTCAATCCCAAGATTCTGGCTTGGATGCTGGCACTATATGCTCCGTTCATAGAGGCGGACTTCGGTATGGAGACACTCCTTGGTATGGGCGTGCTGGGGATGACGATCGACGGGACGTGGTACGTCACCGTCGCTACATTGCTCACATCCGGCGATGGGGTGGAGCGGCTGAGGTCGAAGGCGCACCTTATCGACGGGGCGATGGGGCTGCTGATGTTCATCTTCGCCGCCCTGTTGCTGGGTGGATGGCTCTGACTACCAGCCACCGCCGAATAGGATAAGGACCAAAATGAACATCGCCCCGAAGCAGAGAACTGGAACCACGACGATTGATGCTAGCATGCCGTATGCGAAGTAGTTGTTACCTTTCGTGAAACCCCATACGAGTCCAGCGATGAGCGCAATGGGCCAGACTAGCAGGGAGAGGAAAAGAAGGAGTTCTCCAAGCATCTCAGACCCTCCTCCATCCTGGTATTCCGTGAGTTGGGCGTAGATGGGCCTATCAGAATCCGACGTCCCCACTGCAAACATAATTCCTACGGGCTCGTCATTGCCGTCCAGCTTTACGTATACCTCCGGGTCTCCCCCGTTCCAGGAATAACAATCCATTCTGGCCCAGTCGGATGACGGGTATTTGTACGACCAACAATCATGACTCTCTGTGTTTACGTAGACATCTGCGGAGTCATAACGGCTTGGATCCATATCGGGGAATCCGGCCTCGTATAGTCTGTAACTCTCACCAGCTATTTCCTCAGTTCCCCTTTGGACAAGCACATCGTCATAATGGTAGCCCTCATCATAATCTTGCCAGATCAATCCATCCCCCACAGCCGCTAGGACAAATGATACGAACCCAACTGCCATTGGTGCTACCAGGAGCCCGATTGCAAACCAGGCTCCATTCGATAGTCCTGCCCCGCTGCGAGGGTCCTGCGCGGTTCCAAGAACGTCGGAGTCCCCGACCTTGAACGAAGCAACCTCCCCGCTGAACACTGCAGCCTCCGGTTCCGCCCCTCCTTCATCTGCAGGAACGATCTCGATCGACTCGGGCTTTACCGAGTCCGGCACTTGGTCTGACTCCTCCTCCATGATAATGCCTCAAGATATCCTGTAAGGGAGCAGCAAAAGCATTTGGATTAGAATCGCTAGGGCCTTTGCCTCCCTGACAGGCTGCTCGTCCGCATACTCGAACGGCGGAGCCAGCTTCTGCAGCTCACCCGCATCGAACCAGAAGGATGAGCAGGAGGGACACCCGTCCAATTCCATTGGCTCCGTGCCGCTTCCGTCAGGCTTGCTGAAAACGATAGTCCTGACTCGCATCTTGGCATCACAACAGGGGCATTCTAGAGCCACTTCCTTGCCACCCTCTTCGAATGCCTCGTGCATCTTCACGAAATTCTCCCTGGCCAGGGACGACTCGGCAGTGTCCGCGCTAAGCAGCATGCCATGGCATTTACTGCAGCTGTGCATCCCGTTCTGGGAGAAGAGGCTCAGGCCAGGCGACTCGGGACTCATCAATTCCGAACAATCCCTCGGGCACCTCATTGTATCCGACCTCATGCGTCCCATTTCAGGTCTTGAACAATGTCCCGGAATTCCGGAAAATACCAATTATTGACGGGCAACGCATTCTTGTGGCACTGTCATCTCGGAATAATGTGGATAGCGGTCCCGAAAGCCGGCCTTCTGGCGATTCTTATGGAAGTTCGATGCCCCTCCGGGTGATTACCGCAACCTCGATTTTCGATGGCCACGATGCGGCCATAGGTATTTTCCGAAGGATACTGCAGAGCCAGGGCTGCGAGGTAATTCATCTCGGTCACGACAGGGGTGCGGACGAGGTCGCCAGGGCTGCAATACAGGAGGACGCGCACGCAGTCGCTGTGACATCCTACCAAGGCGGCGCAGTAGAGATGTTCACTTACACCAAGCAACTCCTGGACGAGTCGGGATTCGGTCACGTTTTCCTTTTCGGAGGAGGAGGGGGGACAATCCTCCCGCACGAGATCGACCACCTCCAAGGGGACGGGATCGCCAGGGTATACTCACCTGATGACGGGCGCTCGATGGGGCTAGTGGGAATGGTAAGGGACGCGATGGAACAGGCTTCCACTTCCGACCTCCTGGAAAAATCACGCTTCGAATCGATCCAGGGCCAGGTGACCCCAGAAGACCACGGCTCCGTCTCACGTTTGCTGACAATTGCGGAGAACTTGGATTCGGACCAGCTCCAGAAGGCACTTTCCATAGCCAGGTCCCGGGAAGAGGCAGAAGAGTGCCCAGTAGTGGGGATCACGGGAACAGGTGGTGCTGGAAAGTCCAGCCTTATTGACGAGTTGATGCTGAGAATCCGCAGGGACAACCCCGAGGCAAGAGTGGCACTCCTGGCCACCGACCCAACCAGGAAGAAGACAGGGGGCGCCCTTCTTGGCGACCGAATTAGGATGAACTCTCTCACTGACGAGAAACTATTCATGCGCTCGTTCGCAAGCAGGGACAGTGGCCGTGAGATCGCCGACTGCGTAGAAAGAGCGATTGACGTCTGCAAGGCCGTGGGCTTCGACCTTGTGATCGTGGAAACCAGCGGCATTGGCCAAGGAAATGACGCGATTACCGAGGTCGCTGACCTATTCGTGTACGTCACCACAAGGGAGTATGGGGCACCCAGCCAGCTCGAGAAGCTGGCAGCACTGGACTTCGCCGATATAGTGGTCCTGAACAAGTTCGACAGGCCTGGGGCCGAAGATGCCCTTGCCGAGATAAGAAAGCAGTTCCAGAGGAACATGGAGGCATTCGACCAGACTCCCGAGTCCATGCCAGTGGTTCCCACGATAGCCAGCCAGTTCGCGGATGCCGGAGTCGACCAACTCTGGGTCGGCCTCTCGGAGCTTCTCAACAAAAGATTCGACGCATCCTTCTCGTCGTCGGAGCCTCGCTTGGGTGAAGACGGATTGCCACACAGGGACCCGCCAATTCCACCGCAGAGGCAGGGCTATCTCGCAGAGGTCGCATCTGCAGTAAGGGGATTCCACCAGAGGACGGAGGAGGCATGTGAGCTAGTCAGACTCACTCAGCAACTGGAGGCAGCGTCCTCCCAGATGCGCTCTTCGGGCAAGGACTCATCTGCCGATGACCTCGAAGCAGAGGCTTCCGAGGTAAGGGAGAAGGTCCCCGAGGGAGCCTGGGAATCCCTTCTGAGGTTCGAGGAGATGGCAGATGCTTACCGTTCCGGGGAGGCGAGCTACACGGTCCGCGGGCGAGACATCCCCGTCAAGACCACCCACGAGACTCTATCGGGGACCAAAGTTCCCAGGGTAGCATTGCCAACCACTGAGGACTGGGGGGACAGGCTGGAGTGGATCCGCAAGGAGAACGCTCCGGGGCAATTCCCGTTCACTGGCGGCGTCTTCCCGTTCAGGAGGGAGGACGAGCTACCTGTCAGGATGTTCGCAGGGGAGGGTAGCGCAGAGAGAACGAACAAGAGGTACAAGTTCCTTTCCAAGGACCAGGACTTCAACCGACTCTCAGTCGCGTTCGACTCCCCAAGCCTGTATGGTAACGACCCCCAGGAGAGGCTGGACATTTTTGGAAAGGTATGCGAGTCAGGGGTCAGCATCAGCACTGTTGATGAGATGGAGAGGCTGTTCGAGGGATTCGACCTATGCGACCCAAATACCTCGGTCAGCATGACCATCAACGGGAACTACTGGTGGCACCTCGCGGCTTTCTTCAACGTGGCGATTAGGCAGCAGACTGCCAAGTTCGTCGAGGAGAAAGGGCGCGAGCCCTCGGAGGAAGAGGCATCAGAGATACGCTCCTCCACCCTATCCACTGTGAGGGGTACCGTACAGGCGGACCAGCTCAAGGAGGCGATGGGCCAGAACACTCTGGTGTTCAACCTGGATACTGCCCTCCGAATGATGGGCGACGTCGCCGAGTTCTACGTGGAAAACGAAGTCAGAAACCACTACTTCGTCAGCATAAGCGGATACCACATAGACGAAGCCGGTGCAAACCCAATCACCCAATCCGCACTGACTCTTTCCAACGGCCTTACCTACGTCGAGCTGTTCAAGGCTAGGGGCCTGGACCCCGACAAGTTCCTCCGCAACTTCTCATGGTTCTTCTCGAACGGGATGGACCCGGAGTACGCAGTAATAGGACGGGTATCGAGGAGGATTTGGGCCATCGCGATGCGAGACATGTATGGCGTCGGGGAGAGGGGCCAGAAACTGAAGTACCACATCCAGAGCAGCGGTCGGTCACTCCACTCCCAGGAGTTCACTTGGAACGACTACAGGACGACCCTGCAGGCCCTGTACGCATTGGCGGACAATGCGAACAGCCTCCACACAAACAGCCGCGACGAGGCATTCGGAACGCCCACGGAGGAGACAGTTAGGGACGCAATGGCAATTCAGCTTATCCTGGCCAAAGAGTATGGATGGCTCCGCAACGAGAACCCCCTGCAGGGATCATTCGTTGCCGAGTTCCTTACCGACGCAGTGGAGGAGCAGGTCCTGAGGATTTTCGAGGAGATGCACAACAGGGGAGGCGTCCTCGGTGCCCTAGAGGTGAACTTCCAGAGGAACAGGATCCAAGACGAGGGTATGCTGTACGAGCACCGCAAGCACTCAGGGGAGACTCCCGTAGTGGGAGTCAACACATTCACCGACCAGGGCTCCTCCACTCCTGACGCGCAGGAATTCGACATCGAGGTAACGCGCTCAGACAAGAAGGAGAAGATGATGGTCATAGCCAGGAACGCCGAGTTCAGGGACTCCCACTCCAAAGAGGCCGAGGAGGGAATTGCCAGGCTCAAGGACACCGCAAGAGAGGGAGGAAACCTCTTCGATGTCATGATGGATGTAGTAGAGCACTGCTCAGTGGGGCAGGTCACGCAAGCGCTGTTCGAGAGCGGCGGAAAATTCCGAAGGAACATGTGACGAAATCACCGACCCTCCGGCGATTTTCAATGACCCGGGTAATCGTACCCGTAATCGCTAGACTGCCTCAACGTTCTTAACCTCAAATGGAACGACTGTCGGTGTTGTCGGCGATTTATTGCTTGACGACAAAGGTGAGGGGATGCATCTAACTAGGATTGAACTGGAGAACTTCAAGTCCTTCGGAGGAGAGGTGACCATCCCCCTTGAGGAAGGGTTCACGGCAATCACTGGACCCAACGGAAGCGGTAAATCAAACTGCGGTGACGCCATAGGATTCGTGCTGGGACCCAAGTCAACACGCTCCCTCAGGGCTTCCAACGTTTCAGAGCTGATCTTCAACGGCGGAAAGACCGGAAAGCAGGCAAAGCACATGTCGGCAACCCTGGTATTCAGCAACGAGCCAGAGGTAGGGGGGCGTCGCAGACTGAGATCCGATTCTGACGAGGTCTCTTTCACGAGGTCTGTCAGACTTAGCCGCAAGGGCGACCCGGTTTCCTCGTTCAAGATCAACGGCGAACCCTCATCAGCAACGGAGATGCGACGAATCCTAGCCGAGGCCGGGCTAAGGGGGGATGGCTACAACATAGTGCTGCAGGGGGACGTAACTAACCTGGCAACCATGACCCCCCACAAGAGGAGGGGCGTACTCGAGCAGGTTGCAGGAGTCACTGCATACGACGAGGAGATCCGACGGGCGAACACACAGAGGAAGCACGTCGAGAACAACATAGAGACAATCGACATCTTCGAGGCGGACCAGAAGGGCCGATTGAAGGAGCTAGAGAAGGAGAGGGAGCAGGCCCTGAAGTTCAGGGAGATGAAGAAGGAGTCGGAACTTGCACGACTAACACTGGAGCAGTCCCGGCACAGGAATCGGGAGGGGGAAGTTGCCCTTCTTGCCGACGAGCTGGCCAACTACAGCGAGAGGACCAACGAGCTCACTTCCGAGATATCGGTGGGCAACGGGAGGCTCGACGAGTTCGACAAGGAGCTAGTTAGCCTGGCAAACGAGTTGGACAGCGTCCTCGGTGGGGAGGCCAAGGGAATCCTCGACCAGATAAGGCAGCACGAGATTGACGTAGAGACTGCAGGAGATCGAATCGGGGACCACACTAGGGCCATCGAGGATGCCGAGAAGGAGTCCAAGATCCTCTCCAAGGAGATGGAGAGCGCCGAATCGGCCCGTGCATCGTCCGAGCAGCAGCTTTCTGACCTGAACAAATCAGTGGAGGACTCCAAGGCAGCGCTGAAGCAGGCCGCAGAGGATGAGAAGGAGGCTCGCAAGGCAATCCAATCCGGGGACAAGCACGGCAGGGATCTCAACAGGGCCCTGGGCAAGGCAACAGAGGCCGAGCAGGATGCCAACCAGGCATACTCCCAGGCTCAGTTGGAGTTCGACAGGGCAGAGCAGAAGTCCCAGTTGGCCTCTGAGAACCTCGCCGACATTGAGCAGGCATTCGAGGCAGCCCAACTGGAACGCGACGACCAAGAACTTCTGGGGCAGGACCTCCAAGAGGGAAGTCCGGAGACCGACCGGGAGTCCCTGGCGAAGGAGATGATGTCGTTACAGAGGCAGGAGAGGACGCTTGTCGAAGACCGCGACAGAGCCGAGTCCAAGCTGAGGAACGCGGAAACCGACCTGGCAAAGGCAAGAGCCAGGCAGGAGGCCCGATCAAGCAGGCCCGGCTCGGCATTCACGCTCGCCGCCCTCTCGAAGCTGAGGGAGAGCGGGGAGATTCATGGCATTCTTGGAACTCTTGGGGAGCTAGCTACCCCAAAAGACCCAGCCCACGAGGAAGCACTGTCCTTCGCCTTCGGTGGGGGCCTCCGGAGCATCGTGGTCACCTCTGACCACGTCGCCTCCAAGTGCATCGCGTGGCTAAGGAAGAACGGCGGTGGCAGGGCGACATTCCTCCCGCTAAACAAGCTATCAGTCTCCCGACCCCAGGGCAGGACGCTCCTCGTGGCCAGGAATCCCGGTGTCGTGGGCTTCGTGCACGACTTGTTGGAATTCGACCAGAGCGTGGAAACGGCAGTCAGGTACGCAGGGAGGAATACCCTCGTGGTCAACTCCATGGACGTGGCAAGGGACAACATGGGCGGAGTCCGGATGGTCACTCTGGATGGTTCAGTGATAGAGAGCTCCGGCGCCATGACCGGTGGCTCGTCATCCAAAAAGGACCGGCCCAGGTTCGATGGCTCCGCTGCCGGAGGAGGTGGGACGGAACGCCTCGAGATGGTCCTCCAGGAGGCCGACCTTCTATTCTCCACGGTGGACGGGGCCCTACGCGAGCTCCGCAGGAACCAACAGTCTCTGAGGGACCAGATCAACGGGCTGGACAATGATGACCACTCAGTTAGGGTGAGGAACTGGAATGCAGACATGGACAGGACCCAGAAGGCCGTTGACGACATCAAGTCGAAGCTAAAGACGGCAAACAAGGAGCTGAATGACTGCGAGTCCGAGAGGAAAACCCTCCAGTCAGCTTGCGACGAGGCGAGGTCTGACCTAGACCTGGCGTCAAAGGCTAGGGCGGAGGCCGCAGAGGAACTTCAGAGCCATACGCCGGATCACCTTTCCGACAAGCTCAGAGAGGCAGAGAGGACGAGGACCGAGGCAGAGAGGACTCGAGTGGTGGCAAAGGCATCCATCGAGTCTTCCAAGCAGCAACTAGGCCTACTGGAGGGGAGGGTAAAGGAGCTGGAAAGGCAGTTCCAGATCCAGAATGAGGCTGCGACGCGCTCCGAGAAAGAGATAGAGAAGCTCCGTGAGTCTGTGGAGTCCTCGGAGGAGAAGCTTGCCGACCTAAGGGCCCAGGCGTCCCAGTTCGACGAGGAGCAGAAAGCCCTCAATGACCGCAGAGATGCCATCGTCGACGAGAGGGCAAGCCTCAGGGCCCACTTGGAGGTGCTGTCCCAGGAGAAACAGAACATCTCCGGCCGGCTAGAGGAACTAAGAACGAATATCAAGCAGAAGCGAGAAGCAGTGGAGGAGATAGTGGCCGAGCTCAAGGCCGCTGGAATCCCCATCCCACCAGCAGACGAGCAACTGCCAACAGTCGCTGAGGCGGAGCGGAGCGTGCAGGGGCTCCAGCGCCGCCTCAGCGCCCTAGGGGACGTCAACATGCTGGCCATCGAGCAGTACGATGCCGCTGCCTCCAGAATCTCAGACCTGATTGCGGACGGCAAGCTCCTGAGGGAGCGCAGGGAGCAGCTGTCGAAGATCGCCGACCAGCTAGAGGACGAGAGAAAGACGAGGCTGCTCACGGTGTTCAAGCACGTCAACAGCAACTTCAGCCGTGTCTACGAGATCCTGCAGCCCACCGGCCGGGGCACTCTAAAGCTTGAGAACGCGGACAACCCGTTCGAAGGGGGCCTCGAGATGGCCTGCGTCCCCCCCGGGAAGAGCCAGAGCACCAGGAGGGCCGCCCTGTCTGGCGGGGAGAAGTCGATGGCCGCCCTCGCACTAATATTCGCAATCCAGGACTACGAGCCAAGCCCATTCTACTACTTCGACGAGGTCGACCAGAACCTAGACCCCTTCAATTCGGAGAAGATCGCCGCGCTATGCCGCATGAGGAGTAGCATGGCCCAATTCATCATGGTGACCCTGAGAAAGGTCAGCCTGACCCTGGCCGACCATCACATCGGGATAACCCATGCAGGGAACGGGTGCAGCCAGAGGATAACCGACTTCGACCGCGCCGCAGCGTTGGAAATGAGCGAAGAGATAGAGGCAGAGGAGAAGGCCAGGGCAGCCTCGCAGGCCGAGAAGGAGGCCATGCCGGAACTGCCTTCGCCGGAGGACATGCCCCGAGCCCCTGACCCACTACCTTCCCCCAGCAGCCTAGGGGGACTCGCAGAGAGGGCAGGCGTGGAAGTTAGCGAGGATGGGGAGGAATCCCCCCTCCAGGCGCTCCGCGAAAGGACGGAGGACGTCAGCGAGGACATCGAGGCCGAGGATTCCGCAGCACCCAGCGAAGAGTCCTACCCCGGAGATCCGGAGCCTCAGATCGAATTGGAACAGGAGGGGGGCGGTTGATTTTCGGAGAGCAGATGCGGGACGACGTTGTCTCGCGGCTCCTTAGCGGAGACCCGAACCTTGAGACGAGCAAGTTCCTGGACAGGCTGATGGAGCTCTCCACCCTCCAGGAGGCCGAGCACCAGTTCCTGATCGAGCCATTCGACCGATCCGTAGCACTAGTCTTCCAGATGTTCCAGTCCAGTGACCTGGACCCCTGGGACGTCGACCTATCCAGCTTCATCGAGATGTTCAACCTGAGGATCAAGACTGCGGAAAACATCGACCTGCCCTCCTGCGGGAGGCTCATCCGCATGGCATGGGCTATTCTCCGGAACCAGTCCTCGACGCTGATCGAGCGACAGGAGAGGGCCCTGGATTTCGAAGAGGACGAGACCTGGGATTTCGACGGTGGATGGGAGGCCGAGTTCGCCGACGAGGACTACAACTTCTCTCTGGGGGTAATGACGGGCGCGGCCGACGAGGTCCTCCCATCCATATTCGAGGGGAGGATTCACCGCGACGAAGGGCGCCCCGTAACACTTGGTGAGCTCCTGCTGGGGCTGAAGGACGCGAGCAGGCTTGCCGAGGAGCAGCGAATCAGAGAGAGGATCGCGAAGGAGAGGAGGGATGCAAACGAGAGGGCACGGGCCAGATTCAGCGGGAGCCTGCACGTAGAGGACCTGGAGGGGGATCTCAAGAGGACCTGGAACTCGTTGAAGTCCAGGGCATCCAAAGACGGCTCCGTCTCGCTGCGAGAGGTAGCGGACGACCTCAATTCCACATCGCTCTCACAGGGCATCGCGGAGGACGAGGCCAGGGCCGAGGCCCAAGTGACCGCATTCGTCTCCACCCTCTTCCTGACCAATCGCGGGTACGTTGGCCTCACTCAGGAGGGCGGCGACAATGGCAAGATACTGCTCAGCGACCTGTGGGGGGACTCTTCCGACTACGACGAACTAACCGAGAAGCTACATCCTAAGTCAGAGATAGGGGTTGCTGGCAGTGTCTGACCCCCCGCTGCCCACTGTCCTGGAGGCAATACTGTTCGGCGCTGGGCGTTCCATGTCGCTCCAGGAGCTATCCGACATGCTCAGCCAGCCCAAGGGAGTGATCATGGTCGGACTCGCCAACCTCAGGAAGGAAATTTCAGAGAGGGAGAACTGCGCCCTGCAGCTATCGGAGGTCTCTGGAAGGTGGATTTTCGAGGTTAAGCCGGAACTCTCCTCCCACCTCCCCGAGACATTCAGGGCAGAGATCCCGCAGAGGCTGCTTCCTGCGGCTGCGCTGATCGCTTACCACCAGCCGATGGCCCAATCCCAGTTGGTTGACATGCTAGGCCAGCGGGCGTACGACCACGTCCGGGACCTCGCTGACATGGGGCTAATTGACAGGCGCCGCGAGGGGCTAACCAGGCGCCTGACTACCACAAGGCGCTTCGCTGAGTACTTCGGGTGCCCCGAGGTCGAGTTCAGGAAGGTGAGGACCTGGTTCAGGAACGAGGCGGACAAGCTCGGACTCACGAGCGCAGAGATGGCCGCCTCCCTCGCTCCAGACGAGCAGATGGCAATATCTGAGTTCACAGAGGCCGAAGAACCCGAGGTAGAGGCCGAGGCCGAGGAGTGATCACCCAGATCCGGACGTCGCCCTGTCGAACAATAGGGCAACTTCCAGCAGCACCAGCATCGGACCTCCGACGAGGAAGAGCGAGATCGGGTCTGGTGGGGATATCAGAGCCCCGATGAAAAGGAAAGAGAACCATAGGAACCCTCTGTTGCCTTCGACCGTACCCCTCTCGATTACCCCGGCCCTGAGGAGCGCAACTACGAGAACTGGAACCTGGAAGCCGATGACAGAGGAGAAGTAGAGCCCAGTGACGAAGCCCACCCACTTCTGCAGCTGCCAGGTCGACTGTAGGCCGGAAGATGCGGTGTCCTCAGCCAGGTACTCCAGGAGGAACGGTACCAGCACGTTGTGTGCATATGCCATGCCCAGGACGCCAAGGGACACAGATGCCAGAAGGGCCAGCACTGCTCCCAACCCCCTCGAGCCCCCCGATGCATTCCGCATGGCCCCCCTTACTATCTCCCCATTCCTGGCAGCCAGGTCGATTACGACTGTGAGAACCATCAGGGCGAAGCCCACCTGTGCTGCAATCCTCAGTTGAAGGAGAATTATCTCAAGGGGTTGCAGTATGATTATTTCTACTCCCTCAGGTACGTAGCCATCAGAATTTAGAAGCCACTCAATCACCTCTTCGGCCAGTGGAAAGCCCAACACGAATCCTAGCGTGAAAACTGCGATGTAGAGCCTCCCTCTGAACTCTAGCAATTCGAGTAGGCCACCCAGCCCCCCATCGGATAGGAAGCCCCCACCGCCTTGTTCCATGTCCATTGTAGGCCCACCACCGGTGAATAAATCGCTTGGTGCCTATGACTTCCTCAGAATCACCGTCAGCAGGTCCTCATCCTTGAGCTGATGATCGAGCCCCACCCTCTGCCAGTCGAACTTTGCACTGGGCCCCTTCACTCTAGCGTATCGGAATTTCCTGAGGAAGTCCCTGTGGAGTTTGGCGCATACGTCCCTGACCGTGGACGTGTCCTTAACGATTAGAGGCTCGATCAGGTCCGCCTCCTGTCCCTGTGGCTTTAGGAAAATCGACATGAAACCTAGGTTGTCGAAGATGAAGTCCTTCATCTTCTCCAGGCCCTCCCCGGTCTTTGCCGAGACATCCAGGATCGGCCAGTCCTCGGGGAGGCCCTCGTGAGCCCTAGCCATGTCCTCTTTGTTTGCCAGGTCTATCTTGTTGATCACGACGACAGCCCGGCTGTAAATCCGGTTTCCTGCCAGAGTGTCGACGATATGGTCGTCAGTTACGTCAGTTCTCAGGGTCACGGTCGCGGAGACAATGCCGAAGCTCCTTACAATTGCCTGGATCTCCTCGTCGCTAAGGTTGGTCTGCTCAAGGGTCGACCTTACCTCAATGCCCCCCCTCTTGGTCCTTGAGACGAACACCTGGGGCGGCCTCTGATTGAGCCTCATACCTGCTTCCCATAGCTCCTTGTCAAGTACCTCGAAGTGGGCCTTCTGGAAGGGGTCAAGGACATAGAGGACCATGTCAGAACCCCTGATTACGTTGAGGATCTCCCTCCCCCTGCCCTTGCCCTCGGAAGCTCCCTTGATCAGGCCGGGTAGATCCAAGATCTGTATCTTCGCGCCCCTGTGCTCCATCACCCCCGGGATGCAGGTTAGGGTCGTGAAGGCGAAGTTGCCTGCCTCGGACTCTACTTCGGTTAGCTGAGAAATTAGGCTGGACTTCCCTACGCTGGGGAATCCCACTAGGGCGACGGATGCGTCCCCCGATTTCTTAACCTCGAAGCCTTGGTTTCCCCCGCTGGACCTCGAATGGGCCTGCGCCTTCTCCTGTCGCTGCCTCAGGGCCGCGATCTTGGCCTTGAGCTTGCCAATGTGCCCCTGTGTGGCTTTGTTGTACTTGGTCTTGGATATCTCGTCCTCCAAGGACTTGATTTGCTCATCAATAGTAGCCATGTCATTTCAGTCCCAAAAGCATCGACGCTTGCCGCGTGGCCAAGCCACGCATTCTTGAATCCGGTGGCGATATTACTCCAGAATCTGCGAAGCGAGGGTTATTTGGACGAAGGCAGGCCATGGGTGCCATGGCCGATGTCATCCTGGAGACGGTCGACCGCGATTCTATGGGTAAAATCATGGAAATGCCAGTTTCGGACATAGTATCTGCGATGGAG
>JASMKR010000007.1:0-28520 GCA_030749075.1 Candidatus Thalassarchaeaceae archaeon | reverse complement strand
TGGTCCGCGCTCCCGGACTTGAACCGGGGACCCCCTGATGGCTGCCTACAACCAATGTGCTTCCAGTCTACAGTCAGGTGCTCTAGCCATCTGAGCTAAGCGCGGTCTGAATGGTGGGGGGACTTTCGCCTTATCTCGCTTTCCGGTACCATCGAGGGATTATGGGAAGTTAGTGTTGAATGGAATCTCCCCCGCGATTTCCACTAGGTCTGATAATCGGCCCCGACAGGAGTCTTCCCCCCTCAATGGTTAAGAAGGCAAAGAACGCACTAGTGGAGCGTAATAGGCAGCGATGTCTGGGATGCACGAGGCGGGTTGATGGTAGAGGCACCTAGTAGTTCGGTCACCCCTGAGGATGATATTCAATCCCGCAGGAGAATACCAACTGCACTGACCGACAGGGAGCTGGAAAGTTACGGCCCCCCCGATCCCCGGATCCTTGTGTGCGGTTGCGGTGGCTCTGGGAACAACACCATGAACAGGATCACACACATTGGCGTCGAAGGTGCCATCACAGTCGCCATCAATACTGACAAGCAGCATCTCGACAACACGCGTGCCATGCAGAAGCTCCTCGTAGGCAGGCACATCACGCGAGGTCTTGGCGCGGGCGGCGATCCCGTCACCGGTCGCAGGTGCGCCGAGGCTGGGCGTGACGTCATTACCAAGATCGTGGAAGGAGCTGACCTTGTCTTCGTCACCGCCGGACTGGGGGGCGGCACCGGAACGGGGATCGCTCCCATCGTAGCCGACGAGGCGAAGCGTGCCGGCGCTCTCGTAGTAGCAGTCGTAACGACTCCCTTCACGGTTGAGCGCAGGCAGAGGATGCAACGCGCGCTGGAGGGCCTGGACCTGGTTCGCAAGGCCGCCGATGCAGTCCTCGTGCTGGATAACAACCGGCTCCTGCACTTCGTGCCGAACCTACCTCTGGATGAGGCCTTTAGCATCATGGACCAACTGATCGCCGAGATAGTCAAGGGAGTGGTGGAGACGATCACTCTGCCGAGCCTGATTAACCTCGACTTCGCCGACGTGCGCTCGATAATGAAGGGTGGCGGTGTTACGATGATGCTCTATGGGGAGAGCGATCAAGGGCCCGAAGAGGTCGTGCACGAATCGTTGAACCACCCCTTGCTCGATATCGAGATTGATGGTGCTACGGGGGCGCTCATTCACGTCACGGGCGGTGCGTGGATGACTCTCGAGCAAGCCAATCAGGTCTGTGACCTGATGACGGCCAGGCTGTCCCCCAACGCCAATGTCATCTTCGGTGCTCGGCAGGATCCAGCCTTCGGGGACACGATCAAGGTAATGTCAATCATCACCGGCGTGGCCCACGGGCGGTTCGACGGAGAGATGGTGAACGCCGACATGCTCGGTGATGCGCTCAATATCGCGAGGAGGACTCGGGAGCGGCAACATGACAGCGGCTTCCAGAGGTTCGACTAGGAGCACAAGGGGGGATAAGCCTCAAACGGGGTGTTTATCGGATGATTGGCATGGACAGAAGGCTTGTTGCCTCCAGTATTGCGATTCTGCTGTTTTCCTCTGCGGCGATTGCACCCGCGTCTGCTCAGGAGGCTGTCGATGACCCCAAGCAGCCTTCCGTTGACAACCCCCACATGCACTTGTGGGGCACGGACGACCTGTCCTCCTGCTGGACCCACTTCGACAGCAACGACTCTTCGGGATCCGCAGAGGGGGGCTACGGGGAGAAGACGTTCGGCGATGGCCAGCAAGTCTCGGTCGACTACACATGCTCGATGCAGGAGAATTTCCTACAGGACATGTACCTGAACTCCAATGGCACCATCGAGATTGACCTCGTCGTCAACATCTGGTCGGGAGATTGCGAGCCAGGCTCGGAGTGCAAGAACCTGACCCTGACACTCTACCAAGGAAACGTCCAGGTAGCTCAGAAGGAATTCCTAGCAGTTGACAACAACGGCAACGATGAGATGATTTCATGGGACATACCCGTGGACCAGAACACAACTAGGTGGAACAAGAGCAACGAGGAGCCTCGGTTGCAGATCGAGTTCTCGTGGCCAGGTTACAATGGGGTTGATTGCCTCCTGTTCTTCGTTGACTGCTCTGGTTCGTTCGGGATGTACTACGAGAACAATGAGGACGGCAACGATGCGATGGTCAATTTCCCAGTGGTGAATTTGACCGAGGGCGGTCCGTTCCCGGAGGGGCCTGGGGATGGGGAAGACGAGGAAGGGGTATTGCCTGGGTTTGGCCTTCTCACCGGCCTTGGTGCGCTCGCGCTGGCGTCTGCGGCCAGTCGGTCAAGGATCGGAGAAGAATAGTCTGTCACCCTTTGGATTGGGCTCACGCGGGATGGGATAACCTCAAACGGCGCGATTCTCGTGCGGTTTCCGATGACTAGGGGAGTAGTCGCGGTACTTCTCGTCATGCTGCTGAGCTCTTCCTCGGCAGTTGCTCCGGCATCCGCCCAGACCGTGGATCCCGAGCAGCCATCCACCAGCAATTCGATGTTGTACTTCTGGGGGAACGAGGACATTTCCGACTGCTGGCAGAATTTCGACACCGGGGGCTCAGCAGGAGCTGCTGACGAGGGTTATGGAGATGAGGTTGACGGAGGTGACAGCCAGCGTCTGGAGGTCGACATCACCTGCCAGATGAAGTACAACTTCGATGAGGACGTGTTCCTGAACCCTACTGGCAAGATTTCGATCGAATTCGGCATCAGGCTGGATCACGCGGAAGCAGAGTCGGACGAGGACGAGGACCTGCGCATCACCCTGATGAAGGGCAATCTGGAAGTTGCCAGCAAGTCCTTCCCCGACCTCACGATAGACGAGGACATACAGATCACCTGGGATCTCGATGTCGAAGAGAACACCACTAGGTGGAACCGAAGCGGCGATGAGCCGCGAATCAGGTTCACTATTTCCAAGGTGGGTTGGGATTCGTCGGGGACTCCATGCGAGGGTGTTTTGCAGGTGCTGAAATGTGGAGGTTCGTTCCGGCTGTACTACGCGAACAACCAAGACGGGATGCGTTCGCAGATCCAGTTCCCAATCGTGGACGCTCCCGAAATCGTCGAAGAGGAGGAGCCTGAGGGAGACGGGATGATTCCCGGAGTGGGGTCGCTACCGGGTTTCGGACTATTGTCTGGGTTGGGTGCTCTGGCACTGGCATCAGCGGCGAGGCGCACTAGGTCGCCTGACCATTGATCACAGGTCATCGAAGCTGACGTCGGTCTCCTCGCCGCTACCAAGGTCCTTGATCCTGACATTTCCCTCCCCCCACTCCTCTGGCATTACCATGACAAGGCGCTCGGCGCCTGTCCTCTCTGCGTGCTTGAAAGCCCACTTCAGCCGTTTGTCCTCGAGGACTAGGTCCACTGCTCGCCCGCTCGCCCTCAGGCGCTGCGCAACTGACATGGCTGCGGGTCGGAGGCCCTCATCACCGGATACGACGAGGTCCTGGTTGCCCGTCGGGAGTTCTGGCACGAGGCCCTTTGTTGCAAGGAGTTCCATGATGACCATGTCACCAAAACCGAATCCTGTGGCGGGCATGTCCTTGCCCCCAAGGGCCGAGAGCAGCCCGTCGTAACGGCCTCCGCCAACAATCGCCCGCAACTCACCGGCGCGGTCATGCGCCTCGAAGACCGGCCCCGTGTAGTACGCGAGGCCACGGACCACGGAGGCATCGAATGCGACCCATTCCGAAATTCCATACGCGTCAATCATAGAGAAGAGCGCTATTAGTTCGGACACCGCGGTGCTGTCCCCGCCCAAGGCCGATTCGAGGGCGTCGAGGTCCTGCAACCCCAGTGTGAAGCGAATCTTCGAGATGGCATCAGCACCCAAGCCCTGCTCAGCGAGTTGTGCGCTCATTGCCTCCTCCGGAATCTTTCCCATCTTGTCCACGATCACGCAGACTGCGGGGAATTCCTCGCCAGACACGCCTGCCGAATTCAGTACCTCTTCGAGCACCTTGCGGCTGCTGATGCGAATTACCAGATCCTCGGGACCCAGGCCTACGGAGCGGAAGAATGCTGCTAGGACCGAAAGCAACTCGGCGTCCGCCTCGATGCCTTCCGCGCCCCAGACATCCACGTTCCACTGGTAGTGCTCCCTGCCTCGGCCGCGCTGGGTCCTCTCGTAACGCCAGCACTGGGGAATGGAGAACCATTTGATCGGGGTTGGTAGGGCGCCGGCCTTGGCCATCACCATCCTCGCGAGGGAGGGGGTCATCTCCGGGCGCAGGGAGACCCTGCGCCCGCCCTTGTCCTCGAAACCGTAGAGTTGCTGCGTAATCTCCTCCCCCTGCTTGCGAGTGTAGAGTTCCTCGTGCTCCAGCATTGGAGCGTCATATTCCTCGAAGCCGTGGCTTCGAGCAGCCTCCCTGAAGCGCTCGAACAGCCAATTGCGCACGCGCATGTCCTCTGGGTAGAAGTCACGGGTGCCACGAACGCCCTGCGTCATGGTCCCGCCAAGAACGGAGCCACTTCAAGCCCTACGCCGATTTCGGAACTCCTCAAGGCGTTCTTGTCGTGTGATGCGCCCATCGGAGAGGGGGAATGCGAACATCCGCAGAGCGAGGAAGGCGAGGAAGCCGAAGGCAGCAGTGTTGGCTGCCCACGAATAGAGGTGATTGACACCGAGGATATCGGCGAAATAGGCAGTCGAAGCCGTAGAGACCGCCAATAGAATGGCGTATATCACCATCATGACAACTAGGCTCTTGGTGTACCCAGTTGGGGACTCGAAGGTCAGCCAGCGATGGAGGTAATGGGCCTGCCAGGAACTGAGGAAGTAGGAAATCGCCCAAGCAGTGGCCGCTGGATATCCCTCCGATAGTCGAATTTCGTACAGCCAGTAGTACAGGATGAAGAAGACGATGACATTGATGCACCCGACAGCACAGTAGATCGCATACTCCCTCAGCAGATTGCCCCATGGGTAATCCTCGCCAACCAGCATCACAGGTCACCCAGCCAACTCGACAGTGCCTCGGCTATGTGGATTGGCACGTCCCCTGCGAGGAGCCCGGGTCCGGTGCCAGCCGCAGCTCGGCTTCCCGCCTCTCGCAGTAGCGCGCACCCTAGCCTTGCCGCCGGCCATGCACCCATTCCCTGCGCAAGGAGACCCCCTATGGTGCCGGCTAGGAGGTCTCCGGTCCCGCCCACGGCCATCCTGGGATGTCCGCCGGTCGCGAAGCACCGTCTCCCCCCTGTACCAGTCAGCCTGTCCTCGGAGCCGGTGATAACTATGGCCGCATCCTCTCCCGAGGAGCCGGAGAGCGCACGTTCTGGGGATTCGTTTCCCAACCAGCGCTTGGCCTCGCCCCCATGCGGGGTGGCAACGCCCTTGAGTCCGTCTGGCCAAGAGCCCTCTGGCAGCGCGGAGATGCCGTCAGCGTCGATAACGACGGGAGTGCCGTTCGCAGCCGCTTTGCCAATTAGAGAGGCCGCGGCCTCCATGGTGTCCTCGTGTCGGCCCAGGCCCGGGCCAATTACAACTGCCTGAGGTGCCTTCGATGACCCCAGGGCGTGGGAAATCGCATCTATCGAGGCCAACGTGAGAATCTCCCTATCAGGCAGACTCTCCGGAATCAGGGTCGCAGGCCACTCGGCGCGCTCGGCGGCGGCAGACGGCATGGCCACGTGAACCAAGTCGCACCCGCTCCTTGCAGCCGCCATTCCTGCAAGAATCGGTGCACCGTGATAGGGGCCGCCCCCGATTACCCAGAGTCGTCCGCGGTCACCCTTCCTCGATTGGTCGAGGATTGGGGGATACCTCACAGCATCCCCTCTCCCGCAATCCTCCACCTCTCTGGGCCATGGCAGGGGAACGACGGTGACGTTGCCGGTCGCCTCTGAGGGCATGCCGCGCTTTCGGCTGTGGAAGGTGATGGTCGCATCGGCAGTCAGCGCATCGCTGCCGCCCAGACCTGTTGGGATATCACAAGCGAGCACTGGTCGGCCCAATTCCCTCGCCCATCCCGCGATCTCGTCAATTGGGGGCCTGAGGCTTGCCCCCAGTCCGACAGCCCCGGCACCTAGGAGACAGTCGACAATCAAGCCCCATGCTTTGCCCTCGGGGAGACTCGGCCAGACATCGATTCGAATGCCCAGTTCAGAGATCGCTCGCCGAGCCTCGCTCGACGTTTCGCCCTTCGAAGCGGGGTGGCTGGCAAGCACGTGGGCATCGCACCCTGACTGGCTGGCGATAGCGGCCGCCACGAAGCCATCCCCACCGTTGTTTCCCGGGCCACATAGAAAGAGGAGGGGGGTGCCATCCGACATCTCCATGGCACGCTCTGCCAGCGCCTCGCCGGCGGCACGCATTAGTTGCGAGGCCTCGATGCCCAAGACCGAGGCATTGTGATCCAGAACAGCGACCTCGTCCCACTCTAGTTCCCAGCAGGCCGGTTCGGTCATGCTAACCTCGGCATTCTAAGCGAGCTCGGCCTCAATAGTCGATTTCGAATGGGGTCTCGTCTCCCCATACTGATCTACGAATGAGTCAGGTAACTGCTCCCCCATCTGGACAACGAATGGGTCATCCCCCCCAGGTAGCATGTGAATGGGTGCGTCCGCACCCTCGGGAACGTTCCTGAAGAGGGGGCGCGGTTCAAACTCGTAATCGCCCGACAGGATGTACAGGGGCCAAGGCGAGGTATTGGCGCGATCGGTCGGGACCAGGCGGTTGACTAGGACGTACTTGTTCAGGCTGATGAAAAGGATCGCGGTGACCCCCCAGAAGAGTAGGATTATCGAGATGCCATGGGGATTCGTTGGATTCCACGGATCGTGCACGTTGGCGAGCAGGTCGCCGAAGTAGGAGAGCATGAGCACGGAGAACATCAAAGGGAATCCGAGATACATTATGACGTCCCACCAGCGTCCTATCCACCAGTCGTTATCGCCGGTGTTGATGAAATCGTCACGGAAGGATGAGACGCCGTGGTCGATGTACTCCCTAAGATCGAAGCCCTCGACGCCGCTCTTCTCCTGCCAGGCCTTGTACCTAGACCAGCCGTAGCTCCAGATGCTGTATGCGATGAACAGCCCGCTGAACATCAGTCCGTAGCCCCAAATGTGGTCCTGGACCTCTAGGAATTGCGGGAAGGCGACTCCCGTGGATTCGTCTATGAGGATCCATGTCATCGCGCTGGGTAGCCCGAACAGGAAGATGGCCAAGCTGGTGAAGCCGACTGCTTGTGCGCGGTCGAAGCCATGGTCTACGAAGTTCCTCACACAGAGCTCGACCGTCGAGATCATCGAGGTCAGCGCGGCGAACGAAAGGGCGAGGAAGAAAACGGAGACCATGAGGAGTTGGATTATCGGGCCGCCGGGGGCTTGTGCGAAGACCTCGGGTAGGACGAGGAAGGTGATGGCGGAGCTGCCCCCGGAGACTGCGCTCAGAGGATCTGCGACCACGGCGAACACGGCCATCATGACCGTGAGTCCGGCGATGATGCTGATGCTGTTGTTGGCCAAGCACATCGTTGCTGCGTTCAGCGTGGTGTCCTCGTCCTTGCGCATGTAGACGGAATAGGTGATGGCCATGCCCATTCCCGCGGAGCAGGACCACGCGGACTGCGAGAGTCCGTTTATCCAAGTCTCGGGCTGCATCAGGTACTCCGGTTGAATGCTGAACATGTAGACGAAGCCGTCGAGGGTGCCGTCGCGCACGTCCATGACGAAGGATAGGAATAGCGCGACGAAGAGCAGGACGAAGAGAGAGACCATCAGCGTGACGTTTGCCTTCTCGATCGCCTTGGCCCCCCTCCAAATCGCCGCCATGGTGATTGCTACCGCCACCGCTTGGAAGAACACCACCTGCCCGGGAGCCTGGAGGAAGTTGTTCCAGACCTCAATAGTGTCGACTTCCTGGCCTAGCCCCCCTCTGATAGCGGTCAGGAAGTAGTTGACGCACCATCCTGTGACGACGGCGTAGTAGAAGCCGATTGCAGTGGAGATCCAAGCGGTCCACAGCCCCATCCATGCAAACCTCCTTCCAGCGAAGATGCGGAAGGTCCCCACCGTGCCAGTCCTGCTTCGCTTGCCCAGAGCGAACTCAGCGATGATCAGTGGTATAGACCAGACGAATAGGAAGATGAGCCATGGGATGAGGAAGGAGCCCCCCCCGTTGGCACCAACCATGCGTGGGAACCTCCAGATGTTGCCGGTACCGATTGCAGCGCCGATGGTGGCGAAAATAAGCCCCAGCCTGCCGCTGAACTCGTCACTAGAGGTCTCAGTCTGCGGATTCATCTCGATCCCCCGTTACTTCGCCACAACGGCGTGATCCATTGGCAGTCCCAAAACGCGCTCTTCATCCGAGAACATCGCTCGCAGGGCGTACCCAAGTCCTCCCCAGACGAAGCTGGCGATTACGAGGAACATCAGGATGCTAAGGACCGCGGAGCCGAATCCCGCGCGGTAGGGAACGGCGAGCTCGTAGTAGTCCCCCCCCTCTTCCACCCCAGGGTAGATGAACGGGAATGCCCCGTTGGTAGTTCCCAGCATCGCTTTGTAGTGAACCCTCCCAACGGAGGTTGGGGGCAAGGGAACGTCTGCTTCGAGCATGGTTCCGTTGGAGCCGTCACGCAGGATGCAGTGCTCACCGGTTTCGTTGAATGCTGATCTTGACCATGGTTCTTCGACCCAGTATGCCGGGCCGTAATCGCTCTGCTGCCTCTTCGGCTCTACGAAGCGCCACATCAGATGCGTCAGATTGATGTTCGTCGAGTAGGGGAATGTGACATCGAGGCAGAACCCTATCGGGATATCGCCGCTATCGGGAATCGTCACGTTTCCCGGGTCGGCGAGCCACTGACGCGCGGTGGTATTCTCGATGCCCACTATGGCCCTGTAGCGGGGGTCGTCTGCTATCTCGGTCATGTAGAACGCGATTCCGACGTTCCTGACCGCTATGTGGGCTATGTCTTCGGGGTACTCGTGGAAGGCATTGCCAATCTCAATGGTGTAGCAGTACGAGTTGTGAACGCCATAGTGCCAGTCGCAGAAGTCACCGGTAGTGGGGTAAAGCTCTGAGGATTGCATCGGTGCGTAATCGGTCATCTGCCCCATCACCTGGCCATGGTAGACCAGATACTCGTCATCAGGGCTGTAGCAGTTGGTGCAGTGGCCCCACGGCCAGAGCACCAGCTCCGAGAAGGAGTGCCAAGTCAGGGTCGTCTTGAACTCCGATGCCCCGTCACCGTCATCGTCGTTCATCTCCGTGATGTCTTGTATGAACTTGGTCTCCGGCTCGGTGTTCCCCCCCATCCAGTCCTCGTCGACCTGCCCGTCCGCATCATCGTCCTTGCCGTCGACGTGATCCTCGTTGACGAGGCCATCGCCATCGTTGTCCTCGTAGTTCACAGGCCCGTTGTATACGTCGTTGTTGGCACCGTCAACATAGCACATGCCGGGGAATAGCGGGCCGGTCGCGCCGAGTGGTGCGCCCCACTCGAACTGGTAGTTGCGATTCAGGTCGACGCCGTCGCATCCCTCGTCGACAGACTCGTCGATGTCAGGGATGGGAGTGATGCCGGTATGGGTGTTGTCTCTGAGGTTCTTCCTCCAGCCGGACGTGCGGCAGTTCTCCCAAGCCGTGGGACCGCAGAATTCCTCGCGGTCGTAGCGGTTCCCATCGACGTTCAGCATTGGGATGAGGTAGATCTCACGGGTGTTCACCATGTCGGTGATGAACTGCTCGGAGAAGTCCTCGTCGACCCCGAGGTCGCCCGGGCCGCACGGCGTACCGTCGCCATTGCTGTCCTGGTTCGACTCGTTGAGCAAACCGCAGTCACCGTCGTCGTCGAGGCCGTTCCATGGGTCCTCGTCGATTAACCCGTCGCCATCGTTGTCGATCCCGGCCATGCCGTAGTAGTAGGCCACGGTCTCTAGGAAGAACATCGGGACCTCGTACGACATCCACTCGCGGGCGTGGTGATTGCCAACGAGCATCACATCAGGTCTGTCTTCGTAGTTGCCGCAGTCGCCGACGAAGACGTTGCAATCGCCTCCCGCAGCGTCTAGCGTCAGCTTGATCCAAGGGCTGGGGTGATTGTAGTACCATCCCTCGTAGTCGGTGGAGACGGTCTCGTCACCACGGGCGTTAACCCCGCCGATGAGCCCCTCGTGGAAGCTCATTATCTCCGGATTGCGGTCGGCGAGGAACAGCATCCTATTCTTCATCGAGAAGTAGTCATGATACTCACGGAACTGGGCCTTGCTGTCACCACCCCATGGGAAGACTTGGAAGACATACTCATCAGACCAAATGTCCTCAGGGGCTATTTCCGAGCCGGCTTCTTGGGCGGAGGAGTGCGGTGCCATCGCGACCGGTGAGACGAGCGAGAGCAGCAGGGGAAGCAGCATCGCCGCTACTGGGATGCGCCCACTCGGAGGCTGATGGCCCCTCATAATCCCGATTCCCTCAATCTCCATCCTATCAGTTAGCCGAGTCGCCAGTTGGTATTGAATCGCACGGAGAGCGGTCCGCTTGAACAGGTTGACTTTATCAAGAGGTGTTTGGCGGGCGGGGCATGGAATGGTTGGACGAACTCATGGATGGGGAACCTATCATCATGAGTTTCTCCGGTGGCACACTTTCGGTAATCGTCGTGGCAATATTGTTGAGCAGCGCGGCGGCGGTGCTTGCGCGACGCTTCGTATTCCCAATTCTGATGGACATCCTCTCGAAGACCGATCGAATCGACGGCAAAACTCTGTTCGCGCCAAAGTCGCTTGGTTGGATGGTCGGGTTCCTTGTCATGCACACGGCTATCGACTGGATCGGGGAGAATTTCGAACCCGTTTGGGACGAGAATCTGATTAGCACGGTTTCTAACGCTATATGGGCGGCCTTCGTCCTACTCATGCTAATCGCGGCCTACAGGCTCGTCGACTACCTCGATGCCTTCATTGTCGTCGAAGGCGGTGACATGGCGTCCCGACGCTCGCTGGCTAGCGTTGCCGAGTCCGTCGGCAGGCTCGTCGTCGTCGTTATTGGAATCTTCATCCTCGCGGGCCTTGCGGGCATGGACCTCAATGGCCTCATCGCCGGTCTTGGGATTACCGGTCTCGCTCTCGCACTCGCGGCCAAGGACTCGGTCGCAAACATCTTCGGCGCGATCTCGATTCTGATTGACAAGCCGTTCAATGTTGGTGACTGGGTTATTGTCGACGGTATAGAGGGAGAGGTCGTTACAATCGGTCTGAGGACTACGCTGATTCGGACCTCTGCCGATACCATGGTTTCCATCCCCAACTCGAACATTACCAACTCCCCGGTCGAGAACTTCAGCCAGCGCCGCTTTCGGAGGATTCGGCCCAACCTCGAATTCGAAGCAGATAGCGATCAAGAATCACTGCGCAACTTCTGCGACTCGCTATGCAGTCAGGTTCTGGATGATCCCCGGGCAACCAAGCCCGAGGACTCCTGGGTTCGCGTCAAGTCCTTCGCCCCCTCGAAGGTGACCGTTGCCACCAACTTCTACTGCGTCTCTTCCGGTAAGACGGAGAGGGAGCTCACGGAGGACATCCTGATGATGGCTAGGGCTAGGGCCTCCGAACACGGACTCAAATTCCACGAGCCTCGTCGTAGAGAGCACCAGTCACTGTGAGGGTACGGGCGCATGGGCAGCCTAATCCTCATCCGGCACGGCGAATCTTTGTGGAATGCTGCAAACCGCTTCACAGGCTGGACCGACGTCGATCTCTCCGGCAGAGGTGTCGAGGAAGCCGAGGAGGCGGGGCGCCAGCTGGCTGAGATTAGATTCGATGTCGTCCACACAAGCGACCTCGTTCGTGCCCAGAGGACCGCTGAGATCATCATGATGCAAAATCGGGCTTCGGAGGATGTTGTTCCGACCAATTATGACTGGAGGCTCAACGAGCGTCATTACGGGGCCCTTCAGGGGCTGAACAAGGCCGAGACGGCGGAGAAGCACGGTGCAGAGCAGGTTCACGTCTGGCGCCGCTCGTTCGATGTCGCTCCCCCGGAGGGGGAGAGTCTTGAGATGACGGCTGACAGGACCATTCCCTACTTCACCGATGAGATTGTGCCGGACCTAGCTGACGGCAGGAACGTCCTAGTCTCGGCTCACGGCAACTCACTGCGTTCTATTGTCATGCATATCGAGGGAATTAGTCCCGAGGACATCGTCTCACTCGAGATACCCACAGGTGAGGCGATTCACTATTACTACGATGAGGGAGTCATCGCCCGAGATGAGTGAACGGCCTCTCGGGGGGCGGGGACATTCGCTTGTAGAACCCAAAGAGAAAGTAACTCAGAGAGAGCGAGGCAAAGGGAATCGGAATCTCTACAAAATCCGGAGGGAATGTGTTGATCAGACTGGCTATTCCGAAGAAAGCGGCCATTATCGAGAGGGCTCCGAAGGTGCGATTGCTAAACATCCGCTTCTGGTACGCCTTAACGTAGGTAAGCGTGGTCACCGCAGGCTCGGGCGCTCCCGATTGGTGCGAGGTGGCCTCGAGGACGTCTAGCAGACATTGCTCGTACTCCCATATCGCCAAGCCCCCCCGATGTGAGTAGAAGGCATCGTCGGAGGCCCAGTAAACTGGGGCTGTCGACTTCCAGCCATCTATCAATGCCAGGCGCAGGGGGGTTATTTCCAGAGTTGTCCGCGAGGAGTGGTGGATCCTGGACAGGTCGTGGACCATGGATGCGAGGTCGCGCATCGCGGGAAATTCGCAGGTGTGGATCCTCAGAGCGTCTGCCAGCCTCGGCCTGCCTATCCTGAGCGAGTCCGCAGAGACATCCGACAGTCTGACATCGCCGAGGCTGAGGGTGCAGGGCTGGTTCCTCGAGTACGAGGCGCGCCAGATGAAGGATGCTCGGAGCGACTCCTCCAGCCACTGGGTTCTAGCGTTCCAGCGCGATGGGTCGGGTGGGGTGGTCCTAGCAGCCTCGGCTTTGACGTGATAACAGCCCAAGGCCGCACCAGCCTTCCGCAACTCGTTCTGGGCTGCAGCCATATCGTCTACCTCCAAAGCCCTTTCAATCTCCCGTGCTGCATCTGTCGTGGGAGACTCTGCGGGTCTGATGATGATGAGGTCGGTGCCTTCCCAAGAGTACCCCCCCGATGGGACACGAGAGTCCTCGGGAGCCGCTTTAGCCCGCGCTCTGAGTCGTCCGTCCGAACCCCACGGCAGGAACTCTGCGAGCCACTCGGACTCAGCGGACAGAGTGGCCACGGGTCCGCGATCCGTTTCCACAACGGACAGGGCGTCAATCGACTCGGGATCCGGGACCTTGCCCCATGAATCCAATTCTGACACAAGCATACTCCAATCAGTGGGACTGGTCAATTGCACGGGCTCGAGCATCTCACACGATAGTCCGATTCCTGCGAATGCGACCGAATTGAATCCCGCTGGCGCAGATGCCGTGGTCTCGACCTCCGCCATCGACGCAGGCCTCCACACTCGAGTCCGCTCGATCATACGACGCCTCGGTAACACGACAGGGTCCCGGTCTTCATTGAATCGGTCAGCGAAGGCTTGAATCACAGAGGCCCGAGGGAGTAGCATGGGGGAGGTGGGGTCTAGCATCCCGCTGGCAGTCGACATGGACGGCACTCTGATTCTCACAGACATGAGTTGGGTTAGCTTCTCGAAGGTGATTGCAAGGAGGCCGTGGATTCTACCAGGGGTGCTGCTCAAGGAACTAACTGGGCAGAGAGCCAAGTGGAAGCGTGACCTTGCCGAACGGCTTGTCTTCAATCCCTCTAAACTCAAGTACCACACGGAGTTTCTGGACTGGTTGACCGGCGAACATGCAAAGGGCAGACACATGGTCTTGGCTACAGCATCTGATAGGATAGTCGCTGAGCAGGTCGCCGGTCATGTCGGCTTGTTCTCCGATGTGATGGCATCGGATGCCTCCTACAACCTCCGTGGTAAGCGAAAGGCGGAGTCACTAATCGCCCGCTTCGGAGAGCGTGGATTCGGCTATGCAGGGAATAGCAAGCACGACTTGGAAGTCTGGAAGCACGCAGGTCAGGTAATCGTAGTGAACCCTGAGAGAGGCCTTCTAGATCGACTAGGGGACGACGCTGACATCGTATTCGAGTAGATTTCGTAGAGGCAGTTGGGCTTAACCGTTAGATGCGCCGGGAGAGGCCATGGGTCGACGTAGTGGTATAGGACGTCGGATTGACAATATTGCGAAGTGGTTGTTGGGGTTCGGGGTAATAGTCGCGCCCGCTAGGTTCGTCTCAAACTCATGGATGGCTTGGAGTTTCGTTTCTAGGTTGGATCGAATCCGCGTGAATCGGCAGCGTGGCAGAATCAGGACCGGGGAAATGCCTCAGCACGTTTCGATCATCATGGATGGTAACAGGAGATTCGCTTGGAATCTCAGCCTAGGGAGGGAACTCGGTCACAAGCACGGCAAGGAGAAACTCAAGGAGGTGATGGATTGGATATTGGAACTTGGCATCCCCTACCTTACCGTCTACGCACTGTCAACTGAGAACATTACTAGTCGGGACCCCGAGGAGCTCGAGTCTCTCTACGACCTCTACGTCACGGGTCTGCAGGAGATCTCTGAGGATCCGAGAATACATTCCAAGAAGGTCAAGGTGAGCGCTGCTGGACGAATCGAGAGCTTACCTGACAGAGTCAGGGAAGCAATCTCCTACGCCGAAGAAAGGACTGCTTCCTACTCTGATTTCACCTTCACGGTCTGCTTGGCTTACGGAGGCAGGGAGGAGATCGTCGATGCGGTCAAGGAAATTGCAAAGGACCACGCATCTGGCGATCTGGATCTCGATGCAATCGATAACTCGGAAATCTCAAGTCGCCTCTACGATGCTCAAATCCCCGACCCCGATCTGGTGATCAGGACCAGTGGGGAGGAGCGTGTCTCCAACTTTCTGCTCTGGCAGATAGCTTATTCCGAGTTTTACTTCACCGATGTCCACTGGCCGTCTTTCTCCAAGGGAGACCTGTATGATGCCATTGAGACATACCAGATCAGGAGGCGTCGCTTTGGCGGATGAGGCGTACCTGAATCCTGCCGTGGCTGTCGATGCGATTGCTTTGCGTGAAGGCGCGTCCGGAACCGAGGCGCTCCTCATCAGGAGGGGGGGGCGACCATGGAAGGGGCGACTGGCTTTTCCGGGCGGCTTCGTTGACCACGGGGAGGATCCAAAGGACGCGGTTCTTCGCGAGCTGATAGAGGAGACGGGGGTGACGGGCCACGATCCCGTGCTGTTCGCTGTACACGGAGACCCCAAACGCGACCCTAGGAATCACATAATCGCCATATTCTACATGGTATCGGTGGATTCGGGTGCAGTGCCTTTCGCTGGGGACGACGCCGCAAATGCAGAATGGGTACCAATCGAAGGACTGCGTGCCGATCTAATGGCAGGAGACCACATTCAAGTCATTGAGCGAATCCGTGAGTAATCCTATGACCCCGAAGCCTCTCGGACGGGTATGAACCGAAAACTGAAGATCGATACTGGCGAAGCCAAGTTCGGGCCCTACAGCCCGGGAATTTGTGTTGGGGATCACATCTGGCTGTCCGGGCAGATAGACGTGGATGCCGGTGACGACATAGGGTCTCAGACGCGTGGTGCCTTGGCCAAAATAGATGATCTGCTAGCGGCCGCAAACAGCTCAAAGGCCGATCTCGTCAAGGTCACGGTCCTGATGCAAAATATCGAGGACTATGCGGAAATCAATGAGGTCTACAGCGAGTGGCTCGGTGACACCATTCCCCCGGCAAGAGCGGCATACGGTATCGGCAAACTACCACTAGGTGCGCTCGTTGAGATAGTCTGCGAGGCCTATCGAAACTCTGGTGAGTATCGCACGGACCTACCATCAGAACTTGAGGAGGCATTAGTCTAGGTGGATTGCAAGACTAAGTCCCATTGCATTTTCACATAGCGGAAAAGTACAGGAAGTAGGATTTCAGCGATTCAAATCGATTAGTGGAGGGTCGGGGTGTGAGTGTTTTCAAGGCCTACGACATCAGAGGAATTGCTGGAACTGAATTGGACGCTGAGTTCGCCGAGCGCCTCGGTAGAGCAATCGCAACTCACCTAAACGCGAAGTGCGTATCAGTCGTCAGGGACATCAGAGACTCGGGTCCCGAGTACCATGCGGCCTTCGTTAAGGGACTAAATGCCGCGGGCGCCGATGTAATGGACCTAGGAGTATCAACCACTGGGGTCCTCTATCGATCGACGGTAATTCTGCCCGTAGATGTGGCAGTTGCGATAACGGCCAGTCACAACCCACCCGAGTACAACGGCTACAAGATCTGCCATGGAACCATTCCTGTCGGAGGTGAGGCCCTGCAGGATATTCGAAGGACATTCGATGGGGGAGATTTCCGTGAGGGAAGCGGCACCTACGAGGTTATGGAGGATTTTGAGGAGAGGTACATGGAAGAAATCTGCCAGAGTGTAGGCAAGCCCGCTCGTGACATCAGGATTGCTCTGGATTGTGGAAACGCTGTCCCAGGGCCGCTCGCAGTAAGGCTCCTAGAGCGCCTAGGCATCGATGTGATTCCAATCTTCTGCGATTGGGACAGCGCCTTCCCAAACCACCCCCCTGATCCAACTCGGCCAAAGAACATGGTCGATCTGGCTCAGGCGGTAATCGAGAACGGAGCCGAGTTTGGCATAGGGATGGACGGGGACGGGGACCGATTGGGCGTGGTAGACGAGCAAGGGCGATTCATCCACCCAGACCGTCTGCTGGGCATTTTTGCCAAAGATGTGCTATCCGGCCTGTCAGAGGATGCTGGTGAGGAGCAGCGCATCATCTTCTACGATGTCAAATGCAGTATGGCCCTCGAAGAAGCGATCGAAGAACTGGGGGGTATTCCTCGCATGGTTCGCACCGGCCACACCTTCATGAAACTCGAACTAAGGAACCATCCCACTGCGCCTATGGCCGGTGAGATGTCCGGGCACTTCTTCATGAACGACCATTGGCATGGCTTCGACGACGCCTTGTACAACAGCGCTAGACTTCTCGAGATAGTGGGAAGAGACCCTCCGCCCGAGCAAGGTGGGCCCAAATTCTCCGAGCGCTTCTCATTCATGCCAGATTATCCTACCACCGACGAGGGGAAGGTCCCTCTTCGGGGCGAACGTGAAGAGGTAATGGCTGCAGTGAGAGAGGCTTTCTCGGACATTGAATGCTCAACTGTAGACGGAATCAGAGTTCGCTATGATGATGGGTGGTACCTCTGCCGTCCCAGTAATACAGAGCCGATACTAGTAATGCGTGCAGAGGGACGGAACCAGGATGCTCTGGAGTCGATTCTTGCAGATGTTGATGTTCGAATCGGACATTTGGTTGACCTCACCGAATTACGCTGATTTCCACCGATTCGCTTATTCAGAATTTCGCGGTGGCCGCGATGCTGCCACTGTAGCTTAGCCTGGTAGAGCGTCTGATTCGTAATCAGAAGGTCGGGAGTTCGAATCTCCCCAGTGGCTCCATCAAGGTGCCAAGCCCATCTCATCCAGCCTGTCGTAATATTTCCTACAAGACTCCTTGAGTGAGCCTATTACCGGTAAGGAGTCGCCGGAGAGGAAGCTCATAGTTGCGCCACCTCCTGTGCTATTGTGAGTTATATTGTGAGCCATCCCCCTCTGGTTGACGAGGGCGCTAGTATGGCCTCCCCCGATGATAGTGACGGCCGAAGTCTCGACGCACATGTTGAGTATCTCGATGGTGCCGAATGCGAATCCCGGGAGCTCGAAATAGGACGCTGGACCGTTCCAGAGGACGCATCCCGCCTCTTCTATCAGTGGCCGGAGATCCATCAAGGTCTGGACGCCGATGTCGTAAATCGGATGCTCAGTAGGTAGATCTTCCAAAGATTTAGGGTGCCTACCACCCTCGATTTCAACGATGATATCTCGAGGCAGGAAGAGAGTCTCAGAGTGATTGGAAATAAGATTCTCTGCCAATTCCCACGTCTTGTCGAAGTCCTTGCCCATCGTTTTCCGGATGAACTGCCTATTACTCTCTCCGATGTCGTTGCCATCGGCCCAGAGCATCAGATTCCCAGAAACACCCACGAAAGCGATTCGTTCAATGTGCCCTCTGTCAATCAAATTCAGAGCGACCTTGAACGAGTCGTCGCACTTGGCTCCGCCGAGTATTGCCAAGTAGGGATTTGGGGGGTCGGAGAGAGCTATGCGCAGACTATTGATTTCGTCCTCCATCAGAGAACCGGCAACGCAAGGCAAGGTGTTAGTGAATCCGGTTAGCGTAGGTGACCTCCTGTGAGCGGTTGCGAAAGCATCGGTCAAGTAGACGTCGGCCACAGATGCGAGTCTAGCCACGATGCGGGTCGACTCGGTGGCCTCGTTACCGTCGTACTTGATGCCATACTCCTCTTCGTTCATCCGCACGTTTTCGAGGAAAATCAAATCGCCATCGACCATGCCCTCAATCGCTTCTATTGCCTCATCACCACACACGTCAGGTACGTACCTGATGGATTGGCCCATAATCTCCGAAAGATGCTCGCAGTGCCTAGAAGTGTCTGTGAAGTCCGCCCTTCCCGGTCTGGACTGGTGCGTTAGAATGGCGACTCTAGAGTTTGAGAGTTCTCGGAGAGTTGGTACGACAGCGCGCAATCTGCTGTCATCCAGAAGATTTCCCGTGGATGGTTCCAAGGGTGAGTTGGCGTCGACGCGGTAGAGAATGGTGCGCCCCTCAAGGCGAACGTCGTCCAACGACAGCACGCCTTCCACGACACGCCCACCAACAACCCACCTTTGGCCATTGTGGATGCTGAATAGTATCTATTGGACCCAAAATGCCTTTCGCCTATGGCGAAGCAAGCGCCAGTGTGGAATGGGAGCCCTCCAGTCTCATCGGACCCGGCGGGCAGGACTGGCGCGTGCCTGTCTCGGAGCTTGAGTCCAGACAATCCAATCTATCAATTGGCCTTGCAGAGTCGGGAGTTGAGTCGGTTTACATCGATGACCCCGTCGAGCTCTACTGGTTGACCGGGGGGCGTCAGAACTCCGCCATACTGATTGGTGCTGATGGTTCTGACATCCAGACACGACACTGGGTCCGGCAATCGCTCGAGAGGGCTAATTACGAGGCCGGTGGCGACGATTGCCCCCACATAGTCGAGTCGCATCCCCGGATGAGCGGCCTCGAAGCATCACTCCTCAAGGTCGGATGCACTCGCAGCCCAGGTCTTATCGCGGGAAAGATCCCTCACGCACACTGGAGTTATTTCACCTTGAAACTCGGCGGGCTTACAGGAAATGACATTGATTGTACCAAACTGCTCTATGATTTGAGAGAGACCAAGTCCGAATGGGAGATCGCCATGATTCGCGAGAGCGGCGAGGTCAACCGCTCGATGTTTGAGGCTGTTCGCGATTTCGGCGGATTGGGCAAGACCGAGCTTGAGTTGGCAGGTGCTGCTGACGAGGTAAGCAGAGCAGCGGGCTTTGGAGGCAGAATCCGCATGCGCAGGTGGCCGATGGATTGTGACAGGGTGGTAATCGCCGCCGGTCGCTCCGGAGCGGTCCCCTCGTACTTTGACTCGGCTGTGGGTGGACTCGGGGGCAGTCCGATATCATCACTCGGCGCCGGTTTCGCTGAGGTCAGAGAGAGCCAGCCCGTTCTCGTTGACATCGTTCACGTGCACAGGGGATACGTGTCCGATTGTACGCGTATGTTCAGTGCTGGCTCGCTCTCTAGGGAGTGGGCGAGCAGGCTGGACGATATGGTGGAGATTGAGGCTGCCGTAGTGGATGGGTTGGGTAAGGGGGATGACTGTTCATCCACATGGGTAAAGAGCAGCAGAATGGCGGCGGAATTTGGCTATGCCGAGCACCTGATGGGAATGCCTCCAGACCAAGCCAGATTTCTAGGGCACTCGGTCGGCCTTGAGCTCGATGAGACTCCTGTAGTCGCCAGTGGCTTCGATCGCCCCCTGTGTGTCGGGGGCACAATGGCAATCGAACCAAAGGTCATCCATCCCGACGGCGCCATTGGAACAGAGGATACTTGGGTGAGGACTGATGGTGGAATGGAGTGCCTTACTGCCGGCGCCGATTTCCCCTTAATCACGGAGTGGTAAAATGGGCGAAAAGCCGATTGTCTCTGTTTTCGGCTCGAACGACCTCTCCGACGCCCTTGAAGTGGGGATCCTGTGCGAGGAGCTCGGCAAGGCCATAGTAGATCTCGGTTGCAGAGTTGCCTGCGGTGGATTGGGAGGCACTATGGCCGCGGTATGCAAGGGAGCACGGTCCAGTGATGGCTACCATAGCGGGGACGTCGTCGGTATTCTTCCCATGGACGATGTCGCCGCGGCAAACCCCTACGTCGATGTGGCGATTCCCACTGGTCTAGGACTGTTTCGCAACATGCTGGTCGCCCGGGTAGGGGATGCATGCATTGCCGTCCGAGGTGGTTCGGGGACCCTCTCCGAGATTGCCTTCGCGTGGCAGATTGGCAAGCCGGTGGCGGCCATGTCCTCCACTGGAGGGTGGTCAAGTGAATTGGCTGGACGGACTCTCGATCAACGCAGGGATGACGTGGTTGCAGACCTAGCGAACGTGAGGGAGGCAGTGATCTGGCTAGAGGGCGTTCTGGGCTTGTGAGATAGGGCTATGTCCGACGTCGACCGGGGTAGTACGTGAGTCGTGCCAAGACGGAGGCCCAAAGGCGGCTCGCCCGTATACTGAGGCACCGCCGCGAACCGCATGGCAAGCCAATCATCGACCCTTCCATCCTTAAGGGCGTGCAGGTCGATGATGCTGGTATCGTGGAGCTCTGGATTCGGCCAACGCACGCGCACTGTGCCTGCTGCCTAGATGACTTGGTTGATCTCAGGAGGGTTGTCAAGGAACAGAAGAGCGTGCTTGCATGCCACTTGGAGGTAGTCGGTGTCCCCCAATCCGAGCGGTGGACTGCTGCTGTGAATGAGTCGGGGTAATTACTCGTCAGAATGCGTGGTAGCGGAATCTCGCCAGAGACCACTCTGCCGCTCTTCGACTTGCTCGATCTTCGAGTGGATTCTGCTTGATATCCACCACACTCCCACGCCGAGGCCGATGATTGAAATTACGAGTGCTTCCATCAGTTCGGGATTGCTCCAGTCAGCCATTTTTTCACCTATAGTGGGGGTATGACGTCTATGTCACAAGGGCCGGAAGGATACAGGCAGCACGTTAGGATGCCGCCATTGGATATTAGCCCCTCATCTAGACCGGGGGGGGTCTCGTCTGGAATCTCTACCCTGCCCCGAACCAACCTGACTAGGCAGGTCCCGCAATTACCAGAAGTACAGTTGGTTGGAATCGTAATTCCTGCAAGTTCGGCGATCTTGACCAAGGGGGTGTCGGGATTCGCGGGGGCGGCCCCGATAATTGTCGAGCCACGGTAGAAGCGAATGATTGGAGGGCCCTCAGACATCAGAGTCCTCACCGGTCTTCCCAGCGAGTCCAACGTCCAGTTTGCTTGTTGAAGCGAAGTCCGGCCTTTTTCATCCACTTGTTGAACTTCGTGGCACCGGCTCCGGTAGCGATGATGAACTCCTCCCTGTCTTCTTGGGCCTGGATATAGCCCTTGGCGGCGATAGTCTGGTCTATCCATTCATCGATGCTCATCAGGACTCCTGTCAGGGTGCTCGACTGTAGTGCGGCCTCCAACTCCTCTGCCGAGGCACCCGCTGATTCTAGGTCTCTTTTCATGAGATCTGCAATCGACCTCGATTTGTCCTTTTGAGGAGGCTTTACCACGGGCATCCGAGGCTTGATGTTAGGATCAATCTTGATTCTCGAACCGTTATCCAGGCGTCCCGCGACAACTTGGGCCATGGGTGCGTGGAACTCCTCCTCGCAGTCCCAACAGATGAACGAGAAATCTGACGAGTCTTCCATGATGTTGCCACCACGAGGATCCATTTCCTCACTGCAATGTGGGCAAGCGTGGAGGCATAGCACGGGGGCGAGCTTCCTTCGGAAGTCGACTATGTCCTGAGGGGTCCCTGCCAGATCGAGCATCTCGTGATCCCTCGCAGCCTCAAGGCCTCTGGTCTCCAGTTGGTCCCTGAGCTTGGACCGTTGCTCGTCCTTGGATTCGTCATCGAGATTGTTCTCGAGCTTCACGATAAGCTCGATTGTTTTCCCGAGCCTGTTCATAACCAGCTTCTTGTTCCTGAAGGCCTCGACCCTAGCAAGCCTGAGTTGCTCTTTCTTCTCCTGTAACTCAGCGAAGATGTCCTTCTGCTCACGCTTGAATCTCTGCTCCTCAATCTTGTCGACCTTCTTCTGGTCATCAGACAGAACATCGGCCAGAAAGCGCTGTCTGCTTGATGACCGAGGTCCGGACATGACGGCATCGAGAACTGATTTCGCGACTTCTTTCTTGAGGCCATAATTATTGACTAAGGTCTCGGACTCTAGTTTCTTGAGATCACCAATCTTTATGCCTCCATCTGCGAGAACCTGAGCAGTCGTCTCATCGATGCCCCTTCGCAGAAGGGCGAGATAGGTGTCCTTCTTTGCCATAATATCACTCCAATGGACCCGGGCCCGCCTCGCACCCCGGCCTCGTTGTGCCGAAGAGGGGGGCCTCTATCAAGTCGTTGTCAATATGCAGGATATTGATTCATTTTGACGATAATAGGCGTACCAGTGCGACCCAATCGAGAACCTCCAAATCCCCCGGTCTCATGTCTAACCAACCACTAGGAAGTCTCTCATTCTCGGATTCTCCCAATTCCGCAACGGCTGCACCCCAGCGCTCTTTGTGCCAGCCCCTAGCACGGGAAAGCCTACGAGGGGGTTCGGAGAGAAGGGTTCTGAGCTTCCTCCTGCGATGGGCGAAGCAGTGCTTGGTTGTAATTTTGAACAGCGCCCTGTCAACCCCTTTCAATTCCGGGCGGAACTCGGGCCGAAGGGTCACGAGCCTCGAATGGACGAGTGGTGAGGGGCTGAAGGAGCTAGGAGAAATTCTCCTGTCCAATGTGACTTCAAAATCTAGCCATAGGTTAAGGCCCAGAGGTCCCATATCATAGGGCGCAGTGGACATTGCCATCCTAGCAGCGAACTCATCCTGAACAAGCAATATTACTAGTTCTAGGGCTTCCTTGGAATGGTGTGCCCGGATTCGCTCAAGCACAGGGCTTGATATCTGGAAGGGGAGGTTCGATATCACATGCGTGATTCCAGTGGGCCAAGCGGCAGAAACCGCGTCCACCTCGCGGACTTCAATCCCACATTCAGTTCCACCAAAAATACGTTTTAGGTGAGAGACGGACTCAGGATCAACCTCTAGGGCAGTGATGCGGGCACCCGACCTCAATAGCGCTAACGTGAGCGATCCTGGTCCCGGTCCGATTTCCAGAACATGGGATTCCTCGCTCAATCGGCAACCGGATTCCACCGCGAGTTCGATGGTTCGCTCGATAGCACCATCATCGATGAGAAAGTGCTGACCTAGTGACTTCCTAGGATGGGATCTATCGCGAAGAAGATCCACCAGAAGGCGGGTGTCGAGGTCATCCAACGTCTGCACGTGTCACATCTCTGAGCGCACCAGCAAATCAAGTAAGCGGGGGGTCTGAGCGACGTCCTCCATCTCCTTGACGTATCTCTCGGCGAGCAACCTAACGGAGTCAATTCCGCAGGCCTCGTCAACTTCCTCAAATGAGTTCCAGCCAGCAATTCCTCTGGCTTGGACCATCTGGATAGCCTTCGAGTTGCCTATTCCGGGTAGAAGTTGGAAGGCGTGGAACTTCAGCGATAGGTTGTTGGCGCGATTGTAGAATCCCAAGTGACGCTCCGAGTCGGCATTGATGGACGCAATCAGCGTAGAGGTCATCTCCTGTAACGCATATCCGCTGAGATCCTTTAGGCGGACCTCGGAGAGTGGTCCCAATTGATCCGAAGGGAGAGCGATTGCCTCCCCAACTTCCATCCCGTTTACATCATTCACCCTAGACCTTACGATGTGAAGCGAGGGCTCGCTGATACATTGAATCTCATGCCCCATGGGCCTCCTCTCCTGAACTCCTAGGAGGCGGACATGCGTCTCATCATCATAGATTCCCTTCGGCTCCCCATCCGACTCATCTCCATCGGTCGGCTGCATGATTCTCAGGTCTCCCAGACGGGTTCCCCCTCATGAAGTGAGTTATCAGATAATTGCTCAGAATCAAGACATCATAGGACGTGCTGGCGAATGATTGTGATTATTTCTTCAATCTCAGCTGTGTCCATTGCTACCCTCTTGCTGGCAATGATGACTCTCATATCGGCCACGGAAAGTGGTGAAAGCTCTGCGATTTTCGAGCATATATCGGGATGCTGATTCAGCTTCTCATTCTCCATCAGTACCCCGAAGAGGTTGTTGAAGACCTCGGGATCGGCCTTGAGGTCCCCGGTTGGATGGCCTCCAGCACTGGCCTTCCACTCCGCGTGCTGAAGCGCCATGGTCTGCTCGTAGGAGATTTCGCCCCTGCGTACCCTTGTGTCCACGAGCAAGTCTCGGACGGTCGCGTAGTCGACGAACTCCTTGTCTGTCATGATTACACCTAATCGATTGGCTTCAGATGCTCTGGTCTGGCAATAACGGTTTTCTCCATATTGCCGTCCAAGACCTTGACAACATAAGCCCTGCCCTGGGTTCCAGTGATGATTCCGGTTCGACCCTGAAAGCGTCGATGCGGCATACCCTTATGTTGGGCTCCGTCAAGCACGATTGCAACCCTGTCACCATCATCGTAAGCGTGCATGACGCGGCCAATAAATAGCCTCCTGCGATTTCTCTTGTCCTTTCGCAGAATGTTGCGAGTGCCACGACGTGATCCTTGAGTTCGAGTGACCAATATACCACCAATCCAACTATAGCGAAACCGGGCGACCTATAGGGCGTTCTTAAGGACTCGGATGCCCAGATGGCCCTCAGTCAGCGTGTATCTCCTCGACATCAAGCCATAGGACCTCACACTCACGGCCAATTGCACTTTGTACGGATGGTTTCGTGCGCCCCTCGTCCGAGTGCACGAGCTCCTTGATGTATGTACCAGCCTCGCAGCGAAGGGAGAACTGGGCCTCATTACCTTCGATCAGGATGCTGTCGACGGATACCACTCTTCTCCTCCTGATCTTGGCTGCTCTCCTGTGGGAGACTCGCTTCGGGGTCTCTTGGTCGATAACGACACCGGAGAGGCCGGAGATAGCGTTAGTGACCGTATCCTCATCGGTGAGGTCATCAGCCCTGAAGCGAATTGTGTATGTCTTCTCTGATCTTGACCCCTTAACCTCGTGGACCTTGGAGCGTTCGCACCAACTAAAACCGTCAATCTCGACCTTGCCCGAGGCATTCTCGTTGACTCTGCATACTAGGTCATCCAAGGAATGGTTCCTCTTGGACGGTCTCTTGACCTCAAGGACGAATGGTCGTCCAGAACCCAGGCACCTGACGTCTATGTCCTCCCTTCCCATGCCATGGAATGATGTATCTTTGGCCCCGAGAGCCTCTCTGATGGGATCTCCGATGAGGTCTTGGACCGAGTCGGGGTACTGAAGCCCAGTACCATTACAGGATTCGCAGTCAACGGCCCTCCCCCTACAGGCTCTGCAAGGCCAACGGGTCTGTGGTAGGTCGCGTACCAACTTCCTGTACCTCCCATAGAGGAAAATGGGCCTGACATCGACGTCCACTCGGAGAGTCAGCCCATCGACAAGGACCATTATGTCGGGTCTCTCCTTTACGAAGTCGACTTGTTTGTTGGAAGACCTGATTCGGTGGTGTATTGCCTCGACAAGGGCGCCTTTCAGCGGATAAGAGGCGGGGGCCCCATACCTACTGCGAATCCTGTCTTCCTCCTGAATGAGGTCCTTGGGCAGGTGGATACCGAACTGTATGGTCGAGTAATCGGTTCCAGACAGGGATTCAAAGACTCGCTCAACAATGTTGTCAACGTCCTCAAACAGGTTCTCGCAAAGCGGGCAGAAGTCTTGGATTGGCTTGGATTTTAGTTCTTCGTCACGCGCATAGGCCTCCCTCCTGAGTACCGCGCCCGCCTCGGAGCCTGGTTCATCGCTCCTGCGCCCTCCGATGCGATGCAGGCAGTAATCGCAGATTCCGATCTTGATGAGATGGGCAATGCCCAGGGCGGCCGGACATGGTGGTGCGTCCCAATTGACCGTATTTCCCTCGAAGTCGAAATCGTCGCCGTCGAACCAGACGTCATCGGGATTATCGTCCTCTGCAGTCTCCACCTCATCGAGTATGAAGCCTGTCGAGGGGTATCCGGCAGAAGCGTAGAGTTGCCACTCATCCTCCTCGTCGAGATTGGGCTCGGCGGCCTTCGGTTCGTCTTCGGTCATTCCATCACCACCGCAGCAACGGGGGGTACCCGCTGCTTCGACGAGTTGGGGACCGGCGCACTGCCTTTGACATCTTCGGCAGGGCCCCTTGGGCTCAGATGGGGGTGCCGAGTTCCTCTGCTAGAGAACGAAGGTGCCCGAATGAGTGGATGCCACTCGAGCAGCCCGTAGGCCACTCGAACCGGATGCCGTAGCGACCCACTGGATAGACCCTGGGCTTCTCCATTCGGAGTCGGGAGACCTCCTGCTCGAACTCTAGACGACGTTGTTCGTTCTCCTGACGTGGAATGCAGTTGGCGCATTGGCAGTGCGAGCGAATCGCTAGATAACTGATTCGGAACGAAGCGCCATCGGAGAATCTCAGGGTGCAATCATCGCTTCCTCGCTCAAGTTCGGTTAGCGTGTCATTGCCTTCCATCGTGTCCCTCCCTTCATACACCGATATAATTCCACCACGTGGTAAATCAAATCTCTTATACTCGAATAATTGGCCTCGGAACATCCCAATTACAGGTGACCCAGATGTACGATTTGGAGTGGAAGACCGCACTCGACCACCCCAAGGAGTCGGTGTTCTCCTGGCACGAGGAAGACTTAGCCTTCCTGAGGCTGATGCCCCCTTGGGAGGTGGCGGAGGGAGTATACTCTGACTTCAGTCTAGAAGTCGGCTCGAAGAGCGTGTTTCGCATTCCCATGGGGCCTCTGAAGATGACGTGGGAGGCCGTGTTCACCGCATACGATCCACCTCACAAATTTGAGGACATCATGGTTAGGGGGCCGTTCTGGAGATGGAGGCACGAGCACGTCTTCCTAGACGATGGAAGCGGGAGCTTGGTGAATGACCGTGTTCGCTATCAAGTTCCATTTGGGGCCTTCGGACACATGTTCGCAGGACGATGGATTAGGAAGAGGCTGAGGCGAATGTTCAGAGCGCGGGAATTACGCCTGCAGAGGGATTTGGGTCGGCACGGGAAATACTCCGACCAACCCCGCAAGAGAATTCTCGTTGCAGGTTCATCTGGAATGATCGGGATGCAACTTGTCGCCTTCCTCGACACCGGTGGACACGATGTTTGGAGATTGGTGCGAAGACCGGCAACAATCGGTGCCAAAGAAATCTCCTGGTATCCCAATAGGGGAGAGTTGGACGCCGACAAAATCGAGGGCTTCGATGTTGTGATTCATCTCGGTGGGGCTGGAATTGGTGATAAACGCTGGTCTGCTAAGCGGAAGAAGATCGTCCGAGACTCCAGAGTTGGCAGCACCACCCTGCTCGCAGATGCTGTCGCATCGCTTGAGAAGAAGCCGGAAGGCTTCGTTCTCGCCAGCGCAGTCGGCTGGTACGGAAACCGCGCCGACGAAGAACTCACCGAGGCAAGCGCGGCTGGCGAGGGTTTCCTCCCGAGAGTCTGCGCTGATTGGGAGGGCGCGGCAGATGCCGTCGAGAAGTCAGGCATCAGAACTGTATTCCTGCGCTCGGGAATAGTACTCTCCCCCACCGGTGGGGCATTGGGGAAGATGCTGCTCCCGTTCAAGCTCGGAATCGGGGGGGCGATTGGTGGTGGCAAACAGTGGATGCCCTGGATTTCCCTTGATGACGAGATTTACGCCATATACCACCTGATTATGAACGAGGGATCGAGCGGGCCGTACAACCTCGCAGCCCCCAATCCCGTTCGCCAGAAGCAGTTCGCCAAGACCATGGGGGGAGTCCTTAGGCGCCCTACCCTAGCACCGACTCCGGGATTGGTCATCAGACTGCTGTTCGGGGAGATGGGGGGGAGTCTCGCTCTCGAAAGCCAGCGGGTCCTTCCAGAAAGACTGCAGAGAGAGGGTTACCAATTTGTGCACGAGGACCTCGAGGCGGCTCTGAGGGACTCGATGGGAATTTGGGGGTCTGTGCAATGACGGACTGGCCCCACTATTCCAGTTCACGCCTCGATGTGATGACCATCGCGGCGGCAGCCAGCGCGACTATTAACGGGGCAATGCCGATTCCTGGCAACCCCTCCTCGTTGTCGCCCACGCCGTCTCCGTCCGTGTCTGTGGACTCCTCGCTGTTCAGCGGGAAGTCGTCGAGGTCGTTGGGCTGCCCGTCGCCGTCGGCGTCGTCGTCGGAGTTGTCGCCGATGCCGTCGCCGTCCGTGTCG
>JASMKR010000006.1:0-71800 GCA_030749075.1 Candidatus Thalassarchaeaceae archaeon | reverse complement strand
CCACCACCACCGGGCTTCCCGCCCCCATCGCTGGATTCCCTTCCTTCCATGGAAATTGACGACTCAGAGGATCAGACCGCGACCGATGACGATTCACTAGGGGATGAGTTCAGTATCCCTCCCCCGCCACCACCACCGGGCTTCCCACCGCCATCGTTGAATTTGGATATCCCAGTGGGCGACTCAGATTCGGAGCAAGAGGATGTCACAGATGAGGCCCCCCTCGAACCCGAAGACCACTTTTCGATTGACTCTCTAGCAGACTCCCTCTCACTGTTGGGTGGTGATTGGCCTGAGCCCGGGACCGAGATTGAATCGGGGCCCGAGATGGAACCGGAGCCCGAGACAGAGGATGAGGCTGAACAGGACTTAACTCAAACCTCTCAGGTTGCAGAGGCAATCGATGCTTTCGGACTTGTCCGCGAATCCGAAGAGCAGCAGTTCATCAAGGCTCAGGCAGCTAGACCTTCCCCATTCCTGAGGCCTGCTGCTGAGGTTGATTCAATCCCCGGTGACAAGCTCCATGCTACCCTCAGCGAGACCGAGAAGGCGATCTTGAACCCGGACGGTTCCGTGCGAAGGCAGTTTATCGATGGTGAACTAATTCTGAGAAACGCGAGCAAGAAGCACAGGGCTTGGGATATCGAGGTCCATTTGGAATCTATCGAATCCACTGATTTCGGTGAGAAGATCTCCACGGTGAAGGAATTAGATGCTACCGAGGACACGGTGATTCCATACACGGCATCCGGACCGAGAATGCTCTTACTGAAGGAGAGTATTGACACCGAACCCAACCGCGACAAGGAATCTAGCCTCTCGCTTGTATTCTCCAATAACCCCCAGGAAATCGAAATCAACGTCGAGATTGAGAATATTTCCCCCGTGCCCCTCTACGACGTTGAGGTCAAGAGGGCGGTCCCTGCTTCCTTCATACTGCCAGATGACCGTGTTTACAGTGTCGAGGATGAATCCGTGATCTGGGACATAGGCAGGCTGAACATCGGTGAGAGCCGAACCCTCTCGCTTTCAGCTCAGGTTTTGACTGATGCTATCGAGAAGATTCGCGCGGGCGTCTGCTCGGCGACCTACTCTGCAGAGGCGACAGTGTCCCGAGCCAGATTCGATAGGGTCCATGGCTCGGGTCGCCAGTTCTCCTACGTTACAGCCATCGAGGACGACCGACCGGAGGTTTGGCACTGCACCTGTGTGTTCGAGAACAAGTCTTCCTTCGTGGTGGCCCTCTCCGGGGCTACCGTCAGACTCGCTGGAAGGGACGAGCCGATTCTGGATGTCTCAGATATTCGCCAGGACGTACCGCCCGAAGGTAGGTGGGACTCCATGGTGAAGCGTGTTGAGTCGGAGGACCAACCGAGCTTCACGCAGGAGGTGCGCTTCTCCATTCTGCCCCGAGTCTCAGTACATTCCTCGGGCACAGTGGAGCTGAAGGAACAGCAGCTAACTGTGCTGGATGCCATTCTCCAGAAGAGGTACGATAAGTCCCGCATCAAGTCCTATGTATCATCCGACATCGAGACCGCTGTCATGTTTGAGAACACGGGTTCTTCCATCATCAATGTGGTTCGGATTCTCGATGATATCCCCGGAATCTTCGAGGCGCCCTCGATGGAGCAAGTCACCATCGAGATGGATGGCTCGGAGCTGAGTGACGATCAGTACCGAATTGAAGTTGTCAATGGTGTCCAATTGGAGGAGAAGCACATTTCTCCTGATAGTGAGGGTCACGGAATGCGAGTAACCGTCGGAACATCGGCTCCTCTCGGGCTTCAACCAGGAAAGACGCTAATCATCAGATACCCCCTCCACGCCCCAGACCCGTCTCCTAGGAACAAGATGCTAGCAGCTCCAATCAGGGTTGACTTCAGTTCAGAGAGGTTCGGGCCGGTGGCCACGAGGAGTGTAGAGCGACCTCCAAAAATTAGTGTCGTCCATCGTAGGAGGAATATCAGCACCGGAAAGGAGGTCTTCCCCGGTGGAGCGCCGGGGCGGTACGAGATACTTCTGATGTTCCACAACAACTCAGACAGCGCCCTAGAGGACCTCGCCCTCCATGACGTTGTCCCGGGAACCTTCACTATAGAGGGTTCAACTATCCGCTCTGACAAAGAAGGAGAGAGGGATGCCTCGATGACCAAGGAGTCGGCTCGCGAAGGTAACCAAGTCACTTGGGCTATCGGTAGGATTCAGCAGGACGAGCGCGTAGAGGTGCTGTACTCCATACAAGGCGATCCCGAAGCAGAGTACAAGGTCACGGACGCCCAAGACTTCCACGGCGCCACCTTTGGGGAAGAGGTCGACGAGGAGCCGAACATCCCCGAATGGATCGAGATCGATGAACCCGAACTCCTAACGCCACCTACCAAAGCCTACCTTGATGGCATCGAGGCCGACCACACCGAGGACTATACGGCCCATGCCGAGGACGGTTCCGATGAAGATGCGCCAGAGGATGCGCAGGACTACGAGCCCGACGAGGAAGAGGCCGAGCCAACTCCGCCTGGGAAGCCCTGTCCCGCCTGCGGTGGAGATGTTGGAATTGGGGCTTCTCTGTGCTCGGTGTGCGGTTTCACCTTCTCCACGTGAATGAATCCATCACGGAATCCCTCACCGAAGTGTTATTCTTGTCGCATTTTTCCGTATGCACATGGCCTCAGAGCAATCCGGCGGCGACGCTCAGGCCGAGGCCATGTCATCCATGATGGTCCCGATGCTCTTTCTTCTGGGCATGATGGTGCTACTGATGGTGAATCCCGGAATCCGCATTGCTCTCTCCGACGGCGCTGGAACCGTCATCGAGCCAATGTTGCCATTTCACCAAGATTACTTCGTTCCTACCGTTTTCATCATCGGCTCCTCAATCATGGTAGTGAATACGGTGATCCGCTCTTTCTTCATGGATCCCTTACAGCAGGCCCACTTCTCCCATAGGAGCCGCCAGGTTGGCAAGCAACTCAGGGAGGCAAGGATGGCTAGGGACACAGCGAGGGCGGACAAGATGCAGAAGATGCAGATGGAGATGATGCCCGAGCAGATGCAGATGCAGTCCTCAATGATGAAACCGATGATGTTCACGATGATCTTCATCATCGCTATTTTCAGTTGGATGGCTGGGTCTGTTGAGGTCTTCAAGGTCGGATCCGTCAGCCTGCCATGGAATCCGATGTGGAACTTCAACTCAAAGGTCATGTGGATTTTCCCTGCTTGGATTGCAACTTACATTGCCATGAGCGCACCATTGGGCCGAATCGTCGATCGCCACATCAAACTCTTCAGGTACTCACAGCACCCCCTCGTCCTGTCTGGTGACAAGATCCCCGAACCCCTCATCCACATGCTAGAGGATGAGAGGAAGCCGGGCTCTGCCTCCCAAAGGGCTCACCGTGCTCAGAGGAGGGCAGGTCCGAAGAAGACTGGCAAGCAGAGTAACCTGCCTCCTCAGGCTCGCTCGGGCAACCTTCACGCCTCCCCCCCGAAGGAAGGCACTACTTGTCCATCGTGTGATTCCGACTTGATTTCTAGGACTCCTAAAGGGGTTCTGAGGTGCGACGTCTGCCGCAATGAGTGGAGGTGAGATTCTGGTTATTATAACCATCAGCGGCCCTCCTGGTAGTGGCACATCGACCCTTGTCAGCAAACTCACTCAAGCGTACGAATGGGACTCTCTCAACGGTGGGGATGTATTCCGTAAGGAGGCGGCCCGCCGGGGGCTCTCGGTCGAGGATCTCAGCGCAGTGGCCAAGGGTGATCTAGACATTGACAGGGCTCTAGATGCCCTTCTGCAGGAACTGATGTCCGCAGAGGAATCTCCCGAGATTATCGAGAGCAGACTGTGCGGTTGGTGGGCCTACCGGATGGGAATCGACTGTCTGAGGGTGTGGGTGGCTGTTTCAGAGGGGGAGAGGGCACGCCGTATAAAAAATCGAGAGGGCGGCGACTTTGAGGACTGCCTCAAGCGTGCAAAGCAGCGCCAGAGGGATGATATGGAGCGCTATCGCATCCTCTACGGCATAGATCTCGATGACCTCTCCCCCTACAATCTAGTCATCGAAGCGGATGAAAAGGACGAGGATGAGGTTTTTGCCATAGTTCATTCTAATCTGGGAAAGTGAGACTGCATGTCTGAAGAGGAGAATTGGGTCCTCGACTCGTCTGCAAAGACGAACCCGTCTTATGGCTGCAATCCTAAAGACCGCCCCTTGGAGGAACTCCTAGGGTGTGGAGTCATCGTCATCGACAAGCCTCCTGGACCAACGAGCCACCAACTGACCGCTTGGGCGAGGAACCTCCTGGGAATTGCAAGGATTGGCCATGGAGGCACTCTAGATCCGTTTGCTACGGGCCTCCTGACTCTGTTGTGTGGGAGGGCTACCAAGCTCACGGGAGTATTGCTGAAGAAGCCTAAGCGCTATGTCTCCGTGCTACGCTTCAAGAAAGGAGTTGATTTAGCCGAAATTTCCAGCCTACTGGAGAAAATGACAGGGGAGATTTACAACGTTCCCCCGAAGGAATCCGCCGTTAAGGTTCAGGTTCGTTCACGCATCATCCAATCCGCCCAATTAATCGATTATGACGAAGCAAGCAGGGTCTTCGTCGTCGCTTTCCAATGCGATGCCGGCACCTATGTGCGCACCCTGGCCAAGGATTTCGGTCTGCTAATGGGGACTGAATGCCAACTCTTGGAACTCCACAGGGAGGGTAGTGGTGGCTTCAATGACACGATGGCTTGCACCATGCAACAACTAACCGACGCGACCTTTCTTTGGCGTGAACACGATGATGGAAGGGGCCTGACTAGGATTCTCGCCCCAGTGGAGAGCATCTTGGACGAACTTCCCAGAATCGTTGTTAAGGATGGGGCAGTTGCCGCGGTATCTCACGGCGCCCCACTAGCTAGGCCGGGCGTTGTCAGTGCCCCCAAGAACCTGTCAGCAGGATCCAGCGTGCTGATTTACAGCCTCAAGGGCGAAGTCGTGGCACTTTCGACTTTGAGCGTGGCCACGGACTCGTTGCCAAGAATGAGGGCTGGACAGGTGGCCACAGCCCAGACGGTAATGATGCCACCAGGGATCTACCCGCAGACTTGGGTCAAGGAACAGAGATAGCCCTTAGGCCGCCTCGTGCTCTTCGTAAATCCACTCGTCAGTCTCCAGACGTATCTTCAGTACCATCATTTTCGCACACACACCACCGGGCCGACTACCGAAATAGTCGAGCGCGGTACCCCAATTTCGCCCCCACTCCCGGTATAACCATTGCCTAGATTTTATTGATTATCGGCCAAACGTCCCACTGGATGGGGTGCCAATGGGGCTCACTTCCGACGCTCGAACTCCTTCTTCACTCTACGAGGGCCCATCTGGAGGAAGACCAAGGAAGCGAGAATGATGCATACGGAAATGAATATCACGACATTGCCGGGATCGGACTTTCCACCGGAATTATCTGGCTGTTCGACTGTAATGATGGCTTCAAGCAGGTTGTTGGTTTCGTCAGTCTCCTGAATCGAGGCTGTTCCATCGATTTCTACCATGACGGTCAATTCTTGGCTCGCCTCGTTAAGTTGTGCGTCACACACAGCCATCTTCAGACCTCCAGGCTCAATGGAGTCTATCGAATCTGAACCAACTAGGATTCCATTGAGATGGCAGTGAAAGGGCACGTCATAGGCAGCTCCACGACCCTCGTTCCTGACGAAACCGACGATTTCCACTACATCGCCCTGGACAAGTGTGACTGAGGAAACTCCACCGTATCTCACTTCAACGGACTCAACCATTAGGTCAGGCTTGGCCGTAACAATAACCTCGATGTCCTGTGATACCTCCGTCGTACCGTCGCTGACTGTGAGCCTCAGAGTCTGCGCGCCCGGCTCCACCGGAGTCAAGGATAGAATCCCTTGGGGGCTAACTGTGGCCCATGATCGGCTGGTCGATATGACGAGTGAGTCTGTATCGGGATCGAAGATTGCTGGTTCGATGATACTGGTCTCACCGAGCTCGATGTACACAGCCAGCGGCAGCCCCCCAATAACAGGTGGGTCAGGCACTGGAGCGACATTGACGATGAAGGAGTCTGACCATGAGTTTCCACGCTGATCGCTGACCGAGACGTTCACCGTGGCAGAGCCAAAAGCGTCTAAATTTGGCTGGATCCTAAGGTTGTGGCCTTCTCCTGAGGCATTCACGAGACTGGTATTCGTGCTTTCTGCTGCCACGGTAAGGGCTTCTCCAGTCGTGATGTCGTCTATGCAGCGAGACGGCATGGCGATGATAAGCCCGCCTTCGTCCTCTTGCAGGTGCAGATCATCCATGGCCAGACACTCGGGATCGAGGTCCCATTCCACGTGGTAGCCACCCGAAATGGACATCGATTTGATGTGCACGACTGTAGTCTCCCCCGTCCCGTTGGAAGACCACTGGAAACGTGCTGCGACGCCCACCTCCAAAGTATCACCGACTTCAGGAAGCGCATTCCCGATAGGGACGCTGAACGAGAACTCCCCGAGTTCCATTGGACGAGTGTGAACGAGGTAGTTGCCAATACTGAAGAGGACATAGCTCGCTGGAGCAGAAAGTCCGCCAGTCTTTCCAGTGATGCTTCCCGCGACTACCAGTTGCGGGTCGTTGACATCCACCCTCGCTCTCGAAACGCATCCGTCTTCAACGTCTATGCGTATCCGCAGGAGGGGATTGGATAGATTCAGAAGATCTCCTGAACGTATCTCGGTGTAGTCCTCATCGATATCATCAGACACGGCCCAAATAGTGTGGTTTCCACTACCATAGGTGTGGATTCTGCCTAGTTCCTGTTGGGCTGGGACTTCGACTTCGAAGGCCCAGTACGCCTCCCCCGTTCCATCTGGGGTCAGGCCGCACGAATCTTGTGACAGTCCTACGGTATGCCCGTCAAATGGACCGAAATCCAACACCGGGGCCTCTATGTTATGGGCAACATGCTTCGCTCTGGTATTCTCGAAGGAGTACCAAGGCTGGTGGAATTTAACTCGCAGACCGACTGCATCGACCCTCACCTCCGAGTCGTCATCGGTGCCCACCGAGACATAGTCGACGGTGAACTGAGTGCTCTCCAACTTGTCCCAGTCCCATTCAACGTACTCGTCGAGAGAGACGACGAGTGGAATGGCCATCCTGTCGATCCCATCTAGGGTCCTTGCGTAAGACTGGACCAGCCTATCAGCACCATGATTTTGCATCAGGACGTTGACCTCATCTTCATTCAGCGCGTCAGGGATTGAGAAGTACAGCACCAGTGAGACGTTCTCGATGTTCAGGTCATGCAGCCCGGGAAACGAGTATCCGCTCATTGTGATATCCGGTCCCTTCGACCAAGAGTAGAAATCGTCCGGTTCTCCGAAGGTCGCGTTCGAGCCGGTGGAACTCGCGCTGGACCATGCTGTGAATTCGGCGAAGTTTTCGGGCCTTGCATGGGTGAAAGATAGCTCACCGTCTGCGACCATTCCGATGGAGAATTCCGCTTGATTCGTGGAGAATCCAGTGGTGGTGCTAATCACCCATTCCTCAGGGTCATCGAAGCCTCCTGCAGGAAGCAGTTCCACTGACTCGGCCGAGATCACCGTATCGGCCATTCCGATTGGCGAGGCTGATGCCATCATTAGCAATGAGAGCAGCACAGCGGACGTCCTTCGAGCCCCTAGCACGAACTCAACGACCCCGCGTCGCGCTTCAAGGCGTTGGTGGATAGTGCGTTGTGGGTATGTATGCATAACGGTTGATATACGGACCGACTCACGCTGGGGGCACACTTGGCTGTGATGGTGTAGCGGTTAGCACGGTGGGTTGTGGTCCCGCCGGCCCGGGTTCAAGTCCCGGTCACGGCCCCACTATCCGCCGTTCAGGACTTCGTCACAGATCTCGTGCCCCATCTTTTCCACCTTGGTGGTCAGATAATCTCTGTTGTCGTTGCCCACACCTACCACCAAGGGCATCCTCTCGACGACGTTGATTCCGTGATCCGTCAACTGTCTGACCTTTTCCGGATTGTTGGTGAGCAGGCAGACCCTATCGATGCCGACTCCTTCGAGAATCTCTGAAGCTATCTTGTAGTCCCTCGCATCAACAGGGTGCCCCAGCATCAGGTTGGCCTCCATGGTATCGGCCCCCATGTCCTGAAGGTTGTAGGCCTGAATCTTAGCGTGAAGGCCGATTCCTCTCCCTTCCTGACGGAGGTAGACCAAACAGCCCCAACCCACGTCCTGGATTTGTCGCAGGGCAGAGTCCAACTGAGCCCCGCAGTCACATCTCTGGCTACCGAATGCGTCCCCTGTCAGACATTCGGAGTGAACTCTGACTAGAACGGGATCTGGTCCTCGCATTTCTCCGAGCAATAGGGCAACGTGGTCGAGGCCAGTCTCATCCTCGTGGAAGACTTTGATTCTGAAGTCTCCGTGCTCGGTTGGAAGTCGGGCGTCCGCAGGAACGTCATCAATCTCATAGATATCGGGAACGCTCACAGGCATCCCACAGGCAAGACCTCTTTGAATGCTACAGGCCCACAGCCTTTTTGCTGATTACGAAGGTGTACTCGCCCGATCTCTCCGCGACCCTCTCCAATGTAATCCCCATCCTGTCGCACAGGGCTGGGATATCGTGCAGGGTCTCTGGGTCGTCGCACACCACCTCCAGGACATCTCCCTCCTCACTCACCTCTAGAGCCCGGCGGGTCTCGTGGATGGGAATAGGGCATAGGAAACCCACGAGGTCGAGGCGTCGGTTTGCAGCGCTACTCATGGGCTTTGCAGACAGTACTTCGCTTCAACTGTGCCGTAGGACTTCTATTTGGAGAAGTCAAACTCGCCATCCTCGTGGGCCTTCATGTAGTTGATCGCAGCGGTTTCGTCTGAGTCCAACTGATTACCCCTTACTGCCCCCTCCTTTGCCTTGTTCCATCTTTCTAGGAATGCCCCTGATTCCCAGTCATCCATGAACATGGGTCGGATGTAGGACGACCTGCACACTGCTCTTGTGTTACCGAGGTCTGCTGCCACCGTATCAATGACCGCCAGCATCGTAGCACTCCTGTCCTTCTCGCTCTCTCCGGGGAGTTTTCCTGTCTCAGCTAGTTTTGCCAACCCCTCTGTCCCCTTCAGATACCTTCCGCGCCATTCTACGAAAGCGGGAAAACCGTCCTTCTCTGATCTCTCGACAGCATCTTGGTGTAGGTCTGGGAGATCGCCGATTTCTTCATCGCTTGCTTCGGACACCATTGCCAGCCTTGCTGCTGTCTTCCACGATGCCGCCCAAGTTCGGAAGTCCTTGGCAGTGTATCTGTTATCCATGTGCCTGTCTAGGTATTCGTTGATGTGCTCGGCTTTGATGTCGTAGTCGTTGCTGTTCTTATCCAAATACCTGAAAACGTCCTGTTCCTTGTCCCTGCCCCCAACCTTGCCCGATTCTTCAATCAATTTGGCTATCTCGGGATGGCGGATATACAATTTCCAATCTTTGCCCGATTTACCTGAAAATTTCATTATAGCATTGATCTTTGGCAGGGGGTCCTTATTCCTCTTCCAGATTCTACTGTCATTTTCAACTATGGCCTTATCCCCTCTTCTGTAGGTGATGTGACTTTCTTTGAGGGTAGTAAGGCCATATGACTCGTTCTCCTGGGCATACTGGTCCGAGCCTACCCTGATGTGGTACCTGTCAATGAGCCAGATTACCAAAGCTACGGCCTTGTCCTTATTCATTCCCTTAGTGTCTAGGTCTGCAAGAATTTCCAGTCTCAGGCCATTCAACTCTGTTGCGAACTCATCTACGTTTTGGTACTTCAGAATCGCCTTGTATTCGTTCCACTTCGGATGGTATCGGTATTGGAGCCTTCCATTGGAGTCCTTACCAGTGGCTTGGATGTGCCCATTCTGGTCTGTGCAGAACCACACATCTGTCCATGCGGGGGGAACTGCAAGAGAATTCAGGAAATCAACCCGCTTTTCTCCAGTTATGGCCTTGCCGTCAGGCATGACGTATTTCCACGAAATTTTCGGTTTTCCTCCCTCTTCATCTGGGGGGGACTCTACTTTCTTCCTAGAGATTCCAGGCTCGTTCCTATCACTTAGTTTCAGGCCCGCCTTTTGTGCGGATGTCTCCGAATCCTCAGCCTTCATCGATTTCGTTTCGTAGACTAGGCTTGAAGAGGTTTCGCAGGCCCCATTACTCTGAGAATTGCCCCAGGAGGTTCTCGAGGGCACGGATGTCGTTCTCCACGATCTCACGCTCAGATCGTCTCATTTCTCCTGCGGCGAGCCTTTCTTGGAGCAACTCGAGCTCCACCCTAGCTGTATCCCTCTCCTCCTCCATCTCCGCCTCGTCGCGAAGCATCTTGATCCTCGCTACGTGCTGACGGGTGGACTTGCGGCGGCGCATTTGTTCTCCACGCTCGCCCTCAGGGAATGGGGAGGGCTTGGCGGGCAATTCGACTTGAACTGGGTAGGGGATACTGATCCCCTCTCGCTGGAAACTTCTGTCAATCTCTCTCAGCAGCCAGTCGGTTGCGAGGAACTCCTCGCCGTAATCGACTATCCAAGCATAGAGCCTGTAGTTCTTGGAGAATTCACCCAGCTCTCTGAGCAGAGCCCTCGGGGGAGGGTCTTCCTCGACTTGGGGGCACTTCTTGGCGACCTCAATCATGACCTGCTTGACATGGGCGGAATTCTCTTCGTAGTCGACACCAACGTCAAGGTGGAGCAACACCCTAGTTGCTATTCCATCCCCGCCCCCCCTTGCGAAGTTGGTAATGGTGGAGTCGACGAGTCGGTTATTGGGTATGACGACGAGTTGCTCGTTGAGGGTAAGGATCTTCGTCGAGAGGATTCCCACCGACATCACGGTGCCGATTACGCCAGCGACCTCTATACGGTCCCCGACCTCGAACGGCTGGTCGATCGCAAGCATGAACGAGTTGATCATGTTCCCGAGTGTCTGCTGGACTGCCAGGCCGATGATTAGGGAGAAGACAGCGAGTGAGGCGAGCAGTCCCAAGAGCTCGATGCCGATCTCGTTGAAGGCGAGGTAGAGGCCGAGGAACCAGACTAGCCCTCGTGAGGAGAATACGACGAGCGGGTTTCCGCCAGTTACTGTGACTGTCTTGTTCGTGTTGTAGCGTTCCATGGCTGGGGGAACAATGTGTTTGATTGCAATGCTGATGATTGAAGCCGAGATTACGATGTACGCCGCTGAAAAGTAAGGGGCGACTGCAGCGTAGACTTCGTCTTTCCTCCCAAGCGTCCACATCATCGTCACTTCGACACCGGCCACTAGGACGAACACGTACAGCCGATTGGCGATGGGGTCGAGGACCTCGTTGTCCCATTCTGCGTCCGTTCGCCTGACAATCCTCCACGCAATCTTGATGAGCACATACCGAGTGAACAGCAGGCCGAAGAGAGTCAGCCCCAGAGACACGCCCACTTGGGCGACGACCCCTATCTCCTCGATCTCCTCGAATAGCTCCACGAGGGGGGCTATTGCCTCAGTCATAGTGTCAGCCATTCATTTCCCCCGTCTCGCGACAAATGCTCCTTTCAAATGGTTTTGTATCAATCAGCCTAGTCCTCCTTCAAAGGTTGTCGAGGATATCCCCGCCCTCCTCCTCGAGACTCTTCCGCTCATCGGCCTTCTTGCGGAGGAGTTCCTCGGCCTCCTCGCGTCGCTGCGCCTCTTCGAGAGCCCTCTCAGCCATCTCCATGGACTTGCGCCTATCGGCCTTCTTGCGGAGCATGGCCCTTGCCTCGGCAGTCTCGTGCTCAGTCTCCAAACTCGCCACGGTGGATTCTCCCCCATCCGCTAGCTCTTGTTGGTTCGCCGCTAGAACCTTGGCCTGATCGACCCACCTGTCACGCTCTATTCGACCTGGAAAGAACTCAATCGCCTCGTTGACCTTGTCCACCAAATCCGAGTCCATCCTGGAGATTTGGGAAAATTTGTAGATACCCAATGAATTGAGCTTCTCCTCTATGAAAGACCCAATCCCCTCGATTTCCTCCAAGTCGTCCTTGTCGGCATGAGTGGCGAATCCTATTTTTCCGAAATCGATCTTCTTCATCCTCTCAGCAATTCGAAGCATGGCCTTCTCTTTCCTCCTCTCCTCTTCCCCGAGTTCTTCCAACTTGGAGCGCCGTTCGGCAATCTCTTCCTCCATTGCTTCCTCTCTTGATGCAGCCTTTTCCCTCGCTTCCTGACTGGCCTTCTCTTCCTCCTCGAGCCTCCGCTTGCGCTCCTCGGCCTTCTTGCGCAGGAGCTTCTTGGCTTCCGCGGCCATCTCCGCTGCCTCGCGCTCGATCCTAGCCGCCTTCTCCGCTGCCTCGCGCTCGATCCTAGCCGCCTTCTCCACCTTCAAACGCTCAATCTCGGCGGCCTTCCGCTCGACCTCTCGCTCAGCCTCCTCCCTGGCTTCCTCCTCGGCGGCCTTCCGCGCGGCCTCCTTTGCCCTCTCCTCGACCTCGGCGGCCTTGCGCCTCTCGGCCTTCTTGCGGAGCATGGCCCTTGCCTCGGCTGCTTCGCGCTCCATTTCGGCTGCTTCGCGCTCCATTTCAGCGGCCTTCCGCGCAGACTCTTTTGCCCTCTCCTCAACCTCCTCCTTTGCCGCCTCCTCGGCAGCTCGCTGCTCCTCGAGATCCTCTGCAGCCTCTGCCCTAGAGGCCTTCTCCGCCGCCTCGCGCTCGATCTCAGTGGCCTTCTCCGCCGCCTCGCGCTCGATCTCAGTGGCCCTCTCCTCCGCCTCGTTGGCCTTCTCCGCCGCCTCGCGCTCGATCTTGGACGCCTTCCGCTCGGCCTCGGCGGCCTTCCGCTCGGCCTCGGCGGCCTTCCGCTCGGCCTCGGCGGCCTTCCGCTCGGCCTCGCGCTCGATCCTAGCTGCCTTCTTCTTGGCAACTACTTCCTCGGGGGTGTCTTTTGTGACCTCTACTTCCACGGACCACAGGAAGTAAACAGTGGCCTTGCCGAATCGGATCAGGCCTTGGTAGGGGGTGGTCTCTGATGTTAAATCGTCATCTCTGAACTGCAATCTGAACTCAACCTCTCCCCTTGAGCTCGATTTGATGCCCCTCATGCTGAACCGACTGCCGTTCTCCTCCGCAGACATGTCGATGAAGTCGCACATCAGACGCGGTGTGATATCGGTGATCTTGATAATCTCGTGACTCGCAGCGAAGGAGCCAGGTTTGACCCCTGTGACCTCCCTCAGAACGAAGGGGTCGCCGTAGTCACCGCTCCCCCCGGTCCAGCCGCGCTCGGTGGACGAGTGTTCGGGTTCTGGCCCCCTGATCTCATCCTCCTCGACTTCGAACGGGTTGAGCAACCACAACAGGAGGAGTAGCAGTAACAGGATTGGTACGCAGCAAATCCACAGGATGCGCACGACAGGCGGAACGTACTCCTCCAGTAGGTTGCACACCCCGTCTCCATCATCATCGGTAGGAATCGAGAGGTTGTCCTTCGGGTCAGTGGCACAGTTGGTCTCATTGAGGTCTTTCCAGCCATCGTTGTCATCGTCTATGTCCTCGATTAGAATGGGGGTGCAGTTGGCCGAGTCAGTGGAGTATGTGCAGGTTAGTTCGTCTGGCATGCCGTCGGAGTCGGTATCATCCCATGCGGTGGGATCCTTCGGGAACGCGTCGATGAGATCGCCGATTTTGTCCCCGTCGTCGTCCTCGTCGATATGGCTGCAGATTAGGTCGAGGTCGATGTCCTCGGGGAATGAACTAGCGTTATCGGGGTCCTTGTCGCATTCCAGCTCGTCAGCATCACTCCAACCGTCTTTGTCGCTGTCGGGATTTTCGATTAATGGTGCGAGGACGACGAAGTCTACAGTGTAGCTGAAACTGTATTGGCCATTGACCGCCGTGAACATATGGGAGTACTCCAGCACGAGGTGGTCGTAGGGCTCGGTCGGTGTACCGGAAATCACTCCCGTGGTATTATTCATCGACAGCCCCGGGGGGAGGTCCGGTACTACGCTGAAGCCCATAACCCCACCTCCGCTAGGCGCGATTCTAGGTTCGAGTACCTCCATCTCCAACCCGACTGTAAGCTCCAAGCGGTCGCTCGCGTAGAAGAATACGATGGGTGAGTCGTCGAATTCGTCGGCGAGGTTGCAGATCCCGTCCCCGTCGTAATCATCGGGCTTGGAGACGATATCCAGCGGATCTGTCTCACAGTCCCCCTCTGCTTCATCACTCCAACCGTCCCCGTCATCGTCCTCGTCGGTGACGTCGGGAATCCCATCCCCATCTGTATCGAGCAGCCTTGCTGAAATTGTGATATCATGCGTGTGTAGGAATAGAGAGTTGCTGGCTGAAACTGTGAATGTGGTGGCATTCAGCTCTACGGTGGCGACTCCAGTAATCAGCCCGTTCGTGGTGTTGAAATACAATCCCTCGGGCAGTTGAGGGGAAATCGACCATGAGGAAACATTGCCTCCGAAGATTTCTGGTTCGAGATAGGTCTCGTCGAGGTCTGTAGTGAGGTTCAGGAACTCGACGAGGTAAATCATTTCGAAGTCACTGTCGTCCGGGTCTGGCACCACTGACTGAAGCGTAATCTCCACTGCGCTGGAGTGCTGCGAGTTGTTGGCCCACACCGTGAAGACCTGCATGTCGAAAACCACCATCGGCGAACCCGATATTGTCCCGTCCGATGTCGTGCTTCGTGCGGTCTCTCCATTGAGCGCCAGCCCCGGAGGCAGAAATGGCCAGATTTCCCAAGTTCGCACGTCGCCGCCGAATGTATTGGCCACAATGGGAGTAATAGGCTCGTTTACGAAGAGGAGCTGCGATGTGCTGCTGTAGACGAGGAAGACGGGCGAGTCGTCGACATCGTCGACATTGTCGCAAACACCGTCCCCGTCCGAGTCGGTCGGGTAGTCCAACTGGTCCAGCCCCCCAGTAAGGCACGCCTCCTCGTCGACGTCCGTCCAACCGTCCCCGTCGTCGTCCTCGTCGGTCTCGTCGGGCTCCCCGTCGCCGTCGGTGTCGAGCAGCTCGGCCCACATCTCGATCGCGAAGGAGGCGCTGTGCTGGCTGTTGTTGGCCCAGACGGTGAAGTTGGTCGGGACGAACTCGGCGGTCGCGATCCCGGTGATCGAGCCGGTGGAGTTGTCGAAGGAGAGCCCGGAGGGCATCGCCGGGGAGACCTCCCAGGTCCGCACGTCCCCGCCGTTCTGGATCGGCGAGAGGGATGCGTTGGTGATGTTGACCGTCAGGGCCAGCGACGATTCGGCGTATGCTAGGAATATCTCGGAGTCGTCGATCCCGTCGTTCAGGTCGCACACTCCGTCCCCGTCCGAGTCGGCCGGGTAGTCGGTTTCGTTCAGCGGGTCGGTGGCGCACGTGCCCTCGTCGACGTCCGTCCAACCGTCCCCGTCGTCGTCCTCGTCGGTCTCGTCGGGCTCCCCGTCGCCGTCGGTGTCGAGCAGGGACGAGGAGATGTTCAGCCAGAACGAGGAGGTGTAACCGGTGTTGTTGGCCCAGATGGTGAAGGCAGTGGTAGCGAATGTGGTTGTGGGAGTCCCCGAAATCGCTCCGGTTGTATTGTTCAGGGAAAGCCCGGGGGGCATGCTCGGAACAACCTCCCAGCTGATGATATCCCCTCCAGAGGTTATGGGGGTCAGAGATACCACGCTCAGGTTGACTGTCAAGTTCAGCGTGGAGACTTCGTATGCCAAGGCTATCGCAAGGTCGTCGAAGTCGTCCAGCGCATCGCATGTCCCATCGTTGTCGCTGTCGGTTGGGGTGCTGGAGTCGTCGAGCGAATCGGTGCCGCACGCGGACTCATCCGTGTCGACCCAATCGTCGTTGTCATCGTCTGGGTCCGTGGTGTCAGGAACCCCGTCCCCATCCGTGTCCTCTAGCACGGTGATGCTCACGGTGGCATAGCTGGTCTGCCCTCCACTGGCATTAGCCCAAACGGTGTAGTTGGTAGCGGCGATCACCTCCGTCGGGGTGCCCCAGATAGTCCCGTTGGAGCTGCCGAACGATAACCCCTCCGGGAGTGAGGGCGAGATTTCCCACGAATTGGGGGTGGATCCTGATGTCTGGCCCGCAAATGCCTGCATCTCCGTCCCATTCACTAGGATGAGGTCGCTCGTGGGAAAGCTCAGTGTGAGTCCGGTGCCGACCACCCACAGCGAGACAGTGGTGCTCGCCGAACCTCCAGTATTGTTGGCCCAAACCGTGTAAGTTGTGTTGTCAGTGATCAACAGCGGGGTTCCATGAATCCTCCCGGTGCTAGTGTTGAAGCTCAGTCCCATGGGCAGATCGGTCGAGTTGATCGCGAACGATGCCACAACCCCCCCTCCCAAGGTGGGCCTGATGTCCGCCAACCCGTCTCTAGGTAGGATGTAGGAGCCGTTGCCGTATGCGATCGTGGCCAGCTCCTCGTTGATTGTGAAGTTGAAGTCGATCGCCCTAGTAGCCCCGTTGCTGCTGACTCGCAACTGGAAGGTCGACCCGGTCAGGTTGGCGCTAGGGGTGCCGTATATCGTGCCGTTGCTAGCACCGAGGCTCAGTCCGGGGGGCAGTTCGGGGACGAATGTCCAGTTGACGATGACGCCATCTATCTCGGTAGGCACGATTGGCGAAATCTGGGTGCCACGCTCAAGCACGTAGACGGTTTGGGCATAGCTCACGGTGGGCCTGCCGTCGAGGATTGTGAAAGAGACGTTGAACTGCTGGTCCCCGAGAGCGGTGTCGTTCATCCACATCGTGAAGTTCGTCAGCGTCATGTTTCCCGTTGCTGTCCCCGAGATCACTCCGGTGGCCGCGTCGAGAGTCAGCCCGTCGGGCAGGTCGGGCGAGATAGCCCAGCTGTCTAGGTTCTCGAGGCAGTACGACGATCCGAGGCTGCACGTCGCGCCCATCGCGCTCAGCCCTGCGACCCCGTGAACAACTGCTTCCTCGGAGATGAAACTCGCTCCATCTATGGCGTGCCCCGCCGTATCCATGAAGAACAGGTTCTGGTAGTTCCAGTTGCTACTCGTACGGTCTACTTGCGTGTCGTCCCAGAACAGATACCATTGGCTGGTGTAGATGCTCGCTAGGACGTTGTCATTGGAGTCGAAGGCGATGTCCTCCCACTGCAAGTGGTAACTGTTGGCGGGATTGCCGGAATACTCGAGATACTCCTCGAAGTCGGGGTTCAGGCCTGAGTCCAGACGCAACATGCGATGGTGGTTTCCGATGTACTGCCAATGGTGCCCGAGGAACAACCAGATCCTGTCCTGCGAGTCGACCATCAGCTGGTTGTAGTACTCTGCGTAGTATCCTCCGTAGTTAGTCAGACAGTACTCGCGAGAGGCCTCAACTCCTCCGTCGACGCCGTCCAGGCGGAGCACCACGAGGCTGTCTCCCGAGCACGTGGTGTTGAACCAGTGCGCGGTCCCGGTGACATTCAGGCGACTAACGTCGTCGGTCATCCACATAGCGATCACCAAGGCGCCCCCAGAGGTGCCCTCCATCATTGCCGAGTCATAGCTGCCATCGAAGCTAGACGGGTCCTCGGCCACTATCGTTGCCGCCCCGGTCCATATCCCCGAAGAGTTGAGAGAGCCCAGCACGTAGTGGTAAGTGCTGGAAGAGACCGAGTGGCCCCCCAGAGTGGTGCTGCCGTAGGTACGCATCAGGACGTCGACCGAGCCGTTGTCGTGCACTGCCATGCCTTGTAGGGTCCTGTGGTGGGATGAATCGGGAGTCACGGTTGTAACCCAAGTGAAATCGCCCGTGGAGTTGATTCGCGCGACGAACGGCCTGTAGTAGTTGTAGTTGGATGACGGAATCTCCAGTGTCAAACTGCCGAAGGTAAGGGTCCGGTCTCCGGACGATGAGCTCGATACTTGACCCGCGAAAGTCAATATCCCAGTGGAGCTGTTGACGTGCATCCTCGTGAACCCGTAGGAATTGATCGAGGACCCTGACCAGACGTACCAGTTCGCGTTGGTGCTGCCTGAGGAAATGTAGGCGTCCACGGCCCACCTGACGCTGCCGTTCGTATCGACCGAGACGACGAAGGCCGCCTCTCTGCTTGGAAGGTCGTGCACCGAGCCGGGAAGGTCGACCATGCCGGCGGTCCGGTGTCCGTTTACGTAGGCGTTGCCGGCGTCATCCACAACGAGCTCGCCTATGCTGACGGACGAGCTGGCGTCCAGTGGCACGACCCAAGCCCACGTGCCGTTGGACCAGCGCTTGGCCAGATAAGCGTCGTTGGAGTCATCCAGCCCTGGGTCGCTGATGCCATCAGCCAACCATCCGCTGCTGGAGGAGTATTTGCCGTAGAAGTACAGGTTGTTGTTGTTGTCGTAGGCGTGCTTGGTGTAGCCCTGACCGTTCAGGACTGCTAGGTACTGGTGATCATCCACCCTCCCGTAGCCGGCGTGTATAGGCGCTGGTGAACGCACGTAGATCGTTATTGTGACATTGTAGGAGGCAGCGCTGCTGTTCGAGTACACCGTGTAGATCGTTCCTCCGGTGTCAACGCTTTCCGGAGTCCCCGAGATCACTCCCGTGGAGCTGTCGAGGGACAGGCCGTCGGGAAGCGCGGCCGTCCAGACCTCGATCACTGGCAGACCTGAGAAGGAGGGCGTCTGGGTGACCGCCTCCCCCCTCGTGAGTACAAAGGAGGTCGTCCCGTAGTCTATCACCGCATACTGCAGGGTATCGCAGATCCCGTCGCTGTTGGAGTCCGTCGGCTCGAAGGTGAAGGATGGGTCGAGCAGCACTCCCTTGTGGTGCAGGATAGCAGAGGCGCTGTCGTTGGCGTCAATCGACATCAGGTAGGGATCGTCCTGTCGGTCGAACTGCAGGGTGAGCTTACCGTACTGGTGATAGCTTGAGCTGGTGTCCCAACCGCTGCTCTGCCACACCTCCTCTGTCGTCCAGGAACCTCCTTCCTTGCGTGAGAGATTCAGCGTGTCCGAGGTGTGGTCTATCCAGGCCACATATGGAACTCCAGTTGAGTTAGTCTGTATCTCGACCCCCTCATTGTACCCTGTGCCCGCTGCTAATTCCTCGGTGCTCCAGGTCGCCCCATCGTAGGTGGCGAACCAGAGGCTCGTCTGGTTGTACATGCCCGCGTACACCGTGCCGTCAGCCGCGACGTGCAGGTCGGCCATGTGATCGTAAGCAGCCGAATACTCCCCCGAACTCCATGCGTTTGTACTCTGGTTGCGCTCGAGCACCAGTTGGGGCGCACTCCAGGTGACCGACGTTTCTCCAGATAGGTCACCGCCCACCTCCGTCGTCCAGTGGTAGAAGCCGACTGTCGTGGCCGTCAGGTTGACTTGCAGCAGGTGCAGCTTGCCACTCGGTCCGAATCCCAATTGCCCCCCCCCACTCCCACTGAGGCCTCCGGGGGCAGCGAAGCTGAAGGTGGTCCCGTTCAGGTAACCGCCTTCGATGTCCGGGCCACTCTGGTCGTATCGCACTACCATGTCGCCCTCAGTGCTCACAGCCGTGCTGGCCCCCCAGGAGGACGTCGAAGCCGTCATGGTCGCGGTTGGAGTTAGATAAGTAACCGTGTCCAAGCCTCGGGTGATGTACTGCTCACTGGTTAGGTATGCTATGCCGTTCTGCTCCGTGACTGCGAAATTGTCGTAGTAATTGGAACTGGATATTGAAGTGGGGCCGTATGTGGTGCCATCGTGCTTGAGCAGGCCGTAGTAGGCGTTGTCGTTACTGTAGGTGGAGAAGAGTCGTATTCCGTGGTCAGAGAGGTGAAAGTCATAGCCGTAGGAAGGGGAGTCGTAAGCATAAGTAGGCCAGTTCCCAGAGCTGTCCCACACCCCTCTGTGCGACCAGGTGCTGGGCTCGCCGCCGTAGCACTCTATCTGATAGGTATTGTTCCATCCGTTATCATCGACATCCTCGTCCATGACGTCGCAGATGCCGTCCCCATCGTAGTCGGATGGCTCGGAGAGGCTGCTCCACCAGAGCGTGCCGCAGGCGGCCTCCTCCGCGTCTGACCACTTCGTTTCGTCATCCTCATCGGCAGTCGAAACCTCCGCATCGTCATCATCCGTGTCGACGTTGACGCCCAACCCGTCCTCGTCGTCGTCGATCCAGTCCCTCACATCGAACGGCAGGTCGTCATTGAGGTCCGTGTAGCCGTCATCATCATCATCGGTGTCCCAGATGTCGATCCACCCGTCCCCGTCGTAGTCGGGAGGTACCATGTGCAGGTCGGTGATTGGGAGATTGCCCCCCAGCTCGTCGTCGGAGTCGCCGATGTTGCCGTCGTCATCCCTGTATACGCCGAGGCGACCATTGTCGTCCTCGCCCCAGCACCTGATCGTGCCGTCTTCGATGATGGCACAGGTGTGAGAAGTGCTGGCGACCACTGACCGCGAGGTCGTGGTCGGCAGGTTTGCTGTCTGCAGTCCTGAACCCATCTCGGCCGAGGTGTCAGCATCATTGCTGGACCCTATGCCTAGTTGCCCCATGCCGTTGTCGCCCCAGCAGGCCAGGCTGAGGTTGTCCAGCAGTGCGCATGTGTGGCTGTATCCCGCGCTAATCGCGACGGCGGACCGCCCGCTGCCAAGGTCCACAGTTGCTAACTCGTCGCCCATTTCTTCAGACGCATCGCCGGCATTGCCAGAAGTCGTGTTCAGACCGGTCCTGCCATCTCCGTTGCTACCCCAGCAGCGCACGCTGCCATTGTCGAGGATCGCGCAGGTATGCGCGTAGCCCGCAGACACGGCGACGGCCGTTCGCCCCTCGCCCAGGTCGATGGCGGCGAGCCCGTCACCCATGAGGGCCACGCACTCTCGGTCCTCCTCATCGTTGGTGACGGGATGGCACTGGACTGAGTCGCCGTCCGAGCCGTCCTCGTATCCATCCCCGACCGCGTAGGTGTGCCCCTGTCCGAGCTGGCCGTTGCCGTTACTCCCCCAGCACTTCAGCACACCGCTGTCGAGAATGGCGCAGGTGTGAGCGTATCCAGCACTAATCGCGATAGCAGTCCTCCCTGTACCGAGGTCAACGGTCGAGAGGTCATCCCCCATCTCGTTAGCCCCATCGCCTACGTTGGTTGAGTTTCCGATGCCGAGTCGGCCGTTTCCGTTGCTCCCCCAGCACTTCACGCTGCCGTCATCTAGCACTGCGCAGGTGTGGTCGCTCCCCGCGCTGATTTCGGTCGCAGTCCTCTCGGCACCGAAGTCGATTGTCGCGAGGTTATCGCCCCACATCTCGCTGACGGCGTCTCCGATGTTCCCCGTCCCCGTCCCCTGACCGGTCCTTCCCGCGCTGTTGTAACCCCAGCACTTCACGCTGCTGTTGTCCAGCAGGGCGCACGCGTGATATCTACCGGTAGCGATGTCTGTTGCCGTCCTGTTAGCTCCCAGAGGGGTGAATGCGAGGTACTCTCCCATCTCGTTAGCCCCGTCGGAGGCCGTCGTTGTGTTGCCCTGCCCGAGCTGGCCGTATGCGTTGTCGCCCCAGCACTTGACGTGGCCCTGGTTTGAGCGCGCGCAGCCGAACTTCCCAAAGACGTCTAGGGAGATCTGCGCAATGTCATAGGGGCTCGAGGCCAGAGACTGGCTGCCGTCGGCCGCTCCAAGTGCGGTACTGGCATCGAGGCTAACGTACTCGGTCAGGCCGGGCGCTGTCTGTGAGGAGGAATCGCCGTTACCCATCTCCCCGTTAGCCCCGTAGCCCCAGCACATCACCCTGCGGTCCCCCGTAGAGACGCTCGAGTAGAGCGCGCACGAGAAGCCGCCGTTGGCACCGGAGATGGGGGACACGGAGACCTCGAGGGGAGTCCATCCTGCAACTGCGCTCACGCTCACCGGGTCGGTTGAAGTCACCGAGGTCACACCATTGCCAAGTTGACCCGAGCTCGCAGTGCCCCAGCATCGCATCGTGGTTCCGACCACGGCACAGCCGTGGGCCTGCCCCACGTCGAGCGATGCAATTCCGGTTGTCCCGTCATCCATCGGAGTTCCTGTCCGGTGGAGGGTCGAGTTGCCCATCACCGCGGGAGAGTCGTGGCCGGCCAGCGAGAACTCCAGGTCATCCTCGTCCTCATCGAAGTAGGCTATATGCGTCATTCCATCGCCGTCCACGGCGATTTGCGTGCCTTGGCCCGCTGACCCGGCGTCCTGAGTGGTCAGCGTCCACGACGAGCCGTCCCACACCGCCAGTCTCAGGCTGGCTGCAGTGGAGTCGTGATAGGCGATGCGCGCCCTGTTGTCTGCATCCAAGGCGATTGAGGTGTATCCGCCAACCGTGCCGCTGGAATCCACCGTGGAGAGGGTCCACGACGTACCGTTGTGGTAGGCGTAGCGCAGGTAGCCGCTAGTCGAATCAAGGTACGAGACGTGTGGATTACCGCTATCATCGAGTGCGAGCGCGGAGTATGCCCCGACAATCGTCGACACATCGTCCACCGTCGTGACACTCCAAGTCGCCCCGTTCTGGGCGGCGTACTGCAGCGAGCCCGCAGTGTCTGAGCCGTTGTAATAGCTCAGGTGCATGTTGCCCGATGCATCCACTGCCGAGCCCAAATGGTAGTGGTGCGAGCCGACCTGACCGATTGTTGAGGAACGGGCTGCCCCGTTGCGGATTACGATGGATTTGACATCATACGCACTGTAGTTCTCGTAGGCGATGTTCACCTGGTCGTATTGATCGATTGCGATGCTAGGGTACCTACCGACGTTGTTCGTTTGATCTAGGGTGCTCTTCATCCACGAGGAACCGTCGAACCTCGCGTATTCTAGATCCCAACTGCTCCTATCGTGGTACGCAATGTGCGGCCGGTCGCTGCTGTCGACTGCAATTGAGAGCGACGTCGCCATGTAACTGCTGCTGGTGTCTATGTTCTCGGTCTCTGTCCACGTGTCGTCGCCGTTGGCCCTGTAGGCGTAGTGCAAGTCCCTTCCGCTCATATCGTAGAATGCGACATGGAGTCCGTCCGAGGAGTCGATTGCGAGGGATGCCCCCCTCTCTCCATTGGTGGTGTAGTAACCCCCATAGTCGTCTACGCTGGTGGAGGACCAGGTGCCACCCGTCCTGATTGAGATGTAGACGTCGTCGTAATAGTCATCGAAGAAGACGATGTGCGGGTCGTCCGTGCTGTTCAGCTTAATCTGGCTGCTGTATCCAGTTGCCGACCAACTGTACCAACTGTCCCTGTAGTCCTTGATGTCCTCGTAGACCCATTCGGCGCCGTTGTGGTACGAGTACCTCAGGTTGTAGGAACTGCCGGAACTGTTGTAGACAGCATAGGAGATGTGCGCGTTTCCGCTTGAGTCCAGGGCGATTGAGGTGTCGCCGGCGTAGTATGGGGTGTCAACGGTCTCGATGCTCCACTCAGTGCCGTTGTAGTGCGCGTACCTGACCTCGTCGAGACTCGTGTCGTGCACGTATGAGATGTGCGGGAGGTCGTTCGAGTCGATGGCAATAGACATGTAGCGGCCGGTGGTCCCGCTGTCGTCCACCTCCTCAATCTGCCAAGACACCCCGTCGTGCATGGCGTACATCAGGCTGGAGTCGCTTGAGTTGTAGTAGGCTATGTGCTGGTTGCCCTCGCTGTCTAGGGCCATGGAGATGCCGGACGACCCGACGCTGTGGGAGGCTCCGTCGACTAGCGTTGCGACTACACTCTCGGCATGCTGCACGAGGTGCTCGAGCGTCCCGCTGGTAGCGTTGACATAGGCCATGTTCAGGGTGCTGCCGTCTAGGTGAACGGAGGATCCCGGAGAGCTCGCCGAGAGGTCTCCGGTGCTTGCCAGTGTTTCCGTTCCCCATGTTGCGCCTGTGTAGACCACCGCGTGGCGAAGGTCGGAATTGCCGAAGTCCCTGTATGCCATGTATGCCGTGCCATTGGAGTCCAAGTCTATCGAAACGTACTGTCCGACGTTCCCGAGGGCCTGCGTGTCGACCTTCACCCACCCGTAGGAGTTGTTGTACGCGAGCATCGCATCGTCGTTCGTGTCGTCCCAGTAGGCGATCCTCGGCCTGTCGAGTATGTCGAGGGTGAGTCCGATGTAGCCGTTAACGGAGTCGATGCTCTCGATATTTTGAATCGACCAAGAGCTGCCGTCGTGTGTGGCGTACCTAAGGTCCGCCCCAGAGTCGTACTCGTAGGCGATTCGGGGCCGGTCGTTGCTGTCGATTGCGATGGAGGTCCAGCTTCCCACGTTGTTGGTGCTATCTACGGTCTCGATGGCCCATTCCGCCCCGTTCCACACTGCTAGCTGCAGGTCGTCCGAACTCTCGTTCCTATAGGAGATTCGTGGGTAGTCGTTGCTGTCTAGGGCTATCGAGTTGTACCTTCCGTTGTCGTTGCTGTCGTCCGTGGTGACAGTTTCATCGACCCACGAGGTTCCGTTGTAGTGGGTGTAACGCAGCGTGTCGTTCACGTGATCGTAGTATGAGATGTGAGGGAGATCGCTGCTGTCAAGGTCCAGTGAGGTGTGAAGTACGGGATTGTTGAAATCCATGAAGGATTGCAAGGTCTCAATGCTCCAGGAGGCGCCATCGTGGTAGGCATACTTGACCCATGAGTCATCCGTGCCGGGTGTGGACCAACCCGTGAAACTGATGTGCAGGTTGCCCGATGAGTCGATCTCCAGATCGTTTAGGGAGTAGCCGACGTACGTGGTGCTCGAGTCGATGACCTCGGGCTCGGACCACTCCGTTCCGTTGAAGTAAGTGTACATCAGATCCTTCGAGTTATGGTCATAGTAGGCCACGTGACTGTGGTCGTTGTCATCCACGGCTATGCTGGTGTAGAAGGGGTTGTCGTCGGCGTACGCCAGCGTGCTAATCGCGTTTGTGAGCTCCCTTGTGTGGGATATGGCGCCATTGGTAGAGTCGTAGGAGGCCATGTGTACGGACCCGTCCGAGTCGAGTGTCACTGACGGGTTGTTGCCCACGTCGTCAGCGACCGAGAATACCGATTCATTAGTCCACGATGAGCCGTCGTATCGGGCGTAGGACAGGTCCGTGTTAGTCGCGTCGTAATATGCGATTATCCAGTTGCCAGCACTGTCCTCGGTGAGCGCGGGGTGTCGCCCCACGTCTCCCGTTGAGGCTATCGTGCTCACCGTAGGGTCGACGTAGGTGGTCTGCGATGAGCTGCCCCAGCACAGCGCTTCGGTGCTTTGCATCAGTGCGCAGGTGACGTTGTCCCCGGCGTTGATGCCGCGAACCGTGCTGCTCGTCCAGTTCGCAGAAACCAGGCTGCTCGACCCGGAGAGGTTCACCGGCTGTGGCTCGTAGGCGTTCATCCCGAGGAAAGATGAGTTGCCCAGGACGTTGCCATAAGCGCCCCCGTTATTGCCCCAGCAGTGGACATTGCGCCCGGTCAGCAGTGCGCAGCTGTGTCGTGCCCCCAGAGCGAGCTGCGTGACACCGCCCCCCTCGCTCCATTTCACCTGCGCCGGGGCAGTTTTGTCAGAGACGGACCCGTAACCCAGATTCGTGACGTTGATGTCATCGATCATTAGGTAAACTCTGTACCCACGAATCTCGAACTTTAGAGAGACTTGGGTAGAGTCAGTGAAAGAGTCAGGCACAGTCATGCTGACGGTCTGCCAGTCAGACCAGCTGCTGCTGTATGTGGCGTTGGAATAGACCTGCTGAATCAAATCGCCATTCGCGTAGACCTTCAGCCACTCGCTGGTGTACCCGTTGTCACCGAAGTACGCACCCTTCATGTTGAACGAAATCGAATCGCCAGATGACAGGTTGAACTTCTCCCCGGAGTAGATGTTGTTGCTCTTCCAGCTGCTGTAGTAGGTCCTCTCGATGTGAGAGTATCCTTGCGCAGGGCCTTTGAGGTAGCTGGAGTCAGAAGACGTCCAACCCCTCCCGTCAGTTGAGAATCCCTCGTAGTCAACGGCCGTTAGGCTTGGATTGAGAATTTTCCCTAGTCTCTCGTCGTCGCTCTCCCCCCAGCAGTACAGGTTTGAATCCGTCCCGGTCATGCAGTTGTGGTTCGCTCCTACACCGAACTGGCTCACGCGCACCCCTGAAGGCAGCGTGACGTGGCCAGGGGCCTCATAGGCAGAGGTGGTCCCCCGACCCAATTGGCCCGCGGCGTTGCGTCCCCAACAGGTAAGCGTACCGTCCAGGCCGGTGGCGCAAGCATGGGCCGAGCCAGTATCGATCGCCCCAGCCTCGAAGCCAGACGGCAGGTCGACTAGCACCGCATAGGAGCTGCTCGACCCCGCTACGCTATTGCCCAGTTGTCCCTCTGAGTTGTCGCCCCAGCAGGCCACGCTGTAGTTAGAAAGGACGGCGCATCCGAACTTCTCTCCGAGACTCAGAGCATCAGACTCCCCCGAGAGCGCTTGGTCGTCGTCCCAGTCGTCGAACTGGTCGCAGAATCCGTCACCATCCGCATCTACGGGCGTACTGGTGGGGTCACGATAGTCCATACCGCAGCGATCCTCATCCTGGCGGGTCCAGCCGTCGCCGTCGATATCACTCAGCAGCCCCGACGTGGTCATTCCCTTCTGGCGTAGCATGCGCAGTGAGTTCGCGGTCCCCGGGTAGTAGACGAAGCCCCACATCTGTCCGAGCTCGGTCAGTTCTACGCCCACCCAGTCGGCACCCCCTAGTTCAGCCTGCTCGGTGTACGCCCACTCGCCCTCGATATTGTGCAGGGTGTGAATCCCTCCCGCGGTGCTGGCCATGATCACCACCGAGAGATCCGGGCCGACCGCGATGTCGACCACGCCGGTATCGTAGGACGCCAGCATCTCCTCTGTCACCCACGAATCCGCGTTGGTGCAGTCCAAGGAGCACGAGGAGTAGTGCAGTCCGCTCGTGAGGTTGTCGTGCACCACGTGCACAGAGCCATCCAGCCCGATGTCGACTGCCAGTGACGCGTTGGCCGTCGAGACATCGCCCAGGCTGCTTATGGTGACCTGCTGCCAGTTGCCGAAAGTGCCGCAGCTGCCAGAGCAGGCTGACAGTTCGACTTCGTGGTTTCCAGCGCTGGAGTCCACGTAGGCTATCCACATGGTGCCATCGAAGCCGATGTCCGAGTCCAGACCGTACCCCCCCGAGGTGACGGCAATTGTGCCGACCTCCGACCAGTTCGTGGGATCCAAGCAGTTGCTCTCCGCCGAGCATCTGGCGATGGCGACGTCTGTCTCATCTAGTGCGAAGAGGTAGAGGTTGTCTTCACCATCTATCTCGATGTCGACGGCAGTTCCGGCCCAGGAGGCGCCTAGCCCCGCATCCACCCAATCCCCGCCTACCTTGGTGTAGTAGTGCGGCTCTGCGTCTAGCATGACTGCGATGTGTGGATTTTCGTCCGAGTCGAATGTGAGGGAGACGTCGTGAACGTCGACTGCGAGGTCATCGATGTTCTCCAAGGCCCACTTTCCCGCCTTGTAGACCCCGAACTTAGGGGCCTGATTGGCATCGTCGACGTAGATTATCCCGGCGCACGACTCAGATGTCAGGGTCGTTGAAGTCTTGTTACCCACGTGGCTCGACACACTATCCAGGGAGGAGGCATCTAGTGGGGCACCTTCCGCCTCGGAGTCGCAAGGCTGGTCGAGGGTCGGCTCTGGCATGAACAGCTGAACGAAGGCCAGATCGTCCCCCATCTCCCCTGATTCGTCACCTGTCGCACCTGTCTTTTCGAGGCCGGTCCGCCCGTCCTCGCCGGATCCCCAGCACTTTACCATGCTCGTGTTCGTCAGGGCGCAGGCGAAGGAATCGCCGACCTCGATGGCCGTGGGATGAATATTGCTGCCAAGGGAGAGTGAGGGGAGGTAATCCCCCATCTCGTACTGGCCATCTCCGAGTGTGTTCCCGTTTCCGGTTCCCAGCTGCCCGAAGTTCCCTAGCCCCCAGCACTTGATGGTGTCATTTGTCGTATCGGATGGGTCCTCCATAATAGCGCATGAGGTACCATCTCCAATATCCACCGCAACAACGCTCAGGCCGTCCCCGAGGGCCACTATGTTGAGGTCGTCCCCCATCTCCCCCGGGTCGTCGCCCTCGTCCGACGTGCCTTCATTTCCAAGCCTCCCACCTCCCCCGCTGCCCCAGCAGGCGAGGCTTGAGTCATCGAGGATAGCGCAGGTCATATCCTCTCCCCCTGCGATAGCCGTGGCCGTCCTGCCCGTGGGAAGATTGACGAGATCCAGGTCATCGCCCATCTCCCCTGCATCATCGCCGATATCGTCTGTGCTGCCGATCCCTAACTGGCCGTGGTCGTTGTGCCCCCAGCACGACATATTGCCGTCATCCCACAGAACGCAGGTATGCGAGTTTCCGAGAGCAATCTGGGCCAAGCCCTCTCCTCTTTCGGGCAGGTCGACGTGCGGCAGCGCCCCGCCAAAAAGGTCCGCGTCAGTATCGCCAATCGTGTCGGTGGAGTTCAGTCCGAGTTGTCCATATCCGTTCTGGCCCCAGCAGACCAGGGAGTCCGAGGTGCCGTCGTTCACTATGGCACAGGCGTGGTTCTCCCCCGCTGCTATGGCAGTAGCATTCCAGTAGCCCAGTGCGACTGCCTCGACGTTGTCTCCCATCTCAAGATAACCATCACCCTTGGCACCAGTCCCAGAGGCCCCGGCACTGCTGCCAAGTTGCTCGTTCTCACCCCAGCATTTCACCGAGGCATCGCTGAGCAGGGCGCACGTGAAGTCAATTCCGAGCGCAACGTCGCTGAAAGTAAGGCCCAAGCCGAGGTCCGTGAAACTAAGGTAGCGCCCCATCTCCTCCTCCTCGTCGCCGTAGTCCTCATCGTTCTCGTGCCCTGTCTTGCCGCTGGTCCCGTCACCCCAGCACTTCATCTGGTTCTCAGTGTCGATGACGCATGCGTGCGTCTCGCCGAGCGCTATGGAGGCCACTCCCGAGTTGTCCGCATCGTAGCGTTGAGGCAGGGCCCGCAACTCCTGTGGGACGTGGTCGCGAGATGTGAGAAGAACAAGTTGGGAGCTTGCCAGCAGGAGAAGGACCAGGGCCAAAGCCCTGAGGGGAGACCTCGCTCGCGCTAACATACCCTGTTAATGGGCTGAAATCCCCAAATAAGCATCTCGGCGGATAGCAACCGTTACTGCGGTCGCAAAATCCGCGAACTTGTTCGGGGCGAGTCGCTTCTAACAGCAAGCAAACGCTGCGTATCGTGTGCGCATTTCTGTCTTGGATTCGAAATCACAGAATCTTGTAATGCAATGATGGCCTCAGGAGTTGGTCCGAGGCCGACGGGATCACTCAGTGAGGATTCTGGCCTGCTCGGCCCAGAGCTGCCGCTTGACCCTACCCGGGAAGTACTCGATGGCTTCGTTGACGTCATCGGCGATATCTTCGGTCATCTTGGCTAGTTGGTCGAGAGTTGCGATTCCGAGGACATTGAGCTTGTCCTCGAGCCCAGCGTCTATACCGTCGATCTGCTGCAGGTCGTCGCGCTTGCCATTCGCATGGCCTATTACATCGAAGTTCACGGTCACGGCCTTGATGGCGATCCTCGCCTTGATGTAATCGTCGTGGCTCATCGTGTCCTCCTTGGCCTTGAGGTCGTTGAGTTTCACCTTGACATCCATCCGCAGCGCCTCGGCTGCGCGTTCTGCCTCAGCTTCTGCGAGCTCCCCTCTTTGGCGCGCCTCCTCGAGTTCCCTCGTCCGCCTCTCGGCCTTCTTGCGAACGCGCTCCTTAGCCTCCTCGCGCAGCCGCGCCTGCTCTTGGGCCCGCTCCTCGGCATTGTCCTTGGCCTTGGCGGCGGCCTCCTTCCTGGCCACTGCCTCCTTCCGGGCCCGCTCCTCGGAGTCGATTTCCTCCTCGAACTCTTTGCGTGCCTTGGTCTCGGCTTCGGCCCGCTTAAGGGCCTGCTTCAACGCCCGCTCTTCGTCCTTGGCTAGGTTCTCGGTCTCGATTCGGGTCTGCTTGGCATCGAGGTACTCCTGCTTGGCGCTCGCCGCTTCCTTCTGTGCCAGAGCGGCCTCGTGCTCGGCCTTCTTGCGCGCCTTAGTATTCCCACCAAGCAGTTTCTCGGACTCCTTCCACCGTCCGGTCTCAGTATCCAAGTCCGCCTCGGCCTTCTTACGATCGATGATCGCATTCTTGGACCGGCGCTCGGCATCGGCCTTCTGTTTGGACTCGCCCTCTGACTTCTTTTTGGCATCGGCGGTCGACTTGAGCACGGTCGAGGTCCGCTTCTCGAGGTTCTTGCGTACCTGGGCCTCCTCATCCGTCAGCTTCTCGAAGCCCTTGCGGGCCTTCCTGTTTGCCTCGAGTCGCTTCATGGCCTTCTCGTGCTCGGCTTCGGCCTCGGCAACTGCTGCCTCCGCATCCTTGATACGCTTCTTCTCGTCGCCGAGCTTCTTCTGAGCGTTCTTCTCGCCCTCAGCCTCTTTGTCGGCATCGGCGATTGTGCGCTTAGCTGTCTGCTGTGCCCCCTCCGCCTTCTGCTCGGCCGCTTTGGCTTTCTTGCCGGCTTCAGTAGCTTGCTTTACTGCCTCTAGTCGTGACTTGTTGGCCCGTTCGAACTTAGACATGGCCTCCTTTCGATTCGCCTCTGCGGTGCCGAGTTCCTTCTTCGCCTTCTCCCAAGCGGCACGGCTCTCATCTGCCCTCTTCCGGGCATCGTCACGGGCCCCCTCCTGGTCCTTCTGGCTCTTCTCGGCCTTCTTGCGTTCCTCGATCCCGCTCTTGGCCTGATCCTCCATCCTCCTCCGTGCGACCTCGGAGGTCTTGAGTTCGGCCTCGGCCCTCGAAGCGAGTTTCTTGGCCTCAATAGCCCGTTTCTCAGAGTCCTTGCGGGGCTTCACGGAGGCCTGCCATTTCCTCTCGGCCTCCCTCCTCGCCTTTTCGTTCTCCTTTAACTTAGCATCAGCAGCCTCCTTTTCCTCCTCGGCCTTGGATTGTCTTTCCTCGGCCTCGGCCTTCGCCCTCTCTTCGTCCTTGAGTCTACTCGAGAAGTCCCTAGCCATCTTGGAATTGTCCTCTGACTTGGTCCTAGCCGCCTTGGTCGCTGCAGACAAGTTCGAGACAGAGCTCTTGAGTTTGTTATTCTCAGCCGTGATTTTATCGAGTTGGGACTTATCTTTTTGACTAGCCTTGATTTCTTCAGCAAGTGCCTTTTCGGCCTCCTTCTTGGCTTTTATTGTCAACTCAACCTTCGATTTCAGGTCTGGCGCTGAATCAATCTGCTCTTGGATTTCCTGATGGATCTTCTCCCGCTCGACCCTCTGGCGCTCCAGATCCCGCTTCGCGGCTGCCCTAGCCTTGGACGCTTCCTCGAACCTCGCCTCCGCTGCGGCCTTCTCGCGATCAGCCTTCGCCCTGGCGGCCGCCTCGGCCTTCTCCTTGGCGGCGGCCTCCTTCTTCTCCTTCATTAGAGCGGCAGCCTTCTCCCGGTTCTCCTGGGCCCTAGAGGCGGCCTCGGCCTTCTCCTTGGCGGCGGCCTCCTTCTTCTCTCTGGCTACCCTATCCCTGTCTGCCTTGGCTTTCGCAGCCTCGTCTGATTTCTTTGCCGACTTCTCGGCCTTGGATTCGTCAGCGGCGTCCGGGCCGGGCTTTCCGTACTTTCCGTACATCGACTCGACCATCCTGTCCCACTTGCCCTCGTACTTATCGAGGAGCTTCGGGATGCCTGCGATTTTCTTCGAGAGTTCGGGTTCCTCGAGACTCCCCCTATAGGTCGCTTCGACGATTTTCGAAACCTCGTCCCGACTCAGCCCGCCGGCCATGAAGCCCCTTGTTAGTCCGGATATATTTACAATGCGGAGGCAGAGCCCCCCGTCGCTCTGGCACGAGAGTATCAGGCATGTAGTGCTCAAGTGGCGATGACGGGCCTAAGGGCACGTCCTCTGAACTTCCTGGACTTGAGGACTTCTATGACGTAGGATGCCTTCTTCACGTGGATTTCGACTATGGCCTCGTCGTCCCCGAGAACGATTTCACCGATGGCAATGTCGGGTACTCTGGCTTCCCTTTGTATCCATTCGGCTAGGGCCATCTTTGAGGCTCCGGCCTTCCCGATTGAGAGGCGTACAGGTACCATTCCGAAACCATCTGAAAACTCGTCCCAGTCGTCCTTTCGACGAATCGCCTCCTTGGCTCCCTCGGGTAGCACAGGCGCATCGACCAGAGGAATCTTCATGTTCCAAGTGCTGGAGATTTTGTTTAGCATCCCCTGCTCCCCTCGTGGCACGAAACTCCAGGCTTGGCCGCTGCGCCCCATCCTTCCGGTCCTCCCTATTCTGTGTACGTAACTCTCGGCCTCGTCTGGAAGGTCGTAGTTGACTACATGCGTGATGCCATCGACGTCGAGGCCGCGTGCAGCGACGTCGGTTGCGATTAGGACACTCGTCCTGCCTTCGCGGAATCCATCCAGAATCCGTTCCCTCTTGTTCTGCGCCATGTCACCATGGAGGGACGCTGAGCCTACCCTGAACCTCTCGAGACGCTCGGCCAGCATGTCGACCATGCGCTTAGTGTTGGTGAAAATCAGCATTTTCCCCCCGTCCTCCATATTGGCGATGATTCTTCCGAGGGCCCACATCTTATTGAGGCGGCCTACTCTGATTGCAAATTGATCGATCTCGGGTACCTCTACCTCGAGATCGTCGCTCATGACGTGGACGGGGTCGTTCGTGAACTCCTCTGCCGCATCGAGGACCTCCTGGGGGAATGTTGCGCTGAAAAGCATGGTTTGCTCCCTGTTCGGCATGCGCTCGAGGACCCATAGGACATCGGGGAAGAAACCCATGTCGAGCATGCGGTCCGCCTCGTCAAGGCAGAAGCGCGAGACTCTTTCCAGGTCAATGTGGCCACGCTTGCTCATGTCTATCACCCGTCCGGGGGTGCCAACGATTACATCGACCCCCTTTCCCAGGTGCCTGGCCTGCTTCTCTAGGTCGGTTCCCCCGTAGACCGTCTCGATTGAGAGTCCCTTGCCTCCCTGCAGTGCCCCAATCTCCGCAGCCACTTGAACGGCGAGCTCCCTCGTCGGGCAGAGTACCAGAGCTTGTAGCGAGCCTATCGGCTCACAGTTCTCTACAATCGGTATCCCGAAGGCCGCAGTCTTGCCCGAACCGGTCCTCGCCTGGCCGACTACGTCGATGCCCCTGCGGGCTATGGGTAGCGACTCGACCTGTATTTCCGTGGGTTCGGTCCAACCGAGATCTTTGATGGCCTTGAGGATAGGGGCCTGGAGATCCCAGTCGCTGAATGATGGAGTGGCCATTGGATTGCCTCAGAAGGTCTCTGCGTCCCTGATGTCCTTCTGCAACTCGCCCATCCAGTACTTCCTGCAGTTCTCCTTGGTCAGGAACTGGTCCTTGCTGGAGAAGCCGTGGTTGTAGTGGCCCTTGTCTGCGTTGGCCCACTGGTCCTTGCGGCGCTTGTGGAACTTCTGCATGACGTGGTTGCGCATGTACTGACGAAACTTCAGCGCCTTGATGCGATTTTGTCCCTTGGGGGTTTCGCCATCCCAGAGGCTCTCGAACCGCGCTAGCTTCTCATCAAAGTCGTCGCTCATCTATTGACCTCGCTGGGCGGCCGACCTGAATCCCGTTTATCATCCTCACGCAAGTCATCGGGCCCCGATTCTGAGTTCCTGGGCAAATCTTCCTCCAGTTCCGGAAGCAGAACCACGACCTTGTCCAATGGGGCTAGTGCCTTGTTCTTCTCCTCCTCAGTACCCTCGAAGTCGAGGTCCGCGGACAGGGCTTCCAGCCGCTTCCGCAGCCCCGGATCGCGCTCGGTCCTCAACAGATCCGAGGCGGCCTCTCGAAGTTCCTGTCCTGTCAGTATGATGACGAGTTGGCCTATGCATGCCCTGCGCATCTCAACGTCATCGTCCCTCGCGCCTCGGATGACCATCCGAGCCACCTTCGGACTCTGCATGTCGAGCTTCTTCAGCGCCCTGATGACGGAGTCCCTTATCGATCGATCTCTCTCCTCTATGTTCGCTTCAACAAGAACGGTCGCTATTCGAGGCTCTACGTCGGCTAGGGCAGTCAGGGTCCGCGCGGCGTTTCTGCGGACTCGCACCTCTTCGTCTTGGAGGGACCATCCAATCAGATCCCAAGCCTCTGCGCCGCCCTTGGTGGCGATTGTCCTTAGAATCTTGGAGCCCCTGATCCGCAGGTCCACATCTTCCTCCCTGATCAGCTCGTCCAAGTGCAGGCACCCGACCTCCGGCCATTCCCTAGACGCTAGCAGGAGGGATTCGAAGGCGTTGTCTCGATGCTCCTTCCTGTCGTCCCTGAGTTCCCTGCGGAGGATGCCCTCGCATCCCGATGGGAATATAGACGCAATCCTCTTGAGGCATATGCGAGCCTCATCCCTGACTGCCCCCTGTTCATCCAGCAGCCTGTCGGAGAGGCATTGGAAGAGTGTGCCCTGCCTTCTGAGCGCGAACGAAGGCAGAGACTTCAGTCCCGCGATCCTCACATCTGGGTAGTCATCGTCCAAGGCCTCGATAAGGGCTTCGTGCGCCTCTTCTACGTCCTTCTCCAGAACCTTGTGAAGGGCCTTGATGGCATCTATCCTTCCGAGCGTCCACTTACCTTCGTTAGTAGGGACCTCGACCTTGCTGACCCGCCCTCTGGCCAGAGGGACGATATCCGAAAACTGAAGACTCTGCCATGGTCCGGGGCTCGGTGATAGGCCTCTTATCCTATCCTTAGCGGTTTTGCCCCGCCGTCCACTGCGAATCTGCCTGCCAGTCCGCGGGTCGCGTGCGACGTACTCCCTCGCCATCGTGAATCGCCCCCGGATGCCCCCGTCACACTTCAACCAAACGCGTTCGCGTCCGGGCCGATGGCAAGAATCAAGCATCGCACACCTACTCTCAGGTAGAGGCATGGCGATGAGCGATCTCAGGGCCGATGAGATAGTGAGACTACTCCATTCCAGTTTCCACGGGACATTCAATATGGGAGTAAGCAAGCCTGATTTGGCTAGGATGTGGTCTCTGGAGCTGCAGTGGTTCTCTCCAGAGGACTCCATTAGCATTGCGGACCGGCTCCACGAGTCGGGGTGGCTCATTGGGAACGAGGAATCTCTGAAGCCCAACCCCCGCATCGAACTAATGCCTCCGGATTTGGGTTGGCAGCCATCCTCCGGCAGCTTCGCGACCATCCCCTCATTTGCACCCCCCTCCCCGAGCGTTTCGTCCGAACCGGCGCAGTCCGAACCGATAATCCCCCCGCCAGACGAGCCGGAGCGACACACAGAGCGATCGCGCCACCCCTCAGGCCGAGCGGAGGAAAGCATTCAGACCCTGATTGCGCACGTCGCTAGAAAGTCAGGATTGGACCAGAGGGAGGTGGTGCGCCGCGCTCAGAGGAAGCGCAAGGCCCTAGGCCCCGTCACGCTGTGGATGGCAATCGCCCTGCTGGCACGCGAGCAGAGTCTAGATATGCACGAGGTCATCGAGATCGTTGAGTCCTGATCAATCACCGTTGCCGCCGGTCCTGACCTCGGCCGCGAGAAGTCCGGGGAGGACTAGGAGGGCGAGCACTAGGGAGAAGGCCACCGATATCGAGCTGACCATACCGAAGTCCCTGATGACCGGGACCGGGGAGAGCATCAGCACCAAGAAGCCGCAGATAGTTGTTCCAGCGGACATGAGCAGGGCTGCACCGGTGTTAGCGTACATGTCCCTCATCGCCGGCCATATCGCCATTCCCGCTTTGCGGTTCGCCTCGAACCGACGCCACACGTGAATCGAGTAGTCGATCCCCAGTCCGATGGTGAGGGCGGTAATCATGATGGTCAGGACGTTCCAGTTGATATCGAGAACTGCCATCGCCCCGACCACCCAAGAGCCAGCTAGGCCGACGGGCAGTATCACCAGCAGGGATTGCCCGAACCTGCGAGTGAGCATGGTCAGGACCAGCATCGAGACCGCTAGGCTGATGGCAGTGGAGCTGATGATCGAGGAGATGAGTCCCGAGAGGACGTTCGAGAGCACTACGAGGTCGCCGACCACGTACGCCTTGCCACCGGTGTCTACGGAGATAATCGCGGCCTCGGCGTCGAGCTCGGTCACGATCTCGTACACCATAGCGCTGGTCTCGGCCTCGACGTCGATCCTGATCTTGAGGTAGCGGATAGACCCCCCGTCCTCAGTCAGTGCGACGTGCTGGTCGGTTCGCTCCGCCCATGTGAGGCCCCTCAGCGGCTCCCCCACGCTTTCGTTGGATTGGAGGGCTGCTATGGCCAGAGCTAGATCTCCCTCCCGGAAGTCCGCAGTCGTTGCCACGTCCTCCCCGAACGCCTCCAAATTGTGAGTTTGGCCAAAGCCCTCGTCCTGTTCGATGGCATCACCTAGGATTCTGTAGATGCTGTCGTACGAAGCCCATTCGTTGCTCGTTCCGGGGGCCTCGGTAACGACCACGCCCGGGATTCTCAACAAGGAGTCCTCGACCCCCCTCATAGCGTCTAGCAGGTCCCCCTCGTTGCTGAACGAAGCCTCGCCTTCCGATGGTTCAATCAGGATGTAGACCGACTTGAGGGCATTGACCTCGTACGAGTCATAGAGGTCGTTGCGGACCTTCATAACCTCCATCTCGTCGTCAGATAGGAAGTCAGAGAGATCGAAACTGGTTTCCAGTCCCTGTTGGGCCACGACGATCGATCCTGCGGTGAAAATCGCCACGGTGAGGAGCACCAACGGCGCGTTGCCCCGCTGGAACTCCGTCGCCGCATTGGCCAGAGCGTCCAGCTCGAGGCCCCTGTTCGTCGAGGCCCCTGTAGTCCTCTCGACCACCACGTGCATGGCCCCAACCGTCACCGTGCTGGCGACGAAGGCCGAGGTCACTCCCAGAGCGAGGGCCAGTCCGAATGTGCGGAGCGGGGGCAATGGGGAGAATGAGTTCGAGAGGAATGCGAATACCGTTGTCACCACGGCCAGGGATAGTGCCATTCGCAGGTCCATTAATGCCTTCGCCCATGCCTCAGCGGCACTTTCTGAGTCATCCTTGGCCTTCTCGTAGCCGCGTTGGAGGTGGATGGAGTAGTCGATCCCGAGTCCAAGTACGACTGGGGCTACCGCGATCTCCAGTATGGAGAAGCGCATCCCAGAGAGTGCAATCGCCCCGTAGGTCCAAACGAGCGCGGCCAGCAGAGCTGTTAGTGGGGCAGCGACCATCGTGATGGATCTGAACGATAGGGCCAGCAGGATGACAACGACAATAACAGCGAGGAAAATCAGCCAGACTAGGTTGTCCAGGGTTGACTCGTTGATGTCATTGCTGATCAGGTCGTCAGAGATGACTCCGTATTCGAGCACCGCTTCGCCGGCATCGGGATCGCTGGTCAGCATGGTCCGGATCGCACTGGCGTGAGCCAGCCTGTCCTCGATGCTGATGTCGCCCGACATCTCAATCAGCCACAGGGTGCTGCTAGCAGTAGGGGTGGGGTTTCCCTCCCCGGTGTCGAGCCAGTCGCATACCGGCTCGTAATCGAGGTCGCTATGCAGCATCGCCGAGGAGGCGAAGGAGGCAGTCGCGACGGCCCTCTCGCCACTGCCAAGGGCATCCTCGCACTCCTCCCCGCCGGTAATCTCCTCGAGCATCTGTCGCCAATCACTGAAGTCGGATAGGGTTCCCGAGTACCCCCTCTCCTCCAGGGCCCGTTGGAGAATCTCCGCAGCGTTTAGCTGAGAGACCACGAAGCCCCCGTTCTCGTCCGAATAGGCCTGAATCCTGCTGTGGTCCTCGGAGAGCTGGTGGAGGGCCCTCATCTCGAGGACGTTGGGCAGGAACTCTTCGCTGCCCTCCTCGACAGCGGGCTTGACGTTGACGTACATAAGGTGGGTTGAGGCACCGATGGTCCCTTGGATTCGCCCCTGAGCTTCGTCAGCATCAGTTTCGGGAGCGAAGGAAGAGAGGTCGGTGGTGAAGGCGGGGAGCGGAATCAGGGCCGATGCTAGGAAAGCGGTAAGCATCAGGCTGACTAACAGAATTGGTACAGAGAGCCTCTCGAAGGCGTCGGCGATGCGATCAGTCGTGGCATCACTGCCTGCCATCGAGGTCCCCAAAACCTCACGTTGTAAAACTTAGGGTGGCTTTGTGGGACGACCACCTAGGCTTTGACATGCAAGGCCTGAAAAGGGGGACGCTGGTCGAGCGCCTGTTCCATGCCCGTCAAAGTATTGAAGAACGAGGGCCGCGAGCTCAGACTGCGAATCATCGGCGGGACCCATACGACACTCCAGATGTTTCGATCCCGCCTGAATGACATGGACGATGTGGAGTATGCTAACTACTTCCAGAACCATCCCGATCTCGACGATCCAGAGATCTATGTCAGGGCGACAAAGGGCAAGAAGGCCTCTAAAATCCTCAAGGACATCTGCTCTGCGATATCGAAGGAGTTCTCCAGCATCAAGCTCTGAGGCGATGGGCTCGTGACCGAGCACCCCGTCGAGGAAAGATTAGGCCTGTCCGGTTGGCCCGTGCCTTCCGAGGGAATCGGCGGGCTGCTCAAGGCCAGGGTCGAGGACTTCCGGGTTGAGGAGATCTCCAAGACCCCAGCCTTGGACCCGAGGGGCCGCTTCACGGTTGCTAGGGTCACCCTGACCAACTGGGAGACCAATCGATTCCTTAGGAGATTGGCCAGGGCCTGTAGGATCAACAGGAACCGTATTTTCAGTTCTGGGATGAAGGATAAACGAGCTATCACTACCCAGATACTCGTCATCGACGCCCATCGGAGCAAGGTGGCGGACGTCGAGATACCTGACACCGTTATCGAGGTTCTCGGACGAACCCATCACAAGGTCGGCATGGGGGACCACGACGGCAATCGATTCACCATCACGGTTAGGGGCTGCTGCGACGCCTCGGGCAAGCCCATCGATGCCAAGGAGGCGATGAGGAGGGTTCACGAGATACGGGAGGGGCTGGCCGAGTCGATAGGCTGCGATGCATTCCCCAACTGGATAGGCCCCCAGAGGTTTGGGTCGACCAGGCCAGTCACCCCGGAGGTCGGGCGCGCGGTCATTGAGGGGGACTTCGAGCGCGCGGTGGACCTCTACGTGGGGATGGAGGCCACGAGAGAGATGGAGGAATCGGCGAATTTCAGGAAGGCTTGGAGGGAGTCTAGGGACTCAGCCTCCTGCCTCGAGATCGCCCCGAGCCGACTTGGTTACGAGCGAGCGATGCTCGAGCACCTGCTGGAGAGCCCGGACGATTACCTCGGTGCCTTCCGAACCCTGCCGAAATCCCTCCAGCTACTGATGGTCCACTCGATCCAGTCCCTCGCCTTCAACCACTCCCTATCATCTAGGCTGGAGGCAGGATTGCCCATAACCGAACCGGTCGTGGGCGACCTCGTCGCACCACTCCTGCCCAACGGCCGCATCGATGTGGGCAAGATGGCCTCTGTCGGAGAGTCCAATCTGGAGCGTTGCAAGAGGAATTGTGGCATGGGCAGGCTAGCCGTAACGGGTCCCCTGCCTGGGAGGGAGGCGCCATATGCCACCGAGGGGCCTGGCGAGTGCGAGCAGGGTGCATTGGAAGACACCGGCTTGGCCGACTTCAAGTGGACGGTTCCACGAATTCCGCGGCTAACGACCTCAGGTACCAGGAGGGCGCTCTCGGTACCATTCAGGGACCTCAGTGTCGAGCAGGCCCCCGAAGCTCCCGATTCGCTGTTCGAGCGCTGGTCCTTGGGACCGAGCGAAGGCGAGAGGTGGCACCCCGATGGGGCTTGCCTGCGAATGCGTTTCACCCTGCCCCCGGGTACCTATGCAACGGTGCTGATGCGGGAGTTCATGAGGTCGCCCCTGGATCACTACTGATTACAGGCGCCCCATCTCTAAGGCCTCGATCTGGCCGATGAGTTCGTCAGACTCCCTCACCCTGTCTTCGAATTCGTCGACGATGCCGTCTCCCTCGCTCAGGACCACTTGGACCTCGACGAACATCATACCGAAGGCAAGGGGCTTGATCTCGACGGCCTGGACCTCCTTGAAAGCGGAGATTCGATCGGCGATTGCTTCGTAGTTCGGACCATCCCCCTCTGGCTGGTCGAGGGTGACTTTGTACTTGATCACGACCTCGCCCATTAGTTCACCTCAGGGGCCCTCGAACCTGCATTTGGGACAAATGTACTTGACGGCCTGAACCCTGCAGCGCTGACTTCTCCCGATTTGGGTGCTGCATTCGGGACAGGGGAAGGAGGTGCTCTCATCCTCCACCAGTGGTCTTCCCGAGGACGCGCAAACAACTGCTCTTCGCGCCACTGCAGACCCTCTTGGTTGGTGGGCGTGCGAAGTCCCCCTTTTAGCGTTGATTGTAGGAAATTTAGGGAGTTTCCGCGACCCATCCCCCTACCTCCAAACTTTGAAAAGCCGATATCCCATAATCCCGCCATGACCGAAGAGGATCTCTCACTGACGGGGGAGCAGGAGGAACTGGAGCGTTTTGTGAACGACGAGGGGGGCATCTGGAGTCTTAGAGAGGTGGAGAAGGTGCGCGGCTGGAACAATATCGAGTACGGTGCTGGACTGTCGGGCAAGAACACGCCATCGACCGGTCTCTCGATGAACCGCGCTTACATCCCACCCGGGGGCGTTGCCAAGGCCCACATCCACGTCGGCTTCGATGTGATGGTCTACCTGCTCAAGGGCAGCGTTCGTCACGAGTACGGGCCCGGTTGCAGGAAGGCGGTCGTCCACAGTGCAGGGGACATGTTCTACATCGAGCCGGGGCTTCCCCACGAGGTGTTCAACTGCTCGGACGATGACTGGGTCCACGCCGTAGTGTCACGTTCTGATGCCTCGGAGTGGCAGAACATCGTGCCGTACGATCGCGACTCAGAGTGAGAAAACTACCGTCGAGCGAGGTCTCTCTAGGAAGGGGTCGTTCACAGACCGGGGAGTCGCCCCCCCGGCCTGCTTGCGTATGTCTGAGAATACAGCTCAGACTGCGTTGTCGATCTCAGCGCCGATTCGGGCGCCGAGGCCAACCAACAGGCCGTCAACGATCCACGCGGGGAGGACATCTGCGATGCCATCTCCTGCGCTGGCCAGCGAAGCACCCATCTGGTGCCCCCCGTCCAGTGTCATTGCACCTGCCAGTACCATCAGGCCGAAGGCACTTGCCCACGCCGAGTCACATCGGGTGTGCACCTGCCACCATACCGCACCTGCGGCGATCGCGCCAAGTAGGCTCCAGGTCTCGGGCACCGCGAACTCCGCGGCTGCCCAGCCGGTTTCGATGCCACCGGCCTCGGTTGCCAGCACTATCGCCAGCGTTGCACCGATCACCTGCGCCAACAGCCTCATGCCGTTTGCCATCCAGTTGCCCTCAACGTCACCAACGTCTCCTGTCAGCATGTGACACCAGGTCACGACAGGAAGGACGTGGGCGCCTGCAAAGGTCATCCAGACCACTGCAAGGCCAACAGCGGCAGCTAGCGTAGCGCCAGCCGTCACAGTGTCGCCTGCTACAAGGCCGAAGCCTACAGCCCACGACACCATGAAGGCGCCGCCTAGTTCTGCTTTCATTGCGTTCTTATCCATTTCCATGTTTTCATCTCCTCGTTTTCACGAGTGATACTGCCTGCCTTCTATGGCCTATATAATGGCGCAGGTACGTAATCTTGCATAAACGCCAAAAATCACATATTTTCTGAATCGCCGGTGTGCCGGAAAACACTTGCTATTTCTAGGTAAATTAAGTGACTTTACCATCCTTAGAATGGGGGATCGAACCTGCTCGTCCTGAAGGGCATTGTCAACGTGATCATCCTTCTCGTCTGTCCAACTTCCTGAAGCCAGTCTTGGTGCTCTCTTCGCCCCCGTCCCCGACCTCTACGACGACCCCTATCGACGCCAGGTGCGCGCGAACCTGCTCGAGCGCGGGGGTGCCGGCGGCCGAACCGCGTGGCTTGGGCAGCTTGTTCAGGCAGACCAGGTACGTCTCCGAGGAGGCGCTCCTGCTTGCCGTGGGGGAGAACCGCCCCACCGAGGAGAACCTCTGTTTGGCGGCGTCCACAAGCCCCTCTATCCCCGCCCCTTGGAAGATCTTGGTCACGAAACTGCCACCCGGGTAGAGGAGGGCCATCGCGGCATCGAGCGCAGTGGTTGAGAGCTCGAGCGAGATGGCCTGGTCGGTGTCATAGCGCCCGGTGAGCCTCGGGGAGATGTCGCTGACAACCACGTTGAGATCGCGATCTCCAACGATCTCGGTGATGCGCTCGATCGTTGTCGGCTCGGTGATGTCGCCGATGATGATTTCGGCCCCCTCGACTGCGGAGGTGGCGAGCAGGTCGACACCGATGACGAGCCCGTCATCACCGACCTCCTCTACGAGCACTTGGGTCCATCCCCCTGGGTGGCAGCCGATGTCGAGGACCGCATCTCCAGGCCTCAGTATCCCGAATCTCTCCTGGATCTGCTTGAGCTTGTACGCGGACCTCGCCCGATACCCCTTCGAGCGAGCCTGACGCCCCCACGGATCCCGGCGTTTCTCCTGGTGCCAGCGCTTGCTCATGCTCTCCCGACCCTACATCACAACCCGATCTCGCCGATGAGGTCGCGAGCCGTGTCCCTGATGGCCTGCTCTGACATCGCAGTGGGCTCGAATCCTGTGCCGAGCAGCTTGCTCACGTCCAGGTAGGTCTTCGGGACATCCCCGGCCCAGCCCCTCTTCCCGCCGGTGTACTCTATCGCGACGCCGTCCAGCCCGCTCTCCTCTACCACGATCTCGGCGATCCTCGAGACCGAGCAGGTATCGCCGGTGCCGAGGTTGTAGAGATTGGCATCGCCATCGTCGCAGTCCATCAGGTGAAGCATGGAGCGGACGCAATCGTGAGCGGACATGTACGACTTCTCTTGGAAGCCGTCACCCAGTACCTCGAGCCTCGCCGGGTCCCTCTTGAGCTTGTGGATGAAGTCGAAGATTACGCCATGAGTCCCGCGCGGGCCGACTATGTTGGCGAACCGGTGTATGTACCCCTGAGCGCCGAAGGTCCCGACCCATGCGGAGATGAGGGCCTCGCTGGCTAGCTTCGAGGCGCCGTAGAGCGATATCGGCAGGATGGGCCCGTAGCCCTCCGGCGTCGGCATCAGATCGGCCTCGCCGTAGACAGCGGAGGAGGAGGCGAACGAGATTCTGGAGATCCCGTTGACTCTCATCGATTCTAGTACGTTGTATGTCGCGACGGTGCCCTGCCTGAGGTCCGTGTCCGTGACTTCCGTGCCCAGCCTTATGTCGGGGTTGGCGGCCAAGTGATGAACGGTCTCTATGCCATCCATCGCTTCCTTCACCCCCTCCGGGTCAAGCAGGTCGCCCCTGACCACCTCGACCATCCCGCCTCTCTCGTGGTGGGACAGGAAGTCCTCTCGCCCGCTGCTGAAGTTGTCGAACACCCTCACGCGCTGGCCTCTCTCGACCAGAGCGTCGACGAGGTGCGAGCCGATGAAGCCGGCCCCTCCCGTTACCAATTCCATGAACGTGCGACCGGCAAGGCCGTCTTGAGGTCATCGGGACACGACCGAAAATCACTTTCGACTCAGCCAGTTCCAGGACGCGAGATTCCGAAGGAACCGCCCCCGCGGGCGACTGTCTAGCGAACGCTTCATGTGGCCCCCACAGGGGGCCATCCGCGTGACAGGCACCTTGAGGGAGGATGAGCTGGACGACGAGGCCCGCTTCTGGGAGTGGTTCTTCGAGAGCCTGCAGCCGGCCAGGAACGCTATAGTGCGTGCTAGGGAGGCCGTTTACGGGGGCGTCCTCGGCGGGGCCCTCGATACGGTCGGGCAACTCTCCGACGATGTCTCCGACGGCGTCCACGCAGTCGCCCAGAGGGCTGCCGAGCTGACCTACAGCGGCATCCAGCGCAGCCCCGGAGCGGTAGTCGCACTGCTTCTGCTGCTGACAGCTTTGATCGGCAGGGACGCCATGGACTTCGAGCACCAGATCAACGGCGATGTCGAGATATACCTGCCCGATGGGGCGAACTCGACAGTCCTGCTCAACGAGGTCAGGGAGCAGTGGGCAACGGACATCGTCATCCTGTATGTCCAGACCGATAACGCCGCTACGGGGGGGGAGAAGGGAAACGAGAACATCACTGATGTGGACATCCTCTCCCAGATGTCGTGGATCGAGGGCGATGACAATAACGTGGGCAAGGGCGGCCTCAAGTCCGGGCTGGACTACAACAAGGAGGATAGGGGCTCATTGGCTTGCAATAAGCCCGGCGACGGGTGCGACGGCGTAATCTGGGTCCTCTCTCCCGCACAGATCGTCAAGGAGGCCAACTCCACCGACCACAGGTTCAGTTGCGCCGTCGAGAAGCACGGGATACCCTTGAGCGACGGAGATTGCGCCCTATCATCCCTCAATCCATACGTTGGGTACTCCATTCCCCAGGGGGACGGTGCCCAGGAGAGAGTCGACCAGTACGTCGAGAACGCTGGCGAGCTGATGTCGAACTTCGTACGAGACACCAACGGCGACGAGACTTGGGATACCGGCGTCATCATCATGGGAATCGCATTCGACATGGCCAACACCGACATCACCCCCCGCAGCGACCCCAAGGGAATCTCCGAAGAGAACCCCTCGGGAGTCATCAGGGACCACAAGGCCTTCGTCGCGCACGCCAAGAGCCTCCTCGAAAACGCCAGTGCAAGCGAGTGCGAGATCTGCGGCAGGACCTACCAGAACCCGGTCTCGACCATGGACAAGGGGCGCCTCGACGTCATCCCGCAAAGGCAGGCGGTAACCGTCACTGGCCTGACCCCCGTGCTGCACGACGTCTCCGACGCAATCTACCTCGAGCTGGTGAACACCATGCTGCCGGTGAGCCTCCTCCTTGTGGCCCTGGCGATGCTGATTCTCCACAGGAACGCCAAGGTCATTGTCATTTGCGGGCTTCCGATCGTGATGAGCCTCGCAATCACCTTCGGCACCACCGTGATCCTCGACATCATGCTAACGCCAATGATTATCTCGGCCGGGCCGATCCTAGTCGGCCTAGGCGTTGACTACGCGCTCCACCTTACTAATCGGATAGAGGAGAACCGAACTGAGCTGCTGGATAGTCGCAAGGAGGAGGAGTGGGTTGCCAATAGGGGCGGCGTCGAAATCGAGGAGTTGGACCCCTTCGACCCAGAGATCAGCCTCAAGGCCACGGTGATGGCCGCAATGACCACCGGCAACGCAATCTTCCTCTCCGCTCTGACCACGATAATCGGGTTCAGCGTCCTCACTTGGCCCGAGCTGGTTCCAATACAGCCGATGAGGACCGTGGGCATCACCCTCCTGCTGGGCATAGCCTGCACCTTTGCTCTCTCGATGCTGATGGTGCCCGCCCTGATCGAGTTGCTCAAGTATCGGAGGGGCGAAGCGACCTCTCTGTTCAAGACCGGGAACATAGAGGGCAGGAGGCGGCACCGTCAAGCAGCCCGAGCCATGAATACAGCATTGGGACGCCCTGTCTCGGTGCCGTCGTCCGCCGCTGTGGCCACTGCAAGAGGCGAATACACGGTCATGGGGGTCAACGGGGTGCTGTTTGCTGTCCTATCTACCGGGGCGTCCTCCGGAATCCTGTACTGGCTCGCCTCACTCACCATCGGGGGGGCCATCATCCTGGGAATCACGCTTTCACTGACCCTCACACTCTCCTTGATGGACGGCCTCTGGGAATCCATAGGACGAGTGCCCCTTAGAGCCACTCTGCTCATCATACTTTTTTCGTTGGGTGTGACCCTCGGTGGGGTCTGGATCTACAATGACGAGCTGGGCAAGGAAATCACAGGGGCATCGGACGAGGTCCCTCCAGGACTCGAGTCTTACGAGGCCCTCAGGGAGTACAGCATAGTCTTCGAGGGGGGTCAGACGAACATGTTCATCGTGGATGCCTCAGAAAGGGGGCCGAAGAACGATACCGCTCCAATCCGAGATCTCCCAATTCTGGACGCCATTGACCACATGCAAGTGATGAAGATTGACAATGTCGCCAACACGACGACGATCAGCCTAGTGGACATCCTGAAGGCGGTTCACGTCGACTTGGAGGTTGAGGGCCTCGAGATTTATGACCGCAGCCTGTGGGAGTTGATACACGACGAGTGCTGGGACGAGTCTACCAATCCCCTCCGCCCGGACTGCTGGCCCTATGCTGCGAGCAGTCGCGAGGACATGGTCAACATCGCTTTCGACACGCTGAGCCCAGAGGTCCGCTCCATGTTGATGAACGCGGATCAGGGCCAGGGCGAGACCAAGACTCTGGTCTACGTCAACCAACCCTACATCAACCTCGCAACAGCGGGCAGCCTCCGGGATGCCATCGATGGCCATCTCGATGGAAATGGATGTGCAAGCGCGCTCGACTGCCCTGCCTTGGGCATCTTCGGGGTCTCGAACTCCCTGCTGACCGGGGGTCTTCCAGTCTCACTCGACATAAACAAGGGGATTCACGACGCGCAGTCCGAGACGACTATTGCCACTATGGCCATTCTGCTGCTGACGATGGCCATCCTATTCCGCTCACCCAGACTGGCCATCTTCACGATGACCGCAGTCGGCGTGGTTGTGCTCTGGCAGCCACTGCTGATGCGTGGCGGCTCGGTAAACGTTAACGTGTTCACCGCCATGATTGGGACTATCGTCTTCGGCATCGGGGTCGACGACTCGATCCACATCATCGACCGCATCAAGGACGAGGGCGAGACTCCTGCTGGAATCGCCAAGTCGGTATCACGAACGGGGCACACAATCTTCGAGACGACCTCGACGACGTGTGCTGGACTCGCAGCAGGGCTCTTCGTATCAGTCCCCGGCCTGCAGAACTTCTTCGTGCTGATGATGCTCCTGCTCGTGCTGGCACTGCTGACCAGCTCGATCCTTCTGCCTACTATGATCGTAGCCTATCACGAACTCAGCTCAAGGCTGAAGGGGGAGGGGACGTGGCTCGACTTCGAGGAGAGCGGTTCCCTCGCGCCGGGCCCGGTGCTCGACGCGGTTCTCACCGACTAGGCCGATGTTGGCGAGGGTGCAGGGAGTAAGCCCCTTTCTGTTCACCTTGCGGCTGGTCGCATTCAACTATGCATCCTACCCGGTCCTGTCGATGCCATACGGACCTGCTTGGACTTGCTCCGGCGTGGTTGCCCGTTCCAGCCATGCTCAGGAAACCTCCCCCTATCGGGTTCATCGTACGCCTGGCATGGTTCGTTTCTGCTGCAGAGCCGGCCCTCCCGGACCCCCGCCTTGTGACGGGACGCCTGCATCGCGGAGAGGGGACTTTCCTCAGTGTCGAACACTGTCAGCGACCCTCCTGCTCCCTCGGACGGCGGGCGTGTCGCCCCCGCATGAACCCACCGGCCTCGCCCGCCGGACCCCGGGGCAACCATCATGCACGTCCCACGGGCCCCCTGAGGCGTGGCGGGCATTGAGTCGCTCAAGGAGCAGGCCGGCATCGCAGCCTGCCAGTTCATCACCGATGGCATGGCGCTCGGGCTGGGGACGGGATCCACGGTCAGGTACTCGATCATCGAGATAGCGAGGATGATCGAGCAAGAGGGCATCGAGGTTGCAGGAGTGCCGACCAGCGAGGACACAAGACGGCTCGCCGAGATGCTCGGGATTCCACTGCTCGAGATACGGGATGCGGGCACCCTCGACCTGACGATAGACGGGGCTGACGAGTTTGACCAAAACTTCGACCTCATCAAGGGCGGCGGCGGCGCCCTGACACGCGAGAAGATCGTAGCGCTGGCCTCCGAGGCAATGGTGGTCGTCGCCGACGACAGCAAGCAGGTCCGCACCCTAGGCGCATTCCCCCTTCCCGTGGAGGTCGACGAGATGGCATGGGAGAGCGTGAGGGATGGAATCGCGGCCCTGTGCCCGGGACCCGTGGCTTTGAGGGGCGGCGAGGACGAGCCCTTCGTCACGGACAACCGGGGCTACATCCTCGATTGCTCCTTCGGCCCCATCATCTCGAACCCCCCCGATCTGGAGTCCCGAATCCGCTCGATAGACGGCGTGGTGGAGGCCGGGCTCTTCGTCGGTATATGCGACGCCGTCGTCATGGCCTCGCAAGACGAGGTCACCACCCTTGTCAAGCCCGGCGGGCGGCTGGGCTGAGCCCCCGTCGCCGTTATAGGGCGGCGCCAAACCCCAGCGCCGGGTCTGTAGCTTAGTCAGGTAGAGCGACGGGCTCTTAACCCGTCGGCCGCGGGTTCGAATCCCGTCAGACCCGCCGCCCAATCATCGTCTTGCCGACGCTCATATACTGACATTGAAATGGAGGTAGCGACCGGGGAGGAGCGAATTCGCATGGCGAAGACGACTTGGATTGGAGATGTTAGAGCCGGTGCCCACGATGGCTCTGTAGTCGAGTTGAAGGGCTGGGTCCACAGGTCCCGGGGATCCAACAAGATATGGTTCATCGTCTTGCGGGACTCCACTGGGTCCGTCCAGTGCGTAATCAAGCGGGACGAGGTCGGCGATGTTGCCTTCGAGGCGATGAAAGGCGCCCTAACCGAGTCCAGCATCGTCGTCCGGGGCACTGTCGAGGCGACCGACCGCGAGCACGGCCACGAGATCCTTGCCTCCTCGGGCGAGGTCATCGGGCCCGTCAACCCCGACCGACCCTTCCCGATCACCGAGTCCGCTATGGGGGATGCCGACGGGGGGGAGACGGAGTTCCTCCTCGACAACCGCCATCTCTACCTCCGAACGAGCAGGATGACATCCATGCTCAGGCTGCGCAGCACGGTATTCGGAGCCATCCACTCATACTTCCGGGAAAGGGACTTCATCGAGTACCAAGCACCCAACTTTGTCGCCGGGGCCGTTGAGGGGGGCAGCACCCTGTTCGAGATCCCCTACTTCGGCCGCAAGGCCTACCTGACTCAGTCTTGGCAGCTCTATGCCGAGGCCGCGATGCCCGCCCTTGAGAGACTCTACACCATGGCCCCGTCGTTCCGAGCGGAGAAGTCCCGCACGCGCCGGCACCTCACCGAGTTCTGGCACGCGGAGATGGAAGTCGCCTGGGCCTCCAACGAGGAGGTTATGGAGCATGGCGAAGGCGTAGTTCGCCATATCTCCAGGACCCTGCTGGATGAGTGCGAGGACGATCTCGTCGAACTTGGGAGGGACCCCGACACAATCTCGCGCTACGCCGATAGCACGTACCCCCGGATGAGGTACGACGAGGCCGTCGAGACCCTGCAGGGCATGGGGGTCGAGATTGAGTGGGGACAGGATCTTGACTACAGCAAGGAGAAGGCCCTGACCCAGGACTTCGAAGTCCCGCACTTCCTGACTCACTACCCTCGCATCTCCAAGCCGTTCTACCACCGCCCGGACCCCGACGACCCGAAGTATGTGCTCTGCCACGACCTGCTAGCCCCCGAGGGCTACGGCGAGATCATCGGCGGCGGCGAGCGCACCTGGTCGGAGAGTGAGATTCTCGAGAGGATTGACGAAGAGGGGACCCCACGTGAGCCCTACGAGTTCTACATCGACATCCGCCGTTACGGGGGCGTGCCCCACAGTGGCTTCGGGATGGGGGTCGATCGCGTGTGCGCGTGGCTGACGGGCGCTGACCACATCCGCGAGGTAATCCCATTCCCCCGTGATAGCAGGCGAGTCACGCCATAGCCCCAAGCGCCCTACGCCCTAGCATTATTCTGGATGGCACCATACGGTAATTGACGAATGGCTCATACGACGACCTCCCCTAGCAAGGTCATGGGCGAGGGCTGGCGCGATATGGACATCGCGAACCCGACCGACGAGCACGCTATGCTGCGCCATATGGTCAGGGACTTTGTCCGGGACGAGGTCGAGCCCCAGGCCCTCGAGCACGATCGAGACGAGCGATTCAATCTCACACTGTTCCGCAAGTTGGGTGCCATGGGCCTGCTAGGGCTGACCGCTCCAGCCGAGTACGGCGGGGCGGGTATGGACGCCACCTCGACCGTCATCGTCAATGAGGAGATCTCCTACTCCGACCCAGGCTTCTGCCTCGCCTTCCTCGCTCACGACCAGTTGTTCGTCAATAACCTCGCACACAGCGGCAGCGACGAGCAGAAGGCAAGGATTTTGCCCAAGGTGTGCAGCGGCGAGTGGATTGGCTGCCTGGGCATGAGCGAGGCCGATCACGGCACCGACGTCCTTGGAATGCAGACGACGGCGACCCCCCGAGACGATGGCTCATGGGTGGTCAACGGCCGCAAGATGTGGATTACTAACGGCGCGCTGGACGATGATGGCACGCCCGCGGACGTGGCGTGGCTGTACGCGCGCACGGGAACCGACGAGAGGGGGCGTGCAGAGCTGACGACCTTCCTCGTCGAGAACGGCATGCCGGGTTACTCGGCCGGACAGAAGATTCACGACAAGCTGGGGGTGCGCGCAAGCACGACCTCCGAGCTGCTTTTCGAGGACTGCGCGATTCCCCCCGAGAACGTCGTCGGCGAGCCGGGAGAGTCCATGATCCACTTGATGAGGAATCTCGAGCACGAGCGCCTTGGCCTCGCGGCCATGGGCGTCGGAATCGCCCGCCGCTGCCTTGCCGCCATGAACGCCTACGCCAGCGAGCGCGAAGCTTTCGGCAAGCAGATTAGGGACTTCGGCCAGATTCAGCGCCACATCGGCGAGTCTTGGGCAGAGTACCGCGCGATGCGCGCCTACGTCTACGATACCGCCCGGCAGATCGACCTCTCCGAGGCGGGGAACAGGCTGGATTCCGACGGAGTCAAGCTGTTCGCTACCACTAATGCCAAGAACATAGCGGACAGGGCCATCCAGGTCATGGGCGGATACGGCTATGTTGGCGAGTACGTTGTCGAGCGCCTGTGGCGCGACGCCAAGCTGCTCGAGATTGGAGGAGGCACACTCGAGAGCCACCAGAAGAACATCACCAAGGATCTGTCGCGAAACCCGACAGCCATTGAGGAATAGTGGTAGTCCCGCCCGGATTCGAACCAGGGTCCCCGGGACCAAAACCCGAGATGATGGACCACTACACTACGGGACTCCGCGCAAGCCCTGCTGTACCGACTCTTTGTATTTGACGGGACTTGGAGCCGTCAATCTCAAGCCAATGTGTCAAGCCCTACGAGCATGCGAGGCAGGCTATCCGCTGCCCTCTTGCTCCTCCTGCTCACCTCTTCGCTATCGTCCGCTGCCACCAACGAGCATTCGATCCAAGACGCCCCCCATGGGGGGGCACCCCTGGATTCGGAGTCCCAAGAACAACTCACAGGGGCCCCCTGGGTGGATCAGGGGCTTGTGGACAGGGTCGCGTCGGGGCAGTTTGAGGTGCGTGTGACGGTAATTACGAATTCGCTCGACGATCTCGGTGTGTGGCAGCACAGGCACGGCGCCATCGAGAAGCAGGCCTCTGCCAAGTCCGGTGAGGTCATGGTGAGCCAAAGAAGCCCGGTCAGCGGCATCAACCACAGGACCATATGGTTGGATGCCGACCTCTTGCACAAGCTCATGGGCGTCCCCGGGGTTATCGCCCTAATAGACGCCCAGCGCCCCCCCGATCCATACGGCATCACTCCCTTGGAAGCCCCGCCCGGGCACGAGCCTAACTCGGTCAGGACCGGACAGATCCATGGCGCCACGGACGCTTGGGACAGGGGCTACACGGGCGAGGGTCTGGTTGTGGCAGTGGCCGACACCGGAGTCGACTTCGGACACCCAGACCTCAACGGCACACAGGCCAGGGTCGATTACCAGAACTCCTCGTACTTGGGATGGCCCCTGATGCTCGACCACAACAGCATGTACCATTGGCTGGTCGACGGAGAGGCATACCCTCAGGCCGAAAATTGGTACGCCAACACCTCTGCAACCGACTTCGACAACGACAGTGACGGGGTCCTCGATTCAAGTGGCTACAACATCACCGGGGTGAACGCATCGCTCTCGGGCACCTACCACCTCGGCGAACACCCCGATTGGAAGCTTCGGGACAAGGTGGGTGGGGAAGTCCCTATCCTGATCGTCGATGACCGCAAATCTGGCCTATATGAGACGGTCTGGCCCGATATCGACAGGGATGGCTGGTTCGGAAACGAGACGCCGATGAGACCCGGCGAGGAGACATCGGGCAGGGACGTGGACGGCGATGGCCTATGGGACATCTCGGCCGGCCTAGTCTATTGGGTCGCCGACGGCATCAATGGCGTCCCATACAGCTCTACCTACGCCGCCCGCCATGGCTACTACGACAGGATCCCCGGCTCTGGGGACCTGACACTGTTCATGCTCGAGTCCGGCAGCCATGGAACCCTGTGCGCCAGCGCAATCGCCGCGCAGGGAGCAATCGACGGCGGCCGCGTACTTGGAATGGCGCCAAACTCCACGATTTCCTCTATCGGCAACCACTACTCGGGGGGTCACGCCCTCGACGCATGGCGCTTCATAGCAGAGGGCTACGATGGTGACCCCAGCACCCCCGACCAGCCCCATATCGGCTCATTCTCGTTTGGGTACTCCTCGGTAGACGACGCCGGTGCCGATGGCTACTCCCTCTACCTCGACTGGCTGACTAGGGCATACAACTCGAACGCATCGTACGCTGTTGCCATCGGCAACGGCGGCCACGGCTTCGGAACTACGAAAGTACCGGGAGCCGCCCACGGCGTGTTCTCGGTGGGCGCCTTCAGCAGCAGGTCCTCCGACTCGTGGGGGCAGAGCGCACCATGGTCTAACCGGGGGCCGAACGTTGTCGGCAGGATGGACCCAGACATCGTCTCCGTCGGCTGGTCTGCGACAGGAGATCTGCCTCTCAACGACCATACCAGTGCCAACGAGTCATGGACCACATGGGGTGGGACCAGCCTGGCCACTCCCGTGGCAGCGGGCCTGCTCGCACTAATCGAGGAGGCCTGGCTCGAGAACCTAAACCGGACGCCCGGGTCGCAGGAGCTCAGGGACTTCGTACTCTCTACCTCCGATGACAGGGGCTACGAGCCCTTCGTGCAGGGTGGGGGCTGGATGAACGCCTCCCGCTCGATCGCCACCTTGGAGGGGGACAACGGGACGTGGTCGCTCAGCCCCGCCCAGTGGAACTCAGGTACGTTCCATGGCCAGCACCGGGACGCCAATCTCAATTCCATGCGTCCGGGTGAGTCTCAGACGGTCGAACTCTCATTCGACAACCCCGGGGATTCAGACCTCCTACTGAGCCTCGCACCAACGACCTTCGCCCCGCTGGAGCACACAGTACTAGTCTGGAATAGTACAGGCAACGGCAGCAGCGGAGGCGAGAACGACTCATGGGACGGACATCAGGATGATCGCCCGGATCTGCTCGTCCCACTGCACATCCCCAACGACCCGTCCCACCAACTCCCCGTTGGCACCGTCCAGATACGTGCTAGGGCCACCATCGACTACGCTGCCTTCGACCCGTTCATGGAACGCTCCTCCAAGGAACGAGTCTTCCTGCAGGTATACCGTTGGACGGACTACGACGGCGATGGTGTGTTCCACAACGATTCCGACGGAGATGGCATGGTGGACGACGGAGAGTGGAACGAGTCCGGCGAGATGGAGGAGGTAACATTCTGGTGGAGTAACGGGCCTCAGGCAGAGGTTAGGGTCGGCCTGCCCTTCGAGGACGCTAGGGATGGCATCATTCTAGGCGTGTGGAGGTACGACGGCCAGCTCTCTGGGACCGACCCGGTAAGGATCGAGGTCGACTGGACCGCTTTCGGCTCAGTGGAGGATGACTGGGTCTCCGCCCCTGCTACCGTGCAGGCTTCAGCCCATAGCACGACGACCGTCGAGATGACAGTTTCCGTGCCCGGGGACGCCTCCCCGGGGTTGCGCCAGCACGGCATCCTGATAGAGTCGTATCCAGTAGACGGCCAAGGCCAGACCATGGGTGGGCCGCTTCGAAGCTGGACCATGCCCGTGGTTACCAACGTCCCATGGCAGGGGCCCTTTACCCTGCTCCCAGACCCCTTAGACGGAAACGTCTCCAATCAGACTCTGTATACCGAGTCGTGGATCAGCGGGGCCATGCGCTGGTCATGGAGGGCGGAGAGCGGTGACTGGCGATTCCTGACCGTGGAGTGGCCTGAAGAGATGGGCGACGAAGGGTCAATCGTCCTCGACGTCGACTGGAACGACAATCCCTACACCGACATAGACGTGCTGTGGCTGACTGAGTCCCCTCACGGCTATGCCGAGGACGCGCCAGATGCCTACGGCCCCTCCTCCTTCATCATCGAGGAGCGTTCTGTGAACAACCACGCCACCAGCGGGCAGCATAACTGGGGAACCTACACTGGCACTTCGAGGGAGACCTTTGTCGTCCCGCCGACGCCTGGCACGCACCAGATGGTGCTTCACACTGCACTCCACGGGGTGCAGACCAGTGACAACCCGCTCAACATCACCGTCGGCTACTTGGCGGCCGAGGCCTCGGGCTTCCACCGCACCGTCACTGACTGGTCTGAGGGCAGCGGCAACGACACCGCCCGAATCGTCTCCACAATCCCGCTTTCGGTCAGATCGATAGAAGCCAGTGGCTGGACGCAACCCATACACCTCGAAAACCAGACTGCGCACCAAGACATCTCAAGCGACAAGATGTCTGCCTCGTGGTGGCAAAACCTCACTCTGGAGGGCGCCTCCGAGATTACCGTCTCCATGGATGCCTACGAGGATGCAGACCTCGACCTCTACTTGTTCCACGATGGCGATGGCGATGGGAACTTCTCCGCGGGAGAGGAGTCCCGGAGGTCATGGAGCAGCACATCATCGGAGTCGGTCACCCTAATGGACCCGGAGGACGGCCTTTACGGCATAGCAGTCCACGGCTGGTCCGTCGACGGCGAGTCGGTGGGATTCTGGATCGACATCGACGTCGTTTCAGGAACAGCGCTGAACGTCACTGGTCACAACCAACTCAATGCCTCCCAAATCAGCAGCACTTGGCCGAGTGGCTCCCCGGTCCTAGGCGGGCGCGACCCCGCGGGCGCGCTGGAGCTGAACCTCTCATTCGACAGGCCTCCCCGAGAGGGATTGTGGCTGGGTTTTGTCGACATCGACATCGAGGGCGGTGCCAGCATCAGGCTTCCCTACGAGTACGAGCTGGTCGAGGAGGATCCCGAGATCTCTTTCTCAACCCCGCAGAACATGACCCAAGCAAACTCCTCCCTGCCCATTCAGCTGCACGCTCGCGACATCGGCGTCGGGTTCTACCTCTCGGACCTCCAATGGACTATCCATAACTCCTCCTCCGGCTCCACGAGCATCCCCGCCGACTCCGCCTGGGGATTGGATACCGATGGGCGGTACCACAACCTCACCTGGCAGTGGAACGGCCTCGAGGACAATATCGTGCCAGACCTCTTCCGAGAAGTCTGGGTCAACTCCTCCCTTCCCGCCTCGGAGCAGTGGTTCGACTACCACGCCACCGTAACGGATTCGTCTGGGCGCTCGGCCGAGGCCTTCCTATCCGTGGCCTATGATGCAACCGCACCCTCCTTGTTTGTGACGGGGGTGCCTTGGATTACTAGTTCGCATGAGGTCGTCATAGGGATCCAGACCGAGCCCGGGGCGATCCTGACTTTCGACGGGACCATAATCGATGTCAACGAGAGCGGCTTCGCTCAGCATCTGTTGCATCTGGAGCCCTCCCAAGTCGGGTACTTCGAGGGCTCGCAAGGCGTTCCGGCTTTCTACCACAACGGGGATTCGAACGTCTTCGCAATATCCTCCTACGACCTTGCAGGCAACTCCGCATCCACGTCCTTCCAAGTCGTTTACGACCCGACCCCCCCCTCCGAGGTAGGCGTGGTCTCGATTCTTGATCAGGTCGGATACTCCTACGCTCTGGCCGACCTGCACCACCCGATGAATCTCTCAGGCGGGAATATCGTCATCGAGATCCCTGCGGACATCAGCGAGCGGTGCTTGGAGTTCGTGAGCGTGCTCACTGGGGAGTCCTCCACCGAGTGTCTGCCCATGCCCAATCAGCCTGCCGTGCTGAACACCTCCACTGGGTTCCCTGATTCCGGTGTGAGCGACTATCCGAGCACCTTCGTTGAATCGATTTCCTTTGATCTAGAAGATTTGGACGACGGTAACCATGTCATGAGGCTGCGACTGACTGACTGGGCGAATAACACGCACGAGGAGAGCTGGCCCCTAGTGCTGGACCGCACGCTGCCAGAGGTCGTGTGGGCATTGGATCCGATGCAGGATGGGGTCCTCGGCGACCACAGGCAGAACATCTCATGGGGATCCCCCGAGTACGTCAACTTCAGCATCTCGCTGAACGGGCTTCCGCTATCGGAGCAGAGCGGGTACTCTGGCCACCTGCTCTTCGACCTCAACAGGACGGGCGAGCACACGGTCTGCATTAGCGCAGTCGACAGCACAGAGCCCCAGGCCAATGACAACCGCTTCTCCGAATGCAGGACCTTCGAGCTGCCGGAGATGACCTACGAAACCGCGCTTGCAGATGGCAACGGGCAACTTGTCGCCCTCGATAGCATCGAGGTAGTGATTCTTAGACACGAGTCCCAGTCCATCTACTGGTCGAGGGCGGGCTCCGAAGAGACTCACATAGTGGACCCTGGCAGCGGCACTGTGATCCTAGTGCTGGACCTAATCGAGGGGCAGAACGAGTTCGCCATCCAGGTCGGTGCGCTCGACCAGACTGACATCTACACCATCTCGCTGGAGCGGGACTCGACCCCACCAGTCCTTGAGTTCCAAGAGGACCTCTACCGCAACGCGCCCCTTGCCACGGAGAGAAAGGTCTCGGGTTCCTGCGAGCCCGGGCTGCTAGTCAGGATTTGGAGCGCATCGGACTCAGTCGAGATAGTCTGCCCCCAGACGGGGAACTTCACCTTGCCCATCACAGTCCCCCAGACTCCCGGCTCGCATGTCATCGAGGCGAGCAGCCTCGATGCGGCCAAGAACGAGCAGACCCACTCCATCGAGGTCCTGAAGCAGGATTGGTCGGATTGGGCCATCGACGATGCGAGGAGCGCCGGCCCCATGCTCTGGTGGCTGTCCTTTGGCGGACTGCTCGCGCTCGCAGCCACTGCCCTGCCCGCGCTCGCACTTCTGCGGAGGACCTCACGCGGGCGGGATGGGTGACCCGGCCTACCATGCCAAACCTCATGTTCGATTCTGTGCTGGGTGGTTCATGGCAATCGAGGCCATAGGGGTGGTGGGATCGGGGCAGATGGGCAACGGGATCGCCCAGGTGGCCGCCTGCTGCGGCCTCGCAGTCACCATGGTTGACATCGAGCAGGACTTCCTCGACAGGGGGGCGGCAGCCATCCGCGACTCGCTCGACAGGATGGTCGCCAAGGAGAGGATGTCCGGAAAGGAGGCTGAAAACGCCATCGCCCTCATCGAGACTTCTGTCGGCCTGGGCAATTTGTCCAATTGCGACCTCGTGGTCGAGGCAATACCGGAGATCCCCGACCTGAAGTTCTCGACCTTCGCCGAGCTGGACGCGATCTGCAAGTCCGAAGCGATTCTCGCAAGCAACACCTCGAGCATCTCCATCAACGAGATCGCCAGCCATACCGACAGGCCAGACAGGGTCATCGGGATGCACTTCATGAACCCCGTCCCAATCATGAGGCTGGTCGAGATCATCAACGGCAGCGAGACCTCCCCGGAGGTCACCAGAGAGGTGGTCTCCGCCTCGGAGCGCATGGGCAAGACCCCTCTGGCGTGCTCTGACTCTCCGGGCTTCGTCAGCAACCGGGTCCTGTGCCCCATGATCAATGAGGCAATACTGACTCTCCAGGAGGGGGTAGCCGAGCCCGAGGCAATCGACGGCATCATGAAGCTGGGAATGAACCACCCGATTGGACCTCTCGCCCTCGCCGACCTCATAGGCCTGGACACCGTGATGCACATCATGGGCGTCCTGCACGAGGGTTTTGGGAACGACAAGTACCGCCCGGCCCCCCTATTGGTTGAGATGGTGGAGCAGGGTAGGCTCGGGCGCAAGACTGGGGCCGGATTCTACGAATACTAATCGCATCCCTCGCGCGCGGTGCATTTTATGCACTGCTTTTCACCAACCTTGAAGGCCCACGCCCACGCGGGACGCATCATGGGAACCGTGGCAAGGGTACGAGTCGTCACCGCAATCCTCGTCATAGGGGCCCTTGCATCCCCCGTCCTCGCCAACGACGCGGGAAGCGGCGGTGATGCGGGCGATACCTTCTCCACCGCCGTGCCCCTGAATGCCACCGATGCGACCTACTACGGCAACCTGTCATCCACGGACACATCGGACTTCTACTCGTTCACGATGCCCAATGCCACCGGGATAGCCATTGGCCTGACCTCCCCCTCAACGGGCGACTTCGACCCTTACCTGTACGACTCATCCGAAACTCAGATCGACTACAGCTTCACAGTCGCTACCTATGAGGAGGTCTCATCGAACGGCACCAACGTGGGGGGGACGACGGTCTACTACGAGGTCAGGCAGTGGTCTGGATCTGGCCAGTACATGCTGCAGGTCTGGATCTTCAGCACGGCAAACCAGCCGGGGAACAACCAGAACGATGCCAACTCGGGCACCGATGCGGGAGGGTCCGCTGGGAACTCCCTGCAGCTCAACAGCACCAACCAGACGATTAGCGGGTGGATCTCGGACACCTGGGATTCCGAGGACTGGTACAACATCTCGGTGCCGACCGGCCATGGGATCGCGGTGACGATGGACTTCCCGAACGGCACGACTTTCGACTACCTGTACCTCTACGACAGCAGTGGCACCCAGTACATCGACTACGCCTACCAGTCGCCTTGGGAAGTCACTAGCAACGGGACCGGGGTCGGCGGCTCGTACGTCTACGTGAACGTGTACTCGTACTACAGCGAGGGCGACTACAACCTGACTTTCACGTACTTCTCCACGGCCGGCCAGCCCGGCTCGGTTCAGGACGACGCCGGCTCCGGTACGGACGCCGGCGACACCCTAGCCGCGGCCCTGAATCTCTCAGTGCCGACATCGGGGGCCAATTACAGCGGTTGGGTGGACTACACGTGGGACGCCAATGACTACTACGCGGTCGACGTCCCGACCAACTGGACCACTTGGGCGTCCATGGACTGGAACAGCTCAGCCGACCTGCTGGACCTCTTCCTGTACGACTCCTCCGGAACCCAGATCGACTACAGCCTCTTCGAGAACCCCGAGGAGGTTACTGGCAACGGCTCGGCCGTCAGCGGGACCACGGTCTACTACCGCGTCCAGGCTTGGACCAGTGGTGCCGCCTCCATCGACTACACACTCACGATCAACTTCGCTAACCTTTCCGACACCCCGGCGTTCAACCAGAACGACGCCAATTCCGGAGGCGACGCTGGCAACGACTTCCCCGACGCACTCAACCTGAGCGGCAACGGGACCTACTTCGGATGGATATCCGAGACAGCGGACACCCTCGACGTCTACGCCGTGCAAGTGCCGCCCTTCTACGCCATCGAGGCTTCCCTGTCTTGGAACAACTCGGCCAACGACTACGCCCTCGGGCTGTTCGACGAAGGCCAGAACCAGATCGACTCCAGTTTTTTTGCCAATCCCCAGACCGTCGAGAGTGGAACGACCAATGTCAGCAACACCACTGTTTTCGTGGTAGTGCAAGCCGGTGTGGGGGAGGGCAACTACACACTTGAGATTTCGCTGGTCAACCAGTCATCGGTCCCCGGGCTCAACCAGGACGATGCCTACAGCGGTGACGATGCGGGAGACACGTTCGCCGATGCAACTACCATCAACGCCACGCCCAGCCTGTCCTACTGGCCGGGCTACGCCGACGACAGCGATGACCAGTACGACTACTACTCTCTGTACGTTCCCGCCGACCACGGCATCACCGTGGAGATGACGTACCAGAGCATAAACTGGTTCAACCTCGTCCTCTACGACAGCAGCCAAAGCCAAGTCAACTACTCGTACTACTACAACCCCCAAGTAGTCTCGACCAACAACACCGGCTCCTACCTCGGTGGCACGGACGTCTACATCGAGGTCTGGGCGTACTCCGGTGACGGGACATACAACCTCACAGTCTGGCTGTTCCCACTCGATGCTGACGGCGATGGGTTCTACGACGAGGACGAGGCAGCCTGCGGGTCGGACCCCAATGACAACTCCAGCGTCCCCTTAGACACAGACGCCGACGGAGTCTGCGACGGCCTCGATGGGGACATCGACGGTGATGGCGTCGACAACGCCAACGACAGCTTCCCCGAAGACGCCAACGAGACCACGGACACCGACGGCGACGGCACGGGCGACAATGCCGACGGCGACGACGACGGCGATGGGTTCTACGACGGCGTCGAGGAGGACTGTCTGTCGGACCCCATGGACGCGAGCTCCGTGCCGACCGACACCGACGAGGACGGGGTATGCGACGAGATGGACGATGACATGGACGGGGACGGCACCCCCAACGACTCAGACTCCTTCCCGCTCGATCCCGGCGAGTGGAACGACACCGACGGTGACAATATCGGCGACAACACCGACCCAGATGATGACAACGATGGATATGGGGACGATGTCGAGGAGGACTGCCTGTCGGACCCCATGGACGCGAGCTCCGTGCCGACCGACACCGACGAGGACGGGGTATGCGACGAGATGGACGACGATGTCGATGGCGATGGCACCCCCAACGACCTCGACTCCTCCCCGCTCGATCCCACCGAGGACACGGACACCGACGGTGACAATATCGGCGACAACACCGACCCTGACGATGACAACGATGGATATGCGGACGATGTCGATGCGTTCCCCCTTGATGTCAGCGAGTGGGAGGACAACGACAACGACGGCCTCGGCGACAACGCCGACATCGATGACGACAACGACGGCTGGACCGACTCGGAAGAGGCGGACTGCATGACCAACCCCCTATCCGAGCTCTTCACCCCGTCCGACTCAGACCAAGACCACCTGTGTGACCTCGTCGACGAGGACGATGACAACGACGGGACCCCCGACGTTGCCGACGCCTTCCAGTACGACCCCACCGAGGCCTCCGACCTCGACCAGGACGGCATCGGCGACAATGCCGACCTCGACGACGACGGCGACGGCTGGGCCGACCTCGACGAGATCAGCATCTGCGGCACCGATCCCATGGATGTGAACTCGGTGCCCGACGACTTCGACCGCGACACCCTCTGCGACCCGCTGGACGAGGACGATGACAACGACATGGTGCTGGACGCGGACGACCGATTCCCGTACGACCCATCTGAGACCAAGGACACCGACAACGATGGCATCGGCGACGGGGACGACACCGACGACGACGGCGACGGCTGGGCCGACTCCACTGAGATGGTGTGCGCCACCTCGCCACTGGACGGCTCCGAGTACCCCCCTGACGCCGACGGCGACGGATCCTGCGACCTCGTGGATCCCGACGACGACAACGACGGCTGGACCGACGAGGAGGACGCCTTCCCCTTCGACACCACTGAGTGGGTCGATCGCAACGGCGATGGCAGGGGTGACAACGCGCATCCGCTTACCACCATGGACCACATGAGGCTCAACCCCGAGGCCACCGTGGTAGGGTTCGCAGTCACATGCGCTTTGGCCTCCGCATCGATAGCCTTCGCCATTGGCAGCAGGGGGCGATTCCCAGAGGATTTCTCGGAAGACGACATGACCGAGTTCGATCCATACGACGAGTACTGAGGGCGTGTCGATGGAGAGCACTGTCAATCGGGACAGAGATATTGGTGTAATTTTCGCACTTCGTGTAAAATATATACCAAATATCTTTGAAAATCGATGGTAATATATTTTCTTTATTTCGAAAAATTCTTCAAAATATTTTCCTATATTCGGATAATATTTCCTATTTCCGTAAGAAATATGGAAAATATTACTAGAAAACTACATATTATCAGTATCGAGCATTTTGAGAGACGTTTATAGCCGATACAAGTCCTCATGCACGATAAGTGACGCCCATGAATGAAAATGCCAACCGCTCAGTAAATCTGACAATGCTAATGATCGTCTCGGTCTGCCTGCCCATGCTCGGTGCATTCGATGCACCAGTGGAGCTCGAGCAGGAGCCCGTCCGGGACGAGTCCCCGCCGAGTCCGTGTGCAGGCGCCGATGCCTGCCGCGGCACCGACGCTGGGATGACCGAGTCCACCGCGATGAACATCTCTGATGACTTCACGTGGCCTGATGGTAACGAGACGAACTCGTACTATGGCTACATGGAGGCCGACGAGATGTCGACCGGATACTGCTTCAACTGCGACTCCAACATCGATGTCTACCACATCGACATGGAGCCCGGCTACGGCCTGACCGTGGACATCACCTGGAACTACACCGGGGTGCACACGATGGAGGCCTACTCCTACATGGTCGCGCTCGGGTGGTCCAATGAGATCACCAGCTACTACGAGGGATCATGGGGCTACGACTACTACAGCCCCACCGGGCACATCCAGACCTCCTCATTCGAGGGCGACACGTCCGTGGGAACCTATGGGTACGAGTACGTCGACTTCCCCGTCGACACAGTCGGCGACACGGTCGCAGTCTACGTTTGGTGCTACTACTGCAACTACTCCTACTACAACATCAACAACCTCGAGTACGGGATGAACATCACCACATGGGTGGGTGATGGCGGCGTCCCCGGCGACGAGGTCACACCCATGCTCAACCCGCTGCTCGACATGCCCAACGACGGCTGGTGGAGCTACAAGGAGGACACCTTCGAGCTAGACGGCTCCACGACGGCATACGTGGACATCGTCTGCGACTACTGGTGCCCCTTCGAGACCAGCATGGACATCACCCTGCCTAACGGCACGGTCTGGAGCGACAGCTACTGGCCCTCCTACTTCGAGGGCACCATTGCGAACTTCTCCGCCGCGGGGGAGTACACAGTAGAACTCTACGACTCGTTCGGCGACGGTGGCCTCGCGGTGCTGGTCGGCAACTCGCTCGGCGAATTCAGCGGAATGCTGTCCGCGAGCGAGTTCGTGTTCGAGGACATCGTGTCCGGGCACGTCAGCCAGACCGATACTTCCGACGTTTACGCGATTTCCCTACCGGAGAACTACTTCGTCAACCTGACGCTCGACTGGGGCGCCGATGCCGACCTTGATCTCCACCTCTATACGGACTACGACGCCGACACCGGGGACCTCTCGGGCATGTTCGCGTACTCGTGGTTCGACCAGCCCGAGTTCATCGACGTAGGACAGCTGGGCGATGCCCAGGTCTTCTTCGCCGAGGTGATATACTGGGGCGGGACCGACACCCACAGCGGTTACACCCTCGAGATGCAGACGCAACCCGGCTCCCCGCCGCCCTGCTTCTTCCAGGACGACGGAGCCGCCCCCGGCGAGGGCAACTACGAAGGCGCCGGCTTGGATGCATCCGACGGCGACTACTCCCCGGACGATGACCCCACCGTCATCTCTAACTGGGACGCCGACGGCAACGGCGCGTTCACCGGCATGCTGTGCAACCAGTACGACACCGTTGACTGGTACGCGTTCACCATCCCCGCCTACCACGGCATGTGGGCCATGCTCGAATGGTTCGAGAACGAGACCATGGAAGCTGGCGGGAACCAGGGAGGCACCGACATCGCCTTCGCGCAGTACATGTACACCGCGACCGGCTCCCTCTACTTCGTCAGCTCCTCGTACGGGTTCCACCCGCAGGCGGTGGCCACCAACGGATCCTACTACTGGAACCTAGACATCGCCGTCGACTCGGTGGTGCTCCTCCGCGTCGGGGACATGTACAGTACGGCTACCCTGCCAGACGACTACGAGATGAACTACACGATTACCTACTCGGTCTACAACGCGTCCGTTGAGCCCGAGGAGAGCATCAACCAGAACGACGCTGGGACGGGCGATGACGCCGGAGACGACTACCTATACTCCGCCGACGCAACCAACCTCAGCACGGCGAACCAGACCTTCTCGGGCTACGTCCACGATACATGGGACAGGTACGACGTCTACAAGGTCTACCTCCCCTGCAACTACGGGATGCTGGTCTCTGTGTCCTTCCCGGACCAGAACAACTACGACGCGGGCCTGTACTACATGCACCCCACCTATGGCAACATGTACTACATCGACGCGTCGTACACCGACAACCCCGAGGAGGTCGCCGCCATGTACGAGGACGGATGCCAAGACATCTTCCTCCGCATATGGGCGACCAGAGGCAGCGGACCGTACGAGGTCACCATCACCCTGATCACGCCCGGCCTCGGCCCCGCCGACAACCAGGACGACTGCGGCATGGGCGGATCCGTTCCGTTCGGCGATGCGGCCAACCTGGTCTATCCCGGAACGTGGGATGGCCACACCTTCACCAACGAGAGCACCCAGGCAGACCTGAACCCGTACAACGATGACGGGTCGGTCCGCGACTACTGGGAAGGCGGCGTCTGCACGGGTTGGACCAGCTACACCTGGGACATGTACGACATGTACAGCATCGCAGTTCCTCAGGGCCACTTCATCAACATAGAGTACGACTTTGACCTAGAGGGCGAGGGCGACATGAGCATCTACCACACGGCCTACATGCTGATGTGCCAGGAGCAGCACCTGCCGTGCAGCTACCCCGCCAACCCCGCGTACTTCATCATCCAGGACTTCGGCTACGGCCTCGACACGTTGGAACAGAGCTCAGGGCTGTGGCCTGTGGGCACCTTCCACAACGCTTCGGGCATATACGCGAGCGACGGAGGCGTGATGGACACCCCGGGATGGGTCTACATCTACATCTACTCGTTCGGCGACAATGCCGGTCACGAGTACGAGATGAACATCACCTTCCACCCGATGTCGGAGATGGAGGGCGGTGCACAGAACGACGCCAACTGCGGCTGCGACGCCGGACCCGGCGGCGCGACGGCCGTGCACGTCAACAGCTTCCCCAACAACACCAACGGGACGAACCTCGAGTTCACGGGCTGGACCATGGCCAACCTCGACTCCACGGACAGGTTCAGCTTCGACATACCGGCCATGCACGGCGTCGAGATTACGCTGAGCCCGGGCGACGACCGGCCTGACGTCTGGATGATACTGGACGTCTACGACACCTCGTGGACCCAGGTCGGCCTGTACACATACACCGACCCGATCGTGTACAACTCGACCTCCCTCTCGTCCGGATTCGACTCGTGGATGGGAATAGGAGTGCGCAACTGGGGCACCTACGACACCACTGGCACCAACTACACCGTGACGGTGGTCTTCTACACGCTGGACGCCGACGGCGACGGCTGGATGGACTCGATGGAGCTCGAATGCGGCACCGATCCAGACGATCCAAACGACACCCCGGTTGACACCGACGGCGATGGCATATGCGACGCCATCGACGAAGACATCGACGGCGACGGCATAGGCAACGACCTAGACGAGATGCCGTTGGACGAGAACGGCTCGTCGGACATGGACGGCGACGGGGTCGACGACTCCACGGACCCGGACATCGACGGCGACAACTGGGACAACATCGTTGAGCTAATCTGCCTCGGAGAAGGCAGCTTCGCCGACATGGACGCCAACATTACCCCGACCGACTACGACGGGGACGGCCTGTGCGACATCGTACCGGGCTCGTGGACCGACCACGACCTCGCGTACATGTATCTGGACTACGATGGCGACAACGACGGCACCGACGACGAGACCGACGCCTTCGACTTCGATGCGTGCGCGGACACGGACACCGACCACGACGGCCTGCCGGACTCGGTCGACACGACCGATGCCGACAATGACAGCGTGGCTGACTGCGTCACAGACCTAGTCGCTGACGACGACGACGACGGCGACTCGTACAACGACACCTACGAAATCGACTGCGGCAGCGACCCGGTCGATGCGATGAACATCCCCGTTGACAGCACGCTGCCCGACGGCGACGGAGTCTGCGACGCGCTCGACCCGGACGACGACAACGACGGCTACGACGACGACGTTGACGAGTTCCCCAGCGACTCCACCGAGTGGGCGGACGCTGACGGAGACGGCCAGGGTGACAACCGCGACATGGACGACGACAACGACGGCTGGTGGGACTCCTGCGACGCAGATGACTGGGCTGCAGCCCAGGGCGCCGCGGTGGTCGAGGGAGTGAACTACTTCTCCAGCCAGTCCGACGGAATCGCCAGCACCTGCCCCGCGCAGACCGACGCGTTCCCGAACGACTCATCCGAGTGGATCGACACCGACGGGGACGGCACGGGCAACAACGCCGACGTCAACGACGACGGTGACATGGACGCGCTCAACGACCCCTGGACCGACGTCGAGGAGATAGCCTGCGGCACCGATCCGCTCGACGCTAGCGACGTGCCGGCCGACAACGACGCAGACGGGATCTGCGACGTCACCGACACCGACGACGACGGCGACGGCACGCCCGACGAGATGGACTCCTTCCCGATGGACGCCAACGAGGTCGCCGACCTCGACGGCGACGGAATCGGAGACGCGGTCGACACCGACGACGACGGCGACGGCTGGTCCGACCTCGATGAGCCGAACTGCGGCACCGACGCCAATGACGGCTTCTCGGTGCCCTCGGACAACGACGGCGATGGCACCTGCGACCAGGTGGACACCGACGACGACAACGACGGCTACGACGACGGCTCCGACGGCTTCCCGATGGATCCCAACGAGCATGCCGACCTGGACATGGACGGCCAGGGGGACAACGCCGACAGCGACGACGACGGCGACGGATGGCTGGACGTGACCGAGCTGATCTGCGCCAACGCGGGCGGACAGGGCGACCCGAGGGTCGCCAGCGAGATGCCCGCCGACTCCGACTACGACCTAGGCCCGGACGGAGAGCCGGGCACTGGTGACGAGGTTGCCAACGGCGACGGGCTCTGCGACGCGATAGACCCCGACGACGACGGCGACGGATACCCCGACCCGGCCAACCCGAACAACCCCCAGGCCGACGAGGACCGCTTCCCCAACGACCACATGGAGTGGTTCGACGCGAACGATGACGGACTGGGCGACAACGGCAACCCGACCACCCTGATCGACGACATCAACGCCGAGCCAGCCCCCTACGTGGGCATCCTCGTCGTGGTGGGCGCTCTGGGCTACGGCCTGGTGCAGATGTCCCGCCGGGCGGGCAGCGAGGCCGACACGGATGCCGAGGACTACACCGAGGAGTTCGAGGACTTTGACTTCGACGACGAAGAGGAGGACTGATAATATGAGCAGAAACATAGCAGAGATAACCCGAACCTTGCTGATGATTACCGTAATGGTAGCGTCAGCCCTGATGCCGATGGCCCCAGCTGCCGAGGAACTACGCGACAGCCCTGACAGGATGAACGCCATCTCGTTGGACACGACCGCGCTCTCGATCTCAGAGGGCCACACGGGCTCCTACGAGATAGTTCTCGACATGGCGCCCGACGGAGTGTTGATAATCACCCCGATCTCGAACAACGCCGACATAACCGTCGATCCAGCCTACCTGAAGTTCACGAAGATCAACTTCGACGAACCGCAGATGGTCAAGGTGACCACGCAAGAGGACGATGACGGCGCTGACACCATGGCTGCCATCAGCCACACTCTGGCCGGCACCGATACCGTATACGCGTCTGCGAGCATCGCAGACGTCTACGTCACCGGAGTCGACCTGGACACCGATACCGACGGCGACGGCAGCCACGACGGCCTGGACGACGACGACGACGGCGACGGCGTCAACGATGACGCCGAGGAAGACGGCTGCGACCTCCTGGCTGACTGCGACGGCGACGGCGTCAACGACGACACCGACGAGTTCCCGACAGACGGCACCGAGGACACGGACACCGACGGCGACGGCACCGGCGACAACGCCGACGACTTCCCCGACGACGACACCGAGGACACGGATAGCGACGGCGACGGAACCGGCGACAACGCCGACGAGTTCCCCGACGACGACACCGAGGACACGGATAGCGACGGCGACGGGGTTGGCGACAACGCCGACGATTTCCCCAGCGACGACACCGAGGACACGGACAGCGACGGCGACGGGGTTGGCGACAACGCCGACGATTTCCCCGACGACGCAAACGAGACCGCAGACAGCGACGGCGACGGAGTGGGTGACAACGACGATGCCTTCCCCAGCGACGCCACCGAGGACACGGACAGCGACGGCGACGGGGTTGGCGACAACTCCGACTTGTACCCCGACGACGCAAACGAGAGCGCCGACAACGACGGAGACGGCACTGGCGACAATGCCGACCTCGACGATGACAACGACGGAGTGAACGACACCGACGAGGGCTCGAACTCCACTCTGGACTGCAGCGTCTCGGCTGACTGCGACGGCGATGGCTACGGCGATGCCGACGACGCCTTCGACCTCGACCCAGAGGCCTGGGACGACCTCGACGGCGACGGGCTGGCTGACAGCTTCCCGAACCTTCTCGTGGTCACCGAGATCGGCTGCATGGTCTCCGTAACATCGAGCGATGACGACTCGGATGGCGACACCGAGGAGGATGCCGAGTGCACCTTCACCCTGCCTGCTGGCGGGAGCATGACGCTCTACGTCCAGACCGGCTCATGGTCAGGCGAGACCGGGGTCAAGCTGACGCACCCCGATGGCACGCAGACCGTTTGGTCCCACGGGACGTGGGGCGCCTCGAACTACGGGCTGTACAACTTCGGTACTTTCACCGACGCAGGCGACTACGTCGTGCAGATGTACGACTCGTACGGCGATGGGTGCAACCCCTCGACGTACGGCGACCACTCGTCTGGGACCTCTTCCTCATGCTACGTGTACGCGAACGCTGGCACGACGATGGCAATGCCCTCGACGAGCGGCTACGGCACGACGGCGGACGACGACGATGACGGCGACGGCTACTCAGACACCGACGAGGACACATGCGGCACCGACTCCATGAACGGCTCAGACTCCCCCACAGACACCGACGGCGATGGCCTGTGCGACAATGGCGTCGACGACGACGACGACGGCGACGGCGTCGATGACGCCGACGAGGAGGAGGGCTGCGATCTCGTGACCGACTGCGACAACGACGGCGTGGGCGATGCGACCGACAGCCACGACAACGACGCCAACGAGACCTCCGACATGGACGGCGACGGCGTCGGCGACAACTCCGACACCGACATGGACGGCGACGGCTACCTCGACGACGGCTACGACTCCTTCCCAGCGGATGCCACGGAGTGGTCCGACAACGACGGCGACGGCGTCGGCGACAACGCTGACCCCAACGACGACACATGCGACACCGTGAACGACACCGACACCGACTCCGACGGGATAGATGACACCGCCGAGTGCGGCACCTTCGGCGGGTTGGGCCCGCTGGGCTACGACACCGGCGACTCGTACAACGACAGCGACGAGGACTTCCCCAATGATCCAAACCAGCAGTTCGACGTCGACGGCGACGGCTGGGGCAACAACGCCGATGCCGACGACGACGGCGACGGCATAAGTGACAACATGGACGACGACGATGACGGCGACGGCTACTCAGACGCTGGCGAGGACACGAACTGCGTTGGCGACGGTGGCAACTCGATCAACGACGATGTCACCCCGGACGACATGGACGGCGACGGCACCTGCGACTACCTCGACACCGACAGGGACGGCGACGGAACCAACAACACCGACGACGCGTTCGAGGACGATGCATGCGCGGACACCGACACCGACGGCGACGGCGACCCCGATAGCATCACAGGTACCTGTACGACAGGGCTGACCGAGGACGACGACGACGACTTCGATGCCTCGGCAGGGCCCACGGTCATCATCACCTTCGAAGCCTACGACTCGTACGGCGACGGCGGCCTGGACCTCTGGGTCTACATCGGAAGCACCGAGGTCTGCGCGATCAGCGCATCGACCGCCACCGACTCTTGCGACGTGACGGCATCCGGGGCAGATCAGCTCGACGTCTACGTGGCACAGGACTACTGGGGCTACACCGGCGAGAGCTCGGCAGCCGCGTTCGTCGATGGGGTGGAGGTCTACTCCTGGGACGGCACCTACGACTACGGGGCATACGTGGCGGGCGTCTACGGGTACACGGGCACCAGCGCGGATCTCGCTGACTCGCTGCTCGGATCCGACTACATCGCCGCCCTCGAGATCACCTTCGAAGCCTACGACTCGTACGGCGACGGCGGCCTGGACCTCTGGGTCTACATCGGAAGCTCCGAGGTCTGCGCGATCAGCGCAACGACCGCCAACGACTCTTGCGTCGTGTCGGCAGATTCGGGCGATCAGCTCGACGTCTACGTGGCACAGGACTACTGGGGCTACACCGGCGAGAGCTCGGCAGCCGCGTTCGTCGATGGGGCGGAGGTCTACTCCTGGGACGGCACCTACGACTACGGGGCATACGTGGCGGGCGCCTACGGGTACACGGGCGTCAACGCGTCGCTCGCTGACTCGCTGCTCGCTGACGACTACATCGTCTCCACCGTATGGATCGACACGGACGAGATCGCCTGCGGCACCGACCCGCTGGACGAGGACGACACGCCCACGGACACCGACGGCGACAACCTGTGCGACGACATCCAGGACGACGACAATGACGACGACGGCTGGACCAACTCTGACGAGGCCGACTGCGGCGAGTCCAACAGCAACACCAGTGATACCGACTACCCGACCGACACCGACAGCGACGGCGTCTGCGACGGGCTCGACGACGACGACGACGGCGACGGCGTCGACGACACCGATGACTCATTCCCGCTGGACGAAAACGAGACCAGCGACGCCGACAACGACGGCATCGGTGACAACGCCGACACCGACGCCGACAACGACGGCGTCGACGATGACACCGACGACTTCCCGTCCGACGCCAACGAGACCACCGACACGGACGGCGACGGGGTGGGCGACAACGCCGACACCGACGACGACGGCGATGGCTACTCCGACTCGGACGAGAACTCCTGCAATTCGGACCCCATGGATGGTACCGACCTGCCCAGAGACACCGACGGCGACGGAGATTGCAACGCCGTCGACGATGACGACGACGGCGATGGCGTGAACGACACCGACGAGGCGACCTGGACCGGAGACTGGCCAGCAAGGTGCAGGGTCAACGTGGACTGCGACAGCGACGGAGTGGACGACGGCGATGAGGCCGATGGCTCGGCGCTCGGCGTCGAGTGCGCAGTCCTGGCCGATTGCGACGGCGACGGTTACGGCGACGCCGATGACGCGTTCCCCGTGGATTCGGGCGAATGGCTCGACACAGACGGCGACGGCTTTGGCAACAACGACGACGACGACGACGACGACGGCGACGGACTCACCGACTACTACGACGAGTGCCCGCTCGACGCGACTGGCACCACTGACAACGACGGCGACGGCATCTGCGACGAGTCGGACGCCGACGACGACGACGACGGCGTCGACGATGCGGACGACTGCGATCCCTACGACGCCGACGAGAGCTCCGACAACGACGGCGACGGCATCTGCGACAACGCGGACGCCGACGACGACAACGACGGCACCGACGACTCCGACGACGAGTGCCCGCTCGACGCGACCGGCACCACTGACAACGACGGCGACGGCACTTGCGATGCCTCGGACTCCGACGACGACGGCGACGGCGTCGACGACTCCGATGAGGAGGCTGGATGCTCCCTCTCGGCCGACTGCGACGGAGACGGCGTGGGCGATGCCACTGACGCATTCGACAACGATGCCGATGCGGACACCGACACCGACGGCGATGGCGCCGCGGACGAC
>JASMKR010000005.1:0-82299 GCA_030749075.1 Candidatus Thalassarchaeaceae archaeon | reverse complement strand
GGATCGACGGCGAGCACTACTACGAGGAGTGGATGGACGACTTCGGCTCCGGGACCCACAACGTCTCGGAGTGGGACGAGAGCGCGGAGGCCTACTTCTACGTCCTCGCCGACCGCTACGTGTGCGACGTCGAGATCGAGGCTAGGCTGATTGCCTCGGAGACCGGCGACGAGGTCGCTTCGACCTACCACCACCTGCCTGGCGAGTGCACCCAGCCCGAGTTCCTTCTGGAGCAGATGATTTTGGAATATCCATGGTGGGCCGAGCCGTCCAACGTGACCTCGTGGATGGACGTGACCGGCGCCTACGAGTTCCAGTTCAGGGCCTCTGCCAGTGACATGAGCCCCCAAAGCAACTGGACCATCGAGTGGGACGTCTGGGTCGACGGCGAGCACTACTACGACGAGCAATGGAACGAGGGTTGCCAGGGCTCCGGAGATTGCTATGGCTCCGGCAGCGTTTCCGCGGTTGGCTACGATACCGTGATCAACGGTGAAGATTACTATGACTACTACTCCGCACTATTCACCGTCCAGACCGACCGCTACGTGTGCGACGTCGAGATCGAGGCTAGGATCGTGAACTCGGACACCGGCGAGATGACCAGTTCCTCCAACCACGAGCTCGCAGGAGACTGCGTCCAGCCTGACCTGAAGATCGAGCAGTACCACTACTCTAACGGAACCTGGGACATGCCTACCAACGTCACGTACTGGGCCAGCGAGTTCGGGAACTACTCCTTCGGGTTCCAGATGCTTGGCAACAACATGAGCTATCACAAGAACTGGATGATGGAGGTCGACATCACCATCGATGGCTACTCCGACGAGAACATGTCTTGGAACGACTCGGTCCCGTGGGGTGACGAAGTCCATACCAGTCCGTTCACCCTCTACAGCGGGTACAGCGCCTGCAACGTCGAGATCGATGCGAGGCTGGTCGATTCGGACACGGGCGAGATCGTGTCCTCGTCCTACCAAAATCTGACTGGGGACTGCATGCAGGACTCGGATGGCGATGGCTTCCACGATGGGATCGACGCCTTCCCCGATGACTCGACCGAGTGGTACGACTCGGATGGCGACGGCACGGGAGACAACTCGGATGCTTTCCCCTGGGATTCGGAGGAGTGGCTGGACACGGATAACGACGGAATAGGCAACAACGCTGACGACGACGATGACAACGACGGCGTGGACGACGCCGAAGACCTCGACAACGACGGCGACGGGGTCGATGACGTCGATGACGAGTTCCCGATCGACCCGACCGAGTGGGCCGACTCCGACGGTGACGGCGTCGGAGACAACTCGGACGAGTTCCCCGACGATGCCAACGAGACCACTGATACCGACGGCGACGGCATCGGCGACAACGCCGACGATGACTCCGACGGCGACGGCACCCCCGACGATCTCGACGATGCACCGCTGAACCCAAACGTGACCACGGACAGCGACGGCGACGGCGTGGGCGACGACGATGACGCCTTCCCGAACGACAAGGACGAGTGGGCGGACACGGACGGCGACGGCAAGGGCGACAACGACGATATCGATGACGACAACGACGGCTTCGTGGACTTCATGGACTACTTCCCACTGGACCCGAACGAGCACAGGGACTCGGACCGCGACGGCACGGGAGACAACTCCGACGCCTTCCCCGATGACCCGAGGGAGCGATTCGACACGGACGGCGACGGGGTCGGCGACAACGCCGACGCCTTCCCCTCGAACAAGCTTGACTGGATCGACAGCGACGATGACGGCGTGGGAGACAATACGGACACCTTCCCCAGCGATCCGACTGAGTTCGTCGACAGCGACGGCGACGGGGTTGGCAACAACGCCGACGCCTTCCCCTATGATGACTCGGAGACCACTGACTCCGACGGCAATGGCGTGGGTGACAACGCTCAGGCTAGGCAGGAGGCTGGGATAGAAGAGCCCGAGGAGCCCGAGGAGGACGGCGGCCTGTTCGGGCTGCCCGGGTTCTCGGCCGCCACGAGCCTAGCCTCCATGCTCGGCGCCGCAATCCTAGTCGCCGGACGACGCAAGGACTGAGCGGCCCACGTTGACAGGGGGCCCTCGGGCCCGCATGCATCTGGCGGTGAAGCATGTGGTGCCGGGAGCGGGACTTGAACCCGCGACCTTCGGATGACTCAGGCATCTCGAAGGGGGCCTTCGGCGCGAACGTGCCTTGCGGCTGCCCTATGAGTCCGACGCGCTACCAACTACGCCACCCCGGCATAGCCTCGAGGCGGACGAGACGCCCATTTGAGCATTGCCGGTGCAATGGAGCATGGGCCGACAGCGGCCGCACGCAGGGTTGATGTGGGGAGGAGCCTCGCCGCAGATGAGCGCTATGGTTGACGTCGACTCGGCTCTGAGGGCAAGCGCCTACTCTGGCAAGAGGAAGCGAGCAGGCGGTGCCAAGGAAGACAAGCCCAGCACCACCCTTGAGCCATTCGACCCAGCCTCCCACGCGCAGAAGGAGAAGGCAGACGCGATTTCTATGTGGATCGTGATCGTCTACGGGTTGGTTGTCGCAGCGCTGATGCGCTACTCCCTGATGCCCTCTCTGGAGGGAGCCCAACAGATTCTGTGGTTGCTCCCGGTCCTTATGATGGCCACCGTCCCCCCTCTGCATCGCGCTCTGGTCCCCGCTCGCTTCTACGACCTGTACTCCAGAGGCAACTGGTTCCGAGCCTGCTTCCTCTACCTTTTCACATGGCTAGCGCTCTCTTTCATCCTGGTCAACCCCCCCCTTGCCGATATCGCTGCTCCTCACCTTGCGGGGGGAATCGACATCGAGGCAACCGACGGCATAGCCCAGGCGACCTTGAAGCACTCCACATACTCCATCCACATCAACCAGGACTCCATCCCGGTCGTTCTCGGATTCGCGGTCCGGGACAATGTCGATGCCCCCAACTCCACCATGCGTCTCACCGTAACCCACCATGGCGAGCCCGAGCCTATCGTCCAGGCCGATGGAATCGTCGGGGACCAAGACGTTCCCTCCGAACTCTTCGACAGCGTCGAGGAGTGGCAGAGGGGCCTGCGGCAGAACACCCTGACGAACAAGCCCCTAGGGCCTAAGGTAGCTCCGAACCCACTGGACATAGGGGTGGCGTGGGACTTGGGCACCCTCGGACCGGGAGAGTACACCCTCCAGATTACGCTGATTGAGGACGGAGCACCGTGGAGCACCGGCCAGAACACGTGGTCGAAGGAGTACAATCTGCTGATAACACAGGTCGCCTAGCCGCCTATCAGCGTGCAGATCCGCGCGGCCATCGCATCCAGTTGCAATGACTCACCGCCACCCTCGACCATCCTGAAGTCGGCCTCCGCCATCGCCTCGGTCACTCCCAGCTTCTGAACCTCGTCCAGGAAGGTGACATCACCCAGCTCTCGGTGCAGCTGGTTGACGAGGTCGGTGCCGGCGAGGCCGAAGCGATCGAGGATCCCCCTCATCCTGCGTCTAGCGGGCTGGAACCCGTCCTCCTTGCATGCGAGGAAGAACCCGTGTAGCTCCTCTGGAGGGGCGGTGGCGGTGGTCTCGTAGACCAGCTCCCTTGTCACGTGGCGGTCTAGTGAGGCTGCGACCTGGAGTGAGGTGATCGCCTTCCTGAGGTCGCCGAGGCTGACGTGTGCTATGGCCTCAGCCGCCTCAGCATCCAGCTCGACATCCTCCTTCTGCGACACTTCGATCACCATCTCGAGGACTTTGTCCTGATCGAGTGGCCTGAACCTGAAGACCGCACAGCGCGACTGGATCGCCTCGATGATCTTCGAGGAGTAGTTACACGAGAGGATGAATCTGCAGGTCTCAGAGTACTGCTCCATGATTCTCCTAAGGGCCCCCTGGGCATCCGGAGTCAGGGCGTCGGCCTCGTCCAGGAAGATGACCTTGAAAGTCGAGCCCGGCATCGGCGCTGTGCGCGCGAACTGCTTTACTTTGGTCCGGATGGACTCGAGCTTGCGCTCGTCGCTGGCGTTCATCTCCAACAGGTTGCCCCTATAGCTCTCCCCGAACACGTCCCGGGCCAGTGCGAGCGCCGCAGTCGTCTTGCCCGTTCCAGGGGGGCCGGCGAACATCAGGTGGGGGAATGTGCACGCCTCGGCGTAGGCCCTGAGACGGTCCACAACGGCTCTCTGACCCTTGATCCCGCTAACCGATCGGGGACGGTGGCGCTCTACCCACAACTCGCTCATGGTAGTCTTAACGCACCCACGCGTGAGCGTCCTTGAAGGTTGGGGGAACTCCCCTGACGTCTCTCAATAGCTCTCGTTCTCATTGGGGAAGTCCCCGCCTCGAACGTCTTCGATGAAATGCTCGACGGCTTCCCCCACAGCCTGTCCGACATCGGCGTAGCGGCGCAGGAAGCGCGGAGAGAAGTCCTTCGTGATGCCGAGCATGTCATGCAGCACTAGGACCTGACCGTCGCAATGGGGGCCGGCCCCGATACCGATTGTCGGGATGATTAGGGACTCGCTGGCCTGTTTGGCCAGATTGGAGGGAATCTTCTCGAAGACCACCGAGAAGCAGCCTGCTTCCTCCAGTGCCTTTGCATCTACCATCAATTTGGATGCCCCCGCTTCTTCCTTGGCCCGGACGGTATAGGTCCCGAACTTGTATATCGACTGCGGCGTCAGGCCGAGGTGCCCCATAACGGGTATTCCCGCGTTGACTATTCGCTCGACCGACTCAGCGACCTCGGAGCCACCCTCCAGCTTCACCGCGTGCCCCCCCGACTCCTTCATGATGCGGATTGCCGAGTCGAGCGCTGTCTTCGAGTCTCCTTGGTAGGAACCGAACGGCATGTCGACCACCACCAGAGCCCGGTCGACCCCGTTGACCACGCACTGGGCGTGGTAGATCATCTGGTCGAGGGTGATTGGCAGCGTGGTCTCGTTTCCGGCCATGACGTTGGAAGCGGAGTCCCCTACCAGGATGACATCTATTCCCGCCCCATCGACCAAGCGCGACAGCGAGTAGTCGTATGAGGTCAGCATTGCGATATTCTCGCCAGCCTGCTTCATCTTCAGGAGAGTCTGGGTGGTGACCTTTTTCGCTCGACTGGAAACCAACCTGTCCCCCCCCGAGAGACTCCGAGCGCGATTGATGCCTTCAATCACACGCCCGCGCTCTCACTCCCTCACCATCTCATCGACCTTGCTCAGGAATTCGTCGATGTCGATTACCCCATCACCGTCCTCGTCAGCGGCGTGGAAGTAGTCCCTCAGTGGGCGAGTCCGTTCAGCGAATTCCTGCTCGCCGTATCCGAGAGCCCTCATTGCACCGACGAATTCTCTCAGGTTCAGGTGGTTGGTACTCTCCAAGTCTGCGGCATGGAATGCTACCAGACGGCGCCTGTGCTCGACCGCGTCTGGGTTGGTGAACATGATCCTGAAAGTCTCCCATGGGGTGATTTCGATGTTGTGGTGTTTTCGCCCGTAGCCCTGGTAGATGGCGAACCCGACGATTGCTGCTGTCAACGCACCGATACCCGCCTCGATTCCCATTAACCACAGCAGGGAGATGCCAGAGGCTATGCCGAAGAACTGTGTGAGTGGCCTCAGTGGCGCATTGTACTCAGGCTGATACCAGGCATGCGAGGGCAGCGCCTTGCGGATGACCAGCACACTGAGGCACATCATTACGTAGGCCATTATCTGGAAACCCGACGCGTATTCCGCCACCGCGTGGACATCGATCGTGACCAAAGCGACCGCCATCGTGATGCCGGTCAAGATTATCGCTAGGTGGGGTGTTTCGAACCTGCCGTGCACGTCCTCCAGTGACTCCGGCAGCAACCCGTCCCTTGCCATTGCGAAGAGGTATCGTGAGGCCGCCAGTATCCCTGCTAGGGACATGGAAGTCATCGTCAGGATAGCAACGACCGACGCCAGCAGTGCCGCGTCATTGCCCGCGATCTCCTGAGCAAAGGCCCTGACCGGATCCTCAATGGGGTGGCCGGACGCATCCACGAAGCCCTCCTCCGGGATGACCGCGATCATCGTCGCCACTATCACTGCGTAGAGTGCCACTCCAATTACAAGCGATGTCATTATGCCTTCAGGCAGGTTCTTGCCCGGATCCTTGATCTCGCCGCCGATAGCTGCGACCTTGGTGACGCCCGCATACGAGACAAGGACCAGAGCGGCCGTCTCCCCCATGGCCATCCAGTCATCCTTCGTGTCCAGAGTCGGACTGGCCCTCGAGAAGTCCGCTTCGCCGCTCACAATCGACCAGATTGATAGGCCAAGGAGCATCAGTACGGAGGTCGCCACAATCGGGGTCTGCACCACCTTGACCCTCTTTATTCCCAGAATGTTGATTATCGAGATGATCGCCAACATCCCGAGGGCTGTAGCTATGTCCGTGTACTCGGTACCGAACTCGGCTTGCACGACCGCCAGATAAGCCGAGAATCCTATGAGCGCGAAGGCGGCCTTTAGCAGGAACGATGCCCATAGTGCCAATCCCGTCATGCTGCCAACCAACGGTCCGAAGATCCGTTCAAGGAATACGTACGAGCCCCCCGAGGTTGGCATTGCGGAGGCCAGCTCACTCTTGCTGAGTGCTCCAGGTATCACGACCAAGGCAGCCAACACGTAGGCCAGCCAAGCCCCACCACCGACTTCGGCGTAAGCCAGCGATGGGAGGACGAACAAACCACTCCCGATCATTGCGGAGAGCGAGATGATTACGACCGAGAAAAGGCCCAGTTTGCGCTCTAGGGTGTCCGAAACCACCTCTATGGGAGTGAGGACGATACCTGCTAGATCCTTCGGGCCGTAGGTTCGCATGCATCGGCGGCCTCAACCACCCCAGTTGAAGGTTCTCCCGGACCCAACAGGTTAGATAGTGGCGCGCGGGCGGGCGCTCATGACCGACATTGTTGAGCAGGATTCCGTTGCTACGGTTCACTACACTGGGACCTACCCGGACGGGGAGGTATTCGACAGCAGCGAGGGCGGCCCCCCGCTCGCCTTCCTAGTGGGCCATGGCAACATGATCGCAGGCTTCGAGCAGGAGATGATGGGCGCGACCGTGGGGGAGAGGCGCGAGTTCACGCTGACTCCCGACCTCGCCTATGGGGAGCGTGACGAGGACGCCATCCAGCAGATGGAGAAGAGTCAGTTCCCGCCGGAGATGGAGCTCGAGGTTGGCATGGTCCTAGCCGCACATAGCGACCAGGGCCCCATCCAGTTGAGAATTTCCAGCATAGATGGCGATTTGGTTACCGTGGACTTCAACCACCAGATGGCAGGCAAGACGCTATGCTTTAGTGTCGAGGTCGTAGAGATCCGCCCCGCTACGGCAGACGAGATCACGCATGGCCACGCGCACGGCCCGGGTGGCCACCATCACCACTGAGGCGGGCGCCCGAACCGTTATTCCCTCGCCTCCGACTGTCATCCCGACGATGAGGAAGACCGCACTGCTTCTCGCCTCGCTCATGCTGGCGGCCCCGCTCGGCGGCTGCCTTGGGTTCGATGGAGGCAACGGCCTCTTCGGGGAGGGCGATCCAAAGGAGCCCCTCAGGCTCAATCACATCCAGATGAAGGGCACCCACAACTCGTACCACATCGAGCCGCTGGCCTCGCCGACGAGGGAGTACATGTACACTCACGAGCCGTTGGACGTCCAGAGCTCCCAGCTCGGAGTCAGGCAGTTCGAGATAGACGTCTGGTGGGATCCGCGGGGCCAGTTGTACGTCTACCACAACCAGTACGACTCAGGGACCACCTGCCCGACATTTGAGGAGTGCCTAGCCACCCTGCTCGACTGGTCTGAGTCCAACAGGGGACATCACCCCCTATTCATCTGGATCGAGCCCAAGGACTGGCCGGAGCAGGCCACAGACATTACCACCACGCTGGAGCTGTCAGGACTGCTGGAGGACATAGAGCAGGAGATATCCCAGTTCTGGCCCCGCAACAAGACGATCGCGCCCGATGACGTGCGCGGTGAGTGGCCCACCCTCAAGGAAGGGGTCCTAAACGACGGCTGGCCGCTGCTCGAGGATAGTCGCGGCAAGGCTGTGTTCGTGCTGCTCGCATCCGGAGACACCCGAGACCTCTACCTAGAGGATCACCCAGGACTCGCGGGCGCCCTGATGTTCACGCTGTCCGACGAGGCCAGCGGCGAGGCCTCGGTCTTCTCCTTGACAGATCCGGTCGGCAGCGGCGAGGAGATCGCCCGGCTCGTCACGGAGGGCTACATCGTTCGCAGCCGCGCCGACAGTGGCGGCCAGGAGGCCGACGACAACGACACAACTCGCCTGGAGGCGGCTCTGGCCGTTGGCGCGCACAGCATCTCGACAGACTACCCCGGAAAGGTCGAGGGCATCGACTACTGGGTCGAAATCCCTAACGGTACGCCGAGCCGCTGCAACCCCCTCGCCGCTCCGGCATGGTGCGCTTCCGGGGACATCGAGTCACTAGGCTAGATTTCCCTCAAAGATTTCTGGATTAGGCCTTGGCTACGACCTTGAGCTCGATTGCGATTGAAGTCGGAAGCGAGTCCACTGCGACGGTGGTGCGTGCTGGCAGAGTCTCCGAGAAGTATTCGGCGTAGACCTCGTTGTAATCCGGGAAGTCGCGCTTCATGTCGACTAGGAAGACGAGCACGTCGACCACGTCTTCTAGACTCGAGCCGTACTCCTCTAGGATGACGCGGACGTTGTTGATTACCGAGTGGGTCTGGGCGCGGATGTCGTAGTCCAGTGGCTTGCCCTCCGCATCGCGCACAGGCCCCCCGGGAATCTCATTGTCCCCGGGAGTGCGCGGGCCCATGCCGCTGATGAATAGCAGGTCGCCCGCACGGTGGAGGTGGGGATAGGCACCGACTGCAGAGGGGCCGCCCTCGGCGATGAATGGGCCGTCCTGGCTCGTCAGCTTGCCAGCTGCCTTCTTGCCGACGACTGCTCCGACGATCCCCCCTATGGGACCTCCCACCGCGACCCCCGCCGCAGCGCCGAGCGCGCCGCCAGCAGAGCTCGCTATCGAGCCGCCAATCTCGTCGTACACCTTCTCGACTGCATCTGCCGGGGCGGATATTATGCCATCTATGATCTGCTCGCGCTTCTCCTCGGGAGTCAGCCCCTCGTCCTCGGGCTTCATAGCATCCCCCTAGTGAGGACGTCACGGTCGCCGTGGTAGTACTCCACGTCGTCTTCGTCGAACTCCTTGTCCCCTACCGAGCCCTCTGCTGGAGTGAGCGCTACCACTGCCCCGCCTGAGCCATGCAGGGCCTCGTAGGCCAACACCTCGCCGGTGTAGTTGTTGTGCTGCCCCATCGTCGCGGCCATCCACCACGCCGGCTTGTACGCGACCACCTTCTGCACTCGAATCTGGCCGTGGATCTCACGTGAGAGCTGGCTCAGGTCCTCGAGCCTGCCATCCGCGAAGAACTCGAGGATCTTGCGGTTCCATTCGTCGTCCTTGGCGCTGTGAATCCGGTCCTCAACTGGGTCGATGTGTTCGGTGAACATGCGGTTGGAGAGGCTCGAGACGACAACCACGACCGCCTTCTTTCCCTGCGCGGCCAGAGCATCGCGCGCCGCCTTGCCCAGCACTATGGTCTCGGCGCGGTTGGAGTACATGTTGCTCGACACTATGCAGGCCGGCAGTCTGTTGTCGGGATTCAGCAGCTGCAGCGCCACCACCGAACCGGTGTCGATGGGGAACCCCTCGTAGGCCACGGTCCTCGCGTGCAGGCCTCGTTTCTCGCAGGCCTCCCGATAGCCATTGGCGAAATCGACGTCCATCCGAAACTTGTAGGGCATGCTGCCCAAGTAGTGGAAGTCATCGTCTACGTGGACCCACTCTGGCTCAGGATAAGCCTGGATTTGGTGGCCGACAATGCTCGACCAGGTCGTCGAGTAGACCAGGATGATGTCGGCGCCGCTGTCTTCGATCCTCTGGCGACAGGTCTCATACGCCTCGCGCAATCTCGAGTACCCCTCGTTCGCCTCCGGGCTGAGAAGCGGCTGTGGGTGCGGTGGGCAGTAGACGCCGAAAAGTATCCCCGCCCCCTCGCTCATCCACCCACCTCAGAGCACTATTTCCCGCGAGGCCGAGTCAGGGTCCCAAGCCGCAATCAGGTTTCCTGTCCCTATGACTGACTGGTAGCCGTAGATCTCCGCTGGGTAGTCCGGGTGCCCCATCGCTGCCATCATCCAAGTCAGGCCCCCACCCTCTGTCTCGGCTATCGTCTGCTCGGTGAACTCGGGCATGATGTCGATGACCTCGCGCATCTTGCCCTCGCGCATCAGGTCCACGAGCTTCATGTCCCAGACGTACTGGCTGTGGTTGTAGATGTGCTCGCGGCTCATGTCCTCGGGCAGCGGAGACTCGGTCACGAAATGCCTGTGAGAGAGGCTGTGGCTGCTGATTAGCACGATCCTCTTGCCGCTGCCCTCTATTGCCTTGGCACAGGCCTCTCCAAGGGCGCCTGCTTGCTCGTTCATGACCTCCGCTGAGTAGTAGTGCGTGTTGCGGTTGCTGCTGATGGTGACCAGCGGCTTGTCCCAGTCGGGGTTCAGCATGTGGCAAGAGGTAATCGTGCCGTAATCAACGCGAAAGTCCGGGTTCCGCATCATCTTCGTGATGATTCCTGCCTCTCTGGCAGCGTCGTGCATCGCCTCGGCCAAATCGATGTCCACGGCGATGTCGTAGTTGTAGCGGAACAGGTTGGGGAAGATTGGGTCTACGGACTTCGATTGGAAGCGTGGCAGGCCGAGGAAGTGGGTGCCGATGTAGGTCTGCCAATGAGGGGTGAAAATAACCAGGGCGTCGTAGTCGATGGACTTGAGCTTGCGAGCCAGTCGGTGGTATCCCCAGCGCAAAGTCTCCCAGCCCCCCTCGGCGAACGCCTCGTTCTGCTCCGGGTTCTCGGCATACACGACATGGGGCGGGTGCGGAGCAAGGCAGCCCAGCACTATCTCTCCCTTCGCCATGGCTCTCCGAGCCCCTGCCCGCACATGAACTGCTCGTCAGCCTCGTTCGCAGCGTTGATGGGGTGGGCGCGCCGTGCAGCGGCGTGAAGTGGGACAGCCCCCCCCTATGGCCCGTCGCAGCCCCGAGCCTTCTGGGTTTCATAGCGGCCTGCCTGCCTTATCTGGCAAAGATACCCAACTTCACAGAGGGCTCCCTGTTGGCCCCGTTCGGCGTGGTCGCCCTCGCGTCACTCGCACTGCTGCTCGCACCAGACGAGATCGGCAGCAAGCCCGAGTTGATTGCCGGCACTTGGGTTGCGATGCTAGTTGCGTTCCTCCCCCAATTGGTGTTCTACGTCTGGTTCATTCCGGTGATTCTGCTCTGGCTGGCCCAGTCCATCTACCTGTGGAAGAGCGACTATCCGGCCTTCCGAATCGGGATTTGGATTGGCTTCGGTGCCGTTTCTGGACTCTACCTAGGCGGATTCTTCGCCCATTACTTCCTGTGAGGCGACACGGACAGGGGCCCTGATGAGGCGTTTCGCCAGTAGGCGAGGTCCCGACCAAGGTCAAACCTGAAAAATATCATCCCAGTGTGCACACCATGCCCAGGGCAGCGGCTGCGCCGCTCTTCGAGTTGGACTGCGGCTGGGTGGGGGGGGAAGTCCTCCGACCCAAGGAAGCCTGATTCCCATGAACGTTGATGCCGTCCTTCACGAATTTGACATCGACCCAGTTCGAGGGTTCCTCCCCGGGACCGACCCGGTCGCGAAACTTCCCGGAGCCTACGCAGAATGGGAGCAAACGGCCGCTGTCTTCGGTGAGAACCCGCTCGCGGCCCGGGCTTCCATCGAAAACCTGCCCTTGCTGGACGCGCAACCGCTGCTGGATGATCGCGGCACCTGCCGACGTGCCATGCTGCTGCTTTCGGTACTAGGCAGCGGTTACGTGCACGCAGGCGAGTCGCCCGCGGAGAGGATACCCGCATCCGTCAGCGTGCCCTGGAAACAGGTCGCGGATCGCCTTGGCCGACCCATGATCATCTCACACGCCTCGATCGTTGTCGACAATTGGGCCATGGATGGCGGCGGCGATCCGCGTCGCCCCGAAACCCTGCGAACTTTCACGAGGTTCGCAGGCGGCGACGACGAAGACTGGTTCTACCTAGTGACAGTCTCGATCGAAGCCGAGGGCGCTGCAGCCTTACCAGCCATGATAGGGGCTAGGATTGGCCTCGAGCAGGGGGATGCCACCGCCGTTCCCGGTTGCCTCGTTGCAATCAGAAAAAGGGTCGACGCCATCACCGATCTCATGAATCGGATGGAAGAACGCTGCCATCCCCGCGTTTTCTACGACCGCGTCCGACCCTATCTTTCCAGCTGGCCGAAGGAGGGAGTGATCTACGAGGGCGTCGACAAGACCCCAAAGAACCTCATCGGGGGCAGCGCCGCCCAGAGCCCGCTGATTCAGGCCTTCGACGCGGCCATGGGCGTCACGCACGATGACGACCGCAGCGGCCCCTTCCTGCAAGCCATGCGTGACTACATGCCTCCGCCCCATCGCCGGTTCCTCCAGTGGCTGGAATCCGGCCCATCCCTGCAGGAGGGTGCTCGACAGACCGGTGCAACGGACGAATACGACCAGGCTATCGAAGCACTGAATCGATTCCGACGCGCCCACATGGCGATTACTGTCCGGTACATCACCCAGCAGGGCGATGAGTTCGCCAAGGGAACGGGTGGCACCGAGTACGGCACCTTCCTCCGAGTCACGAGGAAAGAGACAACGGATCAGCGACTGAATTAGTCGGAGCAGCCAGACCCAAGCACGACCGAAAATAACGGGTATCTGAGCCCCCTCCGCTGAACGAGGCGCATGGCCAAGCCGAGATTCGCGTACCTGCTTCTGAAGGAGCATCCATACGGACGGGAGATGCTGCGACAGATACTCTCGGAGGGCTTCGTGCCGGAGGTAATCATCGAAGAGGACTCGGATATTGGCGACGAGGAGAGGGAGAAGTTCCTCAAGCGCATCGAGGGCAACCCAATCGCCCCATCGATAGCCGAGCAGGCCTCTGATAACGACATCACCCTAGCCACCGTCTCCATCCACAAGTCACCTGAGGTGATGCCCCACCTCGAGGGCACGGATCTCGACCTCATCGTCTTCGGGGGCACCCGCATCATCCGCGGGGAGATTCTCGACTACCCCCGGGACGGGGTAATCAACTCGCACCCAGGGCTCCTCCCGGAGTGCAGGGGCTCGGCCTCGCCCGCATGGTCGGTCTATCACAACATCCCGATAGGCTCGTCTACTCACTTCTGCGACAACGGCGTAGACACTGGGGAGTTGCTACTGCGGCGAGAACTGCCCGTTAAGCGAGGCATGACCTATGAGGACCTGTGCTACGGGACCCTGGTTCTAGCTGGGGTGCTGATGAAGGAAGCACTGATGGCTTGGGAGGCCGGCCGATGGGATGAGATGCGCCTACCACAAGGTGAAAGCGAGCACCCTACCTTCCGCAATGCACCGGACGAGGTGCTTGAGGCGGTCTACGAGAAACTGCGCGACCAGACTTACGCCCATTATGTGGATTAGGTGATAAGATGACCGAGAATCTGCTCAATGACGGATTCCCCTTCGCCGATGGCGTCCTCGATGGCCAGACCGCACTCGTATGCGGTGCATCGAAGGGCATTGGCCGCGCTTGTGCGCTAATGCTCGCACGCGCCGGCGCGCGTGTGGTCGCCTGCGCCCGGTCCGCGGACGCCTTGGACGCCTTGGTTGGCCTGATGCACGGTGATGGGCACGAAACCGCTACCCTTGATTTAGAGGATTTGGACGCGGTACGAGAGTTCGCCTCGGGTCGGGGCACTATCCACATACTGGTGAACAACTCTGGCGGGCCACCCGGCGGGCCACTGCTGGAGAACGCACTGGACGAGTTCGAGGGTCCGTTCCGACGCCACCTGCATGCCGCGCACACCATTACGCAGGCTCTGGTGCCGGGTATGGAAGCGTCCGGGACCGGCCGAATCGTGAACATCATCTCGACCTCAGTGCGCGAACCAATCGACAATATCGGACTCTCGAACACGCTGCGAGGAGCGATGGCCTCGTGGGCCAAGTCGCTGTCGCGAGAACTACCTCCCTGCGTGACCATCAACAACATCCTGCCCGGGTTCACCGATACCGATCGACTCGGTTCGCTGGCTGCATCGATCTCGGAGCGCACAGGCAAGCCCGTCAATGACGTTCGTGACGATTGGATGAGCGGAGTGCCCATCCAGAGGCTTATCGATCCACTGGAGACCGCTGCTGCGGTCACATGGCTCTGTCTGCCGAGCAGTGGCGCTGTTCGAGGCGTCAGCCTAGCAGTCGATGGCGGGAGAATGCGTTCAATCTGAATGGGGGCCCGCTATGCGGTTTGACGTATTCTTCTCAATCACCCAGACACCGGACACTTCCGGCTACAATCCTTCTGAGAGAGAGATGCTATCCAGCTTCTTCGATCAGGTAGAGCTCGCCGACAAACTGGGGTTCGGTGTCGGCTGGGTCGCGCAGGCGCACCTCTCCACCGAGATCCAGAAGCTCAACAGCAAGCCCGTAGTCCCCCACTTCCCCGGTGAAGTCGGGCTGTGCACCGATTTCTTCCAGATCGCTCAGAAGATGTTCGCATGCACCGAGATAATGGAGGTCGGTAGCGCAGTGATATCCATCCTAGCCTCTGGCGGGCCGATCGCCCAAGCCGAGCGCGTCGGTGCATTCCTCGCTTTGCACGGCCTGGACCCGGATGAGTCTCGTCGCCTCCACGTCGGGTTCTCAGCCGGACGCTTCGAGTTCATGGCGCGCCCCTATGGGGTGGTCCCGAGGGACGCGGTCGAGGAGGCGGCATGGCCGGCTCTGCGCGGACAGGTCTTCGCCGAGGCCAGCGAGATCTTCCTCAGACTTCTGAACGGCGAAGCCATCTCGTCGGACATGACACGACCCACGATCCTTACTCGGTCCAACTTCCGCTCGGACGAGGATTGGGAGGGGGTGCAGCAGGCCGCCGTCGAATGCCGAGGCCTCGGAGGGCCACCAGATAAGGTGCCAATAGATAGGAGGTACTCGTTCGAGGAGATCAAGACTATCCCCCAGGAGTGGCGACGAGATTTGCTGAACTTGGTTTTGGGCAGCCACGACCCGAAGTTGCAGGTCGAGGTGAACAAGCTGAGCCCCGTCCAAGTTTTCAATCTCAGTATCACGCCTCCCCACATCATAGAAGAGACCCATGACAGGTTCGCAGAGCACTACCACCCCGACGGCGGCCCATGGGAGCGCAGCATGATGCCGCGAACTACCATGGTCTTCGTCAACGACGAAGAGGGTTTGGACCCAGACGAGCAGAATGCTGCAGCGATGGAGGAAGCGAAAGCCGCACTTTCGACTTACTGGAACGCATTGGAGGGAACGATCGATCCGTCCAAGGTCGAGCGGGCTACGAATAATGCAGTGGTCGGAAACGTCAATCGCGTCAGCGAGCAAATCATCGAGAGGTTCCACCCGGACGACCGCCTGATGTGCTGGTTCGACTTCTTCAATCACGACAGCGAACGCGTCATGAGGAACATGACGGCATTCATGACCAAGGTCGCACCGCGGGTCAACGGGGGTGATTCACAGTGACGGGCCATGAAACCGAGCAGCCCTCCTCGGTTGCTCCCGGAAGGCCGGGCTCAGCATTTTATCCGAACAATCCACTGGGCGAGCAGCACGAGGGCATTGCGACTGGCAGGGACGTCGAGTGGGAGCCGCTGGTTGACTTCCGTCGCATGGACGTCTCCGAGAACACGATCCACGGCGCAATCTCATGGGCCCACGGTACCGAGATTATCCACTCCTTCGGGGGAAATGTTCTGGTGTACGGGCGCTCGATGATGAAGCCACTGATGATGAAGACGTTTGCCAAGGAACTCGAGGCTGAGGGCCTGTCATGGGAGCAGAAGGCCATCGCCTGCTCCTCGCACAACGGCGACACCGAGCACGTGGCGGCGGCTCAGTCCCTGCTCACCGAATCCGAATGGGGGTTGATGCAGTGCCCCCTGGATGTCCCCCTCATCCAGTTCGGCCGTCAGGTCAGGCGCCCTCGCCGGTGGTTCCACACCTGCTCAGGAGAGCATGCTGCAATCCTCAAGGCGATGCGCAGGATGGGGATCAATCGGGCTGGTTACACCCTTCCGAGCTCGCCTTGGTTCCCAATGTACCTTGATGTCCTCAGGCGAATGATGGGCGAGCCTGACTGGGGGCCGCAGAGGGTGGCCAAGGACGGGTGCGGGTTGCCGACCGTCACCAACACCGTCGACGAACTGGCAGTTATGTTCGCCGGGCTGGTGCGTGAGAAGGATGACGATTGGATATGGGAGTCTATGAACCGGCACCCGGACTTGATTGGCGGCTTCAACCGACTCGACTCTACCTGCCTAAAAGCCGGCGAGGGGGGACTCATCGCTAAGGAGGGCGCGGATGGCCTGCTCGGCCTCTCGGTCATACATCCCGACTGGCCGAAGGGACTCGGCATCGTCATCAAGATCGCCCACGGCTGGAACTCTCAGGCCACTTGGTACGTCGCGCGTGCGGTACTCGGCGTCCTTGGAATCAATCTCCGAAACCCATACCCACTTCACCGGCAGAAGGCCTTCATCGTCCCTCGCGTGGTTCCCCCACAGTACCTCGGAAGGCTCGAACAAGTAGTCACCTGGGATGAGTGGGACCCCAACCGGGACCGCTTCACGTTGGACTGGAAGGAGTATACCTCAGCGACGACTAGGTCCGATCCGTTCTCCAACGAAGGCTCTTTGGGGGGCTGATATGGATCCTGACAAGTGCTGTGATTCAGCGTGCATACCATGCGAGCGCGATTCCGCAGGCAGTGAGCCGACCGACCTGTGCAACTACGTAGGAGGCGCGTTCGTCCGCCACTCGAACGACGATTGGATGAATGTGCTCGAGCCGGCTACCGGTCATCGCTTCGGACGGGTTCCGCTCTCCTCCGAGGAAGACGTCGACACCGCGGTCGCCGCGGCTCGCTCCGCTCAGCCCTCTTGGGGTGCCCTGAGCCACTCCGAGCGCGCCGATTGGCTGGAACGCATCGCCGATGCGCTCGAAGAGCGCTACGAGGATATTGCGGCGCTTGAGAGCAGGGACACCGGCAAGCCAATTTCTCTTGCAAGGGCCGTTGACGCAGATCGCTCGGTGTCCAACTTTCGCTTCTTCGCAGGGATTGTGCGCGAGCACGAGGAGGAAGTCTTCGAGATGGCTAGTGCGACCAACTATGTTGTCAGCAAGCCTGTCGGCGTTGGGGCGCTGATCACCCCGTGGAACCTGCCCCTCTACTTGCTCTCGTGGAAGGTGGCTCCGGCCATCGGAATGGGCAACACCGTGGTGTGCAAGCCCAGCGAGCTGACCCCAATGACGGCGGACCTACTGATGAGAGTCATCGACGGGGTCGGCCTGCCTGCAGGCGTCGTCAACCTCGTCCACGGCGATGGCGCGGGCGCGGGCGCGCCTCTGGTTGCCCACTCAGACGTCGATTTGGTGTCGTTCACAGGGGGCACCGCCACCGGCGAGAAGGTGGCGGCATCAGCCGCCCCCGCCTTCAAGAAACTCAGCCTGGAACTAGGTGGGAAGAACTCCAGCATCGTGTTCGCAGACTGCGACATGGACTCCACCGTGACAGGAGTTGCGCGCGCGGGCTTCCTGAACCAGGGGCAAGTCTGCCTATGTGGCTCGAGGGTGCTGGTCGAGGAGGATGCCTATGATGAGTTCCGGGACCGCCTCGTAGATGCTGTCGAGGCAATGAGAGTCGGAGACCCGTCTGACGAGGGCACCGACCTCGGCGCGTTGATCTCGGAACAGCATCTCGAGAAGGTACGGGCCTACGTCGAGTTGGCCAAGCAGGAGGGCGGAACCCTGCTGACCGGCGGCACGCCCTGTATGCCATCAGGCTTCGAGCACGGCAACTGGATGGCTCCCACAGTAATCGAGGGCCTCAGCCCGGACTCTCGCTGTGCTACCGAGGAAATCTTCGGACCCATCGTCACACTCCACTCGTTCGGCAGCGAGGAAGAGGCGATTGCCGTCGCCAACAACACCCGCTACGGGCTGGCCGGCAGCGTCTGGACGGGCGATGTCCAAAGAGGCAAGAGGGTATCAGAGGGCATCCAAACCGGGATGGTCTGGGTAAACACCTGGCTGCACAGGGACCTGCGAGTGCCGTTTGGCGGCGTGAAGGACAGCGGAGTGGGCCGTGAGGGTGGCAAGTGGAGCCTAGGCTTCTTCTCCGAGGCGTTGAACGTCTGCGTCAAGCACGACTGATGCAGCAGGAGCGAAGATCCGCTCTTGGGCGAAGGCCAGCCGAATGGCGCTTGAGGGCATCGTCGGACGGTGGGCCTGCCTCGGGACCGCTTCCTAGGCGGATTCTTCACCAATTATTTCCTGCGGGACGCGTCGGATGCCCCCCAGCACCCATCCCATGATTGAGAAGGAGGGCACCGAGCATAGCAGAGCCGACCAGATCAGCGCGTCGTCCACGTAGTCAATCGTAACCCTGACCTCTCCGATGCCCGAGTCCCCCTGATGGCTGACTAGAACATAGTGCCCGTCGAATACCGACGGGGTCTCGACCTCCCCCTGCCAAGATTCCCCGGCGCCCAGGCTGAACGCCTCCCCTGCCAGAGGTGCCGACCAGTCGATCGCACCATCCTTGGCGTGCTCGCGAACATTGTCCCGGTGAATCACGAGGACCTCGACTGCCTCATTCCCCACATTGCTGACTTCGACCACTACCGGGTCCCATAGACTGTGGATCTCTATAACATCGAGGTTGACATCCCCGGGCCCTAGCCTCATGGTGGGCTTATCGGAATCAGTTCCCGGCCCGTCGATGACGGCGACTGCGAGAATGGCGACACCAACCAGAGTGAAGGCCGCGGCTGCGGTTGCGACGAACCTGTCAGGGGCCAGTGAGCCCCATCCCTTCTCAGGGACGGCCCTGAGGATGGGCTGAATCCTGTGGCTGAAGATGGCGCAGACCACGGCTAGAAGAAGGCCGGGCACGAGGTCGAACAGCCAGTGAATACCGAGGTATTGTATGCTGAATAGGTAGATTGGCACGTTGGCGGCCACGAATAGGTCGAACTCCCTGTGGCGCCACTCGCCGATGCTGATCCCGAGTTCGCGCACGTGAAGCCGGTTGATGATGAGCAGGCTGATCGGTATGCCCACGTGGAGGCTCGGAACGCCGTTGTCTAGCGGGTCGACCTCGGTGAAGAAGAACAGGTTCCACTCGTTGTGGTACATCAGGGCGTCCATGCCCGGGATGAAGGTGGAGGTGACCTCGACGTTGAAGAATAGGTAGAACGGGACCGCCAGGACGTAGATGACTACGTAGTTGAGGACCGCTTTGTCCGCCATCACCTCGTCCCTGCACAGGATGTAGTACATCGGGCTGAACCATATCAGGAAGAGGTAGATGAATAGGTAGTGGAACGAGAGCAAGTCAGTCAGCGCCCCGTTCTCGAAGCTCTCCTGCACCCATTGAGTGACGCCCCCCTCTAGGTCGTACACCAAGTGGGTGAACCCACCGACCCTCGGCTTGATAGCCTCGTTGTGCTGGTCGATGAAGGCCTTGAACAGGTACATCAAGACGTACATAGAGATGTGCCACTGGTACCCCTTCGCCCTAATCTCGTCAGGAAGTCCGCGTAAGGGCAGCCTCATCTCTGGCTCGTCACGCGTCAGAAGACGCTGTAGTGGGATGGTGAGGGAGAGTATGACCACCATCATGGTCTCATAGGGGCCCACGGGCCACAGCATGGCCACGCGGCGCGGTTGTCCGAGTCATGAACGTTACACTTTGGGAAAACTACTCTTCATCTCCCGAATTACCCGTCAGAAGCCTCACCTCGGGCAGGAAGGTTGCGATGATCAGAACCATTGAGGCCGCGAGCAGCCACTCGAAAGCGGCCGCTTGGCTCAGCAGCGGTTCGTTGAGCGAGATGCAAGAACCGTCCAGCGTCTGCAGACGCTCCTCTAGAGCGTAAAGGTCGCTTGAAAGCCCGGTGTAGCGAAACACCCTCTCAATCATACCGAGGAGCCCAATCACCGCGAGTACGGAGAATGCTGTGCGGGGAGCGAGGACGCTAGAGAAACCCCTCTCTTCCTGAGACATCCTCCATGTTGCTAGAGTGACGCAGGATGCCCAGATCACGCCCCCGAAGAAGATGACGTTCGCTTGGGCAATATGAAGCTCGAGGTGCTCGTCCCAAGGAGTGAAGGAGATCCAGAACAGGCCGATTCCAGTTGCTATGGCGGCCATCATCGAGAACCGATTCAGATTGACCCAGTTCCGAGGCATATCCGTCGAGGTCATCCAGCGGTCGCGGAGAACGCCCAACTGGACCCCCATCGTAGCAAGCAAGATGCCGCTGAGCGCGTATCCGACGGTGAACGTGAAGCCTGACCGAGTTGGCAGGTCCATATCGGAGATGAAGGGGACGAACGGCTCACATCCGTCAGCCACCCAGAGTGAGTAAGACGCAATCGGAGTGAGTGCGAGCAAGGCGATGGTCGCTTGCAGGGTGCGTTCTACCACGGTCCCCTCCAGCAGTCGCTCCATGCTGCTGCTACCGACCAGACAGACTTGAACTGACTCCCGAACCCATAAGTCCGACGACGCTCGTCGGCTACCATGGACGGTCATGAGCTGTGGTTGGCCGAGTGTGCCAAGATTGGCTACGAGCCGCAGGCGAGGCTCTACGCCGAGGGGACTAGGACCTCCCGGGACGCCGCCGACCAACTCGGATGCGACGTTGAACACATCGCCAAGTCGATTGTGTTCGCAGGCCAGGAGGGGGCGATCATCGTCATCACATCGGGGGCCAATCGCGTGGAGCGTAAGCGCAAGCTGAAGCGCGTGCTTGGCTACAAGCCAGGAATGGCCACCCCTGATTACGTTCTCGAGAGCACGGGATACCGGATTGGCGGGGTACCTCCTTTCGGCCACCCCAAACCAGTCACTGTGCTGATGGACGAGGATCTGATGCAGTACGATATCGTTTGGGGTGCGGGCGGTACCGCCCAGACCGTATTCCCGATCGCTCCAGGGGATCTCCGAACCATCACAGGGGCACAGATCGCTGACATCAAGCAGTAGGTGTTGCATGGTAGTCGAGGCACTACTGGGGGCCGCTGCATCCCTCCGCGATGATGCCGACGCTCTGGCCGAGGATCTCGTTTCCGAGGGCGCTGCAGACTGCGTCTACAATCCCCTGAGATATGCGTGGGGTATCCACGAGGCATATCTCAGGAGGGCCGGCGGGAGCGGCGCGCGAACGCTGCTGCTTGGAATGAACCCCGGTCCCCATGGCATGGGCCAAATGGGCATCCCATTCGCTGCGACCTCGGTCGTACGTGACCTGTTGGGTATCACGGGAATAGGGGTAGGGCAGCCGAGCACCCCACATCCCCGGCGCCCGGTCAATGGCCTGCAACATCCAACGGAGGAGGTCTCGGGAACTCGCCTTTGGGGCTTGCTCGAGCAGCGTTACGGAACCGCGGAGACCATCTTCGAACATGTCTTCCTAGTCAATCACTGCCCCCTCATGCTGTTCTCCGGTCCAAGGGCAACCAACCTCACCCCGGACAAGGCTCGCGGCCCCACCGTCACCGTCCTGATGGAACGCTGCGACCAGCACCTGAGGGAACTTGTCGCGATGATGGGTGTCGAGACCGTGATTGGCGTTGGCAGATACGCGGAGTCCAGGGCGACGCACTCTCTCAAGGACCTCGGGACGAGGATCACGTCGTGCTGGCACCCCTCTCCCGCATCGCCTCTGGCAAACCGCAACGGGGGCGCGGACTGGCGGGCGAACGTCCTCTCAGTCTTGCCCTGAGTATCCGTCCCAGTACCTCCTTTTTCGTGTGAGAACAGTTAAGTCGGCGCATGCGGTGTCCTTCGGCATGCCAGCGAAGACTACGCCTGAATACCTGATTTACAATGCGGAGAAATTCCCGGATGAGCCCGCAATCTCCTCCAAGGGCCCGGACGGACAGTGGGACACCACCACTTGGTCCCAGTTCAAGGACTACACAATGGGGGTCTCCAAGGCACTGATAGGGCTAGGCTTCGAGACGAACGACAAGCTCAGCATCTACTCGTACAACCGAAAGGAGTGGTACGCTGCCTACGCCGCCGCCAACATGTGCAACGGAGCCGCCGTAGGCGTCTACCACACCTGCTCTCCCGAGGAGGTGGAATGGGTAGTGGGCAACTCGGACTCCAAGATAGTATTCGTTGGAAACAATCCGATGGACGGTGGTGACCCGGACAAGATGTGCGCCAACAGGCTCCACGAGGCGCTCTCATCGCTTGACAAGGTCGAGCACGTTGTGGTGATGGACGGCGTTGACATGCCGGACCACCCCAAGTCGATGTCATGGGACGACTTCGTCGCTTGCGGCACCAATACCGACGAGTCGACGGTCTTGGACCGTACCTATGGCATTCAGCCCACCGACACTGCCTCCCTGATATACACTTCCGGAACAACTGGGAACCCCAAGGGCGTCGAGTTGACACACGACAACTTCGACTTCGAGATCCAGTGCGTGCAGAGGATCGTGAAGTACAACCAGGGCGATGGCTACGTCTCTTGGCTGCCGTGCGCCCACGTGTTCGGACAGCTGGCCGACAATCACATCTGGATACGCGACGCTATGCACATGAGGGTGGTGTACTCGCCGCTCGAATCGATAGACTACGCCAAGGAGGTCCAGCCCCACCTATTCATCGGCGTGCCGAGGATCTATGAGAAGGTCTATTCCAATCTCAAGAGCGGGCTGTCCGGCCTCCCAGGAATCCTCATCAGGGTCCCGGTGATCAAGAACAAGATCAAGGACAAGGTCAAGGCGAAGATCGGCATGTCTAACTGCGTCTACGCGATTACCGGAGCCGCTCCGATCAACCCGGACATCCTGCGCCTGTTCCACACCCTAGGCATACCCCTCTACGAGGGCTACGGCATGACCGAGACCACTGCGGGCGCCTCGATAAACTACGCTGGCAACATGAAGATCGGCAGCGTCGGGAAGGCCTTTGAGGGCTCCCAGATAAGGATCGAGGATCCCGATGGGGACGGACTGGGCGAGATCCAGTTCTACGGGCGCCACGTGATGAAGGGCTACTACAACAACCCAGAGGCAACTGCTGATACGATGACCGAGGACGGGTGGCTGAAGTCCGGTGACCAAGGGAGAATCGACGCCGATGGCTACGTCTTCGTCACCGGCCGCCTCAAGGAGCTTTACATTAGCTCAGCAGGCAAGAATATCGCGCCACTGGTCATCGAGGAGACGATGAAGTCAATTCCCCTTGTCTCCCAGTGCATGCTGATCGGCGATGGCCGCAAGTACTGCAGCGCCCTGTTCACACTCGACGTGAGCGCCATCCTGCGCGACAAGCACGGCATGGACGGCGCTGCGGTCCCCAAGGACCCCACGGAGCAGATAGCCAAGCTCAGGGAGTTCGGCAAGGAGCTCTCGGACTACACCAACAGCCCCGAGATCCACGCCGAGGTCGATGCAGAGGTCCAACGCCTGAACGGGCAGTTCTCCAATCCCGAGCAGCTGAAGAAGTTCACGATTCTGCCCCGTGACCTCAGCGTCGACCACGGTGAGCTCACTCCCACGCTGAAGATCCGCAGGATCCAGATCCGCGAGAACTGGGCCGACGAGATAGAGGCCATGTACGCGGGCGCCTGAGCGTTACGGTGATGCCCGATGGAACTCGGTGCGTGGGTCGCTCTGGCTACCGTGTTCATGCTCGGAGCGATGAGCCCGGGGCCCTCCTTGGCTGTGGTGCTGCGCAACACGATGTCGGGTGGGCGCAGCCAGGGCGTCGCCACGGGGATAGGCCACGGCATCGGCTTCGGAATCTACGCCTTCTCAGCTGCCGCTGGAATCGCCGCCGCGCTCTCGCTGCACGAGGCCACGGAAGTCATCCTGCACTGGGGCGGCACGGCAATCCTTCTCGTATTGGGGTATACGTTCCTCAAGCATGCGCTCTCCGGGCCTTACGGGCAGCCCGAAGATGACGATCACGCCCCCTCCTCCCGGGCCGGCTTCGTCCAGGGTTTCCTCGTCGCTCTGCTGAACCCCAAGATCCTGGCTTGGATGCTGGCCTTGTACGCCCCCTTTATCGAGGCCGACATCCAGTTGCAGACCCTCTTGGGAATGGGGCTGATGGGGTTGGCCATAGATGGCACCTGGTACGTCACCGTGGCCACGGTCCTCACTCGTGGGGACCGAGTCTCGAGGCTGCGCTCACAGGCCCACAGGATAGACGGTGCCATGGGCGTGCTGATGTTCGTGTTCGCGGCGCTGCTGATGGGCGGCCGGCTTTGAGGCGCTCACAAACCGCCACCCGACCCTATCACCACCACAAAGAACGCAATCACGCACAGGCCGAAAAGCACCAGAGGCGCGACCACCATCGAGGAGAGCATCCCGTAGGCGAACGAAGTGTGGCCCTTGGTGAAGCCCCAGACCGAGCCGGCGATGAGGCCGACCGGCCAAATGAGCACTCCGAGGAAGCCCAACAAATCAGCGGTTCCTTCCATTCCTTGACCGCTCTCGACGTCTATCCATGCCCGATTTGGTGTATCGGGCCTCTTCGTGGCAAAGTTTCCCGTGCTCCCGTCCAAGCGCACGTAAGCGTCGCCATCGGATTCGCCTCCACAATGCATCAAAGTCCACTGCTGGCCATCATCTGAGAGATCATAGTCCCATTCCATGCCATCATCCGCCCAACAGTCGGCAAAATCACGAGAGAAATCACCATCCCATTCGATCCCCACGTTGTACCAATCGGGTTCACTTGGAATTCCGTCGAAATCTGATTGGAAAACGGTGTAGTCCTCACCACTCAATTGGACCGTTCCTACCGCGCTCAGGGAGTGATCCTCATCGTAGTACCAGTCGCCCTCGTAGAGTGAATCGGCGATAATAGTGAGTACCAAAGACACCAGCCCAAGAGCCAACGGCGCCCCTATCAAGCCGATGGCGAACCATGCTGAGTTCGACATGCCGCCGAGCGACCCCTCCTCTCCGGGGGCCCCAAGAACCGAGTCGTCACCCACGGGGATGGTGCTCACATTGCCCGTCAGGGTCGGCCCCTGCTCCATCGCATCCTCGAACTCCTCTCTCGTCACGACCCCGTCGCCGTCAGCATCCAGCTTCGAGAACAGGTCCTCGCCTCCGCCCGAATCCTCTGCAGGGGCCTCGCCTTGGTCCTCCCACCACGAATCCCCCTGCTCCTCGCTCATCTCAACACAACCTCAGAGCTTTCCACCCGTGCCCATCATCAGCATGCAAAAGCCGAAAAGGAGCCCAAAGACCACTAACGGTATGAAGACGATTGACGCCAATAGGCCCCATGCGAAGGACTGATGGCCGCTGACGAATCCCCATGCCGAACCCGCGATTACACCGACTGGCCAAATGGCCGCCCCGAGGAAGTAAAAGACCTCGTCTATGGGTTTGAAGGTAGCATCGCCAGCCACGGTAAAAGAGAAGGACAGCACCATGATGACGACAGGCGCGCCTACGAGCCCGGTTGCGAACCAGGCTGAGTTCGACATGCCACCGAGCGACCCATCTTCTCCGGGGACCCCAAGAGCCGAGGCGTCACCCACGGGGATGGTGCTCACATCGCCCGACAGCATCGGCCCCTGACCCATCGCATCCTCGAACTCCTCTCTCGTCACGACCCCGTCGCCGTCAGCATCCAGCTTCGAGAACAGGTCCTCGGCCCCGCCCGAATCCTCCTGCTCCTCGCTCACTCTGCCACCTCCTCGATGTGGGCCATTGGCAAAGATCTCGATACGACCCTCAGCTCATCTTCGGTGAGCAGGGCCATACCCGCGAGGGCGAGCTCCTGGCGAATCGGCTCTAGCACTGTCTGCTCGAGCTCCCCGCGGTAGAACATGTTGTAGGTGTCGAAGGGGATGATTCGGAGGTCCGGGCTGACTATGTGGACGCAGGTCTTCTTGATGCTGCGCAAGTCGAAGGAGTGGGCGTCGATGAAGTCCATGATGATGATACGGAAGACGTTCTCGTAGCTGAACTGCGAAGGGACCACGAGCTCGGGCAGGCAGCACAGGAGCTCGGCCAGCGAGTGGCTTGCGGACTGCGGCGAGTGCCCCGTGGACAGCAGCTTGAGCACCGCCTCGTGGATCACGGGGTCTTTCTCGAACTGGATGGTCGATCGCGGCCCGGCCATGAGGGTCTCGTCGTCGATGTAACGGGTGATCGGGACCGCGGTGCCGTTGACCTTCAGTGCATAGGCCATGGATAGGCTGTCGGGGTGGCAGGGCACCGGTAGCATGTCGTCGACCACGAAGGTGGCTGACTGCTCCCCTATCCTGCGACGCACCTCGGTGAGGGTCAGCCGTTCCTCGGAAGCCTCGTAATCCTCAGAGCGCCCCGCCTCCTGGATGGGCTGGAAGGTTATGCCTCGCACGCACGGCTGCGAGAGGGCGAACTCAACCAGAGCCCCCATCTCCCCGTCGTTGAGGCCGCGGCTAACAGTGGCCACGAGAGTAGTCGAGACCTCGTTGGCGTTCAGGTTCTCGAGAGCACGCTCCTTGATCCCCCGAAGGTCCGCCCCGCGAAGGCGCATCTGCGGCTCTCGCTCGAGGCTGTCGAACTGCAGGTAGACCTCGAACCCAGGCATGTAGTCGGCAAGACGGGCGGCGAACTCCGGCTCGTTGGCAATTCTGACGCCGTTGGTGTTAACCATGAGGTGACGAATAGGGCGCGCCTTCGCCTCGTCGAGGATGCGGAAGAAGTCGGGGTGCAGGGTCGGCTCGCCCCCAGAGATCTGGATCACGTCGGGACTGCCCTCGTTCTCCACCACCGCATCCAGCATCTGGACAACGTGCTCGAAGGTTCGGTAGTCCTGGTGCCGCTCGGGCCCTGAGGAGGCGTAGCAGATGGGGCAACGCAGGTTGCAGTGGTCGGTAATCTCGATCAGCGTCAGGCACGAGTGCTGCTCGTGGCCGGGGCAGAGGCCGCAGTCGTAGGGGCAGCCATACTTCATCGGGGTATTCCACTTATCTGGCATCTCGCTGGGCTTGACGTAGACCTCACGACAGCGCTTGTAGTATTCCGCGTCATCGGCCATTAGGACCTCCTCCCGCTTTCCGCAGGAGTAGCAGATCTTGTCCATGAACACCGAGTCGTCGCGGATTATGACCTTGCCCTCGGCGCGTCGCAGGCACGACGAGCAGACCGAGGTCGCGGTATCGTAGAATAGGTAATCGCGAACTTTCCCGCTCACCACATCGCCCCCATAGCCTTCCCCATCGTCTGCATGTGCTTCAACCATCCCCCGGAACACCCCATTCCTCTTCGGACAACACGCCCAGTGTGAGGTACCACGCGAGGCCAAGCACGCACGCGACCTGTATGGGGGAGAGGAAGAAGAGCTCCCAGTCGGCCGGCTTGATCCAGTCGATCAGGAGGCGCCATGCCAGGTAGCTCATTAGGTACGCCCTGAAACCCCATCCCGATGGAACAGGGATTTTTTCCGAACGGTATCTGATGCACAGGACGATTGCCCAAATCGCCACGATCTCGTAGAGTTGGGTCGGGTGCCTGTATACGCCATCACCGAAGTCGACGCCCCATGGCAGCGAGGTCTCGATCCCGTAGGTCCCGTCGTCCAAGCCAGAGAGGAAGCAACCCAATCTGCCCAGGCTCATCCCAACAGCCAGCGGGATGACCAGAGCATCACCGGTCCTCTGCTCGATACCGAGGGCCTTCTTGCCCAGCTCGATTCCCGCCATGCCGCCGAGCAACCCGCCTACGATCGTCTTTCCGCCGAATAGTAGAACCGGTTCTTCGGTGATCGCTAGGATCGTCGTCTGGGGATGCTGGGCCCAAGCTAGGATCTTGGCCCCAATCAGGGCCCCCACCAGTCCCGCAACGATGAGTGGGTGGCGCTGTTCGGGGCTGACCGTATCCCTGCCGGAAGACGAGATCCAGATCGTTAGCGAGATTCCGATGAGGTACCCAAGCACCTCGAAAAACAGGTGTGGGTGGATGGACGCTGAACCAAGGCTTATCCACATCGGGAACTGCAACTAATCCCTCTCCTCAGAAAATTCTGTGAGGTAGCAGCATCAGCATCTGAATCAGGACTGCCAGATCTCCCATCACCTCAGGACCACTCTCTGCGACATCGAGTGAGGGGGCCAGCCTCTGAAGCTCGCCCGCATCGAACCAGAATGACGAGCATGAGGGGCAGCCGTCGAGCTCCATTGGATCTGTCTCGCTGCCGTCAGGCTTGCTGAACACTATTGTCCGCACACACATCTTGGCCTCACAGGACGGGCAATCCAGGGCGACATCGTTGCCATCTTTCGCGAAGGCCTCGTGCATCTGGTTGAGGATATCTCGCACAATGCCAGATCGAGCGGCCTCAGCGTTCAGCAGCATGCCCTGGCATTCCTCGCAGCCGTGGAGCCCGTTATCCGCGAAAGCCCTCATCGGCGGTGAATCAGGCTCTATTAGGGTGAAATGGTCCCTCGGACACCTCATACAACCACCGCTCGCCTCGTTGGCACATCATGTCTTGAACTATGTCCCGGAAATTCCACTGAGACTAGAAAATCACCGGCAACGCATTCTTGTGGGCCCGTGGGGTCGGAGAATCATGGTGAGTGGTACGGAGGGCGTTTCATCCGATGCCCCCATAAGGCCATCAGATGGCTCAATTCCACTGCGCGTGGTGACCGCAGCTTCAATCTTCGATGGGCACGATGCGGCGATAGGAATCTTCCGCCGAATTCTGCAGAGCCAAGGCTGCGAGGTCATCCACCTTGGTCATGACAGGGGTGCCGAGGAGGTAGCACGGGCAGCCATCCAGGAGGATGCCCATGCGATTGCCATCACCTCCTACCAGGGTGGAGCTGTGGAGATGTTCACCCATACCAAGCGGATTCTCGAAGAAGCAGGCTTCGGCCATGTTTTCCTGTTTGGTGGGGGTGGGGGAACAATCCTGCCTCACGAGATCGAGCACTTGCGAGAGGGGGGCATCGCCCGAATCTACTCGCCCGATGACGGTCGAGAGATGGGGCTGGTGGGCATGGTGCAAGACGCCATGGAAGAGGCATGCCGCGTCGACCTTCTCGATGCAGACCGATTCGATGCTATCGAAGATCAGGTCACTGCATCCGATCAAGGGGCTACCTCTCGGCTGCTCACACTCGCGGAGAACGCAGACGAGACTACTTTTGCAGCCGCTGTGGGACGTGCACGCTCCACGCAGCCCGACGCAGTGTGTCCCGTAGTGGGGGTGACCGGCACGGGAGGAGCCGGCAAATCGAGCCTGATCGACGAGTTGATGCTTAGGATCCAACGCGATAATCCTGGCAAAAGAGTGGCATTGCTGGCTACTGACCCGACTCGAAAGCGAACTGGGGGGGCCTTGCTAGGCGATCGAATCAGAATGAACTCCCTTACCGACCCGCATCTCTTCATGCGCTCCTTCGCCAGCAGGGACAGTGGACGCGAGATCGCAGATTGCATCGGGCGCGCAATCGAAGTGTGCAAAACTGTCGGATTTGACCTCGTTCTCGTAGAGACAAGCGGCATCGGACAAGGTGACGATGCTATCACGGAGGTCGCAGACGTCTCGGTATACGTCACCACTAGGGAGTACGGTGCACCCAGTCAGCTCGAGAAGTTGGAGATGCTGGATTCTGCCGACATCGTAGTCCTCAATAAGTTCGACAGACCCGGCGCAGAGGACGCTCTGAGCGAGATACGCAAGCAGTACAAGCGTAATCGAGAGGCATGGGATGCCGACGATGACGACCTGCCAGTAGTCCCGACAATCGCAAGCCAGTTCGCCGACGCCGGTGTCGACCAACTCTGGGAACGCCTCTCCAGTTTCATGAACAAGCGCTTAGAGGCCTCCTTCACTGCCTCCCCGCCAAAGCTGGGGTCAGACGGGCTCCCTTTCCGATCCCCTCCGATTCCTCTTGGTAGGCAGGGTTACCTTGCCGAGGTCGCAGCCGCGGTCCGCGGCTACCACTCTAGGTCTAAGGAGGCCTCTTCCAAGGTCAGATTCGTGCAGCAACTAGAGACGGCATCCGAGAGGATGCGTGAACTGGGCAAGGAAGACACTGCAACCGACCTCGACGAGGAAGCCGCAAAGACGCGATCGGAGGTACCGGATGCGTCTTGGCAAGCGCTCGCAGACTATGGTGCCCTGGCCGAGTCATACCGCTCCGGGACTGCGAGCTACGCTGTCCGCGGGAAGGAAATCCCCGTGGAGACGACCACTAGGACCCTCTCTGGCCTCGATGTTCCGAGGGTCGCACTCCCTGACATCGAGGACTGGGGGGGTCGCCTTGAGTGGGTTCGGAAGGAGAACGTCCCGGGTGTTTTTCCTTTTACTGGTGGCGTGTTCCCATTTCGACGCGAGGACGAGTTGCCTGTCAGGATGTTCGCTGGCGAGGGCAGCGCCGAGCGGACCAATAGACGCTACAAGTTCCTCTCTGAGGGGCAGCCCTTCAATAGGCTCTCCGTTGCCTTTGACTCTCCCAGCCTCTACGGGCACGACCCGGTCGAGCAACTCGACATCTTCGGCAAGGTCTGCGAATCAGGTGTTAGCATCAGCACCGTCGACGAGATGGAAATATTGTTCGATGGCTTCGACCTGTGCGCACCCAACACAAGCGTTTCGAAGACAATTAACGGCAACTACTGGTGGCATTTGGCTGCCTTCTTCACGGTGGCAATCCGCCAGCAGACAAGGAAGTTCGAGGAAGAGAAGGGCAGGCCTCCCACGGACCTTGAGTTGTCCGAGATCAAGTCGAAGACCCTGAGTAGGGTAAGGGGGACTGTACAGGCGGATCAGTTGAAGGAGGCCATGGGCCAGAACACCCTGGTCTTCAACCTCGACACCGCCCTGAGGATGATGGCTGATGTCGCCGAGTACTATGTGGAAAACAACATCCGCAACCACTACTTCGTCTCGATCTCTGGTTATCACATCGATGAGGCCGGGGCCAACCCGATATCACAGGCCGCCCTCACCCTGTCAAACGGGTTGACCTACGTCGAGTTGTTCAAGGCGCGAGGACTCAATCCCGATAAGTTCCTTCGCAACTTCTCTTGGTTCTTTTCCAACGGGATGGATCCCGAGTACGCAGTCATAGGCCGCGTCTCCCGCCGAATCTGGGCCATTGCTATGCGCGATCTCTACGACGTCGGTGAGCGTGGCCAGAAGCTGAAGTACCACATCCAGTCGAGTGGGCGCTCGCTGCACTCGCAGGAGTTCACTTGGAACGACTACCGCACGACCCTCCAAGCGCTATACGCCCTGTCTGACAATGCCAATTCCCTGCACACTAACAGCCGCGATGAGGCCTTCGGCACCCCTACTGAGGAGACTGTCCGCGATGCCGTTGCCATCCAACTCATCCTCTCCAAGGAGTACGGCTGGCTGCGCAACGAGAACTCGCTGCAGGGCTCATTCATCGCTGAGTGGCTCACAGACTCGGTGGAGGAGGGGGTCCTGAGGGTCTTCGAGGACATGCATCGACGTGGAGGCGTTCTAGGTGCTCTGGAAGTCAATTTCCAACGCAACAGAATCCAGGAGGAGGGGATGGAGTACGAGCATCGCAAGCATACGGGCGAGACTCCAATCGTTGGAGTCAACACCTTCACTGATTCCGAGGAGAGCGTGATGTCAGCCGCGGACTTCGACATCGAGGTGACGCGGTCAGACGAGGCCGAGAAGCGCATGGTGATAGAGCGCAGCAAGGCCTTCAAAGAGGCGCATTCGGAGGAGGCTTCCGCTGGCCTTGCCAAGCTCAAGAAGGTGGCTCGCGATGGCGGCAACCTATTCGAAGTCATGATGGAAATCGTTGAGCACTGCACGGTGGGCCAGGTCACCCAGGCCCTGTTCGAGACCGGCGGCAAGTTCCGCCGCAACATGTGATGTACCACAGCCCTCCCAGCCGAGATAGGTTCTCGCACTCGGCGATTTCCAAGGACCCTTGGAATGCGTATTGGAAACGAGTGACTTCCTCAACGTTCTTAACCTCAAATGGAACGAATGGCGATGTTGTCGGTGGTTTTTCATCGACGATAAGGGTGAGGGGATGCATCTTATACGAATTGAACTAGAGAACTTCAAATCGTTCGGAGGCGAGATCACAATTCCCCTAGAAGAGGGCTTCACGGCCATCACAGGGCCCAATGGAAGCGGCAAGTCAAATGCTGGCGATGCCATTCAATTCGTCCTCGGCCCGAAGTCTACTAGGTCACTGCGGGCTTCGAACGTTGCCGAGCTCATCTTCAATGGCGGAAAGAGGGGAAGGGCAGCCAAGCACATGACCGCAACCCTGGTGTTTAGCAACACCTCGGAGGTGGGTGGTCGCCGGAGGCTAAGGGCCGATTCAGACGAGGTCTCCTTCACTCGTTCCGTCCGCCTCAACCGCAGGGGGGAGCCCCTCTCTTCATTCAAGATCAACGACAAGACCTGCACGGCGACCGAGATGCGCAGGATTCTGGCCGAGGCCGGTCTGCGTGGTGATGGATACAATATCGTCCAGCAGGGTGATGTAACTACCCTCGCGACGATGACCCCGCACAAGCGGCGTGGGGTACTCGAGCAGGTAGCAGGGGTCACGGCATACGACGACGAGATCCGCAAGGCGAATACCCAGCGCAAGCACGTCGAGAACAATATCGAGACGATAGACATCTTCGAGGCAGATCAGAAGAAGCGTCTGAAGGAGCTTGAGAATGAGCGTGAGCAGGCTCTCAAGTTCAAGCAACTGAAGACTGAGGTGAACCTCGCTAGGCTGACTTTGGAGCAGTCTAGGCACAGAAACCGTCAGGAAGACGTCAGCTTGCTCACTGCCGAGCGCTCGAGATATGCCGAGCGCACAGGCGAGCTTACCACCAATCTGAAGGAGGGCAGCGTGCGGTTGGACGAGTTCGACAGCGAGCTGGTGCAAGTAGCAAAGAACCTGGACAGCGTCCTAGCCGGCGATGCCAAGAGGATATTCGACCAAATCAGGGGGAGCGAGATAGAGATCGAAACCGCAGGGGATCGCATCGGCGACCACAATCAGATCATCGAGCACGCGAGCAAGGAGATCGAGGTTTTCGAGCGTGAGAGGGAAGGCGCCGAGAAGGCTAGGATCACAGCTGAGGAAAGCCTCACTGATTCAAAGAAGTCCGTCGAGAACTCGAAAGTGGCACTGAAGAAGGCTGCGGCCGATGAGAAGGACGCGCGCAAGGCAATCCAATCGGGGGACAAGCATGGCAGGGATTTGAACCGCGCACTTGGAAAGGCCACCGAAGCAGAGCAAGCTGCAAGGGAGTCCTACGCGCGGGTCCAGTTGGAATATGACCGGGCCGAGCAGAGGGCGCAGATCGCATCCGAGAATCTCGCTGACCTCGAGCAGTCCTTCGAAGCCGCAGAGTTGGAGCGAGACGATCAGGATCTCCTCGGAGAGGACTTGGGGCATTCCAACCCCGAGGGAGACAGAGAATCTCTCGCAAAGGAGCTGACCAGCCTGCAGAAGCAGGAGAGGAGCCTCGTCGAAGATAGAGATCGGGTAGAGGCCAGACTTCGCAACGCAGAGCGTGACCTGGCAAAGGCGCGAGCCCGACAGGAGACAAGATCCAGCAGGCCAGGCTCGGCACTAACCCTAGCAGCGCTATCAAGGCTCAGGGAGAGCGGCGACATCCATGGCATCCTAGGGACTCTGGGTGAGCTGGCTTCACCAAAGGACCCCGCTCACGAGGAGGCCCTATCTTTCGCCTTCGGTGGCGGACTGCGAAGCATTGTCGTGTCCTCGGACCACGTCGCTTCAAAGTGCATCGAATGGCTGCGCAAGAACGGGGGTGGAAGGGCCACCTTCCTGCCTCTGAACAAACTCTCCGTCTCTAGGCCCCAGGGACGAACCCTTCTAGTCGCACGCAACCCTGGCGTCGTTGGTTTCGTGCACGACCTGCTGGACTTCGATCCTAGTATCGAGACGGCAGTAAGATACGTCGGGCGAAACACCCTCGTCGTCGAGTCGATGAGCGTCGCCCGGAACAACATGGGTGGCGTCCGCATGGCCACCTTGGACGGCTCGGTCATCGAGAGCTCTGGAGCGATGACTGGCGGCTCGTCCTCTAAGGGGGATCGCCCAGGATTCGATGGCTCTGGCGCTGGCAGTTCTGCTATCGAGCGACACGAGAGATCAGTACAGGAGGCGGATCTGGTGTTCTCAACCGTCGACTCCGCACTGAGGGAACTGCGTGCCAACCAACAGTCACTCCGAGACCGCATCCTCGAACTCCATGGCGATGACCACTCCGTACGTCTGAGGAACTGGAAGGCGGACTTGGAGCGCACGCAGAAGATAGTCGATGACCTATCTGACAAGATCAAGGTGTCCGCTAAGGAGTTCGAGTCATGCGAAACCGAAAAACGCAAGCTTGCCACGGACTGCGAGACAGCGCGATCCGACTTCGAGCAGGCCTCAGATACTAGGATTGGTGCAGCAGAGGCGCTGCAGAGCCACACTCCGGACCACCTCTCCGAGATGCTGCGGGAGGCCGAGACCACACGCACAGAGGCCGAGCGCACGCGCATCATCTCGGAGGCCGCCATCGTCACCGGCAAGCAGCAACTCGATTTACTGGGTGGACGAGTGAAGGAGTTGAGCAGGCAGATTGGCATTCAGCAGACTTCCATATCCCAGGCCGAGAATGCCATCGATGACCTCAGGACCTCAGTCAAGGCGTCAGAGTCGCAACTAGTTGATTTGAGGGCGCAGGCCTCTCAGTTTGACGATGAGCAGAGGCTCCTCAATGATCGTCGCGATGAGATTGTCGAGGAGCGCGCCAGCCTCCGAGCCCATCTCGATAGCCTCTCCCAGGAGCAACAGACAATCTCAGCCCGAATGGACGAGCTGAGCACCCAAATCAAGCAGAAGCGCGAAGCCGTGGACGAGATAACCGCCGAATTGGAGGGGGCGGGCATCCCGGTCCCGTCGGCCGATGTGTCACTGCCAACAGTCGCCGAGGCGGAGCGGAGCGTGCAGGGGCTCGATCGCCGCCTCGGCGCCCTCGGGGACGTCAACATGTTGGCAATCGACCAGTATGACACCGCCGCCGAACGAATCGCCGACCTGATCTCGGACGGCAAGCTTCTCCGCGAGCGCCGTGATCAGCTTGCCATCATAGCCGACCAACTCGAGGACGAGCGCAAGACTCGCCTGCTCACGGTCTTCGAGCAGGTCAACAACAACTTCAGCAGGGTTTACGGAATCCTCCAGCCCACTGGCAAGGGATCACTCAGGCTGGAGAATAAGAAGAACCCCTTCGAGGGCGGCCTCGAGATGGCCTGTGTGCCTCCTGGCAAGAGCCAGAACACCCGAAGGACCGGCCTGTCTGGGGGCGAGAAGTCGATGGCCGCTCTAGCGATGATTTTCGCCATTCAGGACTACGAGCCCAGTCCGTTCTACTATTTCGATGAGGTCGACCAGAACCTTGACCCCTTCAACTCCGAACGCATTGCCACCCTATGCAGAATGCGCAGCCAGATGGCCCAGTTCATCATGGTGACTTTGCGAAAGGTCAGCCTGACCCTCGCAGACCACCACATTGGAATCACCCACGCTGGCGACGGTCGCAGCCAGCGCATCACGGACTTCGACAGGGCGACAGCACTCGAATTGAGCGAGGAGATTGAGTCCGAGGAGAAGGCTAGGGCAGCAGCTGAGGCCGAGCGGGAGGCGATGCCCGAACTCCCCTCCCCAGAGAAAATGCCGCGCACGCCCGAGCCGCTATCCACTCCGAAGAGCATTGGTGGTCTGGCCGAGCGGGCTGGTGTGGGCGTTCCTGAGGAGGGCGTTTCAGACCCAGATCCTGAGAGGGGGGATTTGCTATCACTGCGCGAGCGCACAGGGGATGTGACCGAGGACATTGAGGAACGAGATGAGGCCGAGATCGTCCAGTCTGAGGCAAAGGACGAGGAAGATGCCACGAGGATAGAGTTGGAGGGGGCCCGAGAATGATTTTCGGCGAGCAGATGCGCGACGATATCGTAGTCCGATTGCTGAACGGCGAGCCGGATCTCGAGACCAGTCGCTTCCTAGACCGCCTGATGGAACTCTCCACGCTCGAGGAGGCCGAGCATCAGTTCCTCATCGAGCCATTCGACAGGTCGGTCGCCCTCGTTTTCCAGATGTTCCAGTCAAGTGACCTGGATCCATGGGACGTCGACCTCTCGAACTTCATCGAGATGTTCAACGAGCGGATGCAAGGGGCCGACAACATAGACCTGCCCTCATGCGGCAGGCTGATCAGGATGGCATGGTCAATTCTGCGGGGGCAGGCTTCAACTCTGATTGAGCGCCAGGAACGCGCCCTCGTCTTTGAGGAGGATGACACATGGGACTTCGATGGCGGCTGGGAGGCGGAGTTCGACGATGCTGACTACAACTTCTCAGTCGGAGTTCTGACAGGTGCTGCCGACGAGGTCCTGCCGTCTATCTTCGAAGGCAGGATCCATCGTGACGAGGGTCGCCCAGTAACGCTGGGCGAACTGCTTCTTGGACTCCAGGATGCAGGTAGGCTAGCGGAGGAACAGAGACTGAGGGAACAAATAGCAAAGGAGAGGCGCGAGGCGAACCAGAAGGCCCGAGCGAGGTTCAGCGGCAGCCTTCACGTCGAGGACCTAGAGGGCGACCTCAGAAGGACGTGGCAAGCGCTCAAGGAACGGGCCGAAGAGAATCTGACAGTGGGGTTGGGAGATGTAGCCGAACAGCTGAACCAAGCCTCCCTTGAATCGGGAATAAAGGAGGACGAAGCGAGGGCAGAAGCCCAGGTTACCGCACTAGTTTCGACGCTATTCCTGACCAATAGGGGTTACATCAGCCTCAAGCAGGAGAAAGGCAAGAACGGCAGAATTGTCCTCAGGGACCTCTGGGGCGACTCGAGTGACTTCGATTCCTTAACCGAACAACTCCACCCAAAGACCGATTTCGGGGGGATTCAGGCTGTCTGAGCCCGACTTGCCCATCGTCTTGGAGGCCATGCTTTTCGGCGCCGGACGCTCGATGTCATTGGACGAACTCTCCGAGTTGTTGGGAGAGCCAAAGGGGGTCATCCACGTGGCTCTCTCGAGCCTGAGGACGTCGATCAGCGAGCGCGAGCAGTGCGCGCTCCACTTGACAGAGGTTTCCGGTCGCTGGATCCTCGAGGTCAAGCCTGAACTCTCCTCCCATCTCCCCGGGTCCTTCAGGGCGGACATCCCGCAACGCCTACTACCCGCTGCAGCCCTCATCGCATATCACCAGCCAATGCCCCAGTCACAACTGGTGGACATGCTCGGACAGCGTGCCTACGACCACGTACGTGATCTCGCCAGCATGGGGCTGGTGGACAGAAGAAGGGATGGGCTGACCCGTCGGCTGACTACTACGAGGAGGTTTGCCGAGTACTTCGGCTGCCCAGAGGTCGAGTTCAGGAAGGTCCGTGCCTGGTTTCGCGCAGAAGCGGATAAGATGGGCCTGACTAGCGCGGAGTTGGCTGCCTCCCTCGCCCCAGACGAGCAGATGACAATCTCGGAGTTCTCAGAGGAAGCGAGCCCGGAAGCCTGAGGGTGGTCATTCTCGGGTGGAGAACACCCGATCGTACACCAGAGCCAGTTCTAGAAGCACGAGCATTGGACCTCCCACGAGAAATAGGGAAATGGGATCGGGAGGGGAAATCAACGCTCCCAGGAAGAGCGCTGCGAACCACAGGAAGCCCCTGTTCTCGATGATTGCGCTCCTTTCCAACACTCCCGCTCTCAGAAGAACCACGATTATCACGGGAACCTGGAATCCCACTATCGATGAGAAGTAGAGGCCCGTGACGAAACCGATCCATGATTGCAGCTGCCATGTAGATTCCAGACCAGAGGCAGCAGCGTCCTCGAATAGATATTGCAGCAGGAATGGTATCAGCACGGTATGGGCATAAGCGGCACCAAGTCCGCCGAGGAAGATGATGGTTAGGAGGGCCACGGCGATCTTCGCTACCCCAGCCACTTCTGAGACGGACCTGCTGGCCTTTGTCATCACGGATCTGCCATTCCACGCGAGATCAAGTATCAGTGTTGCAACGAGAATCCCGAAGCTTATCTGCGTGGCGATGCGGAGCTGTAGAAGTACAACCTCGAGTGGCTGGAGGATAATGATCTGGACCCCGTCGGGAATGAAACCCTCCTCCTCGAGGAACCACTCGATGAGGACCTCAGCAGCAGGGTAGCCCGCCACGAATCCAAGCACGAACACGCCAACGTACAGCTTAGCACGGTCCTGGAGGTGGAGGAACAACCCTCGCCACTCGGCGCTGTCCAACAGCCCGAATCCCCTCTCGTCCATGGTCTGGATATGCCTCCTATTGGTGAATACATCGCATTGGCACTATGCCTTCCTCAGGATTATCGTCAGCAAATCCCCGTCCTTCAACAGGTGGTCGAGGCCGACTCGCTGCCAGTCGAACTTGGCACTGGGCCCCTTCACCCGGGCATAGCGGAACTTGCGCAGGAAGTCGCGATGGAGCTTGGCGCACACATCACGCACGGTCGACGTGTCCTTCACGATAAGCGGCTCTATGAGGTCGGCCTCCTGGCCCTGCGGCTTGAGGAAGATTGACATGAAGTGCAGATTGTCGAAAATGAAGTCCTTCATCCCCTCTATCCCCTCTCCGGTCTTGGCCGATACATCGAGCACTGGCCAGCCTTCAGGCAGCGTCTCATGGGCACGAGCCAGGTCATCACCGGTCGCCAGGTCTATCTTGTTGAGGACTATGACTGAACGACTGTAGACGCGATTCCCAGCCAGCGTGTCTACGATGTGATCGTCGGTCACGTCGGTCCTGAGTGTCACTGTGGCAGAGACGATGCCGAAGCTCCTGACTATCGCCCGGATCTCCTCCTCCAGCAAGTTGGTCTGCTCGAGAGTTGAACGCACATCGATGCCCCCTCTCCTAGTTCTGGTGATGAATACCTGTGGAGGCCTTTGATTCAGCCTCATTCCCGCCTTCCAAAGCTCGTGATCGAGGATTTCGAAGTGGGAACTCTGGAAAGGATCGATAACGTACAGGACCATGTCCGAACCTCGGACGACATTGAGTATCTCTCGCCCCCTTCCCTTTCCCTCAGCAGCGCCCTTTATGAGTCCAGGGAGGTCTAGAATCTGGATTTTAGCGCCACGGTGTTCCATCACACCTGGGATGCAGGTCAGTGTGGTGAAGGCGAAGTCCCCGGCGTCAGAATCCACTTCGGTCAGCTGGGAGATCAGGCTAGACTTACCCACGCTCGGGAAGCCCACCAACGCGACCGAGGCATCCCCCGACTTCTTCACTTCGAAGCCCTTCCCGCCCCCGCTCGACCTCGCGTGAGCCTGTGCCTTCTCCTTGCGATGCCTGAGGGCGGCGATCTTGGCCTTGAGCTTCCCTATATGGCCCTGAGTGGCCTTGTTGTATTTCGTCTTGGAGATTTCCTCCTCGAGTGCTTTGATCTGCTCCTCAATAGTCGCCATTCAATCCCTCAGCGCCCTTATCGAGCATCACCGTGCTTGGTTGGCCGGCCAAGCCATCTGTTCTTGAATCCGGTGGCTCAAGAGCACCTGATTCTGCTGAGCGAGGGTTCTTTGGGCCCGGGCAGGTCATGGGCCCCATGGCAGACGTCATCCTCCATCTGGTGGACCAATCGGCGTTCTCCCGCATGCTGGGGATTCCCATTGATGAGATTATCAAGGGAATGGAGACCCAGTCCCTACGCTTCCTCAGACCGGAGCCCGACCCACGCTTCCACAGGGATTTCGAAGTCGATTTGGAGGGGGACCTGCTGGAGCTTCTCGACGAATTAGGCAACATGGGGGGGGCCATCACGCCCTCAAGCCTGAAGCCGCGCTCTCAGCCCTCTTGCGAGATGGCACTCCTTCTGGCTAGGTGGTGCTCGTCGGCACAATGGCGCTGCTGGGATGCCCGACTTTTCCTATATGTGGAGCCGGTTCTGGGCAGGGAGATATCAAGCGCCGAGGAATTCCTGCTCCCCTCTATGTGGAACGAGTTCTCCGACGCATTGACAAGGACCGACAGGTCATCGTACTCCGAGTCCGTGGTCTTGGATTGGATGTCACGTAGGGAGAGGCTGGGCGAGACGATGGAGCCATCCCATGATCCTCGGATTCTGCCTACCATGGAGTCTCACCGAAGCCTGAGCGAGTCGCTCTTCGTCCTAATCGATCAAGCGAGGCGATCTGGGACCCCCCTCCTTGTGGGTCGCGAGTACCTCGAGCCCGAGGAGTGGCATCTGGGAGCAACGAAAATCGCAGAGGCGATGGGGGCCCTGCCATGACCGACCTCGCAATGCATCCAGGGTCTCCCGAGAATCCCCCTGGCCCGGGGGTGGTGACCTTGGGGCGCTTCCAGCCCCCTCACAGGGGCCATGCCCTGATGATCGAGGCGGCCGAGCAATGGCGTTCCTCTAACGCTCCTGAATTGCCCCTAATCATAGCAATCGGCTCGTCTAACCGACCGGAGTCCATGGAGAACCCCTGGACTGCCGAGGAGCGCACCTCGATGCTAGAGGGGTTGTTGGATATCAGGGGCATCGTCGCCGAAATCGTAGCAATCCCAGACATCGAAGACCCTCCAAAGTGGGTTTCTCACGCTGAGCGATATCATGGCAAAGCCGGGACATTCTTCACCACGGACATCTACTTGGCAGAGCTCTACGAGTCCGCTGGGTGGCAGGTCGTGCTGAGCGAGCTCGAGCAGCGCGATAGTTTTGAGGGATGGAGGGTGAGGGCCACTGCCCACATGATGTCCACTATCGGGGATGAAGATGCGGTTCGCACAGTGCTCAACCCCACCATTCCCGAGGAGGTCGTCGAGCACCTAATCGAGACCGGCGGACTTCGTCGGCTCGCTTTCTTGGGGGGGGGCGGCGAACCCGTTGGCTGAGAGTTTGGAAGGGACAACATCAAATATTGCCCGCCGGGCGACTGGGCCATGCCGCAGGGAACAGTGAAGTGGTTCAATTTTAGCAAAGGATACGGATTTATCGAGCAAGAGGAAGGAGACGACCTATTTGTTCACAAGACCCAGGTCACAGGAACAATCCGCGAGGGTGACACCGTAGACTATGAGGTCGGTGAAAGTGACAAGGGTCCCAACGCGATCAACGTCTCCAAAGTTGAGTAGGGCCCTCCCAGCCTAAGTGGCGAGATTCTCACGCAAGAACTCGGTCCCATAATCTAACGAGTGCTTGCGAGCATTCCAGTCTACGCCCTTGTGCACTCCTAGGTTTCCCACGACCTGGAATGCGGCCAGCCTGTCTTCAGGCTCGTTTAGTGGCATCCTAACTCCCGGCCCTAACTCCCCCCACATGTCCCCGTTCGAGTCTATGGTCACGGTTCTGTGATCGTCCAGCCGGATAGCCCTAGGCTCGAAGTCCAGGGGTTCGATGGAGTCGAAGGAGTGTTGGGCACCCTCGTAGGTGTGAGCGGTGATGTCTACCCCGTGTGGTAGGATGTCCTCGATCAGCCCCTCCAGAAGTTTCAGCGGGACCCAGTCGTCCGCAGTTCCGTGTAACACGAGGATGGGCCTGTCAGTCCACCTCTGGACCTCGGTACGCATGTGGGCTGCCGGGTAGAAGGAAAGGTGCGCTGCGAACCTCCTTCCTTCGGGGGACAGTGCCTCGGCAATCGGCTCCCACCCCCCATAGAGGGCGACCGTTCCGCCTAGGCTCCATCCGGCCAGCCCTATCCTGCTGGCATCGATGGACGGATGGGTCGCCAGCATGCGCAGGGCCTGGTAGCAGTCGACGAGCATCATGGCGTGAGTGACTTGCATCTGGTCCTCCACGATGGAGTATACCCGCCGTGAATCGAAAGTGTGGACCCTGAAGACGCAAATTCCTGCATCGAGCCAACGCACTATGTGCTCGTGGTGGTGACCTCGCCAATTGAGGCTTCCATGAACCGCGACAACGCAGGGCATCGGTCCGTCGGGGGTTTTCTCAGGAACGAGTAGCGAGCCGAAAACCGGGTGCTCGGGAGACTCGTCCGGCTTGCTCAGGATGTGGTGAATCTCGAAGGGGCTGGCCGAGGAGTATGTTATCTTCCCCAATCGGCCGTCCGAGAGGTCTAGCGGAGGTTGCATAGCCCAATCTTGCTCGTCCTCTGATATCGTTCTTGCCCCGATGGAGGACTTACCAGACCATCGCGTTGGCGCCCCAAGCGAGCCCTCCTCCGAAGGCCGCGGTGACCACCAGACTTCCCGGCTTGACCAGTCCCTCGTCGAGGGCCTCGCAAAGCGCCATCGGGACGCTGGCGCCGGCGGTGTTGCCGTACTTCTGGAGATTGGTGAAAGTCTTCTCCATGGGTAGCCCGAGATTCTCCATCCCTGCCTCCACGATTCTCAGGTTGGCTTGGTGAGGGATGATCAGGTCTACCTCCGAGAGCTGCCTCCCCACGCGTCCCAGCACTCCGTGGACGGCTTGGGGAAAGGCCTCTATTGCGAACTTCCAGACAGCCCTCCCATCCATGTGGAAGTATTGGTCCCCCTCGTCGAAGCCCTCTGAGAGGATTGGCGTGCGAACCCCACCGGCGGGAATCTCGATGACACCAGAACCCCCTCCGTCAGACATCATCCAGCTTCCGAGTAAACCCCTGCTCTCGCCTACGTCTTGCAGGACGGCGGCCCCGGCCCCGTCTCCGAAGAGAACGCACGTGGTGCGATCCTCCCAGTTGAGAATGCGGCTGTAGACTTCGGCACCCACGACCAGAACGTTGTCGTAGCCGGGAGTTCCAGCAAAGCGTGCCCCGACATCCAGAGCCTGGACCCAGCCCGCGCAGACTGCGTTGATGTCGAAGGCGGCAGCATTGGGGCATCCGAGCTTGTGCTGGGTTATTCCAGCAGTGGATGAGAGGGGTACGTCCGGAGAGGATGTGGCGAGGATTAGCATGTCTACGTCAACGGCCCCGATCCCGGCCTCTTCCATGGCCCGCTCGCAGGCGATGACAGCGAGGTCACTCGTGCAGACGTCGTCTGCGGCGATTCTACGCTCCTTTATGCCGGTCTTGGCAGTAATCCATTCATCGCTGGTATTGACAATCTCCGCCCAATCATCGTTGGTCATCACCTTGGGTGGCACGTAGGCCCCCAGTCCGACGATGCCCACAGGAGCCATTCGACCTGCCTTCGATCAAGAGCGGACTTTCACTCTTGCTGCATCAATCATACTTGACGCAGACGTTCATCGCCTCGGAGAAGAGCCCCAGGCCTCACAAATTCCCACTCTCCTAGTGACCCCACTCTCCTGACTCACCATTTTGGAGCGCCCTTCTGTGCAATAACCCCAATACTGCGGGTGTCAGAACCATGCTGGCTATCAGTGAGAGCCCGATCATGATGGCGCAGAACAGGCCGAAGGTGGAGAAGAAACCCATCTTGGATTGGTTGATCACCATGAACCCAGCAATGTCTGAGACGGCTGATCCGAATAGAGCCAGCCCTGAGGCACTCCCAACTGCTGCTAGGGATGTCATTGGCGTAGCACCCTTCTCGCGCTCCTCTCGGAACCGTTCCATCAGGTGAATCACGTAGTCTATGCCCACACCCAGGGACATGGCAGCTATGGCCACCGTGACCATGTTGAGCCCGTATCCTGCTAGAGAGACCATGGCGTAGAGCCAGATGATTGCTACGAAGATAGGTCCGGTGGTGATGGCTGCGACGGCGAACGGGGCCGTTCCCCAAAGCACTGAGAGAACCAAGGCCAGTCCTGCGAAGGCAATAGAGAAATCCGGTCCGAGCAGGAAGTACACGATTACGGCCATCACTGCCATTGGGCAGCCTATTCTGACCGCGTAGGATAGGGGGGCTTCCATCCCCTCTTCCCAGCGCTGCCTGACGGGAACCTCCTCCCGAAAGCCCCACCACAGCGTGAACATGCAGAATATCACTCCCAGCAGGAGGGTGCCCTGCATCTCGTCCTGCATGGAGTCAGCCGCTACGAAGCGTATTACCGGTTCACCGGTGGGAATCGCCCAGGTAATGGGATACTCCTCGTCGGAATAGGCTTGCGAGACGTCACTACGATCGCGGAGGGGGGTCCGCGAGAGTTCCTGGAGGGGGGCCATGTCGTCCTCGAGCTGTGCAAGCGCCGGCTCGACCAGAGCAAACTGCTCCGGACTCGAGAGGCCGTAGCGCAGGGAGGCTCTGGGGTAGTGCGGGGTCCCCCCCGACTCAGTCAGCCAAGGACGTTCGAAGTCGAGAGGCTCGGCAGATTGGATGAACTCCGCTGTGGTGCTCGGTAGGAGGGGCGGATATCCGCCGCTCTCGGGCACACCTCGGGTGAGGACGAATCCATAGAGGAACAGCACGCAGTCGCGGTCTTCCAACGAAGGAAGTCCGAGCGGGTCTTTGTCGCACCCCAATCCCCCGTCATCTGCCGATGGGTCCCAACCGGCCTCTGTGAATGGGGTGATATTCCAAGCCATTGCTGCCTTGGCAATGATCAATATTCCGTCTATTGCCCGAAGCTCGACCTCTCCTGTCGGCAAGCGCGAAATCTGGTCTGGGTCGCCGGGCCCGTGGGAATTCAAGTTGCTGCGCAACTCGCCGAGGGCCACGATCACCCTCGGGTTGGCCATGTCCCCCTCCACGAGAATGAACCCGGGCTCTCCCTCGTCGCTGAATCGCTCGTTGATCAATCCAATCCCGACTGCGAGATCCGAATCCGCCTCGAGGAAGTCCTCGACTTGAAAGTCGCCCTCAAGAGAGAGCATCAAGGGGCTTGCAATGAGCGTGATTAGGATGGCGAGTGCTGCGACTAATGGCCCAAATCGGGCCGAGCCCGTGGTTACGGATGCGAGCCAGGACTCGGGAATCATGTGGATGATTCCCTCGCGCTCCTCCTGCAGCTTGCCTCGGGACTCCATCCAGAGGTCTAGGTCTAGTCTGACCAATGGCACCCACAGCCCGGTGAGTATGAAAGCGGAGAGGACACCCAAACCAGCCTCGATTCCGAAAGATCGCAAGGCCGCTATGCTGGAGGTTAAATTGGCCATGAACGCCATGATCGTAGTCGAAGATGTCAGCAGGATGGCTCGACCCACCCTTCTGATCGATGTGTGAGCAGCCTGCTTCGGAGCCATCCCCGCGCGCCTCTCTTCCTTGTACCGGTGAAGTGCGTGAAGGCTGTCATCGATCCCGAGTGCGAGAACCAGGATGGGCAGGAGGTTAGAGAACTGGGAGCGGAAGATTATCTCCAACTCAAATTTCTGACCGAAAATCATAGCCCAACCTATCAGCCCCTGCATCCACAGCAGTGAGAGCACCAGCCCTACACACACTATCCCGACGTCGGATGCCCTTCGCAGGCTGAACCATAGCAGGAGTACGACCACCACAGCCATGATGGCTAGAAGGTATGCGCTAGAGAGCAGTTCTCGGTTGATCTCGACGTTGATGCTCTCTGCCAGCATCAACGTCACCACCTTGTCGTCGCTTGCCCGCAGCTCTTCCTCGAGAGCTAGGTATAGCCATTCTACTGAGCATGGGGCTTCTCCAGCCTCGGCACTCTCGCGGCACCCCTCAACGGTATTCAGTACTGGTTCAGTATCCAGATTTACGCCGTCCCACTTGTAGCCGAACTCAGAGCTGGAATTTAGCCACGAGAAACTCCACCCGTTATTCTGCATGGAGTGCCTATCGAAGTTTACGAGGAGCCACGCCGCCGAGGCGGACCAACGTCCCGGGCCCCACTGCTCGGAGGTTATTGTGCCGTTATCCTGCATCTTTCCGCCTATCGGGCCGATGACATCACTGGTCGGGTCAGATAGGAAGGCACGATCATTTGAGAGGAAGCGAAGGAAGGTACCGTCGCTGTTGTTTGCCATCCTGTGAGCGGCTAGGTCGATATGGGCTTGGGTTACCTCGGGGTCATCGAAGGAAAGGCACTCTAGGTCACCGCAGTCGCTCCAATTGGTTGGGGCCGGTGCCATCGTGAACGTCTGCGGGTCTATCCTAGGGTTTGTGAGAACGGAAGAACCTGACATGAAGGCCCTGAAGTCGGTAGCAAGATCTAGGGCGCCGATAGTCGGCACTCCAGTGATCTCAGAGGCAAGAGGGAGGTAGAACTCAGATATTTCGTGCTGCCGCATGATGGATGCCTTGGTGTCAATCTCCCTGAGCACGGTGAGGTTCAGGATTCCCCCGGACGGCTCTTCAAGACCCCATCCCTTTCCAGTGTAGCCGGCGATCATTGGGGCTTCTGAGCCAGCCTCGCCAAAGTGCTCGGAGTCTCGAACGAAAATCCCGAAGGCCCAAAGGTTGCCCGCAGCCGTGAACTCCTCCCTCAGGACCTCGTTGGCGTCGAGCTCAGGAGACTCGAGGCTGTATGATTCGACGTCTATGGGGGAGAAGGTAGCCAATAGTCCGGGAAGCATCAGCAGAGAGATGACGAGGACGATGAAATGGGTCTGACCGCTCCTCGGCACTAGAAAGTCCGCGACACGGGCGAAGTCCCTCATAGCGTGATTCCGAACGAGGGTGTATTTCACAGGTTGCGTATGCTCACAGGCCGCTGCCTCTCAGGCTCTCGAGCGCAGCTCTCTGGGACTTGCTGAGTTTATCTGGCTCGGCGAGTGTGAATTCGATGTCGAGTGCCCCCCCGGAGTGACCGTGGCCCTGCAGTCTCCTACGGTCGCCGATGCGAGTGCCCTCGGGCACCTCTATCTGCACCCTCTTCCCTGCAGGCGTCCTGATCCTGATATTTCCCCCTAGGAGCAGGGTGGTGATTGGAACGGGCACCTCCTGAATGAGCCTACCATCCTCCCAGCGTCGCCCCTCTTCGGCATCGAGCCTGAGCGAGATCAGCAGGTCTCCCGACTCCCCTTGGGGATGTTCGTGACCCATTCCCTTGAGACGCAGCATCTGCCCGTGTCCGGCGTCTGGCGGGACCTTTACCGTCAATGTGCTGCCCTTGGTTTGGACTCCTGTGCCGTTGCACGTCGAGCAGCGCTTGGAGGTCCCGAAGCTGGACCCCCTGCACTTGGCGCACCTCTTCATACGACGATGGCTGAATTTGACCTCGGTTCCGCTGACAGCCTGCTCTAGGGTGACGTCGAGCCCGGCCTCGATGTCGGCCCCTCGCGCCGCCTGCTCTGGCTGTGGTCTCTGCGGGGGAGGCTGCTCGAAACGGACACCAAAGTCAGGAGAAGAAGCAGAACCTCGACCGCCCATGAACTGGGAGAGGATGTCACCCAGATCGACCCCTGCGAATCCCCCGCCGAAGGGCGAGCTGCCTCGCCCGCCTCGAAACATCTCCTCCATGCGCCTGCGCTGGTCGTGCTCGCTGCGAGCTTCGGCGGTGCCGATAGCCTCGTAGGCGGCCTGTATCGCCTTGAAGCGCTCCTCGGCCGCCGCATCGTTGGGATTCCTGTCGGGGTGGTACTGTCGAGCAATCTTGCGGTACGCGCGCTTGATCTCGGCATCGGGAGCGTCCTTGGAGACCCCGAGCACGCGGTACGGGTCCTCGGCCATCGAATCTGTCTAACAGGACCGCGCCTTCAACCTGATGAGCGAAAGATGTGTCCGATGCGCTAATCACAGAGTCCGGATTCGGGATGCCATGGGTGTTGGTTGGGCTGTATTTCGCAATTACGTCGGCCATGCCAAAGAGATATACGGTGACATCACCGACTATCCCCGATTCTTTCTGATGCCTCCCTCAGCCTTGGTCGAGGCCAACGAGGATGGCAGCAACATCGTCACATTGCTGGCTCCTGACGAGCACATTGACCATGAGGTTGAGATGGTGATTCGGCTAGGAGGGAACCTCGAACCCACGGACATGTGCGTTGGCATCGACACGACCAACAGGACTCGGCAAAGCCTCGCCAAGGAGAAGGGTTGGCCATGGCTCGAGGGTAAGGGGTTCCGAGGCTCTGGGGTTCTTGGCACTTGGTCATCCTGGGACGACAGCGCAGTCGAAATCGGCCTCTCGCTGAATGGCGAGACCAAGCAGCAGGCATCAACCGAACTGATGATTCACTCGGTGAACTCGATAATGGGACACCTGAGGGAGTGGTACGATCTCTCCCCCGGCGACCTAGTATGGACGGGCACCCCGAAGGGCGTGGGCCCAATGAACAAGGGCGACCACATCGAGGCGTGGATGAAGAATTCGGACGGTGAAACGATCAGCGTGCTCAACGCAGTCTGCGAGTAGGACAAACATTCAGTATCACCGTCCTCGGCGTTGTGTCATGGACGGGGGCACACGGCGCATCACCGGAACCCAACTAATCGACCACGATGGCTATGTTCAGCAGGGCGACTTCCTGATACATCCAGACGGGACTGTGTCGCTCAGTAAGGGTGACGAGGATGTGGCCGAGAGCATCGACGGCTCAATGCGACTGGTCACGCGTTCCTTCCAGAACTGGCACACCCACCTCTCCATGGTCCTCAACAAGTCGATGGGCGAGGCTCTCCCGCTGATGGAATGGCTCGAGACCTCGATCTTTCCTGTCGAGAGGAACCTGACCGCCGAGTTCGTGGAGGCAGGCACGAGGGCAGCAGCCGCGGAGATGATCGCAACTGGCACCACCTTCGCATGCGACATGTACTACCATCCAGAAGTGGTCGGCCAGACGCTCGGGGAGAGCGGTGTTAGGGGCATCGTCTGCGGACCCATCACGGAATTTCCAACCCCCTCCTATCCCGGGGGCCCCGGACAGGCCCTCAGCATCATGGAGCGCCTGATCTCCGAGGGCTCGCCTCGCCCGGAGAGGATCGATTACGGCATCGGAACCCACTCTGTCTACGCATGCTCCGAGGAGACTCTGAAAAGGGCCTCCGAGATCTCCCGAAATACCGGATGCACCCTGAGCATCCATACCTCGGAGACTAGGAAGGAGGTGGCGGACTGCCATGCCGAGCACGGCATGTACCCGATCGAGTACCTCGACTCGATTGACTACTTCACGGAGGGCACGGTTTGCGCGCACTGCGGCTGGGTGACCAAGAGGGAGATGCGCATTCTCGCCGGCCATCAAGCCCACGCCGTCCACTGCCCCACCAGCAACCAGAAGCTGGCGTGCGGGGGCACGATGTCATATCCGGCGATGAGGGAGGCCGGCGTCGACGTTCGTCTGGGCACGGATGGTGCTGCGAGCAATAATTCTCTCGACATGCGCGGCGAGGCCAAGGCCGCCAGCCTGGTACAGCGTCACGACCACTGGGATGCCAGGATCCTCGATCCGACCGAGACATGGCAGCTTGCAACCAACGGCTCGACCGATTGGGTAACGTGGGACCTCGACGATATCAGGATGCGACCATGGGGCCGAGACGGTAGGCGACTCCTCGCCAACCTAATCTACTCCGGTGGCAGGGTTCTCGATGTCTTCGTCGACGGCGAGACGCTGCGACGGGATGGAATGACCCTTACCATAGACGAACACTCTGCTGCGAGAACGCTAGAGAATGTCGTCAAAGAGTACTACGCCGAACACTAAGACTCTGCGATATGAGTGCCGACCGGACCCTCATTTCGCCCTCAATGCACGCATCTCGAGCAGACCTATATGCATCAGCCAAGGAATCAACCATATGGCAAAATGTCACTAATCCTAGATATCAAGGAGTCACGCGGCTTCGGTCACGCGGAAACAGCACGACTTCGCGAACGTTCCCCGCTCCCGTTAGCACCATTAGCAGGCGGGCCACGCCAAGTCCCCAGCCAGCGTGAGGAGGGGCGCCATAGCGAAATCCGTCTGTATAGAATGTGAAGTCGGAGGGCTCGAGACCCATATCGCGCAGATTCTGCTCGAGCACGTCCACCCTGTGTTCGCGCTGGCCGCCGCTGGTCATCTCGTCACGCCCGTAGTTGAGGTCGAAGCCCCGACTCAACTGGCCTCCTGAGGAGCCCTCCTCCCCCTCCTTGTGGTGGATGTAGAATGGCTTCATCGACATCGGCCAGCGTGGGATGAAGTGGAATCCTGGATGCTGCGCGGCGATAATGTCGCAGTGATGGCTCTCGATGTCATCCCCCCACTCGATCTCGCCGCCGCCGGCCTTGACGATGCCTATCGCGTCGCAATATGAGACACGTGGGAACGGCAAGCTCGGGACCTCGACGGTGACGGGTTCCTTACCCTCACTGGTCCGGTACTCGTTTACCACGTCCATGAGGCTCTGGTCATTGGCCGCCACCTCGCTCCAGACGTGGCGGATCATCCTCTCCAGAACACCCATTACATCCTCGTCGTCCATCCACGCGCCCTCGACGTCGAAGGAGACGAATTCGTTGAGGTGGCGGTAGGTATCATGCTTCTCGGCTCGGAACGCTGGGCCGATCTCGAACACCCTCTCTAGTCCGCCGAGCACTGCGAGCTGCTTGTACAACTGGGGGCTCTGCGATAGATAGGCATCCGTGTCGAAATACCTCATCGGGAACAGGTTGGTGCCGCCCTCGGCTGCAGCGGCGATGATCTTCGGGGTGTTGATTTCTTGGAAGCCCTCGGAGATAAGGTGATCCCGCCCGTACTGGAGAACCTTGCCACGAAGTTGGAACATGGCGTTCACATGCGCACGACGCAAGTCGAGGTGGCGATTGTCCAGTCTGACATCGAGTCCCACGTGGACGTCGTCAGTCACACCCACTGGCAGCGGTGCAGCAGCATCGGCGAGGACACTCGCGGCTGTCACGTTAATCTCGTACTCCGGTGGAGGAACTGACTCACCCTCGGAGAGTTTGGGCGGGCGCTTCTGGGCCACGGCCCCAATGACTTGGATGGTCGACTCACGGGTTGCTGACTGAATTGCGTCGAACACCGACTTATCCATATTGTCTCGCTTCAGGAAGGCTTGGATCCTGCCAGTGCCATCACGCAGCATAAGGAAGCAGATAGCGCCCCGTCCTCGCACTGTCTCGGCATAGCCAGAAACGGTGACCTCGGAGCCGACCATTTCAGCCCCGTTGACCACTACTTGGCCGATAGTATGGGAGCGGTAGGCCGTAGACTTCCATCCGCTGCTGTCTCGCATGCTCTGCGGTACTGCATTCGGGTTATGAACGGTGCTCACTCTTCCTTGTGAGGGGCAACCTTTGCGGCAATGAGCAGGAAGGCGGTATGCCCCATAGGTTGGTTGCCCGGCCTCACTCCACCCTTGCTTGCCTTAACCCATCGACGCTCCACCACCTCTCCCGCCCATTCGATGACGAGGTCCCGCTCCTGGGCAGACTCCCATGACCTCTCGAGTTGAGATGTGGTCGGGCAGTAGCAGGCAAGTCTTCCGCCAGTTCGCAGCAATGGCACCACGGCTGGAATGACGCACCACGGCTCGGCCACGTCAATGATGGCGGCGTCGAGCGAGCCGCAGATGTCTGCGACCGCCTGGCCGATATCAGCCAAATCCCCGTCGATGAGATGCCAGTCCGGGAACGCGGGGAGAACCTCTGCCAAGCGCTCCATATTGGATTGGCCGACTTCTGCGTGTTCGGGTCTGGATTCGACCGATATCAGCGTTCCTTCCGAGCCGAGGACATTGGCTAGGTGCATGGCCAGGCCTGCCGAGCCATGACCGCCCTCTAGCACCCTCGAGCCCACCCCTATCCCCATCCAGGAGATGAGAAACCCGGAGTCCTTCGCACCGATTACCTGTGCCCTGCGGGCCATGTTCCGACGCGCCTCTGGAAGCGCGGGGTCGACGATGGTCAGGGACTTCTGCCCGACAGTGATCCTGTCGCCTATCGAATAACCTTCAAGGAGCTGCTCGGCATCGAACCTTCCCAGGCCCTTGACCTTGACCTCTCCGGGCGACCTTCGCAGCAGGTAGGCCCGACCGTCATCCTCCCTCAATGCGACCCATTCGCCCCCAACCTGCTCGCTCACGAGACAACGAGACTTCGGAGCACGTTTCAAGTCACTTAATCCCCAATAGTTGAATTCGCCCTTAAGGGCGAACAGCATGACTATACATGGCCTCCCTTCTGAGTTATCGATGACCTCAGTCGTCAGACTGCTCTTTCAACCAGCGATTTGGACCTGCATCCTGCTTATCATGGCTCCCCTTTCTATGATGCTGATTAGTGAAAGCGAGCCTTCCGATAGGGCAGAACTTGATCAGATGCAGATGCCTCTCTATGCCATCAGTCCCGGTCACACGGTTTTCGGCGAGTACGTCGGCGCGCACTGGTGCCCACCTTGCATGGACAGCGCCTCCCCATCCCTCGCCAACCTCAAGTCATCCAACCCGGATGAGTTCACCTTCGTCTCGTTCTTCGAGTCTAGCGACGACGGCTGGCCGGACGACTCCCCAATCGGTCGCACCGATCACGTGATGTCGGGCTCGACGGGCTACCCGACCTTCTCCTTCGCCGACCAGCAGACAGGTCCCTGCTACAAGGTCGGTGCCTCCGGCACTAACTACTATGACCCCGATTTCACAGCTGGTGGCTGCATGAGTAGCGATTCGAGCGACTTCCTGCTCGAGATGTCCCTAGATTTGAACTCCACCACGGGGGAGGTCACTGTCACTCTTGAGTCGACTTACACCGGCCCCTCTTCCTCAGTCGACGCGTACCTCTACGGCGCTGTCACCGAGCGTGTCGGTGCAGACGCCTATGACAACGGCTTCAGGCCCCACCACAACTGGAGGGGCTGGCTGCTTAACGACGACGAGGACGGCTTCGCTCAGATGACTCTGTTCAAGGACGCGACGGCAGAGCGCTCCTGGACGGTGCCGCTGAATACTGTCAGGGCGGCAGCCGGGTATACCCAGTGGGAGAACTTTTGGCCGGTAATCGCCCTTATGGACGGCCCCCACACGTCCTACAACACGTTCTACGCGGCAGTTGACCCTGACATGGGCCCCCTAATCGATGTCGGAATCACCGAATTCGAGGTTGAGAACCAGAACCAGTTCCCAGGATTTACCCCCGGAGACATTCTGGATATCAGCTTGGAGATCAGGAACAACGGTGTCGACCCCTATGCAGAGGGGGGGCAGATTGGTGTGTACCTGATTAGTGGCTCTGACGAGGTCTACCTGGATGGCGAGTCGGTCGAGGACCTTGGCGTGGCTGGGACCCAGAGCCTCGACCTCGAGTTCGATACCTCCGAGCTGACGACGACCTCTTCCGGTGTCACTACCTTCAGGGCCATGCTGACCAACCTCGGTAGCGACAGGAACTCCACCAATAACCTCCTCGATGCCGTTGCACTGCACGACATGCCTCCCGTACCGGCACACCCCTCTGCCGTTGGAGCGACCTCCTTCGAAAGGGGCGATGCCGTCCAGTTCGAATCGACAGCCCTCGCTAACGATTTGGTTGACGACATGACGACGATGTCGCCGACGCTCCAGTACACCAAGTCGGGCATGACCGACTGGAGTGACAACTGGGTCACAAACTCCGAGCTGGTCGGTACCGGGGGCAACGCGGTTTACGTGCATACCCTGCAGACTCCTGCCACGGCGGACTCAGGGCACTATGACATCAGGATTCAGTGGCAGGACGCTGCCGGACAGCAGAGCGAATGGCTAGTCAATGAGGAGGCCTTCGAGCTGCAAAATGCCCTGCCTAGGGTCTTGGGCAGCAGCGACCCCGGTTTCGCTGGCTACCCCACGGTGAAGATTGACACGTTGGAGAGTATCTCGGTAGCTGGGCTCGTTCGAGATGCAGAGAGCCCCCTCTCGATGCTCGTGATCGACAGCGTCGACCCCGAGTTCAAGGGCTGGAACTCTGCTACGTCCGAGGTCTCCGTGCAATTCGACACAATCGAGACCGATCCACAAGGCAACCCCATCACTCAGGGGGTCTTCGTGTCGATTGATGATGGAGAGGATGTCAACCACGGAATGCTTCTGTTCAACGTCATCGAGAACGGGGCCCCTAGGTGGTCCCCAATTCCAACGCAGCCCATGTTTGAGGGCGGCTCTGCGAGTACAAGCCTGACGGAGTTCCTCAGCGATACTGACGATGACGGCAACCCGACATCCGTCGCCGGCCTCTCCCTCACTATTGTTTCCAACAGCGACGAGGATCTAGTTCAGGCTTCTATCAACGGCCATACCGTGTTCGTCTCCGCTGTCAATGAGGACTCATATGGGGTCGCAGAGATTACCGTCCGGGCCGATGACGGGGCCAAATCTTCGGACTCAACCGTCGTCTTCTTTGTCATCAACGTAAATGACCCGCCCACGATTTCTCTAGGCGGAATCGAGGCGCTGACCCTGAAGGCTAACCAGCCGACCTCCATTGACCTGGCTTCTCTGATGTCCGATATCGATGATCCAAATGACGAGATTTGGCTCTCTGCTACTACTTCCACCCCCGGCGCGTTGCATTACGACTACCTCAACGGTATCCTCGACATGGAATGGGCCGAACCGGGAACCCATGTCGTCACCCTCACGATGGCAGACCGACACGGTGATTGGAGCACGTCCGATATCGTTGTCACCGTTCTCGATAAGAAGGTGCTCACATGGCAATCCGATGATCAGGCTGGTGATCTTGAGGTTATTCTGGTTGACCCATATGTCGGCTTGGAGCCGACGGTGACCATACAGAACGTAGGCCCACTGGAACTCTCCGAGGTTAAGACGATGTGGACAGTATGCAACAGCATCGTGGGAATTTGCCACTCGGTAGGCACCTCTGATGACTTGGGCCCTTTCTCCGTTGTGCCAGTGAGCGGTAACGGCCTTGCGGTCGGTGACTACTTCACCCTGCATGTCGAGGCGGTCGATTCCGATGGCTGGGATAGGGCATCCGAGGATTTCCTCAAGATTACCGCGACTCAGGGTGCTCCCGATGCGGAGGACCCAGTTGACAAAGACGATGACCCCAATCAATTGGCAGATGATCTCACCGGGCAGTCCGAGACGGGCATCCTGACGCTGATCGGCTATGCGGCGATTGTGATTCTCTTCATTGGAATAGGCTCCTTCGCCGGGCTCTACCTGTCCCAGCGGAATCGTGGCACTGACCGCGCGAAGAAGACCTCCTATGGCAGGGGGGAAATTCACGACTTCGAGCTAGCCTCCGAGGATCCAGTGCCTGTGCCAGAACCGGCGCCCACCGTCCCCGCGCACCCCCCGATTCCCGAAGAGGGCCTCCCCCCTGGCTGGACCATCGAGCAATGGCAGTACTACGGTGAGGAGTACCTCAGCAGGAAGTAGAATCGGTGAATTCTGACCATCGACCCGACAGACGCACCTTCAAGAAGGTGCCATTGGCAGGAAAGACCCCGGGGGAGCGCTATGGCCGATGAGAAACCCGAAGGCCAAGTCGATGAGGTGGCCCCCGTCGACCCATTAGATTCTTGGGAGGACGGTGCCGCTTTCGGCGTCTCTGAGGACAAGGACCCACTATGCGAGGTGCCAGCCGAGGAATGGATCGAGGCCATCGACATAATTTCCACCGAGGAGGTCCCGATTCCCGAGAAATTGGTCGACCAAGTAATCGGCCAGGAAGCCGCCTCTATAGTCGTCAGGAAGGCCTCGGAGCAACGCCGACACATGATCATGGTCGGCGAGCCAGGGACTGGCAAGTCCATGCTTGCCCGCTCGATGACGGAGTTCCTGCCTACGGAGCAGTTGGAGGACATCCTCGTCTACCGCAACCTCGAGGACGAGAACGAGCCCAAAATCAGAACCGTACCCGCAGGGCGTGGCTCCAGGCTCATCGCCGAGAGGAGGGATCATGTGCGCCAGCAGCGCGAGCGAACCAACCGCACTCTTCTCTTCATCGCACTCGTGGTCGGGGCCGCGCTCCTCCTAGCCACTATTTCCACGGGGGAGATCCTGACCTTCATCTTCGGTTCGTTCATCCTCGTATTCGGCTACTTCTTCCTACGCACCCGGCTCACTGCCGGCGACGAGGCCAACATCCCAAAGCTTCTGATCAAGCACGAGAGGAGCGATGATCCTCCCTTCGTCGATGCCACTGGCAACCTAGCAGGCGCGCTCCTCGGAGACGTTCGCCACGACCCGTTTCAATCCGGTGCCGATCTGGCTACCCCTGCACACGAGCGGGTCGAGCCCGGGGCCGTGCACCGTGCTCACAAGGGAGTGCTTTACATCGACGAGATTCGCATGCTGAGGATGGAGGAGCAACAGGCGCTGCTGGTTGCCATGCAGGAGAAGGAACTCTCAATCAGTGGCCGTTCCGAGCGCTCTTCGGGAGCGCTGACCAAGTCGGAACCGGTCCCGACTGACTTCATCCTAGTCGCAGCTGGCAACCTAGACAGCGTCCAGAACATGCACCCGGCCCTGCGAAGCCGCATCCGCGGATATGGATACGAGGTCTACGTGAACACCGACATGAAGGACACCGAGCGCAACAGACGACGCCTGATCCGCTTTATAGCCCAAGAAGTCAGGAACGAGAAGACCAAGGACACTGGAAAACCAATCCCGCACTTCGACAAGAGCGCCATAGCCCTCATTCTGAAGGAGGCCCAGCGCAGAAGCGGTCGAAGGGGCAAACTATCACTCAGGCTCCGCGAGTTAGGCGGGCTTGTCAGGATAGCCGGCGACCTCGCCGCCGAAGAGGGCGCTCCACTTGCCCAATCCAAGCATGTCATCAGAGCCAGAATGATCGCAAAACCCCTCGAGCAGCAGGTCGCGGACCGATACCTAGAGCGCCAGTCAGAGTATGCCATGCTGGTCAACAGAGGGCATAGGGTCGGTCGAGTCAACGGCCTTGCTGTGCTCGGGGCCGATACCGGGTTGTCTGATTACTCCGGCGTAGTGCTCCCAGTAGAGGCGATGGTGACGCCCGCTCAGGGCAGGTCGGGACAAGTTATCGCTACTGGAGGCCTTTCCGACCTCGCCAAGGAGAGCGTGACCAATATCAGCGCCGTCGTGAAGAAGCTCACGGGCAAGGACATCAAGGACTACGACCTCCATGTCCAGTTCCCCGGTACTCACAACGTTGACGGCGACAGTGCTTCCATCACCATGGCCACCGCAATCATCAGCGCCTTCGAGGGCATCCCAATAGAGCAGAACCTTGCTATGACGGGTTCCTTGACGGTACGAGGCGAGGTCCTCCCTATCGGCGGGGTTTCGGCGAAGATAGAGGCCGCGGCAAAGTCGGGAATACGCAAGGTTGTCATCCCGAGATCAAACCTGAATGACGTCCTGATTGACGAGAAGTACGAAGAGCAGGTCGAGATCCTGACCGTTGACTCCCTAGACGAGGTCCTCGAGCACTCGCTCGTGGGCAAGGAGGAGAAGGTCAGCCTCGTTGACAGGCTTGCAAAGGTAATCGACACCATCTCATCTAGCACGGAGACGCAGACATCCGCATGATGCCCCCAATCCTTCATAGCCCCAATTGACCAGCGACACCGGGGCGTATGTCGGGAAGCGAGAGCTCGCCAATGAGGATAATCTTCCTCGTGGTCCTGGTCGATATGCTGGGACTCACGCTGGTGATTCCCTTCCTTACCTACTTTGTTCAGGACCTAGCCACGGCCGAAGGCATCACGGACATCGGAAGTCGCGACCTATGGGTCGGCGTGGTGATTGCCGTGTACTCTCTCGCACAGTTCATTTTCACCCCGATTCTCGGCTCTTTGAGCGATCGTGTCGGACGCCGCCCGGTCCTGATGTTCGGACTGCTCTCGAACACGATCTTCTTCGTGGTCTTCGGGCTCTCAGGGAGCCTTGCCATGGCGATCATTGCCCGGTTCCTCTCTGGCGCAGGCAATGGAAACATCGCTGTGACCCGAGCATACATCGGCGACACCAGTGAGCCTGAGATGGTCGCGAGGAGGATGGGAATGATCGGGGCCGCCTTCGGCCTCGGGTTCATGTTCGGCCCCTTCATCGGAGGCGTCCTCTCAGACCCCGCAAGCGGCATAGGCGGCGCTTTCGACACGGAGTTCTGGGCTCAGTACCCCTACCTCCTGCCCTGCCTCTTCTCCAGCGCAATGTCACTGATTGCGTTCTTCTTGGCATTCACCCAACTGCCTGAGAGCCTCTCGGCTGAGTCGAGGACCCGCTCGGATGCATCCTCCCTGGCTCGATTGGGGGGAATAGCGACTAGCCTCGGATCGGTACTGCGGCTGCCGACTGTCTCGATCCTCGTCGTTATCCATTTCCTCTTCCTGTTGGGTTTCACCATGATGCACGGCACGTTCATCCTGTTCACATCGATGCCATCGGAGAGTGGCGGCCTGGGGTGGAGCGAGATGGACAACGGCTGGATATTCGCTTTCATCGGCCTCATTGGCGTAGTAATCCAAGGTGTTCTAATCGGGCCTCTGACCGACCGTTTCAACCTGCATCAGCTGATGTTGGTCGGAACGCTGGTATGTGGGCTGGGGATAGCCAGCATACCCTACGCCCCGACTGAGGCTAGTTGGCTGATCTTTGGCTCCTGTGCCGGGATAGCCATTGGCAACGGATTATTCTCGCCAACCCAGACTTCGATGCTCACATTCGAGTCCAGGGCGGGCGGGCACGAGCTGGGTTTGGTGATGGGGGCGCAGGAGGGCTCAGGAGCACTAGCCCGTATCATCGGGCCGCTGTTCGCCGCCTATCTATGGTCTCAGACGGTCGAGGGCTCGGGCCTGTGGACCTACCACACCTGCTTCCGCATCGCTGGAATCGTCTTCTGCCTAGCATTTATTCTACAACTCAAGGTTCGCCCAAGCGGGGGCCCATCGGCTCAGGCAACGGGGGTGTGATGAATGCGTGTCCCAGCAGTCGTCGCTCATGGTGGTGCTGGGGCCGGCCCACACCGGCTCCCCAATATCGAGGCCGCCGTCAGCAGGGCGGCGGAGATCCTCGAAGCAGGCGGCAGCGCGGTCGAGGCCGCTGTCGAGGCTTGCGTGATCCTCGAGGATGACCCCGTCTTCAATGCCGGCACGGGTGCCGTGTTCAGAACCGATGGTTCGGTCTCACTGGATGCTTCAATCCATACCTCCGATGGCCGAATGGGCTTCGTGATCGCAATGAGCGACACGCCCAACCCAATTAGGGTTGCAGCCGACCTGCTGGACGAGGGCATCAACGGCCTCGCGGGCGATGGGGCCAGGTCCTGGGCCGACGACAGGGGCTTCGAGAAGGCTTCCGTCGAAGGCCGTCCACCCCACGACGAGGTCAGCGACACGGTTGGAGTTGTGACCAGAGACGCGACGGGTGCGATTGCCTGTGCCACCAGCACTGGTGGTTGCAGCAACCGACCACCCGGCAGGGTCGGCGACGTACCATTGCCCGGCTGTGGATTTTGGGTGCAAGAAGGCGTTGGCGTCGGAGCGACTGGCATCGGCGAGGCGATTACGAGATCTCTTCTGAGCTACCGCGTCGCTGACCGAATCAGCGGTGGCGCCGGGCTGGAGGATGCCATGAAATGGGCTCTCGATGAGATTGCCGAGGACGGCGCAGAGATCGGAATCATAGCCATGGGTCCCGCAGGCGAGGGACTGGGTACGTCCAACCGACCGAACATGCCGTGGGTCAGATGGACCGGTCAGTGATTGGGCGGTCCCGGCGTCCTCGGCGCCGGGTACAAGTGGGAACCGATTCGAACCACCGACCCATTGGCCGAGTGATCGGGGATGCGCTTAAGGAGGGCCCTCGGGTGGCAGCCTCGGAGATGGCACGGTGTCAGATTTGGACTCGCGCATACGGCAGATTGCGCAAGTGCTCGGGCAACTAGACAATAGCCAGGTTCCCCGCAACATCCGCTCCTCGTCCAAGGACGCAGTCGATAAGTGGCTGCTCAACGAGAACAAGGACATGGACGTCAGGCTGGGAATGACCGCTTCTATCCTCGATGAGATCTTCAACGACCCGAACCTGCCTGGGCACTACGGACCCTTCTGCCTGCAGATCCAGGCTGCTCTGGAGACGATGCTGAACGAAGTCAGCCGGTCTTGATTGGACGAATCCCAATCCGACACCCCCTTCAGGTTTCCCAATGTGATAGGATGATAAACGCTCAATGTCAGAACTTTTCCACATAGGGGGGCGTTCACATCGCGGCAACCAAGCGCTGGACAAACATCTCCTATGCCAACGTAGCCACTACATCCCCTGCTGCCCACCGAGCAGCATCAGACTGGGCTGATGCCCTAGCCAGAGGGGGGGCGGCCGAGTTCGGCGGCGATGCCGAGCAGAGCGCCCTATTGCCGCTTCGCAGAGCTACCTCCAGCCTTCTCTCCTGCGGCGTGGAAGACGTCTGCGTGGGATCGAGCGCGACTGCCCTCATGTCATCGATTGCGTGGGCAGTCGCCCCCTCCGAGGACTCGAACATCGTCTCGACGCAGGCCTCCTTCCCTTCTACCGTATACCCGTGGAGCAGGGCAGCAGAGTCCTCCGGGGCCGAAGTCCGCCTCGCTGCCCACGACGGGGACATGTACACCGACCCAAGCTCGATAATGTCCCTCATCAACGAGCAAACCGCTGTCATCGTGCTCTCTCACGTCGAGTACGTCAACGGTCAGCGCTACGACCTTGAATCATTCTCCAAGGCCGCGCAGGAGGTTGACGCGCTCCTCATCACGGATGCGACGCAGTCAATGGGAATGGTGCCGATCGATGCCCCGAATTCCGGGGTGGATGCCATGGTCGCCTCGGGATACAAGTGGCTGCGAGGCTCCTTCGGCGCAGCAGTCGGCTACGTCTCACCACGTCTCAGGGGGCTGAACCCCGGCTTAGTAGGCTTCCGCAGCCACACTGACATGTGGGACATGCGCCCAGACAGGGTGGTTCTGCCGCAGGATGCTAGCAGGTTCGAGTACACCACCCTGCACTTCGGTGCGGCCCTCGGACTTGCCGAGGCAATCAAGGAAATCGATGCCTTTGGCATTGATGAGGTCTGGGAGCACGACCTAGCCCTAGCAGACCTGATAGTCTCCGGAGCCAAGGGACTGGGCTTTGGCATCGCATCACCTACTAACGAGGCCGAGCGCAGCGCGATAGTCAGCCTGAGACCTCCCGAGGGTTTCGATAGCAATGCCTTGGCTTCCGCCCTACGAGATGATCAGGGTATCATCGTCAGCAGCCGCTCCGGCTTGATTCGTGTTTCCCCGCACATCGACAATGTTCCCGAGGACATAGCCCGACTAATCTCAGCACTCGGGAACGTGCTGCCATGAAAGGCCCGGATTAGGGAGCGACTCACACCTTTCTCTTCTCGGCGGCCTTCTTCCTCAGGCCGGTGTAACCGCATTTGCGGCAGGACTTGGGCTTGGAGCCACGATGCGTGGCCGAGCAGCGCATGCAAATCCACTTCTTGAGAAGCCTCGCTTCTGCTTCCGGATGCCTCTGTGCCATGCTGACCCGCCGACCTGAGAGCCCTTCATAACCACTTCCCACCAATCTGGGCCTCAAACGAATCGAATCGCGCCAAAGCATTCAAACACGTTGAGCCGTGTTACCGGACACGTTGCCTGCCAACGTAGTGCTCGGGGCCCAATGGGGGGACGAGGGCAAGGGCAAGGCCATAGACCAACTCGCTGCCCATTCGGACTGGGCCGTTCGGTTTCAGGGGGGTAACAATGCTGGCCACACCGTAGTGGTCGGCGACATCACCCTCAAGCTCCACCTGCTTCCTTCGGGAATCACCGCTACCAATTGCAATCTAGTGCTTGGGTGCGGCACGGTCGTGGACCCCTGGGTCCTTGATCAGGAGTTGGAGCAGTGGCATTCCATGACCGGGGAGCAACCAGAGGGCCAACGCCTCTTCATCAGCGAGCGCGCTGCCGTCATCCTCCCGTTTCACAGACTCTACGACGCGGCCGACACTTTGGTTGGTACCACCGGTCGCGGCATAGGTCCGGCCTATCGCGACCGCACGGAGCGAGTGGGCCTTCGCTTCGTCGACCTCCCGCACGTCGTAGACGATATCGAGGCGATCCAAGCCATTGCCGAGCGGATGAACAAGCAACTGGGTACCGTAGGGGTTGAGCAGACCATCGACCCCGAAAAGCTCCAGTCCGAGATATCTTGGGTCCTAGGCAGGTTCTCGGATGCAATCAGGCCCACGGGCCCCATGCTGGACGATGCCCTGAGGAGGGGCGAGAGGGTCCTGCTCGAAGGCGCTCAGGGGGTCATGCTTGATATTGACCAGGGGACCTATCCGTTCGTGACCTCTTCGATAACCAGCAGGGCAAACGCGACTCATGGAGCGGGCATCCACCCCGGGCACATCGAGCAGTGCTTCGGAATCTCGAAGGCATACACCACCAGAGTCGGAAACGGGCCATTCCCTACCGAGCTCTCCCTCGAGGAAGGACCGGGTAAGCAGATGTCTGAGATTGGTCATGAATTCGGCACCACCACCGGCCGTCCCAGAAGGACCGGATGGCTCGATCTGGTGGCTCTCATGGAGGGTCAGCGGATCAATGGTCACACCGGCCTGGTCATCACTAAGCTAGACGTCCTAGGCGGGCTGGATGAGCTGAAGCTCTGCGTCTCGTACGAGTTGGACGGAGAGGAAACGCAGTCCGTACCCCCCTCCTGCGAGGACTACGCGCGATGCACCCCTGTCTACGAGACGCACCCTGGCTTTCCCGCCCTCAGCCCGGAGGAGTGGATAGAGCTCGCGGACGAGTCGCGCCAAGGAGGGGGACTAGACGTCCTCTCGAGCCCCATTCGCGACTACCTCACTAGGATTGAGGAGGCTATAGGGGTTCCAGTGGTCAGCGTCGGCGTCGGCCCCGATCGTCGGGCCTCCATAGCTAGCAGAGATGGCCCGTTCGACGTTCGCCTAGGCGAAGCAACCTTCTAATCGCCATGCTGAGCCGAGCGGCGCATGGGATTCAAGTCGAGGGCTCGCAAGCGCCGCAAGGATGCTGGAGATTCCAGGGGCGCCTCTAAGGACGGGGAGCCCGAGGAGTACGAGGGCCAGATTAGGTGCGATATCGCCGGCTGCGACAACTGGGCGGACAAGAAGATCGGGGGCCGCAAGATGGCTTACGACAGAGCAGTCGAGGTGTGGGGATCGTCGGGCGTCTCTAGGAAGGTCCGCAGGGTCTCCTTGTGCAAGCCCTGCTACCGGGCATGGAAGAAGGAGAAGAAGGACGAGCCCAAAGAATGGTCCTGAGACGCCGGGCGCAACAATGTTAGTTGAGCCCCCACTCGAAAAGGCGTGGCAGGTCACCCTAGCAACGAGCCCATCCTAGGATACGCTCCCGGAAGTCCCGAGACGGACGAGCTTCAGGCCGAGATGGACCGCCAGATGGGCGAGGTTATCGATATACCTTGCATCATCAACGGCGAGGAGGTCTACACTGGCACCACCGCCACCCAAGTAATCCCTCACGACCACGGCCACGTTCTGGCCAACGTCCACCTAGCGGGCAGAGGGGAGATGGAGGCCGCCTGTGCAGCGGCGGTCGCCGCACAGGCAGATTGGATCGCCCTCGGGCTTGAGGGAAGATGCGCGGTCTTCGAGCGCTGCGCCGACCTGCTGGCTGGCGATTGGAGGATGCGAGTCAACGCGGCCACCATGCTCAACCAATCCAAGTCGGCCTTCCAAGCGGAGATAGACGCTGCTTGCGAGCTGATTGACTTCTGGCGCTTCAACTGCCACTACGCGCGCGGCTTCCACGATGACTTCCAGCCACTGGTTTCCCCTCCGGGAACTCAGAACTCCACGGAGATTCGGCCCCTCGAGGGCTTCGTCCTAGCCATCACCCCGTTCAACTTCACGAGCATAGCCGGAAACCTGCCCTGCGCACCTGCCGTTGTCGGCTGCACTTCAGTGTGGAAGCCCAGCCGCAACTCGTACCATTCTAACTACATGCTGATGCGACTGATGATGGAGGCCGGCCTGCCTGCCGGCGTCATCAACTTCCTTCCCGGCTCGGGCGCGGAGATAACCGAGGCCGCCCTAGCCAACCCGGACTTCGCAGGCCTGCACTTCACCGGCTCCACCGCCACCTTCCAAGGGCTCTGGCAGGAGATTGGGATGGCTCTGCCAAACCTGAGATCATACCCGCGGATCGTCGGCGAGACCGGGGGCAAGGACTTCGTGATCGCCCATCCCGAATGCGACAGGCAGGGACTGATGGTCGCCCTGCTGCGCGGCGCCTTCGAGTATCAGGGGCAGAAGTGCAGCGCAGCGAGCCGAGCGTACATCCCGCAGACCGTGTGGGCCGCCATATCCGACGACCTGTGCACCGAGATCCGCAAGATCCGGATGGGCGATGCCCGTGACTTCGCTAACTTCATGACCGCTGTCATCGACCAGCGCGCCTTCGACAAGATCACCGGCTATATCGAGCGAGCCCAGGGGCGTGACTGCTGCGAGGTCATAGTCGGTGGCGGCAGCGACGGAAGCACGGGCTGGTTCGTCGAGCCCACCATTATCGTCACCACGAACCCGACCTCCGAGTCGATGACCGAGGAGATATTCGGACCAGTGCTCACAGTTTACGTCTACGATGACGACGACTTCGAGGAGGTCCTAGGGCTGTGCGACGAGGCATCACCATACGCGCTTACCGGCTCCATCTTCGCCACTGACGAGGCGAATGTCCAGAGGGCGTTCGACGCCCTACGCTTCACTGCCGGGAACTTCTACATCAACGACAAGCCGACCGGTGCGGTGGTCGGCCAGCAGCCATTCGGGGGAGCGCGTGCCAGCGGCACCAATGACAAGGCGGGAGGGCCGCTGAACCTGCTGCGCTGGATCAGCCCGCGCTCGGTCAAGCGAACCCTCGACATACCCCAGGACTGGAGATATCCGTTCATGGGTGATGATTGATGGACTCGACGACCTCCTACGTCCTACTCCTGGGGACTCTGGCCTTCTTTGGCTACGTCGGGTACACTGCTGCGGCCGAGCAGGAGATGGACTCGGACACCTACTTGTCCGCGCGCGGCAGTCAGAGCTGGGTGCGCATCGGCCTGAGCCTTTTTGCCTCCGGAATGGGCGTCTGGATACTTTTTGGCCCATCGGAGGTCGGATACTTCGGCGGCTTCTGGGACGTGGTGGGATACGCGCTCTCCTCAGCGACCCCCTTCTTGCTGCTGGCATATGTCGGGCCACTGATTCGCGAGCAGCTTCCCGACGGCATCACCTTAGCCGATTACGTTGCCAAGCGACTCGGCCGGCCAATGCAAGCCTATGTGGGCATTATCTCGGTGCTCTACATGTTCACTTTCCTATTCGCCGAGTTCACAGCTATCGGAAAGGGCATGGACATCCTCACTGGCATGGAACCGCTGGTGCCCATGGCCGCCGTAGCGATAGTCACAGCCGCCTACACGGCATACGGTGGCCTGCCTGCCTCCCTGCAGACCGACCGCTTTCAGGCTTGGATGATACTCTGGCTGGCCATCGCCCTTCTACTCATCCTCTTAGGAACGGATTTGGGGCAGCTAATCGACGATGCGAAGGCGTACAACCCGGAGGATGAGTGGTCCATAGGCAGCATGTCCTACATGGACTCGTTCAAGTCCGGACTCGCGCTGGTCGTCGCCATCACCGCCGCTGAGATGTTCTCTCAGGGGAACTGGCAGAGAGCATGGGCCTCTGAGAATGACGAGGCATTGAGGAAGGGGGCGGTGATGGCCTCGGCCCTGGTCCTCCCCCTTGTCCTTTTCATGGGGTTCCTCGGCACGGTCGTCGCTGGTAGGGGTGCTGCAGCGGACCCCTCTGCAGCCTTCTTCTATCTCATCGAGGACGCTGGCAGCCTGCTCATAGCGGCATTCGTCGTCCTTTCCGTCGCTCTTGTGTGCTCGAGCGCTGACACCCTGCAGAACGCCATCGTCGCGTCACTAGCGTGCGATCTCTCCGATGGCAGGATGGGGCTGAGCCAGGCTCGGGCTGCGACGATTGCAGTAATACCGGTAGCGATCTACTTCGCCTCCACCATGGATGCCTTGAGCGTCTTCAAGATTTTCCTGTTCGCCGACCTGCTGGCGACCGCCACCGTCGCCCCCGTACTACTGACCCTCTGGCCGACAACCTCCTCTAGGGGCGCGCTGGTGGGGGCGGTGTCCGGATTGGCCTCAGTGGTGGCCTACGGGACCGTCACCAGCGATCTGAGCACCGGGCTGGGATATCTGATATCCCCAACCAACGAGATCGGACTCGCGAATCTGGGGGTCTTCCTGTCGGCCCTGATCGGGTCTGCCGTCGTGACTGTGGCAGGATCTTACGCCCTTCCAGACGAGGTATTCCATGGTCAATGAGGGACTCCTGTCAAGGCTGACTTCCCCCTGGGAGGGATTCTGGGCGCCGTCGTGGTCGCGGCGGGAGCGCTGGGGAGGGAGGTGGTTCCCCACCGAGATGTTCCTGATAGGGCTATTTCTGGTGGTCGCGCCCTACCTGATTTCGAACAGCATCTCACACCACTTCCTAGAGACTGTCTGGGACCCAGAGGCAGCGTTAGACCGTCAGATTCCACCGGTCTATTGGATGATTCTGCCGTATTCCGCGCTATACCTGTTCTACCCAGTGACACTGGCCCTCGGTCCTAGGGATGACAGGGGGAGGGCGGAGCTGGCTGTGGGAATGCAGGCGCTAATCTCGGCCACAATCCTCTGCACCTCCTTCCACCTGGTCATGCCGGCCGAGGTCGATCTCAGGGACCAGCTCGACTGGGACTCGATGAACGCATGGCAGACATCCATGTTCGAGCTCATCCACTCCTCGGATAACCCGTGGAACGCGTGGCCCAGCCTCCACGTGGTCCATGCCTACTTCCTTACCCGCATGATGACTATGTGGGTGGTCAGAGAGTACAAGGGGAGTTCTCTGGCCAAGCCCTTCCTCGTCCTGCTGTGGCTGGAGTTGGCCCTGCTCAGTATCAGCATTATGACCACCAAGCAGCATTACGCCTTCGACTTCGTGACCGGCGTGGCCATGGGGCATCTCGTCTGGGCTATGTGTAGACCACAGTTCGCTCTGATCGAGTCGAAGGGCCCCCAGGCCTTCGCCGAGGAAGCCGGTTGGGTATGATCTAATTGTAGACGAGGGGGAGCATCGCGTTAGCAGCCGTTTCGCAGGCATTGGCCACGTCATCCATCCTTTGCAGAACCCGATACATATGCACGGCTGCTAGTGGCGCGTCCTCGCCATGACTGAACACGAAGGCGGCAGCCCGACTCTCGACCAAATCAGCCTCGTGCTCCGCGAGATTGACAGCGTCAATCAGATCCCTGAGCCTCTCTCGACCAGCCTTAGTGTACCCCGATAGGGAGAGGTCGAGCAATTCCGCTACAGAATCCTCGTACAAGGAGGTGGTCTTGGCAACGGCCTCTGCCATCTCCTTGAGCATTATTCTTGCTTCCGAGTTGTCATACAGTGGTCTGAAGGACAATTGCTCGGCGACGTTCTGGGCGTAGTCGGCAATACGGTCCTGCTTGCCAATCATCCCAAGGAAGTCCTCCGATCTCAGAATAAGACTCCATTGACCAAGACCTATCTTCCTGCGGAGGGCGCTTTTGATGTTGTCCGCCCTGAGCTCAGCTGAAACCGTCTCCTTGATCTCCTTGGATGGGTCATTCCCTTCAGCAGCCACGTTTACGGCTTCCAGCATGTGGATCACCGTCTCCTCGACGGCCTCGGCATGAGTATGGAAGAGCTCGAAGTACGTCGGCCCACCGACATCTGAACTACCCACTTCGGCAAGAGCCTCGTCCACAAACACCTCACCATCTCTGGTGGCCCAGATGGAATAGATGACCGCTGCGAAGGCAATCGGAATTACGATTAGCAGCTTGATGGGATCAGACCCCGCTGCCACGAAGATGACAATGGAGCCGAAACCTGCCGCCGGCAGGCTTGCCAGCCACGAGGCGACAATCTTGCCGAAGACCCTGAAATCGACGGCTTTGGCACCTCCTGCAAGTCCGACTCCCACCACAGCACCAACGAGCGTGTGAGTGGTGGAAACGGGAACTGCAAGGAATGGCATGGAGAAGATCAGGACAGTGGTCGCCGCACCAAATGTAGCGGCGAAGCCACGAGTAGGGGTGATGTCGGTAATTTTGTTTCCAATGGTCTCCATGACCCTCCATCCCCAGGTCATCACACCGATGGCTATACCAGCGCTTCCGAGTAGCACCAGCCAGGTCGGAACATCAGCTTTGGCTGTGATTTCTCCACCACTAACAAGGATCTGGTATACTGCTGCCATGGGTCCGATAGCGTTCGATCGGTCGTTGGCTCCGTGGGCGAAGGCGACGTAGGCAGCAGCGATGACTTGCAACCAGACAAAAATCCTCTCAACTCCGTGGAAGCCATCCTCCTCCCCCTTGAAGTCGTAGTTTCTCAGGATGTAAGCCAGAACCGCTGCGGCGATTATGGAGCTGATGCCGGCTAGGATGAGGCTGTTGATCGGAATCCAGGCGTCCTCCGCCATTGGATTCCAGACCCCGTTCTCATTGACTGGTATCCAGTCATACTTGTTTTCTATCCAACCATTGCTCTGGGCTCTAGAGAAGAATCCCTTGAGGGCCTTGAACTGCAATGCCACGCCAAGAACGAAGAACGTCGGTATTGCGAGTATTGGTGCAACCCATCGCGAGCGCGACTCTGGATTCGGTGCATTGAGAATCGCCGCTCGGATAATCCAGAAAGTGAAGAATGCGAACAAACCGCCCATCAATGGGCTGGCAACCCACGACATGGCAACCTTCTGGACAACCCCCCAGTCGATTAGGGGGGTATCGTGTTGGACCTCCATGATCAGGCCAACGCCCACTATTCCGCCGATGATGCTGTGAGTGGTAGATACTGGGAGGCCGTACCTCGTGGCTATCGTGAGCCAGACTGCAGCAGCCATCATGGCTGCAATGAATGCGTACATCAGGTCGTTGGCGAAACTCTCCGACACAGTCTCGAAGTCCACTGAAAGAATCCCCTTCCGAACGGTGTCGGTCACCGCATCTCCGGCGAAGAAGGCGCCTGCGAACTCGAAGACGGCCGCCACTATCACAGCTTGCTTGAGTGTCAGAGCGCGAGATCCGACAGAGGTCCCCATCGCATTCGCAACATCATTCGCACCGATGTTCCACGCCAGATACGCGCAGACAACTACCGAGACGAACAGAACCAGCGTCATCAACGGCCCCATGGCACCGCCGCATCGCTAGAGATATTTGATAGAGAACTTACGTAATCTATATAGTAATAATTAGATTAGCGTAATCATGTCCATCGGCCCTGGTGAACAAGATGTCCGAAGATTGCAACTCACAGGGGGCGCGACATACACCCTGAGCCTTCCGAAGCCATGGGTGATTGCGAACAATCTCGCTGCTAGGGATGGCCTTCGCGTCGATTGGAGGCCAAGCGGGGAACTGTCGCTGTCGCCACTAGATGTCGTGGAGGAACAGAGAACACAAATCTCCCTAGATTTAGACGGCCTACCAAAAGGGGCTCTGTACGATCACCTAATGGGTGCTTACATCTCAGGAGCCTTGGAAATTATCGTGCGGAGCGAACGCCCTTTGAACCGCAAGGTCCGTACTGAGATACGTCGTTTCCTGCGATCTACCCGGGGTTTCGAGATTGGAGAGCAGTCTGACTCCAGCGCTCGCCTAGTCAGCCTCCTCAACGCCGGTGAGCTGCCCTTGCAAGCGAGCCTGAATCGGATGTACCTGCTGCTGTCCTCACTGGTTCGTGACATTGTGGACGTGCTAGGCGGGGGTGATGAGGAGATGATTATCGATCACGAGGAGCGCGAGAGGGAGGTCGACGGCCTGCAGTATCTAATCGAGAGGCAGGTCGGATCGATGCTGGATTCGCCACATATCGTCAAGTCCCTGGCCCTCAATCGCAAGCAGGGGGTCGAGCATGCCAACCTCGCACGCTCCCTCGAGCGGATGATGGACCATGCGAACCAAATGGCCAAGATGACCCTGGAGACTGACCCCCGTCCCCACATCGATCCCGGGGAGCTGCCCCTTGTGGCCCTACCGATCTGGATGGAGTCCATCAAATCGCTCATGATTAACCTGAGGACCCGAGATTCGCACGAGATAGAGGCCGCGCGAAACTCCCTCAAGGACGCGCAACTAGAATTGGAGAGGCACGAGGAAGGCCTCTGGACAGGTAAAGGGAAGGCTACCCCGCTCCTCTTCGAGGACAGGATTTCCGAATCTACCCGCCGCCTATGCGCCTATGCTAGGGATTTTGGCGAGATTCTCCTCAATATGATGGCATACGACTCTATTAAGAGGAATTGAGGTGCCTACACCCTAATACGCCTCCTCGGGCGCGCACTCCCTGCGCCCAACACGGCACATTGGGTGAATTGGTGATCAATTGGCGAAAAAGGGCATACTGATAGCCGTCGAGGGAATGGACGGCTCTGGAAAGAGCACCCAAGCCAAGTTGCTCTACCACTGGCTGCGCGCGAAGGGGCTCCCCGTGTATCACACCGAGTGGAATTCCAGCAAGATTGTCAAGGAGGCCACCAAGATTGGCAAGAGCACCCGCAGACTGCTGCCAATCACCTTCCATCTGGTTCACGCTGCAGACTTCGCCGACAGGTGGGCGCGACAGATAGAACCGGTCCTCGAGATCGATGGAATCGTGATCTGCGACCGCTACAAGTACACGGCCATGGCCAGAGACGGCTCTAGGGACGTTTCGGCCGAGGTCATCGAGGCAACCTACGCGTTCGCCCGAGAGCCCGACCTGACTCTGTACTTTGACGTCCCTGTCGACGTCAGCTTCGACCGTATTGCGAAGGGAAGGCCCAAGCTGAAGTTCTATGAGGCCGGAATGGACATGGGGTGGACGACCGACCCGTTCGAGTCGTACAGGATCTTCCAAGGCAAGGTCTCGGACATCTACTCGGGCCTGGTTGAGCAGGGCCGGATGGTTGGCCTAGACGCCCAAGGCACGGTCGCCGAGGTTCAGTCAAGGGTCAGGGAGGCCTTCCAAAAGCACATTGACCTCTCCAAAGTGCAGACCATCGACCAGACAGATCGGCTGGCCCAGAACCTCAGCGAGTCCGATATCGACTGGCTGACCTACGCTGGAGGGGGTGAGGGAGAATGAGCCGTGCGGGCAAGCTCATCGTCATCGAGGGCCCCGATCACGTGGGCCGGACCCTGCACGCACGGCTGCTTTCTGCCAGGCTGAAGGCCCATGGCATCGCCACTCACACGATCGGCCTGGCTCGCTCTGATCTCATGGGCATCCTAGTCAAGTCCCGCACGGCAGATATTCACCAACTGAACTGGCGGACTCGCTCGTTGCTTTACGCAACAGACCTACATGACCAGATCAAGCATGAGGCCGAGCCCCTGCTTGAAGCTGGTTTTGTCGTCATAGCCGACCGCTATACCATAACCCCTCGTATTCGCGAGGAGGTGCGTGGCGGCGACGGTAGTTGGATCGAATCTCTATACTCAGACGTGCCCTCGGCGGATGCCATCATCATCCTCCATGCCGGTCCGCGCCGCCTGCTGAATCGAATCATGTTCGGAGAGAGGCTGGAGGCCCTGAACCACTTCGAGGCCGGGATGGATCTTGCCCTCTCTCCCTCCATCACCTCCTCCTTTCTGCAGTATCAGAAGACGATGCGGCAGGCCTTCCAGGCAGCAGGAGCCAAGGTGGGCGCGACCCTCATTCCCACGCGCCTCACCGTGGAGCAGGTGCACGACAAGATATGGGAGTCCGTGCATCCGGTAGTGAACGAAATGCTCCAACCCTTCGGGGAGATCTAGTCTAGCAGCCCGGCTACGAACTCAGGCTGCGTTAGGTAGACGAGCAGGCCAATGCCGGCGAACATCATCATCCAAGCGCCCGTGGCCTTGACCACAGCCGTCGATCTGCGCAGACGGTCAATCATGGCCTGCCGACCGAGCCCGACGAGCACGGTCACGGATACCATGAGAATGGATACTGAGAGCATCAGTCCCGCCATCCCCGTAACGAAGGCCCCATCTCCCACCACTGCTAGCCAGGCTACGAATGGAAATACTGCGGCGGCGGTGCAGTCCACTGAGGCGGCACTGTATCCAATTCCCCACAGGTACATGTTGCGGCGTGGGGTGAACTGCTCATCCATCTCGGCGGTCTGGTAACGATCCAGAACGCGCTGGACCCAAGCCAGGACGTGTGAGGTCCAACCGAGCAGCATCAGCGCACCCAGAACCACGAGCAGCCACGCTATCGCCACTGCGATGCCGTGCAGGGAGCCAGACAGGTCAATCACACCACCTAGTCCGAAGATGATGGAGCCAATCACGGTGAAGAAGGTCAGTTGGCCAAGGGCGGCGAACCCCCCGACCTCCACAGCGCTCGGCATGCCTCCTTCAATCTTGCCAGCCCCGAGCAACTCGTCCTCCTTCATGCCCAGGTTGAGGTAATAGCTGATGTATGAGGGTAGGACTGGGAAGGCACAGGGCGAGAAGTAGACTAGGATGCCAAGGAATAGCCCGATTAGGAAGACCCCGCTCATCGACCTGTCCGCCTTATCGATTCCAAACCTCAGATCATCGGCCATGCCCGCGTTGGCGCTCAAAATGGCGCTATCGAAGGACGTCCAGCCATCGAGTGGGATTCCCGTGCCCTCCTTGGCCACCACATACCCCCCATGGTCGATCACAAGAGCCAGTGGTAGGTTCTGCGCGGAGTAGTACTCGACGAGATCCCCCCCTCCCCCTCCTTCGAGCAGGACGGAGTCAGAGGCGCCGTTCACGACCGGCCAGCGCATGTGCCTGTCGGAGGATGGGTCGCCGAAGGTCCGGTTTATTCGATCGAATGTCTCGTAGCCGTACCATGATCCGATTGAGAGAACAACCACCGGATACGGCCCGTCGAGTTCCCCCCAATCATCAATGTTGGAGTTGATATGCTCTTGGACGTAGTGGCAGTTGCCGCAATCCACAGCCATGAAATCGAGCACGACCACGCTGCCTCGAAGGTTCGAAAGCCTGACCATGCCGTCTCGGTCCGCAACCGCATCGTCGATCCCTGCCCTATTCATTGAGGCGACCTCGAAGTCAGGGACCTGCTCGATCTGGTCGGAGACCCCGTAGAGCGACGAGGACAGCCCGAACACGGCCAGGGATGCGTAGGCGATGATGCAGAATAGAACCACACCGATTCCGAAGGCCCGCCACGTCTCCCTCTCGCGAAGGACCCCTAGGTCCAAGTTGCCTGCCACGAGCCGCCGAAATCGACTGGACTTTTGACTCCGGCGGGAGTCGTGCCCCCCTCCCCGTCATCACGCTTATGCCGCGGCAACGGCTGGCAAGCGGGCCGGGCTCGTGGTCTAGGGGTTATGACGTCGCCTTCACACGGCGAAGATCGCAGGTTCAATTCCTGCCGAGCCCACCAATCAGCCAACTAGGTTCCCAAGTAGGGAAGATGCGCCGATTCTGAGGCGCTGAGATCCCACCATGGAGGGGTCCTGACGGGTTACGATCCCGATTAGTCGATCGACATCAGCCTTGGTGCCGATTCCCCCTGCCAACTTGACTCCGGCGCTTCTACCAGCCGCTAAGCCGTGCCTGTGAGCCTCGTACGCCAGTATCTCTGCAACCTCGTCACTGCACCCGCCGCGGTTGCCGGTGCATGACTTGACGAAGTCAGCCCCCACAGCGAGCACCATCCTTGTGACCGCTCGCATCCTTCGCTCGTCGAGCAGGGGAGCCTCGATAATCACCTTCAGGATGCAGCCTTGGGATGCCTCCCTCATGGCAATTAGCTTGGCGAGGTCCTCCTCATTGGGAAAATCCTCTTCTTCGCGCGGCTCCAAGACGCAGTCCACCTCCTCGGCGCCAGATGCCACTGCCTCGCGAATGGCCGCGGTAATCTCCTCTGAGGATTCGCTGCCTTCCGGGAACCCCGCGGCAACCACTGCTAAGGCCACCCCATCATCCAGCCTGCTTCCCACGTAGGGCGCGTGCTCTGCGAAAACGCATACGGCAGCTGGCCTGTGCTCGTTGGCCTTCATGCACAGGGAGTCCAAAGCAGCATCGTCGGCTTCGCGGTCAAGCAGAGTCATGTCAAGCAGGTCGAGGATCCCCCTCGCATCCATCCTATCACTCAGCTATGCCGCCCCTCGAAGTCCTGCATGAATGACACGAGGGCTTCGACGCTCTCCATCGGGCATCCATTGTACATGCTAGCCCGAATCCCCCCGACGCTGCGATGCCCCTTGAGCCCGCCCATCCCTACCTCGTCGGCCTGTTCTAGGAAGGCAGCCTCCAGATCCTCGTCAACCAGCCTCCATGTGATATTCATCACCGATCGCGAGTTCTCGGTGGCATGCGGCTTCCAGAAGTCGCTGCTGTCGAGTTGGTCGTAGACCAGTGCGGCCTTTGCATGGTTGCGCTCGATGGCGCCATCCAACCCGCCGTTGCGCTCGACCCAGGCGAAGACGCGGTCCAGCACGTAGATTCCCGAGGTATTGGGGGTGTTGAACATCGAGCCCTTCGAGACGTGGGTACTGTAGTCTAGCATGGTCGGCAGCCCCCCCTTCCCCCTTGACATCGCCCATGGCGAGAGTATGACTAGGGTCACGCCGCTGGCACCGAGGTTCTTCTGCGCGCCCGCGTAGATCACGTCGTGCGAGGCAACGTCGATGGGGACACCGCAGATGTCCGAGCTGGCATCGACAACTCTCGGCTTACCGCCGCTGTCGGGCAGGTGGTGAAACTGGGTCCCGAACAGCGTGTTGTTCGAAGTGTAGTGGACATATTCGGCATCCTCGCGAATCGAGTACTCACCATCCTGAGGCACGGACCTGAAACCGTCGTCCGCACCATCCCATGCAGCAGCGGCATCACCCACTCGTCCGGCCTCCTCGAGAGCCTTTTGCGACCAGCCACCGGTGACTAGGAAGTCCGCCTTCTCCCCCTCGCTGATTAGATTGAGAGCAGTCATGTAGAATTGGGTTGATGCCCCGCCTTGGAGGAATAGGATCTCGTAATCGTCGGGAACCGACATCACTCGACTGATCCGCTCCATTGCAGAGTCGATGACGCTCTGGAAGGTGGCGCTGCGGTGCGAGACCTCCAGCAGGCCGAAGCCGCTGTCGAGGAGGTTGGGCAGCGTGGTCGCAACCTCCTCCACGACCTCGAGGGGAAGCACGGCGGGACCAGCGCCGAAGTTGTGGATGCGCCCAGCAGGTTCCACGGTCGGACACGCCCGCCCCGAGTCTTTCAGCCCATCGGAGTCTACGGCAGGGTTCATTTTCAGGTGGCCGGACGCATGGACGTGCTTCGCATAGGCCTCGTCATGCTGCAGGGCGCGCGACACGTCCACCTAGTGGCGCTAGAGCGCGCTTCGGCCGAGTCGGGCATCGACATCGAGGTCCATGAGCTGCGCAAGGCATCCGACCTCGAGGCAGCAGGCCCGCATGCGATTGTTCTTCCCGGTGGCGAGTCTACCACCATGCGCCTGACCGGCAACGACCCCGCATCTGCACTGCTCCCTGCGATCTTCAAGTGGATCAGGGATGACTCTTCCAGACCCGTGCTCGGCACCTGCGCGGGTGCAATCCTGCTCTCCGACCCTCAGGACGGCGGTGCCCCAATGGTAGACGCAGCCATCGACCGCAACGCCTTCGGCACACAGGCCGACTCCTTCCAGACCTCCCTAGAGGCCACGACCCTGCAGCGCGAGTTTCCCGGCGTCTTCATCCGTGCACCCAGATTTACCCACGCCGGACCGGACGGAGAGGTTGCAGCCTTGCTCGGTGAAGAGGTGGTCGGTGTCAAGACGGGCAATCGGCTCGCGCTCACATTCCACCCCGAACTCTCTCCCGACGCAGGTTTCCACCGTTGGCTCATCGAGACGGCGAGCGCGCTGGTCGCGGAGGCGTAGATGCTCGACCTCCCGCAGGTTCCCGATTTGGCCGAGGCACCGTGCGATTCGGACACCGAGGGATGCATACAGTGCCAGATGGGCAGCAAGATGGTGCTCTTCATCACCGGCAAATGCCACTGGGCGTGCGATTACTGCCCGCTTTCCGAATCCCGTCGCGACGTCGAATGGATGTTCGCCAACGAGCGACGCTGCGAAACCTTCGGGGAGGTCATTGAAGAGGCTCGCGCCATGCGCGCAACAGGTGCTGGGATTACTGGAGGCGATCCCATGATGGCGCGCGAGCGGACGCTCGAGGGGATTTCCCGACTGAAGGCCGAGTTCGGCCCGGCCTTCCATCTCCACATGTACACTAGCATCCCCTTCAGGCCTGAATGGGCATCAGAACTCGCCGAAGCCGGGCTCGACGAGATCAGGTTCCACCTGCTCGACCTCGAGACAGAGAGGTACCGCGAAACAATCGCGGCCTGCTCCGGGGCCGGCATCATGACGGGCATCGAGATTCCGTGTGAGCCCGATAGAGAGGACGAGCTGTTCGACCTACTGGAGATTCTGCGTGACCTCGAGGTTTCCTTCCTCAACCTTAACGAGTTGGAGATCACCGTCGGCAATCACGACAATATGGAGCTGAGGGGGTTCAACCTCTCCACTGAGATCACCGCTGGTGCGTCGGGCTCTGCTGAACTGGCCATCGCCATGCGCGACCGCGTGATGGCAGCAGAGTTGGGCGAGCCCGACCCGGTCGAAGGCGAGATTCGAGAGGCGTACGGCTACCACCTCAAGTTCTGCACGGCTGTTTACAAGGACGCCGGGCAATTGCGACGCCGATTCCTCAGGAGGGGCGAGGCGACGATTGCACCCCATGAGGTCCTGACAGATGACGGCACGCTGCTGTTTGGCGCCATCGAGGCCAGCGAGGAGACGAAGGGAGTGTGGATGTCGGAGCTGGTCAGCGTCACTGGGCTGCCCGAGCGATTCCTGCTTTGGGATGGGGGGAACGGTCGCATAGAGATGCCCCTGGTGGTTGCCGAGTCGATTGCCGATGAGGTGGACCCCCCCGTCTCCATGGTCGAGGTCCTGCCAACGCACGAGCGCTTGGAGGTCACCGTAGTCTGGCTCAACGGGAAAGGTGGCTAGCCACCCTCCCTGCGCAAGTTGATATGACCTCGTCTCGCAAAGGAAGCCATGCCCGTCAGAAGGCCAGACCCGGAAAACCCGAAGGTCAACCCCTACCGGAGGCTCTCTGCTTCCCAAGCCATCGCTTGGAGGAAATGCCCACGTCTGTGGTACTACGGTTGGATAGAGCGGCTCAAGACCCCGCTGCCACCTCAGATCCTCCGCGGCATCGCTGTGGAGGAGTGCGTCTGCAGGGTGCTCCGCGATTCCCCGGCATTCGTCTCAGCCGACTCCGTGACCTCGATGATCTCACCCCTGGCCGCTGATGGCTCCCCGGACCTCGACGAGCCCGATTATTGGGTGGGGCCTGCCTTGGAGGCGCTACCGGAGTCCGAATGGCCGACTGATCGCGCATCTCTCGGAGCATGGGCCAGTTCTAGGGCAGAGGCCCACTTCCAGCGATGCTGGGACGAGGCTGCCGCCCAATGGGAGTCGAGCCCGAATCGCATTGGTTCTGTTGAGGACATCGACGTAGGGGAGGGCCGCGAGATGGTCGAAGCCGCCATCAGGATGCACCTCGACCAGGTCGAGGCCTGCTTCGATGCCCGCGGTGGTCCTGGACTCGAAGCCTGGCGTCGAGGCGCGAGGGAGCAGTGGCCTGCCCCCGACGGCTTCCCCCGATCTTGGGACCAGCCCCACCCGGCTGCAGTCAGCGGACCGGTATCATGGCCAGAGGCGTGGGAGGTCGCAAGGCCGTGGTTCGTGGACCCGGACGCGAAGTCCTTCACGCACACAAGCACCCATCCCGACGAGTGGTTCCAAGGCGAGTATGACCTAGTTTACCGATGGAGCGGGAGGACACGCATCGTAGACCTGAAGGCATCGATTGGTAGGGGCGACCGGTCGGGGGGATACATCGACCAGCTTCGCATGTACGGCTGGCTTTGGTGGGAGACTCACGAGAGGGCAGACGAGCCCGAGGCGCTGGAGATATGGTACCTCGGGACTGGCACGGTGAAGGGCGTGCCAATGCCGAGCCCCGAGGAGATGTCCGGGATGGGCGAGGAACTAGAGCGACTCTACCAAGCAATCCACGCCTTGGACCCTAGTCCGGCGGATTGCCCCCCCAACCCCGCCCCCCTGATGTTCTTCGAAGACGGCGGGATTCCGGCCAACCCGCCAACGCACCCGGATGAAAGGGCCAGGTGCGAGCGCTGCGAGTACCGTGGCCTCTGCGAGGGTTCCGACCACGACATCTCCCTGCCGCTGGAGCGCAGGGTCGAGCGCTTCAGTCACGCTTGGCCGATTACGCCGATAGGAGAGATCCAGACCAGGGTCAGCGTCGTGGGCGACGTGGTCGGGCTCCAGGGCCCCAATCTGCAGGAGGACGGCACGGTGAGCCTAGAATTCACTCTGCAGGATGGTTACGACAGGGCGCGCGTAAGGCCATCTAGGTACGGCGCTCCCTCAGATGTCACGAGAGCAATCGCCGAGGGAGCAAGGGTAAGGATCGACGGAGGAATGGCATCTATCTGGAGGGGGCAGCTCCAGATTGACCTCGACGGCAAGTCATCGGTCACAATCGCCGAGGACGGGGACGAGGAACCGATTGTGGAGGTCGAGACCAGGGTCAGCGTGGTTGCCCGGGTCTGGTCGATAGTCGCCTACCCCAATGGGGTGGACGTCCATCGCTGGGCGATCACCATTCTGGACCAGACCGGTTCGGCGGCCTCCGTCGCCTTCAAGCAGTTCATTCCGCTATCCGCCGCGGCGATCACCAGAGGTGATGAGATAGCCATCCTCAACGGCGAGATAGGGGAGTGGGCAGGCCGCCCGCAGGTACGCATCGGGCCCGGGGCACGCGTGGTTATTCTGAGGCACTCCGATGATACGCCCGACTTCTAGATCAGTTGGGGCCCAGAAACGGAATTAGGTCTATTACGTTCCTATCGAGAATGGTATTCCACTTCGTGGGAACAGGGGCCAATAGGACCTTCCCGGTTCCAGAGATGACATTCACGAAACCCTCTCCACCCGTGGCCTTGGACATTATCCCCTTGCCCAGAAGCTGCGTATTGAACTGCAGCGAGCCCTCTCTGGCAACCGCGAACCTTCCGTCGACCGTCAGAGTATCGTCGTTGAGTTGAATCTCTTCCAGTGGGCCGGCAGACTTGAACACGACCGCCCCTGTTCCTTGGACTGAAGTCTGGAAAATACCTTCGCCACCGAATGCCATGGTTTTGATGCCCTTATTCCTTATCGCCCCGATTTCGATTGACATGTCCGAGCAAACGTAGGCCCCCTGATCCAGTACCCATGACTCGTTGTTGAGCTCCATGACATGGTACTCGTCGAACGAAGGAGGGCCAAAGTAGACCTCACCCGTCCCTTTGTAAGTAGGCCTGAAGATGCTCTCTTTGGAGACCATTGACTTGAGCAATTTCCCCACCCCTGGCATACTGGAAACCATCTCTATGTTCCCCCTCATGTAATGCATGGCCCCACGTTCCGATCTCACTTCGTCTCCTTGCAGGGATACTCTCACCATTCGGAGTTCTTCGCTTTTCACAATCTCATATGTCGGCATAAATAGGCAATTTTTGAATCCCATATATCAATCCACCAGTGCCCATTTGTTGGCGCCGAGAGAGGGATTTGAACCCCCGCGTCCAATGGACAGTGGATTTCGAATCCACCGCAATACCGGGCTATGCGATCTCGGCAGCGAGCCGTCCACCTGCGAATCAGACATAAGGCTGACTCGCCCCCCTCGGGCCGTGCGCATAGAGGTCGAGCACCAGGGCGAGACGCATGCCTTCGATGCTCAGGACCCCATCACGATTGATGAGGTACTGGAAAGCCTCGGAATCCCCTCGTCGACGGTTCTAGCCGTGCACGACGATGTTATCGTGCCCCACACCTCAGTCATCAGCGCGGACCTGAGGCTGGAGCTCGTAGTGGTCTCCTCAGGGGGATGAAATGTTGCCCCTGACGAACTTGATGTATCGCTGCTCCTCGTTGTCCTCGAACGGATGCTCGCCTACGTTCTGCTGGTAGGCGATGCCGATCCAACTGCCGTCGGGACTCAGCACGGTCTCGAAGAAGTCGTGCAGAGCGTGCACGTCGCCCTCCTGCTGCTCGTAGGCCGTGACCGTGTGGAGGGGGGAGGGGTCAGCGATTGTGAAGCCCCACGAATCCCCCTCGGTGGGTGTCTGCAGGGCGCCTGCGTACAGGAACCACTGTTCTCCCTCAACGTAGCCCCCATCGAGCCCGCCGTCATCGAAGTCCAGGCCGTAGAAGGCGATGGAGACCACATCCTCCTCGCTGATGCTGAGGAAGGGGTACATCTGGATGCCGTTGATGTGGGAGACGTTCCACGTCGACCAGTTGTCGCCGTGGTCGTAGGAGATGGCTAAACGCAGCACCCAGGGCCCGATGCTCCCGTTCGGGCAATCGGCCCATACTACTCCCACCATGCCGTTCTCGTTGGTGTTGACGACCGGGTATCCCTCCGGGCAGTTCCCCTCCCTCACGCCAATCTCGACGGGCTGGGACCAGGTGCCGTCGCTGATTCCCGTACCCCTACCGTAGTCGTCGCTGATGCGTACTATCACGCTGCCCGTCTGGGAGTCGGCATTCTCCTGGGCGATGTAGACATAGGGCCCTTGGCGCTGGCTGGCTATCGTGCTCCAGCCTCCGGGTACAGCGTAGCACTGGGTGAAGGTTGCCCCCCCGTTCTCCGAGTGGTAGTACCAGTAACGGCCCGAGTCGCCGGTGCACTCGGGGGGAGAGGCGCCGGAGTTTCCGAGGTAGTGGATGATGCCATCGCCTTGGGCTGCTACCCAGGGCCGGTCGTCGGCTGCCATGGTATTCATTCGCTGGCACATCGCAGTCTCATAGTCAGTACCGTGCTCTGATAGGGTGTGCCACCAGTTGTCCTCCAGAGTGGTGTCGAGGTAGTAGACGGTGTCCTGCGCGTCCACCGAAATGTCACCCTCGTCCCCAAGGCACTCGGAGCCGCCGGCGAGGTAGTTGGCGGTGAACGAGTTGCCCGGGGTCGGCTCGAAGCTCTCGCCGTGCTGCCAGGTGGTGCCGTTGTCGTACGAGGCCCAGAACCACGAGGCCCAGTAGTCCCACGTGGTGTCCTGGCCCTCCTGGCAGGCGTACCATGGCCCTGGATTGCCACCGAGGAGAGGGAAGAAGGGGTTGCTCTGGCCGCCCCAGCGCAGGTCCTTGTGCGCGGTCACGAACATATTGCCGTTACCTGTGATAGAGATGCTCGGCTCGTAGCCTACGCCGAACTCAGGGAGCTCCTGCCCGTTGCCCTCGTCGATGCACTCCTCGTGCCTCGGCAGGTACATGCTCTGCCCCCACTCGATGGAGATCGAGTCCGAATCGACACCATCTCCTGGGCCGCTTTCCGAGCCCCATGTCACCAGCGCTTCGTAGGTGGCGAGAACTATGATTAGAACCACGAAGACCGAGCCGGCTGTCATCGCGGCCCGACCAAGCTCGAAGGGCACCCCGCTCTCTGCGACCTTCGGAGCCCCGACCATCTCCGCGACGATTATGCCGTCGTTCACTTCGGCCACGATACTGCGAGTACAGCGACCCTCTTCACGCTCACGCCAATTTGGGTACGCATCATTGCTGCTTTGCTCGCTTCCTGGCAGCCTTCCGACGTCGGAGTTTCTTCTTGCGCCACTTCCATCGCTGCTTCCCATGCTTCTTCCAAGCGCGGGAACCTCTCTTCATTAGTCAATGGCCTCCAATGGTACGAGGTCCTCCGACCTGCTTCGCGTATATGAGCGATTCGCGCTGCCAGCATTTCGGGTGCCGGGCACCTCATTCCCGTAATGAGGTTAGAGGGCAGTAATCCCCGACCACCATAGGTAACCGCCTACTGCAACGAGGACACAGATAGAGAGTCTCAGCCACCACATGAAGCCTCGCGTTGGGTTGGGCCCGGGTAGGGGCTCCTCTAGCCATCTGACATACTCCTCCCTAGCCCTGGCCACCGTCCTCTCTCCGGCTTCTTCAATCGCCGCCTGCCAGTCTTGCTCATCCCATTCGGGGTCGTAGATGTAGGGGGGATGGGACTCCTTCTCAGGAACCCGCCCCTTGACCATGACCCCAACAGGGGGTGCCCGCCTTGAACGGCTCGTCGAGTGTATCTTTATGGTGGGCGATACAGGATTCGAACCCGTGTCACCGGCTTAGAAGGCCAGCATGATATCCAGACTACACCAATCGCCCGGCTTAATCCGGAGGCCCCACTTAGATGAACCCTCACTCAGCCTCGAACGGCCTCGCGCACTTC
>JASMKR010000004.1:0-115210 GCA_030749075.1 Candidatus Thalassarchaeaceae archaeon | reverse complement strand
TCCCTGAAGCTCAAGGATGGTCTATCGCACAACCAGAATCCATCTGAGGTGGTTCCCGAGGGTGTTTCCTCGATGCAGATAGTCCAAAACTTGGGAGAGGGTCTAGAAGATGCCAGAGGGCTTGCAGAATCTTTGCATTCCGAGGCCGCACAGATAGCCGTCTGCTGATCGAGGGCATGGGGGGGCGGCGGGGCTGCGGCTACCGCGTTCCATGCCAGGCCGAGTCAAGTATCGAAGACCACGGAGACCGGTGAATCCCTATCACAAGGCTCCTTCGTCGTACGCGGCCAGCGCAACTGGCATCGAGACGTGCCGCTCGAACTGGCATTCGGCATGGCAGTTGTGAACGGCACTCCGATGCCTGTTTCTGGGACTCCTGCCACTATCTCAGCGAATTTCGAGCGCTGGGCCAAGATCATACCGGGGCACGAGAAGAAAGAAAGAGTCGCCAATCGTATTTCGAAAGCTACGGGACTCGCTCAGGACGATCTGCTCTCGTGCCTGCCCCCGGGAAATTGCTCAATTGAGGACCACGGGCTAATTCAATCCTGATTGCGCTCTCGCCACTCGGGCGCGGTAATGGCGTACAGAGTCGCATCGACGAAGTGATCGTAGAGCCATTCCCTCTCTTTCGAAATGCCTTCGAGGCGCATTCCCAGACGCTCGGCGATGGCTCTACTGGGGAAGTTCTTGGCTGCTGCCTCCAGCACGAGTCGGTGGAGCCCTAGGTCGTCAAAGCAGTGACCCATGAGGCGGATGCAGCATCGGGTGGCTATGCCCTGCCCCGTATAATCCTCTGAAATCCAATATCCAATCCCGCAGCCCCTATTGCTCCAGTCTATCCAATTCAGGCCCATTACTCCAACTATCTCCTCATTGAGGCAAATCAAGTACATGCATCCTTCTCCACTCTCCCTCATTTTCGCATCTCTTCCTATTGCAGAAACCTCATCTTCGAGGGATATGACATCATCCAGCCAAGGTAGCCACTCCCTGAGGTAGTTCCTATTCGCATCTATCTGGAGGAACAACTCCTCAGCGTCTTTCTCGGCAGGGGCCCTCAACTCTAGGCCGTCTTCGACCAACAGGCATTCTGTCGGATATGGATGCGGGGCATCCACATCATGTGGCCAACCACACTGCCCAGACATGCCCAATTCGCGAACATCGGACCTTTTGAAGAGTCCGTGCCAAGTGAAAATGCCCATGCGCTGTCTATTTTCGTCCTTCTCACCCCCGAGTAATGGTTCAAGCAGATCACTCGAAAACCTGCTGAGGCCCGAGTTTTCCAATCCTGAGTTCTAGGACTTTTCCTTCGAGGCTCGAAACGCCTATGATGCGACCCTTGAAGTCTTGAGAGCCCCTCGAAACACCGTGCCCGAAGCAGTGATCTGTGCCTATGCTCGAACTCCCTTCGGCAAGTTCCGAGGGGCACTGTCCGACTACAGTGCCACGGAGCTCGGTACCAAGGCCGTCAGTGAGCTCCTCTACCGGACGAGTGTCGACCCATCCAGCGGGGCTATAGATCAGGTGTACATGGGTCAGGTGCTCCAAGCGGGAACAGGGCAGGCTCCTGCTAGACAGGTCGCCCTTGGGGCGGGACTGCCCTTCGACACCCCCTGTACGACTATCAACAAGGTCTGCGGTTCTAGTCTCAAGGCAGTGATGATCGCAGCGAGCGAAATCAGAGCAGGCGTCGCTAATCTGGTGGTTGCCGGCGGTATGGAGTCGATGAGTAACGCGCCAAGCTTCGTTCGAAGCGCCAATCGCGGTGAGGACGTGCCATATGCCAAGTTGATTTCGGTACTATCCAACGACGGGCTCAAGGATTCCTGGACGGGAGAGATGATGGGAAACACGGGAGAGTCTGTCGCAAAGGAGTTCGACATCCAGAGAAGTGCGTCGGATGCCTATGCCGCGCGCTCGCATCGCCTTGCCAATGCAGCATGGGATAAAGGCTGGATTTCGAAGGAAGTCTTCACTGTGGACAAAGTGGAGCGGGACGAGGGGGTAAGGCCGGACTGCGCCCCCGAGACGCTAGCCAACCTATCGCCCGTCTTCGAAGAAGGAGGGCAAGTCACCGCGGGGAACGCAAGTCAGGTCTCTGACGGTGCCTCGGCCGTATTGGTGGCATCAATTGACGCTGCAGAGGCTCACGGCCTGCCCGTGCTAGCCAGAATTGCTGACTACGCCACTTCTGGAGTAGAGCCCGGAAGGGTGATGAGCGCCCCAATTCCGGCAGTCGAGACTCTCTTCGAGAGGAATGGCCTGTCAATGAATGACATCGATGTCCTTGAGCACAACGAGGCCTTCGCCTCCGCCTCTTGTGCCATCCAATCTTACTTCGGCGTGCCCGACGAGCGATTCAACGTCCACGGTGGAGCCATCGCGCTAGGCCACCCCCTCGGTGCGACTGGCACGCGCTGCCTGATGACCCTAGTTAACGCATTAGAAAGAATTGAGGGGCGGCATGGTATAGTTACCATCTGCCTCGGTGGAGGCAACGCTGTGGCGATGCTGGTCGAGAGGCCATAGTCGGGCAGCCCCGATTGGCTTGCCGGATGCGTCATAGCCCTTATGTGGGGGTCTCCGGTGGCCGGCCCCGATGGTTGAGCCCGCACGGCCTCACACTCGCTTCGAGAAGGCCAGAATCATCGGGGCTAGGGCTCTTCAGATTAGCATGGGGGCCCCCCTGTTCGTCTCCGAGGACGAGCTCCGGGAGAAGTTCAGCGAGGAGTTGATTCAACTGTACGGTGTGGACGATGCCAAGGAGAAGGTCGTCCTAGATCCCATGAAGATAGCTACCTTGGAGTACGAACAGAATAGGATCCCAATAGACATCGATCCTCACATCAAGGAAGAGTGAAGGGTGCTAACCCCTGACAGGGTATCATGAGCTTGCTAGACACAGTGGATGCCAAGAGGCTCACTGCTGGATTGGTAGGCGTAACCCTCCTAGTAATAGTCCTCGGAGGGGTGATTCGAATCTATGATGCTGGCGAGTCGTGCCCCGACTGGCCTACCTGCTTCGGCACTTGGGGCTTCAATGTGTCCGAGGCGGATCAACAGGCATGGTATGAGGCGAACCCAGATGAGTTCGACTCGCGGGGACCCAGCCATCGCTACACGAGTTTTCAGATATTCACAGAATGGTCTCACAGGCTAATCGCAGGCTTCGTACTCGGACCCCTAGTTCTCGTCAACTGGTGGCTAATAAGACAGGATGATGATTTTGGCTCGGAGGTCAGGCTGGCCTCGACTGTCTCGGTAGCACTGATTGTCTGGCAAGGAGCAGTTGGTTGGTTGACTGTGAGGATGGACAACGAGCACTGGAGCGTCGCCCTACATCTCGGATCAGCCCTAGCATTCGCTCTAAGTCTCATTTGGATATGGCTAGCTGTATCGAAGGGCCGCGAGGGTAGCCCGGAGTGGATTGATTTCGATCCCGCTATAGCCTCCCAGTGGGGAGGTCGGCTCGCTTGGCTGTCCGTGGGCGCCTTCGTAACGCTATTCTCTGGAACTTTCGTCTCGACGACTCCCGGAGCAAACTTCGGTTGTGGTGTCAATGGGATGCCAGAATCATGGCCACTGTGCAATGGGGGGCTCGTCGACTCGGTGGAGGATGTCATCGCCCAATCTCAGATTATACACAGGTGGCTGGTCGTCATCGTCGAAATAGGCCTAATTGCAGCCTCATACGCAATCTGGAAGCAAGTAGGGGACGAGGGGCCTGGCAACGTACTGAGGAATTGGATTTGGATCGCGACCGGTCTGTTCATCGCAAACCAGCTGGTGGGAGGACTATATATCCTGTCTTGGGACATGGAGGACGGCTACATGGAGATCCTCTCTCTGATTCACCTACTGCTGGCCTCGCTGACCTTCCTTACGCTCGCCATCGCTTGGTTCGGCTCCACTATGGCCGTTGACAGGAGAGGTTCCTGATGAGCCCGCTGAGGCCTTTCTACGAACTGACCAAGCCCAGGGTGGTGATCCTACTCCAAATCACTGCACTCTGTGCCGTACTGGTACACGATCTGCTGGACTCCGGGTTGAGCACGCGCTCTGCCGAGACCATGCTGATTGTTCTGGTCGGAGGCTATCTGAGCGCTGGAGGGGCCAACGCGATCAACATGTGGTACGATCGAGACATCGACCCTAAGATGTCTCGAACTGCCAATAGGCCGATTCCCTCCGGTGATGTATCAGCAAACGCGGCACTGGTTTTCGGAATCGCCCTGTCTGTACTTGGGGTGGCGTGGTTCGCCCTCCTAGCGAATCAAGTAGCCGCCTTCTGGTCGGCCTTCAGCATCCTGTACTACGTTTTCGTATACAGCATCTGGCTGAAGCGCAGTACACCGCAGAACATAGTTTTCGGTGGCATAGCTGGCTCGACACCGCCCGTAATAGGATGGGCGGCAGCCGTGGAGGGATTGCAAATTTCCACCGATTCGGCTCAATCGATGCTCGTTTCTGTGTTCGACTTCGGCAGCCTGATGCCTTGGTTCATGTTCATCCTAATCTTCCTGTGGACCCCCCCTCACTTCTGGGCGTTGGCGCTGTACCGTTCCAAGGAATATGAGGACGTCGGTGTCCCTATGATGCCCAATGTGAAGGGGGCAGAGCGGACAATCATGGAGATGAAGGTGTACGCAGTTATGCTAGTGGCGCTATCAGTCGCTGCGCCTATTAGCTACGGCGATTTGAATGATGGCGACAGCATCTACCACATTCTAGGATGGACCACAGTAGGACTGAGCATCTGGTATGCCTCCACCGTGTGGAGGATCGACCTAAGTGAGCAACCGGATCACACTGGAAGGATCCCGAGTGCGGCTCGCTCCTTCTTTGTCTCAATTCTCTACCTAGCTATGATGTTCGTCGTGCTCGTCACAGCGAGCTTCGGCATTGAGGGTGCATTCGTAGGTGCCCTACTGGCACTGGTGGCCATAGCTCGAAGCGAGGCTCGGTCGACATCCTAGTGTCCCGATGGTTTCAAACACGGAGCAAACCATGGCGCTGCGTAGTTAAGCGAGGCGGGGCAATGGATGAGCGGGATCTGATATACGACTGGAACGTGATTGATTACCAAATCGATCGCGATGAGGCCAATCACCCGCACGAACTCTGGTTCGATGATGAGACTCTGCGTGATGGGCTCCAGAGCCCCAGTGCTCGGAATCCTTCCATCGAACAGAAGATCGAGCTCATCGACTATATGGAGCGTCTCGGCATACAGAAGGTCGACCTCGGCCTTCCGGGAGCTGGGGAGTTCCACGTGGGCCACATCGATGCCATGCTCGGGCACATGGGCGAGAACGAATACCAGATTAGGCCCGGATGTGCCGTTCGAACCGTAGTCACCGACATCGAACCGCTCGTCGACCTGCAAGCCAAGCACGAGCGGCAGATACAGGCTAGCGCGTTTCTGGGAACAAGCCCAATCAGGCAGTTCGCAGAAGGCTGGACTATGGAGCGGATCCTCTCTACTGCAGAAGCCGCTGTGACCTTCGCTGTTGACAACGACATCCCGGTAATGTTCGTCACCGAAGACACGACTAGGAGCAAGCCGGAGGAAATCAAGGAAGTATACTCCCGCGCAATTGAGCTTGGGGCCGACAGGATCTGCGTCTGCGACACCTGTGGTCACGTCACCCCTAACGGAGTGCGCAAGCTAATTGGCTTCATCCAAGACGAGGTCGTTCCCGATGCCGGTGTGAAGCGCAGGGACATCGAGATCAACTGGCACGGCCATCAGGACCGCGGGCTCGGAGTAGCCAACAACCTCGCAGCGTACGAGGCCGGTGCTGATGTCATCCACGGAACCGCATTGGGAGTCGGGGAGAGAGCGGGCAACGCTCCACTCGACCAAACTCTGGTCAATCTCAGCCTAATGGGAATCGTCAACAACGACCTGACTTCCCTGAACGAGTATATGCTCAAGGCGCACGAGTACATCGAAGTCGCTCTGCCTCACAACTACCCCGTATTTGGGGAAGATGCATTCGAAACCGGAACCGGGGTGCATGCCTCGGCTGTGATTAAGGCGATGAAAAAGGGCGACGACTGGTTGGCCGATCGAGTCTACTCAGGGGTGCCAGCTGGTGATTTCGGTCTACAGCAGGTAATCAGGATAGGCCATATGAGTGGGCGTTCTAACGTGCTGCACTGGCTCGAGAATAATGGATATGAGGCCGACGACGAACTAGTCGCTCACATGTTCGAAGTCGCTAAGAGCCAGAGGCGAATGATGACGGACGAAGAGGTCCACTCAGCGATTGCGGGATTCAGGGGCTCGGCATCCTGAAGGTACACAGTTATACAGCGGCAAATGCCTCGTATGTCCATGAGGAGGCTAAGCATTGCAGCCATTTCAGCTCTCATTCTGCTGGCCCTAGTCGCAGCGCCAACACAGGCTCAAGAAGAAACTGAGGAAGAAGGGAATGTCATCATAGACGTCATCCTTCCGTTATCCCTCGCTTTCATCATGTTCTCACTGGGAGTTGGGCTGACTACCGAGGACTTCTCACTGGTGATTCGCGAACCCAAGGCATTCGGAATCGGATTGGCAAACCAGATGGTGGTGCTTCCGATAATGGGCTTTTTAATCGCCTCCGCTGCTAATCTAGAAGGGGAGCTGGCTGTTGGAATGATGATTCTAGCTTGCTGCCCGGGAGGGGTGACATCGAACATCTTGACAAAACTAGCAAAGGGTGACACGGCCCTCTCAATCTCATACACTGCCGTGGTATCGGTTGCGACGGTGATAACCCTGCCAGTAATCGTGGGTTTTTCCATGGATCACTTCATGGGAGAGGCTGCTCCCGAGATTGACATTCTAGGACTTGGGATTACCATGTTCCTTCTCACCACAATGCCCGTGCTGGTAGGGATGGCCGTCCGTCACTATAGCCCGACCAAAGCGGACAGCGTTGAGGGGGGAGTTAACTTAGTCGCTGCGGTCTTGTTCGTGATCATCATACTTGCCGCCATTGCGAGTGAGTGGGACACCCTGATGGATAACATCGGAACGCTTGGTCCAGCGGTCATCGCCCTCAACTTTCTAATGCTTTCAATCGGCTACCAGAGCGCCAAGCTGCTCGACCTCGAAATTATCAGGGCCACCACGGTGTCGATTGAGAGCGGTATTCAGAACGCGACTGTCGGAATTACCGTTGGAGGGTTGATCCTGGCTGCCCCAGACGGGGGGCTTTCGACCCTGAGCCTGCCATCAGGAGTCTATGGCGTGCTGATGTACCTAGTCATAGCACCCTTGATTTACTGGAGGATCAATTCGAACGAGACCTAGTGCTGGACAACTATAACTCGGCTAACAATTGGGACGAATGGCTAAAGCCTGATGGTGTTCGAGTTCACTCATGCGCAACGCTCTGATTGTGCTGACGCTGCTACTTCTTGCCCCCGTGGGTACCTCCTTTGCCGAAGTTCCGGAGGAAGATGCCGGGGAGTTCGAGAAGGAGGAGGTGATGCTGACTTACTCCCGAGCAGTGCAACTGGCTTTCGCCCGTGTCTCGGACATCGATAACTACGACAGTGCCGAACTATCGGAGGCGCACTCGTGGCTCGTTGTGACGGGGATTCCCGAGGAGGAGCACGTGGGGACCCTTGGCTCTCCCGACGAAACCGAGAAGACCCCCGTTCTCAGAGGCGCCTACATCTGGACTTACACGGATCCCAAGGATGCCCTAGAGAGCCTCAGGGCATCGCTCGATTCCGGTGAGATAGAGTCGTTCTCCCCACTACTGGAGAAATTGCAGTCCCCCAGATTCACACCGAACGATCCGGAATTCGATGAACAATGGCACCTGAACAACTCCGGACAGACTAGCGGCGGCGTTGTTGGAGAAGACGCCAACGTGACGGGAGCCTGGGAGAAATACAACGGCAATGGAGTTGTCATCAGCGTGGTGGACGACGGGCTGAAGTGGAATCACTCCGATATTCAGCCGCATTACTCTTCGGCCCACTCCTATGATTGGTGCAACGATGACGGGGATCCCTCGCCTTGGGGTTTCAATGGCCACGGCACCTCTGTCGCTGGTGTCGCCGGTGCTGTGGGAAACAACTCCATCTACGTTACTGGGGCGGCATTCGGGGCTACCATAGCCGGATCCACGCTGATTGCCTGCGGCTTAGATGACAGTCTGGAGTCCGATGCACTGGGCTATCACAACGACGACATAGACATCTACACCAACTCATGGGGGCCCTATGACGATGGGATGACTCTGGAGGCTCCCGGCCCGCTCACCATAGCGACCATTGAGGACTCTGCCTACAACGGTAGGTCGGGTCTCGGCAACATCTACACATGGGCAGCCGGGAATGGTCTGATGGCTGAGGATAATTCCAACTACGACGGGTATGCAAACAACCGGTTTGCAATCGCTGTAACAGCGATAACCCACATGGGCCAGCAATCATGGTATGCCGAACCAGGGGCCAATATCCTTGTTGCATCGCACTCGGATGGCGATGGAGAGGGGATCACCACCACCGACATGAGCGGGGGGACTACCGACGGCTTCGGAGGAACCTCCAGCGCTACCCCCCTAGTGGCTGGGGTCATCGCCCTAATGTTAGAGGCGAACGAGAATCTAACCTGGAGGGACGTGCAACACATCCTCGTCAGGAGCGCTCGGATGATGGATGTCAATGATAGCTCTTGGGAAATGAACGGGGCGGGGCACATGGTCTCCCACAAGTACGGATTCGGAGCAGCGGATGCGGGTGCTGCTGTCTTATTGGCTGAGAACTGGACCAGCAGCGGCCAAGAGTCGAATGCCAGTTTTGGGCCCTTTGTCGAGAGTGCTGAAATTCCGGATGGGTCAGATGGTTGGACCGAGTTCGATGTCGAAATCCCCGTGAACTTGCAACTGGAGTCGATCGATATCGTAGTGGATATCAGTCATCCCAATCGAGGTGACCTCGACATCGTCCTTCGGTCACCATCAGGCAAAGAGTCATGGCTTGCCGAAGAACACTCTGACCCTTCTAATGATTACTCGAACTGGATGTTCGGTACAGTGCACCACTGGGACGAGCCTTCTATTGGAAATTGGACTCTCAAGATCAGGGACTCTGTGGGCTCTAACAGCGGCACTCTGAACTACTGGGAGATGATAATCCACGGTGTGGGAAACATCTCTGACTTCGACGGTGACGGATGGCCGGATTACAACGACGAGGACGATGACAACGACGGCTGGTCCGACCTCGACGAGGAATCATGTGGCACGGACCCGTTCGACTCGGGTTCCCTCCCATCGGACAACGACTTGGATGGGATTTGCGACGAAGTGGACGGTGACGACGATGACGATGGATTCGAGGATATCGAAGAGATTGCTTGCAATACGGACCCCCTGAACGCAAGCTCCTCACCAATTGACTCTGATTCGGACGGAACGTGCGATTTTGTCGACGAGGACGATGACAACGATGGGCTATCAGACTATAACGAGACCGAGGTCCATGGCACAGACCCGTTCAACAATGACACTGACGGAGACGGACTGAGCGACTATGATGAGATCGTCACATATGGGACCAAGGCCGATCAGGCAGATACGGACCAGGACGGCTTGAGTGACTACGATGAGGTGACCAATCACGGGACCGACCCACTGAGTTCTGATTCGGATGGAGACGGACTTAGTGATTCCGACGAGTTGCAGATATGGTTCTCGGACCCGCTCACCTTCGACCCGGACAGCGATCTGGACTCGTATTACCACTTCCAGGACTGCGATGACGACGACCCTGCTGTTTTCCCCGGGAGCACCGAGATCCTCAATGGCATCGATGACGACTGTGATGGCCTCAGCGACGAGGGCTTCAACGACACAGACGCCGATGGAGACGGCCTGTCCGACTGGTCCGAATACCACGTCCATGGGACTAATAGCACCAATGCCGACACCGATGGCGACAACCTGAACGACTCGCTAGAGGTAGGGGAATTGGGCACCGACCCGCTTTCGGCGGACGCCGACACTGACCTAGACGGGTACTACTGGTTCGAGGACTGTGCCGATGAGAATCCAAACCGCGCGCCTAATCTTCCTGAGTCCTTGGATGGCATCGATAACGATTGTGACTACCTTGTCGACGAGGACTTCTGGTCGATTGACAGTGATCTCGATGGGCTCACCGACTACGAGGAGTTCCACAACTACTCCACCGACCCCTATGACGGGGACTCCGATGACGACGGTCTTCCGGACGGGATCGAGGTGAATGACTTCGATTCGGATCCACTCGGTTCAGACAAAGACCTCGATGCAGACGGGTGGTATGATTTCCAAGATTGCGATGACGACGATTTCGAGCGGGCTCCAGACAAGCCCGAGTCCCTTGATGGTAAAGACAACGACTGCGATGACGAAATCGACGAGGACTTCAGGGGCATTGATACCGATGGAGACCTGATCTCTGACTATGACGAGTATCACAATCACTCCACCAACCCCGAATTGATGGATTCGGACCAAGATGGACTCGATGACGGGACCGAGTTGCTAGTGAAGATGTCAGACCCACTATCCTTTGACTATGACCGGGACCAGGACGGCTTCCACGGGTTCGAAGATTGCGACGATCAGACAGGGAGCACCAATCCGGGGGCGGACGAGCTTTGGAACGGCATAGATGATGATTGCGACGAACTCGTCGACGAGGACCTTGACAGATTGTCCATCCTGAGGACTAGTCCCCCCTTCACCGAGGAAGCAGTTTGGGACTCTGCTAACGAGTCGCTAGAAATCACAATCTCGGGAATCTCTTGGAACGTGGACAAGTCGATTACATGGATGTTCGAGGATTTTTCCCTTGCTTCGAACGTCAGTTCGGATGGAATGCAACTAATCCTGCCCCCTATCGATTGCAATCAGCCCATCACCGACCTAGAGGTACAACTCTGCTCCGAAGGCAATGCGCAACAAACTGTAACGGTCAGGATTTCCGACTCCGGAGAGGACACAGAGATAGTGTGGGAAATCGCCGTGAGGGTGTGGTTCGAGCCGTCGACATCCTCTGGTGGCCTTGTTGGCTCCTTGTTCCAAGCTGCAGGCGTAGTGGGGCTGGTCATATTGGTGGTCGGAATCACAGCGGGAGGCGCTATCGCAGGGATGAGGGTTGCTCACAACAGAAAGCTGCAGGATGCCCTCGAGGCCTATGGGGTCACTCCTGACCGACTTGCTGTAAGTCCGGAGAACAGGGGGCTCAACCTCCCATCTGCCCCTGAAATCCCTGGCATCTCGAGCGATGATGGAGTTGACGAGGGCTAACTATCTTCCCCTGCAGATTCCGAAGGACCCCACTCGGCATCGGGCGAACCTCCAGACCACTCTCCGAAGACCGCGATGTCCTCGATATCTTCGTCCTCCCTCCAAGGCGGATCGCCATCCGAACCGCTGATGATCAGGCAGCCCTCCTCGTCCAGCCTCCTCATCAGCGTGGAAACACCCCTCCTTACTGGCAGCAAGTGGCCGATCGGGGAGCCTGAGTTGACGAATGGGTGTGTTGCGGTGCTAATCAGAAGCCCGCGGATGGGAGATGTCATGTCGTGGCTTTCCCCAGGTATCTCCGGATCGGTCACTGTCGCAACAATCTCGCCCTCTTCAACGAAGCTTCCTGCCGGAGCTAGGACATCGAGCAAGCCGCCTTGGTCAGAACGTATCCATACCGAGCCGGAAGCGAGAATTCGGAACCTGGGTTTGCTGGGATAACCAGGAATCATCCTCAGGCTCCTCAGGAGGTTGATTATCCCATACATCGAGATCTGTACTGATTCCGGATCGGCTTCGTCGGAACCACCACCCTCGAAAGTGATGCAAGCGATCTCGGCGTCATTGGCAACTCGACGGAGAGAGCCCCTAGGGCCCTCGCTGTCAAGGATAGTCTCAATGCCAAATGCCCTGGCAATGCGATTGCTGGACGGATGAGCTAGGTTAGCTCGAATCTGCGGAATATTGGTCCTCCCCTTAGCAGCGGTGTGGAGATCGATGATGTAGTCGCTACCCGAAATGATTCGCGTCCACAACCCGTGGGCAACTCTAGATGTTGTATTGCTGTCGGGTTTACCGGGGAAGGATCGATTGAGATCCCTGCCGTCCGGGAAGTACCTGCTCCTCCTGCGATACCCCGGTAGATTGGTTATCGGGACAATCCTGATGGTGCCCGCAAGGGCATTGTGATCGATGACCCTATCCCCTCCCATGAAGTTGGGTCCGCAGAGGTAGGTAAGCGCTAGTGGTCCGACGAGTTCGTCTCCGTGAACAGCACCGAGCAGGGTCACCACTGGTCCTGGCCTAGAACCATGGATTACGCTCACGGGAATCGGCCATGACTCCCCTATCTCCACGTCTAGCAAATCGTACTCCAGATGTCGGATCGTACCGGGCTTGATTCTCTTCTTGAGGAAGTTATGATTCTTCGTACCCCCATTCCTAGACCACTTCTTCGGCGTCTCCCCAACCTCTCCGAGTGCCTTCTCAATCTCCCTCCTCCTCTTCATCGGTATCTGGTTAGCGATCTTAATGGGGGCGTAGCGTCTTCGCTTCATCCTAGTAGTCGACTTCGCAGGAGCGGGCTTGGCCTGCTCTTCGCCATCGGTCGGTTCGTCCACGTCCACTATGTCCGGGATGGATTGAGGAATTAATAGGATATGCAAGACTGGTAATGGGAATCATTCAATTCCCATGGGCCCCCAAGAGGCCTCATGGGTTCTGGGGCGAGGCAATCTGTCCAAGAGAGGCACGCACCGAGCAGTATCTGCTTCGGCTGCGGCCCTGCAAACCAGAAAGGCCTCAGAATCCGGTCTTTCCGGACAGAGGGGGGGCTCGAGATGGAGTTCGATCCCAGTGATGAGCATCAGGCCTTTCCAGGCATAATCAACGGTGGAATCATCGGAACTCTGCTTGACTGTCATGGAAACTGGACTGCGGCTATGGCGCTGATGGATCATTCAGGCGCATCAGAACCTCCCTGCACAGTTACCGCATCCTACAGCATCAAGCTCAGGCAACCGGCCCCTCACGGGATGAAGTTGCACGTGAAGGGCGAGGCAGTGGGCATCGATGGTGACCGGGCGAGCATCAGGATGGAGTTGACTGCTGATGGGAATGTCTGCGCAACCGGAGAAGGGCTGTTCGTCGCAGTCAAGGAAGACCATCCGGCCTATCACAGATGGGAATGAGTGTTGACTCGACATCCTTTAGAACGGCCGAATCCAAGTCTCCCCATGGACGATGGGCGAGTCAGTGATACACCTAGCCTGAGTGACTTCGATATAGATCCCAGATTGAAGGCTATGCTTGGGGAATCTTGGGGCATAGAGCGTCTATTCCCCCCTCAGGCAGAGGCACTGCCACACGCTCTAAGCGGTAGGAGCCTGATGCTCGCCATACCCACGGCTAGCGGCAAGTCTCTGGTGGCCCATATTACGCTCGCACACAGGTTGGCCAATGAGTTGGAGGGTTCGAGGGGAGTATACATCGTCCCACTCAAGGCACTAGCGTCTGAGAAGTACGAGGAACTCAAGGAGATCTCGGCGAGCCTCGGGCTCAGGGTCGGACTCGCCATAGGGGATCGGAGCAGCGAGATGAGTGCTATCGAAGATGCCGATATTCTCGTCTGCACCAGCGAGAAATTCGATTCTATGCTAAGGGGGAATCCGTCTATCGGGGATGATATAAGTATCGTTGTCGCAGACGAGTTCCACCTCTTGCAAGACCCTAGCAGGGGTCCCACTTTGGAGATTCTACTCTCAAGGATTCGTCACAGGAGAAGCGATGCCCAAATATTGGCTCTTTCAGCAACTGTAGGTAATGCCGAGGAGATGGCAGAATGGCTGGATGCCGAGCTCATTCAATCCAACTGGAGGCCAGTTACGCTGTATTCAGGAACTCTGACTGGCTTGGATCTCAGATACCACTCTGTAGAGAGTCCGTATGGTGCTGCAGAAGAATTACCCGAATCGAGGCGTCTGGAGGGAGGGACCCAGAAGAATCTCCACGCTGTTCTCGATGACACCATTGGCAAGGGAAGACAAATGCTCGTGTTTGTTTCTTCGAGATCATCGGCCCAAAAGGAGGCCAGAGAGCTTGCAAAGCACATCAGATCTTCCTGGGTTGCAGATGGTGTTGGTTTCTTTGATTCCGGAATGATAGAGGGCTGGGATGACTTAGCAGATGGTCTTTCCAGAGGTGAAGGTACATCTGCCACGGTAAAGGCACTCTCTAACGCATGTAGGGGCGGTGTTGCCTTCCATCATGCAGGGCTTACCTCAACTCAAAGAAAGAAGGTCGAGAACGGTTTCAGAAGCGGACAACTACTGTGCGTTGTTGCGACTCCAACTCTTGCCCAGGGGGTCAATCTACCAGCGAGCAGAGTCGTGATTAGGGATACCAGGAGATGGAGTACCATCGCTGCTAGGAGCATGCCTCTGCCAATCATGGAGGTGAGACAAATGATGGGTAGAGCAGGCAGACCGGCTTACGACGACTTTGGCGAGTCCTTCCTAGTTTCGAAGAGCAAGGACGAGGAGGCGTCTCTGGTGGAGAGGTATCTGAGAGGGGGGCCAGAGGAAGTCACCTCAAAGCTCGCTAATCCCAGCGCGCTCCACGCTGAGGAGGATGGCGCGCTACTTACGCACATGCTTTCTCTTATCGCTACGGCAGGAATAGACGACAGGGACTCTATCACTCGCTTCTTGGCCAAGACCTTCCTATCTACCCAGATGGATCCGGAAACGCTAGAGTCCAGGGTGGATGACGTGCTGTGCTGGCTCGCTGACAACGGGATGATTGACAGAATAGGGGAATCAGAGGAAGTCAGGAAGAGGATCCTAGAAAGCGAGAGCGAATCTCCCAAGGACGAAGACTGGGAAGACGAGATGCCATCGTGGGCCGACTCTGCATCAGAGATACCCGGACTAGAGATCGTTCCCAAGGAGAGGCGGCGGCGTAGACTAGACCCCAGAAAGGGACCAGCGATCTTCGGATTCAGGAAAGCCAGCCTATACGGGGCCACCGAGTCGATATTACCAGAGCCCACCACAATGACCTACGCTTCGACCAGTCTCGGTTCCAGGATCGCTAGATTATACCTGAACCCAATCTCAGGCAGGATTATCCATAATGGTCTTCGAAGGGCGATGGGTATACTTTCCGGTGAGGATGATGTTGGACAGGTCTCCCCACTCAGTCTCCTGCACCTAGCTGCCTGCACCCCCGACTTCCTACCACTCTGGCCCAGAAGGAGCGACTACGATTCCATACAGGAGGCACTGCATGGGCACGAGAGGGAGCTGCTGGCAGAAGCGGTGGACCTTGAGGAAGAGCGGAGGATGAAGGGAGTCTTGGTAGTGCAATCATGGATGGAGGAAGAGGGCCTAGATTCGATTGAGGGCAAATGGGGCGTTCAACCTGGTGACCTACGCAGCCGCGTGGAGTTGCTTGAATGGCTGCTTTACGCCATGCGAAGAATCCTCTCGGAGGACGAGGGGCTCGCCAAGATCAACCGGAATGCCCACAAGACCCTATTCGAATCGATAGACGAGATCCATCGCAGAGTGAGATTTGGCTGCAGGGCTGACATCCTAGGACTAGTTGCTATCAGGGGGGTCGGAAGAGTCAGGGCCAGGGAGATGGCTGACACGCTCGGAGTGTCTAGCGCATCGGATGTCTCCATGTTAACCGAGAGGGACCGGGGGCGGTTGGCCGACCTACGCGGTTGGAGTCCCCAACTCGTCGAAAATCTCGTCAGCTCCGCGAGTAGGACGACCAGTCAAAGTCTCTAATCACATTCTTCCGTCAGACTCCATCGCCCCGCATGGTCATCGACCACCCCGTGCCATGGTTCCCGGCTTGGGGAATGAGTTTTCCCCGTCCAGTGGTGGACGTGCAATCGGTAGTCTCGTTATTCAACGAGTGGCGGCCGAGCAATAGGTGGCTACTGATGGCCTTCGAGGTTGTGGCCAGTGAGATTCACCTGTGGACGACATGGTATGCGCTCAGAAGGGGAGAAGCCTCCGGATCAATGGTCGCCAATTCCCCTGACGCTGAATTCCTCCGACTGATATCGGGAACCCATCAAGTATCTCGAGCGTTTGAGAGGGCGGGGATCAAAGAGGGCGATGCGTCGGCATGGATCGTATCACTTCCCGATGCGGATCTTGGAAATGAGTTCGGGGGCTATGAGATACCGAGAGCGAGTTATCTTGACATGGGTCTGGAAGCCGATCGGTTGATTGAGCATCTTGGAGGCTCACTGGTTGCCAAGAGGCCAGTGCCCAGTGAACGAGGGCTCCTAAGGCTCGGAGCTAGGTCTGAGGAGAGCGGCCTCCCTCTGTGGAGGATAGAAGAGTGCTTCATGTCGCACATGGCCCTTTCCGACTTGAGGTGAGATTGAGCCACTGGCGTCAAGTTGATAGTCGAGGCGCCGGGGTACTTGCTGAGTGATATGGCAAAGTTCCACTTTCTCAACTGAGGTCTACAGATGACTGGTCAGTTCGTGCCCGACAACCTAGATGCCGCCCTTTGGGAGAATATCGAGCCATTTGCTAATAACTTGCTAGAAAGAGAATTGAACTGCTCAAACTGCCTTGAGGGGCTAATCAGAGACGCTTCCCAACTCGCAGAGCACATCTCCGAGGCAGGTGCACTACTCTACATCGGCATGACTTGCAACACCGAGAGCGAGGATAAGAGGGGGGCCTTCCTTGACTTCGTCGGCAATGTCCGACCGAAACTCTCGGAATTCTCCGACACACTCAACAGAAGGATAGTGGGGCACCCATCTCTCGACGATCTGCCCGGCAGGTACGACCTGATGATCAGAGTCATGAAGACGGATGTAGAGATATTCCGCAAGGAGAACATCCTCCTTGGAGTGGAGCAGACCAAGCTCGTCACCGAGGCTCAGGCGATCAACGGTGCAATGACCGTCGACTTCGATGGTGAGGAGCGCACTCTCCCGCAGATGAGTGGGTACCTAGAGTCAAACGACAGGTCGGAGCGGGAAGCTGCTTGGTCCGCAGTTGTCGAGAGGAGGATGCTTGACAGTGAGAGGCTGTCAGAGATCTTCGATGAGCTGGTGGGCATCAGGCACCAGATTGCCCTCAATGCGGATTTCGACAGTTACACCCACTACATGTTCCGGGCTATGCACCGATTCGACTACAATATCGAGGACTGCCTAGAGTTCCATGAATCGATTGAGGCTGTTTGCATGCCGCTTCTCCGAGGCATCAATGATGAGAGGCGAGCCTGCCTGGAAATAGAGAGTCTGGCCCCGTGGGACGTCAACGAGAAGACCGGAGTCGGCCCCGATATTCACGGACTGCCTCCGCTACGGCCTTTCCAGACATCTGACGAGATGGTAGCGAAGCTCTCCGTCATGTTCCATGACATGTCAGGAGACTTGGGGGGCAAGTTCGACAAGTTGGTTGAGATGGACACCCTTGACCTCGATACAAGGAAGGGCAAAGCCCCCGGAGGCTACCAGTACTACCTCGAGAAGAGCAGGGTCCCATTTATCTTCATGAACGCGGCCGGGCTGCAGAGTGACCTCGAAACGATGATTCACGAGGCTGGGCACGCATTCCACTCTCTCTATTGCGGCCACTTGGAACTCATCGACGAGAGGGGTTACCCGATCGAGTTCGCCGAGGTCGCATCCATGTCCATGGAATTGCTGACTCAGCCGGGCTGGGAAATGTTCTATCCCGGCGGAGAGGCAGACAGAGCTCGTAAGGCACACCTGGAAGGGGTCGTTTTCCTCCTTCCCTGGATAGCCACTATAGACTCATTCCAGCACTGGGCCTACGCCAATCCTGGGCATTCAAGACAGGAGAGATCGGAGGCTTGGCTCTCAATTCGCGAAAGGTTCGGATCTGACATGGATTGGGGAGAGCACTTCGCTTTCAGGGAAGTCTCGTGGCAACAGCAAGGCCACCTCTATGGGGCCCCCTTTTACTACATCGAGTATGGCATAGCCCAATTGGGCGCCCTGCAGCTTTGGCAAACTCACAGGAAGGATTCGCAGAAAGCACTGAACGACTACGCCGAAGCAATGAGCCTAGGCAACACTAGAACGCTCCCCCGTCTCTTCTCAGCAGCTGGTTTGACGCTCGGCTTCGATGAGGCGCACCTCGCCTCGCTCATCACCGAGGTAGGCGAGGCGATGTCTGAGATCACAGCATAGCCTTCGGACCCCGGGGCCTGCACTCAGTCGCGCAGGCCCTCGGATGTCACGGTGAAGACCGCCTCCCCCTCTGGCAGATTGGGGCTGTCGATGAGGCGAGCTATCCTTCGGCCCCCCTTCGACTTCCTGAGGTACAAGCGGAATGTGCTGGCGTGTGCAACGATGTGGCCGCCTATCGCCCTAGTCGGGTCACCCCACATGGCATCGGGCTTCGACATGACTTGGTTGGTGACCAGGACCAAAGCGTTCTGAACGTCTGCAAGCTGCTTCAACTCCTTCATGTGGCGATTGAGCTTTTGCTGTCTGGTTGCGAGCATGCCGCGGCCGATGTACTCGGCGCGGAAGTGGCTAGTCAGCGAGTCCACGATAATCAATTTGACATCGATGTTCTTCGACATCCTCTTGATCTCGTCCACGAGCAGGATCTGGTGCGCTGAGTTGTATGCGCGTGCTACGTGAATCCTGTCTAGAGCGTCCTGTGGGTCAATTCCGACGAACTCGGCCATCTGCGATATGCGCTCGGGCCTGAATGTGTCCTCGGTGTCGATGTAGAATACCTCGCCATCAAAGCCCCCCTGTTCGAAAGGGAGAATTGTGTTGACAGCGAGCTGGTGACCGATCTGGGTCTTGCCGCTGCCGAATTCGCCGAATACCTCTACTATGGCCTGGGTCTCGAAGCCCCCGCCCAGCAACTCGTCCAGCGAGGAGGCCCCGGAGGTTAGCTTCTGCACCCTGCGACGTCGTTCCAACAATGCGATACCACTGACGAAGCCACCTATGTTCGCCAGCTTTTTCGCTCCTTGGATGATCTTTGCGGACACGGCCTCTCCCAACTCTGCCTGCTCTGCCAACTCTGGTGGGCTCATCACGGCGATGGCCAGTAGATCCTCGAAGCCGGCCTCGCGTAGCTTCTCAGCAGTTGCTGGACCGACTCCGGGCAAATCCTCGATGGTTGGCTCCTGCTCGTCCACATCTATCACAATCGCTTCCTCATCGATCTTCTCGCTCGCTGTTTCCTTTGTCATTCATCTCACCCTTCTGGCTTCCGTTCGTTCTCGGTGGTATATGAACAAGAGAAGGACCCCTTGCAAATGTTTGAAAGTATAATGCCACTTAATAGCCGTGCAGTACCTTGGTTTTTCACTTTCATTCATAATTCTTGGTAGCGGATGGTGGATTTGAACCACCGGTCTCCGGGTTATGAGCCCGACGAGATAACCTGACTACTCCAACCCGCTACGGGCCGCTGAAGGCAGGTCTATTTGACACATACGGAAACGCACTAGAGCACTGACGTGGGTATGCGAACAGTCTTGAGATGCCCCCTGCCCAGTCGTCGATGGAGAGGGCATGAGACAGTCACTGCTGATTCTGAACGCCGAGATGGTGTTTGACGGCAAGGTTACCCAAGGAGACCTTCGTGCCACCTCGGGCGTAATCGAGTCAATCGCGCCGGGAGGGGGTCTTGCAGCTCGCGAGGACGAAGTCGTCATCGATGGCGAAGGACTGCACCTGCTGCCCGGAGCAATCGACCCCCAAGTTCACTTCAGGGAGCCTGGCCAACCCGAGAAGGAGGACTTGGGCAGCGGCAGCATGGCCGCTGCGGCTGGTGGCGTCACAGCCTTCCTAGACATGCCCAACAACGTCCCCTCTGCTACCAGCATGGAGGCAATGCGAGACAAGCTAGGCTCCGCCGCTGCCAATGCAGTCACTCACCACGGCTTCTTCATCGGAGCGACCCCCGACAACCTCGGGGATCTGCAAGAGGCCGTCGGGACCCCTGACGAGCCGGGCCCTAGGGAGGGCGTCTGCGGCATCAAGGTCTTCATGGGAAGCAGCACCGGTGACTTGCTGGTTGACGAGCAACCAGCACTGGAGAGGATCTTCTCGCAAACCGCTGGCGTCATCGCCGTACATGCGGAGGACGAAGGCAGGCTCAAGGAACGGCGACCCGACTACGAAGGACGGGAGGACGTTGCCGCGCATGCGGAGTGGCGTGATAGCGAAACTGCACTCATCGCCACCCAGCGAGCCTCGAAGCTCGCTAATGAAAACGCCCATCGCCTCCATATCCTCCATCTTACCAGTGGCCTAGAGGCTGACTGGCTGGCGGACAACAAGAGCGGTCTTGTCACTACCGAAGTATGTCCACAGCATCTGACCTTCGATCAGGACGATGTGGAAGAGCGCGGTACTCGCTTAATCATGAACCCGCCCATTCGCTACAGCGAGGATCGTGAAGCGCTATGGAGGAGGCTGAAGGACGGGACGATAGACTGTATCGCCACAGACCACGCCCCTCACACATTGGAGAACAAGGCTCTGGGCTTTCCCATGGCCCACTCGGGCATGCCTGGTGTAGAAACCTCACTTCCCGTGATGCTGACTCACGCCGCTGATGGCAAGTGCTCGATTCCTGACGTCGTGCGATGGATGTGCGAAGGACCTGCTGGGGTATACGGGATTCAGGGCAAGGGTCAACTGCAGGAGGGCATGGACGCCGACTTGGTACTCGTGGACATGGAATCGAGGTGGTCGATATCGGATGCGGATACATGGACCCGCGTGGGATGGACGGCGTATGAGGGAATTCCCCTCACAGGATGGCCTGTGTGCACCGTCGTTGACGGGACCATCGTGCACAGTCGAACAAGCGATGGTCCCAAGCGAGGGGAGATCTTGGCCGAGCCTGGTTCGGTCGGCAGGGCTCTGCGTTTCGCGTGAGAATCAGGCCTCGTCGTCAGCGCGATTTTCTTCGGTGCTGGAGGACTCTGCGGCCTCTCCGTCCACGGCTTCCACACCCACTGATTCCCCGTAATAGTATGAAGCGGGCTCGTTTCCAGGTATCTCCAGCTCCACCATCAACTGCAGATCGTTGGTGCGATGTACGGTGGCACCAGCCGCCGAGAATGCATACACGTAATCCCCCATGAAGATCGAGCGGCGTATGCTAGTAGTTCCGGACCACCAAGAGGACAGGCCGTCCTCGTTGTAGAACTCGGAGTGCTCGACCTCCCCGTGAGTCGAGAGAGTGCCGTTCTCAGCATCCACATTGATCATCTTGAGCATCGAGACGAACTGATATCCGGAAAACGAGTAGATCCTGCCGTCGATTTCGATCTCGTCGTACACGTACCTATGTGTGGATAGAGGCACTGCCAGGAGTGACTCAGGTGCCCAGTAGGTGAAGGCCTTGTGCTCGTAGGTGGCCTCGGAGTATGACCACGACCAGCCGCAAGAGCGGATGTCCTCGCAGTTATCATCAGTGTAAGCCGGCGTCAACGGGATAGTATCGGAGAGGGTGGGATTGCTGGTGTCACTGACGTCGAACAGGGAGACTTGGGTCGTGGACCAGTCTAGGCCCTCTCCACCCTCTCCACCAGCGATTCCGATCGTGAGCAGGGTGTTTTCATCGACCGGGTGGATGTATGTTGACACTCCTGGCACCTCGAGCTCGCCCAAGACCGTGGGGTCGGTCGGATCAGACAGGTCGAGGACCCAAAGTGGGTCCATGTTCATGAAAGTCACGAGGTAGCCGCGTTCGCCGACGAAGCGAGCGCTCCAGATGGTCTCGCCCTCGGCAATGCCCCCGACGAAGCCAACTTGGGAGAGCAGTCCCCCGTCATCGTCCTGCAGGATGGTCACCTGGTTGCTGGGACCGGTCCATATCGGCTCGCCGTTCTCGTCCAGTTCAGCCGAAAGCCACCATCTCCCCCATAGGTCGGAGGTAGAGGCCACCCTGATCGAGCCCTCGTACTCGCTCATGGAGAACTGGTCTTGCACTGTGCCGTTCACCCGTCCTGAAGCGGAGTAGGTGGTGTGGTTCGCATCGCTGATGTCGAAGGAGTGGATATTTGTCGCGTCATCCCAGCCCGAGTTCCTCCAGAACCACCACCAGTCGTTAGCGGGTTCTGCGAGAACCAAGGTGTCCTGTGAGGCGTATACGTGAGCCCACGTGGAGGTAATGTGATCGACCTCGAGCGAAACGTCGTCACTGAGCATCTGAATGGTCATGATGGTAGTGAAACCCCGACCGGCGCTGTCGGCGCTGGCTGAGAACTCGGTACATTGCTCGTATGTGAGCGGATGCATCTTGAGCTCACTATCGCTCATCTCGTATATGTGAGGAACAAAGTCGCCCAGGGTTAGGGCTGCGATGGCCTGCTCGTTGTGCAGGATGGTTGCGTTCATGCTCTCGTTCCACATGTCCATCCTCTTGTCGATGTCGTCCTCGGCCCAGTAATCAGAGGTTAGTTCGACCCAAGTCCGGATCCCATCGAAGTAAGTCCACAGGTGCGTTACCGAGCGAACCGTGCCGTCCACCATCCTAGCGGTGTGGTAATCGCCCTCGATATACAGCTCCCTCTCAATGCTGGGAGCGGTGCGGTCAGTGATGTCGACTACAGTGTACTTCACGAGGTTCTGGACTCGCATGTACGTGTACGAGTAGTCCTCCTCGCCCTTCTCCGAGGTGACCGTGACCTCCTCTGCCATGACATTCCTGAGTTCGCTATCATCGGGCAGGCCCCAGTAGTATATCGAGGAGGCGATGACCAATCGGTCGCCGTCAATCATCATCTGGGTGGGGTTTCCCTCGATGGTGAGGTTTGACTCGAGTGTCAGGTTGCCGAACTCGGGAACCCCCATTATCAGCAGCAATTGCCCATTCAACATGTAGATGTGGTAGCCATCGGTCTTGAGGAAGTCCGCTTCGTCGACCCCTGCTTCCTGGTTGTTTGTCCCAGAGAACTCTCCCTCACGAGAGCTGGTCGCCTCGCTGCCTGACTGGGATGCCGCAGAATCGTCAGCTGCCATCTCGGCCACCGGAGCGCCGCCGTCGAATTCGACGTCCTCGACCCAGATTCCGGTCCTCCAAGGCTCGGTGACCCAATGCCAGTAGCTTTCCTGGTCTAAGGAGACGATCATCTCCTCGTAGACAGCCCGCTGCAGGTCCTCGAGGAGGGTATCGCAGGCATCGTAGCTGTGCAGACCTGGGGAGGAGCGAGTGCGTTCGGGCATTTCCAGTTGCGGGTAGTCGCCCTCGAGGGCGTCTATCGTCTGGCCGATGTCCTCGATAATCTCATCTACGGTCTCGAGGCATCCTGCGCTCAGCAGCACGACGAGAATGAGCATCGCGTTAGTGGTTCGGTTGTCCATGGAACTGGGGGAAATCGCACCCCATATCAAGCGGTTGGTATGATGATTGGACAAAGGGGCCTCATTATCCAGGCTCAAGTTGCCGCCTCGGAGCTCGAGACACTGAGGGAAGACAGTAGGGCTAACTGGCCTTCCTCGGAGAGTCTCCAAGGTGGACGACGCGCTCCGGCGGCTGCCTCCACCATTCCAGCGTTGCGTAATTCTCTAATGTGGTGACTCAAGAGTTGCCGTGAAATCTCCAGATTCTTCCTGACTTCGGTGCCAGAAATCCCAACGTTGCCAGAATTGGCTATGACCTCCAATATAGCGAGGCGCGTTCCAATGATGGGATTCCTGATTCTGCCAACCTCTTCGCGAGAAAGGGAAGCGATGGCATAGCGCCGGAGCTTGCCATCCCTCCATGAGATGACCTCCCCCTGAGATTCGAGCACATGCAAGTGGTACGCAGTGACTCCGTTAGCTAGTCCGAGTGCGTCCCTCATGGCCGAGAAGTGAATGCCGGCGTTGGCCTCCAGATATCCCAGGATGCGGCCCCTAGTCAGTAGGTCGTCGCCGTTCCCCCTCATTGCAAGCATCGGGGCCAATAGTGCAACGAGGACCGTAACGCGAATCGCCTCGGAAACAGATGCCGCGATTGTGAGGGAGCCGAGTGTTCCCGCTCCCCCAGCAATCAACCCGAACGAAAGGTCCGAGAAGGTGCTGACGGAATCGTCGGATTCGGCTTCTAGCATCGGTGCTCTTGCCCCTTCCGCTTCATCGTCCGAATCCCCTGATTCGGTAGCCATGGCACTATCGAAATTGAGTTCGTTTGTTTCCTCCGGAACGGGATCAGTTCCGTTGTACTGATATATCCAGCCTCCCGCAGCCAAGGAAGCGATTGCGAACAAAGTGAGTACGCGCACAGCGGAAACGTCATTCATCGTGCCTCGGTGACCGGACTCGCCTTTGACTGACATGGTAAGAAGATTTGACAATCCCAGTGTGTCACAATCCCGGCACAGGAGGGTTTGGACGGGGGGGGAGTTCGATTGCGATGGGGAAAATTGGCGCTGGCTCGTCCGGTTCCTCCTCATTATCACTCGTCGTCTCAACGTCAGCAGCTAACTCTCCGGTGACGAGGCATCGTGTGCCGTCCAAGAAAATTAGCGCGGCAACCTGCAGGTCCAGTGTTTGGTCCATGGAACGGCTATCATCAGCATTTGCGATATAAGCGGATTGGCTGCGTGAGTAATCACTGCATCACAAATATCGACTGATTGCGCCAATGGTGCGGATAGCGGGAATCGAACCCGCGTTGGCAGGTTGGGAACCTGCAGTCATAACCACTAGACCATATCCGCCGGGGCATGGCGAATGCATGCAGGTAATTGAGCGCGACGGTGGCCCATCATCGACCCATGGGAATCTATCGGCTACGCCCTTCTCCTAAGGGATTCGATGGCCGCATCGGCTACTCCCAGAGCCTCGAGGCAGGTCTGTAACTCTCCCCTCTCCAGAGCCTGTTCGGCATCGGCGATGGTCTTCTCAGCCTCCATCCTGCTACTGTCACCAGGGCCGATGCCCGACGAGTCTAGCCGCTTCCTCAAGGCCAGCCAATCCCCCTGTAGGAAGTCAAGCATCTCCTTTGTTTCGCTGCGCTCAGATTCGAACGCGTCGAGGTCTGAGGTCAAGTTGCCCAATGACTCGGAGGCCTCGACCCACTTCTCCTCGTCGGCCATCGATACTAGGGAATCAAGCCTCTCTTCCCATTCTGGCCTCGCCACGCCCCGTGGGAACCTCTCCTCGATCTGCTTCCTCTGCCGAAGTGACCTTTGGACTTCCTTCATAGCATCGGATATCTGTCTAATCTCCCTCGAGATGCTGTTAGCAAGCCCCTTTGCCAAGGCCGAATCGCCCGCTTTCATGGCCTCCTTGGCCTCGGCGAGTCGCTTGGTACTCTTGACTGGAATGTTGCCCTCTGCTGCAGCCAGAGCGTGCTCGGCGTCGTCAATCGCCCTTGTTGCCTCGTCGTGAATGTCCCCTATGCTATCCATATGAGCCGCGATCGAAGATACGATGGCGAGTGCCTCCTCGGGCTCCTCGTTGTCCATGGCCTCCTTGGCCGCACTCAGGATGGCCCGCACGCTCTCGACCATGTGCCCGCTCTCGCTGCCAATTGCCGCCTCGGCATCGGCGATGGCATCGGTCGCGGAGCGCCAGTGCTCCTCAATCTGATTTGCTCTGGCCTTGGCCGTGCGCAAGAGTTTCTCAGCCTCACGAAGCGAGCCGTGCTCTGCCTCCCTCAGTGCGAGGTCGTAGAATCGCCTGGGTCCCTCCGGGACGTTGGAAACGCGTTCCGCGCGTTCGATGGCCTCCTTGGCGTCGTCACGGATCGCTCCGAGATCCTCTCTCAAGGCGAGGATTCGCTCTGCCTCGCGCTCTGCCTCGGCGAGCATCATCATCCCCCTCTCGGGGTCGTCCCAACCCTCTTCGCGGGCGGACTTGAGCAGAGAGGCAGGCTGCTGCATTCCGGGATTCCTAAATTGGAGCTCCAGCAGGCGCACCTCTGACTCCTTGAGGCGCCCGGCGAACGCCTTGCGCTCGTCGTGAAGGTCGTCCTTGGCCCGCATATCCGGGACAATGGTAGCCAGCGAAGGGATGACGACGATTCCCCATGCCAATGGATCGGTTGTCGAAGAGAGGATGGGCAGCGCGATGCCGAGGCCGGCGAGGGAGGTCAGCCCCCTCCAGCGCCGCGTCTTGAGGGTCGCACCAAGTATCAATTGTGAAGAACGCCATAATGCCAAGACCACCACGAGCATGATGGTCAGGGGCAGCAATTCGGCGTTCTGGCCATGCTGGATCGCCGTGAAAGCAAGCAGAGGGGGCCATGTCACGTTTCCTGCTGTGGCGATTCTCGAGCGCTCCATCGGTCCGAACTCGACCAGGTCGGGTAGTAAGATCGCTGCCGAGAACATCAGAACCACAGGACCGAACCTCAGTAACGAGTCGGACTCGCTACCCATAGATCCCAGCAGCCACCAGGCTCCAGCAACCACTAGAAGAAAGGTGCCCGCCAGAGCTGCTTTCTCCACGCGTCTGCGATGCTCTGCGATGACCCTATCGGGATAGTCCGGGAGCATGACCACACTGTTTGGTGTCAAAGAGGGGGTCAATAGGTATGCGGTAGGCTGAGTGATGCCTAATCACAAATCCGATGAGGATTTCCTAAGGGTATACAGCATGGCAATGATTAGCAGCAACACCGCAACCAAGGCGCCCGACTGGGAGCCCTCGGCCACTTGGATACCCAGATCGATGCTGTATTCTAGAGGGATTTCTCCGTGGGTTCCGGCAATGGCGCTGTCCCACTCGACCTTGAGTCCTTCGAGGCTCTCGTTAAAGAGGACGAATTCGAATACGATGGTCGAAGAGGACGCGCCGCCTTCCAGCGTGGCGCCAGGGAATTCCTCGTACCTGCTGCAGTTGCCCCCGAAGCAAACCCTCGCAAAGGACGGGTCAGAGCCCTGATTCTGAATCTGGGCCGTGAAGTTCACACTACAGGGATAGCAGCCATCGCTCTCTATGTCGGTGACTTCTGAAAGCGACTGGTCGGTGACGACCAGATGCGCCCCCCTCATCGGGTGAACAAGGAGATCATACGACTCCGTCCTAGTGTTTCCTGAGGAGTCGGTAGCCGATGCGATTACCTTGTGATTACCGAGTCCGAGTAGCGAGGAGTTGACATCGAGAGTCTCGATGCTGGACCAATCAACGTTGGTCACCAAATCCGTACCGTCTACGGAGACGGTCCAAGTGAGGTTCACAATGGCATCGAGGTCATCAAACGACTTCGAGAATTCCAGTTGGAACACGTCGTTCTCGTGGGCCTCGTCGTCTTGCTTGAGCGGGATGCCATTTACCATCACGTCCATCATAATAGTCGGGGGGTTTGCATCCAAGACTCTGATTACCCACTCTTCATAGGCGATATTTCCTGCATCATCAGAGAGTTGTAGGAGCATGCTGTACGAAGTGGGGTCCCTAGATTGGTGCCGCTCCTCTATTCCGAGGTGGGCCCCGTTCACGTCGGCACCCTGATTGGCAGTGAACTGGAAGGTCTTCTGCTGGACTCCCAACTGCCTCCAGCCCTCGGAGATATTGGTGAACAACTCCAGTTTTACGGGAAGTCCCATCTCGTCGGAGGCATTGACATCGAAAATCAGTTCACTTCCGGCATCAACCTCGACGACGAACTCAGAGAGATCATGCACTCGCTGTTCAGAGCCTGTTACAACCGAAAGAGCGCCGGTCCATTCCGGAAGGATGCCATCGATCCCGACGTTGTCGTACCAGTGCGAGGCCATCCCATGTGAGTCGGTGCACGATGCTACCAAGCTTGCGACATCACCGTGAGAGAATCCATGATCGATAGGGGAGAAATCGAACCATGGGTTCTGGAAAGTGGCGAGAATCGACTCGTCCTTGCTCACGGACCATTCTATGAGTGGTGATTCCAAGGGTCCGTCGTTGCACATAGCGGAGAACGACGAGTGAGTATCGAGGGGTATTGTGGAGGAGGTTGTTGGGAATCTCGAGGCAGAAATCGAAGGCGGGAAGTTCTCACCGATAGTGATTCTGATGTCATAGGCCACAGGTGCTTGGGAGCGGTTTACAGTGAAGTTCCTAGGCTCACCGCTGAATATCTCGATCATCGGACTGAACTGGATCTCCCAATTCTCGGGGAGGGTGATGCTGAGAGGCAGCTCTTCGATGAGGGCACCGACCCTGGGAAGGTCGAGGATCCTCATGGTTCGGCCGTCAGTCACACCGGTCAGGTTTGCCGATTCGGACCACCTCCATGTGCCGTTGGAAGCATTGACCGGCCCAGCTTCAGGTGGTTCGACGGCCACTTCGTTCCCTGAGGGTGCGCTCATGGGGGTATAATCGAATGTGCAACAGCCGCCCACTGATGCATCGGTCCAATTCCTCGCCAAGGCTACCATAGCGGCGAAGTCGTTCGCTTCCGAGGAATCCACCCAACCATCGGAGTCACCCAAGTACAGGTCAATCTGCTCCCTGAGACCAAGGGATTGGTTCTCCAGTAGGTCTGTGCCATATTCTTCGGAGACAGTAGCCTGTGCAAACCACGTTGCTGACAATGATGAGCTTGCTGCAATGGGTGCACTAAAATTCAGGAATGACTGGCCTTGTACCGGGTCAGTCCCGTTGTAGGAGGTCGAGGATTGGGGTGCTCGGGGGTCGCCCAATGAGGAGCCTTCTGGGATGACGAAATAGGCCATCAGAGCCGTCGATGAGACCAATAAGAAACACAGCGTAACGCAAGCATTGGCATAGCGTTCCATTTCTTTCACCTATGACCCATGCCATGGATGATTGTTGAGCCGTCGAAGTCGATTCCCAGAGGCAAGAGGACATTGGCGGATCCCAGTTCCCGGGCGAGCGTTTCCCTGAGACTGGCATCCCCATGGACAAGAAGGAATCCTCCAGCGCCCGCACCTAGCAACTTGGCGCCACTCGCACCTAGACTCATAATTCGGTCATACAGGGCGTCAATCTCAACGTTGCTCACGCTGGTCGAGATGCCTCGTTTATTGAGCCACGTTTCGTTGAGGAGCAAGCCTAGACCCGTAAGTTCCCCTGACTCAAGCATCTCTCTAGCCTCGTCCGCCTGCATTCTGATGGCGCGCAATCGGGCTAATTTGTCACTGGGGTCATCCGATGCCTCGGCTAGAACCAAGCTGGCACTTCGAGTAAGGCCGGTGTAGACGAGGGTGAGCTCGTCCCTGATGGCGTCGATGGTCTGATCGTTTAGCACGACTGGCTCGACGAGTACGCCGTCAGGGCCGAACCTGATTGAGTTGACTCCACCAAAGGCGGCGGCGTACTGGTCCTGACGGCCGATGGGGGCACCGAGGACGTCGATCTCGATTTGGCAAGCCTCCTCTGCGAGCTGATCCTTGGAAGCTTGTATTCCGGCGAACGTGTGCAGTGCGTTGAGCAGTCCCACCGTCACAGAAGACGATGAGCCCAATCCGGTACCACGCCCAGGTATGTCAGCTATGGTTGTGATCTCCACTCCGGAGGTTACTCCTGTGAGGCGCATAGCCTCCCTCACGAGGTCGTGTTGCACGTCTTCGAGAGTATCGACGAGTTCCATCGAGGAGTATGAGATCCTGATGCTTTCGTCGAACCTCGGGTTAAGCGTGACGTACACATACCGATCAAGCGCAATCGAAGTCACCCTGCCCCCTGAAGGCTCAACGAGTGCGAATCCGTCTACGTCGGTGCCGCCGCCACAAATCGAGACCCTGACGGGGGTTCGGCTGATTATCATCGGGCCTCGGGGACAGCGTGCCCCTCATCAAGACGCCGGTATGGCGTCAATTCGTGACTCGGTGCCGATGGTAAGGCATATGAGAGGGGCGCCGCCGCGTGGGGCAGGAGAGGCATGGACGACGTAGTGACGATGGACGATCTCACCAACGATGAGATCATCTCAATCCTCGACGCTGCTGAGCGTCTTCTTCCCGTCGCCAGAGGAGACTGCCACCTTCCACTGCTCGAGGGCAAGGTACTGGCGAACATGTTCTTCGAGAACTCGACTCGAACCAGAATGTCCTTCGAGACCGCGATGAAGCGCCTTGGGGGCTCAGTGCTCAACTTCAGCTCTGTCGGAACCTCGATTTCCAAAGGCGAAACTCTGTATGACACGATGAAGATGATTGAGGGGTATGCCGATGTGGCCGCAATCCGCCATCCGAGACAGGGGGCCGCCCAGTACAGCGCAGATGCAGTAGGTATTCCAATCCTGAACGCAGGTGACGGAGCGGGCAACCACCCGACACAAACTCTACTCGACCTGTTCACGATCCGCCATGCCCGGGGCTCTCTCGAGAGGCTGAACGTGGTACTCGTGGGAGACCTGCGCTACGGGCGAACCGTTCACAGCCTCTCGCACGCCCTAGTCCGCTTCGGAGCCAGCCTCACCCTAGTATCACCTAGTACACTGAGGATGCCAGTCGAAATCGTCTCGGACCTCCGAACCCACGGGTCCGAGGTCACGGAGACTGACTCTCTCTCCGACCAGATCACTGATGCTGACGTTATCTACATGACCAGGATCCAAAAAGAGAGGTTTCCGGACGAGGACGAGTATGCCAAGGTCTCGGGAATTTACAAGCTTTCAGCCTCTGACCTAACCGGGGCCAAGGAAGGCATGGCGGTGATGCATCCCCTTCCGAGAGTGGATGAGATCGACCCCAGCGTCGACTCCACGGATCACGCTCGATACTTCCAGCAGGCATTCAACGGAGTGCCGACCAGGATGGCACTGCTCTGCCGAAGCCTCGGCGTCGATGTACCGAAGAAGGTGAAGCGATGACCGAGATGCGCAGGGTGACCGCAATTCGCAACGGGACGGTCGTCGACCACATCCCCGCTGGCCACTCCCTCCAAGTCATCCAAATGCTGCGCATCGACATGACTAGGGCGACCCCAGTTTCACTGGTGATGAACGTGCCTAGCGACAAGCTCGGACGCAAGGATGTCCTCAAGGTAGAGGATCGCGAACTCAACCAAGAGCAGCTAGACAGGTTAGCCCTGATAGCCCCGGCAGCCAGCATCGCCATCATCCGCAATCACGCGGTGGCGGAGAAGTTGAAGGTCGAACTCGCTGAAGATCTAGTCAACGTCGCCAGTTGTTCGTTCTCTAACTGCATCACCAAGAACGCCCGCGAGCCCCTGCCGCAGAGGCTGCGCGTAATCAACCAAGACCCATTGGAGGTCAGGTGCTACTACTGCGGCCGTGGCCAGGACCTCGAAGAGCTCATCGAGAATATCATCTAGCCGAATCAGTCCACGTGGCTAATTCAGGAGGCCTCTGCGAGCCACTGCCTCATCGTGCATGCCTGGCAGACATCCTTGCTCGTAATCTCGCCGCACTCAGCGCATCGGTTGACCTCATTCTTGGCCTCAGGATAGGCCTTTTGATGCAGGTCGCGAACCTGGTCAATCGAATGAAGTAGGCCGTGGCGCGCGCCCGGGGTCTGCGACTCTATCCTAGCAACCACCGAACGGCTCTTCTGACGCATCGCCCCGGGAGCGTGAGGGCACTCGCCGTGATGGATCGGCAGCCCGCTCTGGACGGCGTGAGCGTGGATCTCCTGCTCGGGAATCCAGCGCAGTGGGACAATCCTTGGTGCGATGCCGTCTATGGGAGACCGAGTGTGTGGGGCTAGTCTGACCGAGCGGTCAATCTCCCCCTTCTGGAGGTTCATCAGGATGGACTGAGCCATATCGTCGAGGTTGTGACCCAGTGCAATCACGTCTGCACCGACCCTCTGGGCCAGTGCGTTGATGCTCTGGCGGCGGAACACACCGCAGTACGAACAAGGCATCAGTCCCTTCGCCTCGTCGTGGCGCTCCCCCATCGCGGGCATCTTTCCCACCACCTCATCCATGCGTCCGAATTCCATGTCCTCGTAGCTCAGCGTCTCGAAGCGGACCCCCAATCTCCCAGCCAGCTCCCCAGCACACTCGAGCGATGGAGCGCGGTAGCCGTCGATGCCTTCGTCTATGCATCCGGCAATTAGCTCGACATCGCGGCGGCGGCCGATGATGTCGTGCAACAACACAAGCAAAACTGCCGAATCCTTGCCCCCAGACACAGCGACGAGGATCCGGTAGGGTGAGCCGTCCTCGTGCCGCGCGTCCTTGGGCAGTTCGAGCTGCAGGCGCAATTCTCTAGAGGTGCGCTTGCGAACGGACGAGGCTAGATGCTTGCCACAGAGGTGCTGACCGCTGTAGGCCTGGTGGATTACAGCATCCAAGCGACACCTGCTGCATGGCTCGACCGTCAGGTGTGAGCCCATGACCAACCCCGCAATAGCATAGGCTTGAACCCACGCATCCCCCTCAGCGTCCCTTCCTCCGGTGAATTGATGTCCGTGACCCCGGTCATCGGGGTATGGCTGGGATGGGGTCGCTGCCGGGAAGGAGCGAGGTGGGGGGCCGCGTCTTCTCCCCATGGATCGACAGAGTCTCCCTCGTCCTAACCGTGGTGGCAGCGGTTATCGCAGCCCCCGAAATCTCTTCCTTTCTCGAAGAGTGGCTGGGTGGAAGCGCGATGACCGCTACCGTTTGCGGCCTGATGATAATCGTCCCCCTGTTCGCGACCTCGCTGGGCAAGTTGGTAGTACGGCTACAGATCTAAGAGTCGTCAAGCACGCAACTTTGCGATGCTGGATTCGACATACCCGGTGATGCTCTGCCACGGGACGACGAATCGCATTCCGGCTACTACCAGAATGAATAGTCCGGCCGAGATTACCTTCCCGTAAGTCATCTGCAGCTCCAAGGACTCTTTGACCTGCCCGGTCCACTGGGTTCCCTCGAGAATTCCAACGAGAGAGATCATCAGGTCATCGAAGGCAAGCGCGAGAGCGGTGGTTAGGGCTACAAGTGTGATGGCAGAGACCATGTGCACCAGATGGGCGTTAACTACGTTATTGAACTGCCTCACGTACTCAGGATTCCTCTTGGTGTCCTCGGGCAGGGAGGCAGCGTACTCGAGGTGTTTGATGGCTGCGGATCCAGATTCCAGGAAGATGAGCATCAGCACTGCGATGACGAGGAGGGAGGACGCGAATGGTGAAATCAACCCCCAGAACATCGTTCCCTCTCCTATCTGGGTGGGGAGGGGTCGAAGCCCAACGTCGACCTCGGTGACAATCGGCTCGAAGGTCAGCACCGCATGGATTGCTATGACTACGAGGTAGTATCCGACCGCCCACGATATAGGCCTCTTCGAGAGTCCCCAAATTCCAAAGAGACCTGCGAGAACGGGGGCGAAGACGATTCCTAGGAAGACTAATTCGAAAACGAAGCCGAACGGGGAGAAGAGCACGCCAAGGTGGTTCAGTGCCTCGTCCTCGTGACCAAATGGTAAGTGGGGGCCATTGAATACCATCGCGAAAACCCATGAGAAGACGAACGGTACTACCATCCAAGCGATGAACACAATCGAGGCGCCCGTCCGGATGCGGGTCTGGATCTCTTGGCTCATAGACCGAAGTTGGGACCACGCCACGGTTGCTGCCACGCAAATCACCAAAGGTCCGATGAAGGACGCGGAACCGGTCTGCCCCAGTCCCAGTAGGATGTCGGGAATCAGTAGGTCACCTTGGTTGGATAGCCACATCAACCCCCTTGTATGCTCATAGGAGGGGCACCATGAGGTCGAGGTGTGGTCCATGATGAATTGCTCGCTGCATGACCCATATATCTCGCTCATCCTCTTGAGGAGGAGGAGGAGCGAGGCCGTCGATATGATTTGAAGGGCAAGGATCTGCCACTTCCGGCGTAGGACCGGGATGTGGAGGGTCCGTCTTGCTTCAAGGCCATCATTCTCCTTTGGCATGCTCTCACCTACGCCCCTCGCGACTGCAACAGAGCCTGCGAGAGCTCTACCTCGGGCATCCAGTCGATCACCATGGCCCCAAATCCCGAAACCGCGGTTAGCCTGTTTTGGCGCTCAAGCTTGAGGACCTCGTATGACATCCTCGGAATTCTACTCACAAGACGCTCTAGGTCGATGCTGCTGGGGGAAAGAACGACAACCTCGTGACCCTTGCCTGACAGGTTTCTAATCGCCGGAAGAGTAGTGCCATCTCCCTCGAGGCTGCTGATTATGAAGACGGGCGAGCCGCGGCTTATCCTAGGCGCGAGAGCGTTGGTGACTGCTTGAAGTGGCATGGACCCAGCGGCACCTACCGACGCCAGTCTGCTCAGAATCTTGTAATGCTGCTTGTCGCCGGTATCAGGGGGCAGGTAGTCCATCTTGCTCCCATAGGCTACAAGGGCTACCGAGTCCTTGCGCTTGAGGAAGTGGTTGGCTATCGACGATGCGGCAATAGTACCCATCTCCAGCGGATTCTTTAGCACCGTGCCGATTCTACTGACCTCCCTCGTGTCGAGGATGATGAACACGTCAGTTACCGCGTCCCTAGTCTTCTGGTTGACCATCATATCGCCCGTTCTAGCGTAAGCCTTCCAGTTGATTGATCTCAGGGGATCTGTGGGGAGGTATTCCCTGAGAGAATAGAATTCCATTCCTGGACCAGGTGACCTCAGCGTGGTCGCTCCGGTGTACATCTTCGGGACGTCTGCCCTCAGCATGGCATCCTCGATCTCCCGGACCTGTGGGAAAACGGTGATGTCGCATATATCATCGATCCTCGACTCGCTGACAAACAAGTCGAAGGCGTTGCGGTAGCGCACCGAGATGGGTCCGATGGAGTAATGGCCGCGCAGTGGGCAGCTGAGCTTGTACTCAATCTTCGTCGTCTGGCCCGGCCCCAGATTCAGGCGCATCTGATTAATGCCGCGCCTAAGTTTCATCTTATGGGGCACGTTGTCGAATATCTCTAGTTGCTGCGTCCTCTTGTAGGAGTTGTTTGTAATAGTCAGAGTCACCTCGACCAAATCTCCCTTGTAGACGTTGGAATGCGGCACGAAGCGAGTAATCTCGAGATCAGAGTGCCCTTCAATCCACCCGTTGATGGAGATGAAGGCGATGAATGTCAGGCCGATTATCATCAGTTGGAAGTTGGAAATCATCATCCCGACGAGAATGAGGCTGATTCCTCCTGCCAGCATGATGGCGGCCTTGCGCGTCCACATTGCTCATTCACCCCCCGAATCAATCGCTCCCCACTGCTTGATGCGCTTGACGATGCCAACCAGCTCGTCGGGGCGATACCTTCGATCCTCGAATATGAATCGTATCAGCACGGGGTCACGTACCATCTGCTGCAGTTCGGCCGCGGGCAGGGCGTCGAACTCCTCCCTAGTCAGGGCATTGATGTTCCTCACTCGGGTCAGCAGAACCTGGCGGATCTTCTCGGAGCGTTGGTAGAACTCGTAGCGCCTGGCATCGCCGAACCCGTAGTAGACAACCCTGAAGACGTGTTTCCAGTCCTCTGGATCCTCCTTCCTGATCAGGACTGCCTCAAGGAAGATGAAGAGTGTGAGGAACAGAATCAGCATGGCCATCCAGTCGTTAGTGAAGTAGATCAGGAGATAGTACAGGAGGTTGTAGGTGTCTCCGAACAGCGTCGGCTGCTGGTGGCGACTCTCGTCGAAGATCACTAGGGAGTCCTCGCCGGCCGAGGTGCCGTTGTCATTCAGCAGCAGTGCCTCTGCGATGAGATCGAGCACCCACTTCCTGTTATCGTTCTCCGGAACCAATCCGAGGTACTGGGACTCGAAGTCGGGATCGTAGAGCGAGTTGATCAGGATGGAACCGTCTGAGATGAAGTGTACCCTTCCCGAGTCGGCAGTCCTACAGAGAATCTTGTCGCAGTAGCGCACGTAGACGGGAAATGGTCCCTGTTCGTCGCCCTCAATCCCCAAGGCAGCGTATCCCCCGACGGTGTAGTTGCCGTCGTCGTTGTTGTCAAGCCACGAGTCCTGAGTCGTCCTAGCGATTACGTACCTGTGCTCAGCGGGATTGTAGGATGATGCCTTCTCGAATGCGGAAGGCGTATTGGTGAGGATCTCGTATTCCTCAGACCAATCCCAAATGGGTTCCAATGTGAACTCGTCAATTCCAAGGAACCTGTGGGCGCAAAGCCCTGAGGTCCTCGAGTTGACCAAGTTTGCACCCACCTCAGGATCGTCCGGATCGTTGTCTAACACATCGACAACTCCGTCCTCGTCGAGGTCCCTTAAGCAGGGATTTACTTGGGTCTGGGTGCCCGGGGCGGAGGTGAAGTTGAACGCAGAGGTGGTGTTGACCCAAACGAAGTCGGAGCCGAGGGTGGTGTCATAGCTGTGATCGGCATAGAGCCTGTGATTCGTGTATTCGAGACCGAACTCGGCTGCGAGGTTGCTCGAGTAGCCGAAGTCGTCCATCAGCATGACGGTTCCACCTCTATTGACGAAGTCCTGGATGGCCACGATCTCAGAGGAGGTGTAGCCGTCGCCCTCGGAGAACTGAATCACATTATCGTCCCCGGTGAACCTAGGGAGGGAGATGGTGTCCCTCTCGACTCCGGAGACGATGAAGACGGTCTGTTCGGGATGGTCGATATCGCTCAGAAGGAGCGGGCTGGAGACTAGTGCGGTAGTCTCGATGCCCAAATCGTTCAACTCTGCTCGGAAGGCTCCGAGGTCATTCCACTCGTCCCCGTAGGCCGACTGCTGGGTCTGGCCGGGAACCACGTAGGTCATCGCGATTGACAGGACTAGGATGACCAGCAAAGACCAGAAGGAGAGGACCAGCGCCGTCCTTCTACCCCTCCTCGATGTCAATTTACGGGACAATTGCTTCCAGTTCATCGTTTCCGTCCCTCCCTAACGTACTACGTCGCGTCGAGCCTGAAGTTGGTCTTAAGACCGTTATGCGACCATGAACGGGTGGTGCATCGCCTCAACGGGAGAGTTCAACGACCGTGCCGACGTTGGCAACTTCCTCCACGGGCACGGTGAGCAGGCCCTCAGAGGTGGGCCAAGGCAACTCGTTGGGGTCTATTCCGGATTCGGTAACGACTAGTATAGCTACAATGTTGCCTGTGTCGACGTCGATGCTGTAGTCAGCGAGGTGACCGAGCAGGTCACCCGCAGCGTCCACCACCTTCCTGGTCAGAATCTCCTGGCCGAAGGTCGTTCGCATCTTCTCCCTCAAATCGATTCAATGCCAGGTAGCCCTCCAGAGCTCCTGCGAACGGACTCGAGACCGCTGGTCAGCATCGACTCCATGCGACCGTAATACTGCATCATGTCTTCGTTCACAGTAGGCCTCACACGATCGATTGCCTGCACGAAGTGCTTCTTCGAGACGGTCTTCTTCTCGTCGCGCATGGCAATAAGGGCCGCCTCTCGGCAAACCGCCTCGATGTCTGCACCGGTGTAATTGTCCATCTTGGAGGCTAGATCTTCCAACTTGAACCTCCCAAGAGGCATGTCCTTGGAGTGAATACTCAATATGGCCTTCAGCGAGTCCCGGTCGGGGGGCGGGATGTGTAGCACCCGCTCAAATCTCCCGCTGCGCAGCAGCGCGGGATCGATCATCTCCGGGCGGTTCGTGGCCGCGACCACGATCACGCCCTCCATGCCCTCAACTCCGTCCATGCTGCTGAGGAGTTGGTTGACAACCCGGTTCATTACATCGGATCCATCCCCCGAGTTGCTCCTGCGCATTCCGGCGATGCTCTCGAACTCATCGAGGAAGACGATAGAGGGGCTGGATTGCTTGGCCTTCTTGAAGACCTCTCGGACGGCCTTCTCGGATTCGCCGACCCACTTGGAGATTAGTTCTGGTCCCTTGATAGTAATGAAGTTCGCCTTTGCCTCATTTGCTATGGCCTTGGCGATTAGCGTCTTGCCGGTTCCGGGTGCTCCGAAGAGCATGATGCCGCGAGGGGGTTTGATTCCAAAGTGATCGAACTTTTCAGGCATCGTCAGTGGCCATTCGATGCTCTCCTTGAGGCGCTCTTTGATGTCCTCTAGGCCGCCGACCTCGTCCCAAGTGACCTCTGGCACCTCAATGTAGATCTCCCTTAGTGCGCTGGGTTCAATCTCCTTGACAGCCTCCTTGAAATCTGACATCCTGACCTCCATCTTCTCTATGACCTCAGGAGATATCTGCTCCTCGTCCAAATCGATCTCTGGGAGGTATCTCCTCAGGGCCTTCATGGCTGACTCGCGCACTAGGGCGGAGATGTCGGCTCCGACGAAGCCATAGGTGTTCTCGAGCAGCCATTCGGAATCGTAGTCATCACTGATGGGCATGTCCCGAGTGTGGATTTCCAGTATCTCGCCCCTTCCTATTTTGTCTGGGACGCCTATCTCCAACTCGCGGTCGAAGCGCCCTGGCCTGCGCAGAGCCTGGTCTATGGCGTCGCGTCGGTTCGTCGCACCGATGACGACGACGTTGTCGCGTCCGCCCATCCCATCGAGTAGGGTCAGTAGCTGAGCGACGACGCGCCTCTCTACCTCGCCAGTAACGTCCTCCCTCTTGGGGGCGATGCTGTCCAACTCGTCGATGAAGATGATGGCAGGGGCATTAGCGGCAGCTTCGTCAAATATCTCACGCAGTTGCTTTTCGCTCTCCCCGTAGTATTTCGAGATAATCTCGGGTCCATTGATGGAGGTGAAGTGGGCTTTAGTCTCCGAGGCCACGGCCTTGGCGATGAGCGTCTTCCCGGTACCCGGGGGGCCGTGCAGAAGAACGCCCCGTGGTGGATCGATGCCGAGGCGGCGGAACAGGATGGGGTGCTTGAGCGGGAGTTCTATCATCTCCCTAACTTTCTGGAGTTGGTCGCCTATCCCCCCGATATCCTCGTAGGAAATCGTCTGGACCAGGTCCTGCTCCTCCTGGTCAACGGCGTCCTCCTTGATGATGATCTCGGAGTCAGGGAGAACCTGGACGATGCCCTTGGGGTTGGTCTGCACGATGGCGAAGGGTAGGGCCTCTGCGAACAGCGTCATGCCCGGGATGAAGATTCGGTCACCAGCTACCACCGGACGCTTGTTGAGCCCCCTGCGGGCGAATCCCTCGATGCCGGGACCGAACCTGACCTTCTGCTGCTTGGCCATCACTGGGCTCAGCACGAGCTTCTGGCAGGGCTGGACCTCGACCTTCCGTATTCCGGCACGGTCGCCCAAGCTCACCCCTGCGTTCTTGCGGATGATGCCGTCAACCCTAATCACCCCCAAGTTTGCGTCCTCGGGCCTGCAGCGCCAGACAATAGCAGCGGTCTTCCTCTCTCCCTCGATCTCTATGATGTCGCCCGGCTTAAGGTTCAGGTCGTTGTCAAAAGGGACTCTGGCACGGCCATGGCCGACATCGCTGGGGATGGCCTTGGCCACCCTCAGAGTAAGCGAATCAGACGAATCTTCAGCCACCATATCACTCCCAGCGCAGAGTTGTCGGTATTCGGGGGTGTTTAAACCCACCAACACGAGAGTGTCACTCAAGGTAAAATGGTTATCGGAACAGGGAGGTTCGATGCGCATGATTCATGTCACAGGCGGCATTCGCGGAGGCATGACCCACGTACTAGAGGCAGGGTTCGAGGCAATGAGCAGCGAGAATCCGAACGGCAGCCCGACCATCAGGGGCTACAACATCGTCAACGGCGAATTGAGGCAGGCTAGCGACGGTGGCACCTTCGAGAGTAGGAACCCAGCGTGGCTTGACGATTGCCTCGGAGAGTTTCCACAGTCAACCAAGCAGGATGTTCACGACGCGCTGCACGCTGCTCGCGAGGCCTTTCCGGGCTGGGCTGCCACGCCAGCCCCCACTCGGGGCCAGATAATCGGCAACATGGGTAGGCTGCTGATGAAGCACAAGGACGACATCGTGCGTGTGGAGACGCGTGAGATAGGGAAGACTCTCAAGGAGAGCGCCGGTTCGGTGCAGGAGGCGATAGACACCTGTCTGTTCTTCCAGTCGGAGGGACGAAGGCTGTATGGGCAGACAGTGAACTCCGAGTTACCAGAAAAGGAGCTGTTCACATACCGCCGCCCACTGGGTGTCTGTGGGATTATCAACGCCTGCAACTTCCCTGCCGCAGTACCATTCTGGAAGATGATACCCGCAATAATGTGCGGAAATACTTGCGTCTGGAAGAGCCCACAGGACGCTCCGCTGCTCTCGTTCATGCTCACACGCATTATGCATGAGGCTGGTCTGCCGAACGGCGTGATTAACCTCATCCACGGGCATGGTAGAGGTGCTGGGCAATACCTCGTTGACGCAGTTGATGATGGCCTTGTCAACAAGATCAGCTTCACTGGCTCAACCGCAGTGGGCAAGATGATCGGAGAAACCTGCGGTCGCAACCTCGTATCGTGCTCACTCGAGCTGGGAGGCAAGAATCCGCTCGTGGTTATGCCCTCAGCCAACCTCGACAACGCCGTCGAAGGAGCTTACTGGGCAGGCTTCGGCACTGCGGGTCAGCGCTGCACGAGCCTCGGCAACCTGATACTCCACGAGGAAATCTACGACGAGTTCATGTCGAAGTTCATGTCGAAAGTGGAGTCTACCAGAATCGGCGATTCAATGCGCCATGATGATGTGCTCTATGGCCCGATGCTCTCGGAGAAATACGCGAATGACTTCGTAACCACACTAGGAATTTGCGAGACGGACGGCGCGACCAAGCTCTGGGGCGAGGGGATAATCACTGAGGACAACAAGCCGGCCAACTTCCTAGGTGATGCCTCCGAGGGCATCTACATGTGGCCTCATGTGTACGCTGAGGTAACCGAGGACATGATGTGCTTCCATGAGGAGATCTTCGGACCCGTGGTGACAGTTGTCAGGGCGAGCGACTTCGACCACGCTCTGCACCTAGCCAACGCCTCTCCATACGGCCTTTCGAGTGCCTGCTATACCAATGACAGGCTCGAAGCGTACCGATTCAAGACTGGCATCAAGGCCGGCATGACTGGTATCAACAATTCCACCACTGGCGCCGAGGCCCATCTGCCGTTCGGTGGTGTCAAGGGCAGCGGCAACGGAGCCCGCGAGTCCGGAATATGGGTCATCGAGTCATATTCCTACTGGCACGCGGTCAACGATGAGCTCTCTGGCAAACTCCAGCTAGCACAGATGGACGTCGACGAAATCCACATCGAGGAAGCTGATGCCGATTATTCAGCTCTCACTTAGAGCATGGGCTCTCCGCACTCAGGACAAGGCAGCCCCGGAAGCCATGCTCCGGGCAAGTGACCGCAGTTTGGGCAAACCGAAGTCTCAATGTCACCTCCTACCATGCAGTCCAAAGTTGCGGCTAAGTGCCTTTAATCTTGCACTGCAGCATAGTGTAGTTGGACGATGCAATCCCTTATGGGGCCTTGGGCGTGCCCAAAGGGCACGGGGTGCATTCAATTGAGCCAGAGCATGAAGCTCCCGATGAAAAGGGGCTTCGGCAAGACTGATCGCACGGATGACTGGTGGAAGGGTCCGGCTGCAATGTCCGGCTACCTCGGGATCATGATCGCCTACTCCGCCTGGCGCGGCATGATGGAGGCCGACTTCTGGATATTCTCGGAATTCGGCATGAGCGCAGGGCACCAGACGATGGCCATCGAAAGTAAGGGGAGTCACGTTCTGAGCCCGCTGTTCTCACCTTTGGTCATCCCCGGCGGAGATGGCCTGGGCTCAATGGTGCCACTTGAACTGGCTTGGATGTCACCGGCGATGTTCATCCTCATCTTCCCAATAGGTTTCAGGGCGACATGCTACTACTACCGCAAGGCGTACTACCGGGCATTCATGCAGCAGCCGACTGGATGCGCGGTCTCGAAGCCGTGGAACGAGTATAGCGGTGAGACCGGGCTGCTGCTGGTTCAGAACCTGCATCGCTACTTCATGTACGTCGCCCTGATATATCTGCCAATGCTGTCCTATGATGTCTGGATGTCAGTCAACTTCCACAGCGACGGAGGCGTACATTCCTACGGCGTAAGCATCGGTTCGCTCGTGCTTCTAGTCAACCTCATCCTTCTCACTGGCTACACCTTCGGCTGCCACGCTTTCCGCCACGTCGTTGGAGGTGGGGCCAAGGAGTGGACTGCCGCCCCGATGAGCCGCCTCAAGTACAGACTGTGGAGGTTCTCGACCTTGTTCAACGAAAATCATAGGGACTGGGCCCTATACAGCCTGTTCTTTGTGATGTTCGCCGATTTCTACATCTACGCCTGCACCGATCCGGTGCTCGGCTGGTCCGACGTGATCCTCTGGGGTGGCCTCTGATGAGCGAGATTGTAACCCACGAACATGACGTGGTCGTCATCGGCGCGGGAGGCGCTGGTCTTCGCGCTGCCATCGAAGCTAGTACTGCCGGTATCAGCGTGGCTATGATCTGCAAGTCGATGCTCGGCAAGGCGCACACCGTGATGGCCGAGGGAGGCGCTGCTGCGGCACTCGCCAACAAGGACCCGCGCGACTCCTGGCAGACCCACTTCCGCGACACTATGAAGGGAGGTAAGTACCTCGGTGATTGGCGCATGGCTCAGATCCATGCGCAGCAGTCGCCGGATAGAATCCGCGAGCTCGAGCAGTGGGGTGCGGTCTTCGATCGGACCCCCGAGGGCATGACCAGTCAGCGAAACTTCGGCGGCCATACCTATCCGAGACTCGCGCATATCGGCGACGCTACTGGACTCGAGCTGATTCGTACTCTGCAGCAGAAGGGAATTCACATGGGAATGGACGTCTTCATGGAGTTCACGGTTCGCCGGCTGTTCAAGACCAGCGGACGCGTCTCCGGCTGCTTCGCGTACGATCGCAACGACGGTTCGCTACACGTCTTCAAGGCCAAGACGATCGTCCTCGCGACTGGGGGTGTCACCCGCTGCTGGGAGGTCTGCTCGGGTTCGTGGGAGTACACCGGAGAGGGGCATGCGCTGGCCTACTGGGCAGGTGCTGAAATGGGGGACATGGAGTTCGTTCAGTTCCACCCCACCGGGATGATTTGGCCGCCCTCGGTCAAGGGCATCCTCGTTACCGAGGGAGTCCGTGGCGAGGGTGGGGTGCTTAGCAACGCGGAAGGAAAGCGGTTCATGTTCGACTACGTGCCAGAGATGTACGCAGACGAGTTCGCAGACACAGAGGAGGAGGCGCTAGCCTGGGTGGACGAGGTCGTCTCTGGAAAGCTCGCCACCAAACGGAGGCCCCCCGAGCTGCTAACCCGTGACGTGGTCGCCAAAGCAATCAACAGCGAGCGCGCCGCCGGTCGTGCTTCCGAGCATGGAGGGGCCTACCTCGACATCTCTTGGCGTAACCCAGAGGAAGTGAAGAAGAAGCTACCGGGGATGTACCACCAGTTCAAGGAACTCGCGGCGGTTGACATCACCAAGGATCCGATGGAAGTAGGGCCGACGGCCCACTACGTGATGGGGGGCGTTAAGGTCAACCCCTACACCCAGGAGACTTCGGTTCCGGGCCTCTACGCCGCAGGGGAGGTCGCAACTGGCCTGCACGGCGCCAATAGGTTGGGCGGCAACTCATTGTCGGACCTTATTGTATTCGGCAAGATTGCTGGGAGTCGGGCAGCCGAGGCCGCAAAGGAGGCTGGTAACTTCTCCACCATTGCCCAGTCCGAGATAGACGAGGTCGTGACTGAAACCCTCGCCCCATTGATGCGCGAAGGAGGGGAGAATCCTGCCAAGGTTGTAAACGACCTCCGGGAGATGATGCAGAACAAGGCCGGCATTATCAGAACGGGTGACCTGCTACTGGAGGCCATCGACAACCTCGATGAGTTGGGGAGGCGTGCCGCTACCACATCACCGGGAGGGGGCAGGACGTACAATCCCGGCTGGCATCAGGCACTAGAACTCAGCGCCATGATCGATGTGAGCAGGATGTGTGCGCTGGCCGCTCACAGGCGCGAGGAGAGTCGGGGTGCGCACACGCGCGACGACTTCCCCGAAACGGATCACTCTCACTGGGGAAAGGTAACCAGCGTGATCTCGATGGGGGAAGGTCGTTCCATGGACATAGGGTTCGCCTCCTACCCTGAGATGCCCGAGGAGCTCAGATCGCTCCTAGACGTGGAAGACCTGCATGAGGGATGAGCATGAACGATCAGGTGACTTTCAGGGTTTTCAGGGGCCAGCCGGATGCCGACGGGGACCCGTTCGGCCAGATGGTCGACTACACCGTCGATTTAGATGAGGGCATGGTGGTACTAGACGTCATCCACAGGATTCAGGCCGAGCACGCCCCTGATCTGTCATGCCGCTGGAACTGCAAGGCCGGAAAGTGCGGCTCTTGCAGTGCCGAGGTTAACGGCAAGCCCAGGCTGATGTGCATGACACGGATGGAGGACATCGTGGCAGAGAATCCTGATGGCGAGCCGATTCTAGTCAGGCCCATGCAGGCATTCCCGCTGACTAAGGACTTGGTCACTGACACTTCCTGGGCCTACGAGACCGATAGACGAATCGTCCCCATTAATGGGCCCGAGGAACCTGACTGGGAATTCTATCAGGAGGAGGCCGATAGGCTGCAAGAGTTCCGCTCCTGCATCGAGTGCATGCTCTGCGTCAACACCTGTCACGTGCTTCGAGAGCACCAGATGTTCGACGAGTTCGCTGGCCCTCGCTTCTTCGTCCGTCTCGCCGGCCTCGAGATGCACCCTCTGGACACAGGAAATAGGATTCCCCACATCAAGGACGACTTCGGGATAGGATACTGCAACATTACCAAGTGCTGCACCGAGGTATGCCCAGCGGGGATCAAGATCACGGATAATGCAATCATTCCCCTCAAGGAGCGGGTTGTGACCGAATTCTACGACCCGCTGGCGATAATGGCGAGAATGCTTGGCATCAAGGAGAAGTTACCCGAGCCGAGTCCACGGTTGCATTTCGGTGACGCGAATGTGAAAGTGGCGGAGAAGGCTCTGAGAAAGGAGAGGTCCAGGGCCGAAGAGGCACGTAAACAGGAAAGGGCGCGGGTCGAAAGAGTGCGCGGCAAGAGATGAAGGCTCCCGCACTCGGCCCTTCGATGCCCGACTATCCTCGGGTTCGTGCAGCTGTATGACTCGCTACAAGGCTCAGTTTCGGTCTATTCGGACCTTGCTTACGTTGGCCTTGTTGATCATGTCGGGTAGCCAGGCAGGGGCGTTGGCACCCTTCGCTACCATCTTCTTCCAGCCCTTGAACACGTGAACGCGGTTGGTTCCCCTCTCTCTGAGATGGATGTCCGTCTCACCACGAGATGCCGCCTTGAGGGCTGCGCCCCTTGGCTGCCTGCTGTGGAACACCTGCGCAGTGTCCTTTCCGTTCTTCATCAACACGAAGTATTTCTTGTCTCCCATATTGGTCTGTCTCCGAGGGCAGGCGAAACTTGGCAGGTATTAAACTTGAGGGGGGATAATCGTAATACTGCGTCTATGATTGATGGTTTTCAAATGGCCGTTGGATGCATTCTATAGTTCTGCGCACGCGAGTGTCTTGGTATTGGTTATGCCCTCGATGGGGCGTACAGACTCCACAACCAAGCGGGCTATCTCACCCATGCTCTCAGCCTCGATCTTGAGAATCATATCGTGGTCGCCAAAGAGAATTTGGGCATCAGAGACGAATGTTAGGGCTGATGCCTTCTCAAATACGCTGTACTCGGTGCCGGGCTCGACGTCAACTAGAACATAACCCGCGGACATGCTTGGACGCGAGGGGTGCAGGGGAATGAAATCTCCCCCGGTTCGCGTTTAATGTCACCTACGATGAATACATATCGGATGGCCTACCCTTGGGGTCCTATGGCCGATGTGGTAATCGTTAGAGAGTGTCGTCATGGTCAGGTTCGCGTCCTATACGGTGATATTGTCAGAGTCGAGGGGGATGTTATGGTCATCCCAGCTAACAATAGGCTCGCCGGCAGAGAGGGTCTCGACGAGCGTATGCAGCAAGCAGCCGGTCCGAGCCTGAGGGAACACTGTGCAGGTATTGCTAGGGAGAAGAGAGCATTCAACCTACAGCCATGCGGCGTGGGAGAGGCCGTCTCAACACCTTCCTTCGACCTACCAGCCTCCCACCTCGTGCACGTGGTTGGTCCTGATTGCCGGAGGCCCACTCAGGACAACTTCCGCAGGGAGCTATTGAGGAACTCGTATGGGGCCCTTTTCGAAGAGGTCGAGGGACTCGATCCTAGGGAGACCCTCGTTCTGCCCCCACTAGGCATGGATGTCTTCGCCTATCCCCACAGGGAGGGTGCGAGGATGACCATGGAGATCGTCCTCGATTGGATGGACGGCGAGGATGACCCAGGAGTCAGGATGGTGCTAATCGTAACTCACGAGGACAATTTCCTCAATAATATGAAGACCATCTACAGGGAAAGCGAGGACCAGTTTCCCGGGGTCGATCGAACTAGGGAATACCGAAAGGGCAAGATTCAGTGAGCCTTCACCAATGTGCTCAATAACCCCGAGAACGGGATGCAACCGTGGGGACCGCGTACGAGCGAGAGTTGCGAGCCGTGCTCGCAGGCGAGTTGAAGGGCGTCAGAGCGATTACCAGATCCTGCACCGAAGTTGAGCGGGCTAGGGCGATGCGCGTCATCCAGAGGCCGTTTCTGGTTGTCAGGGCGCCAGGTAGTGGCTCTGAGGGAACGGGGGACCTCCTCGTGCTACGGGGCGACATGTGCTTCCCGATAGAGGTCAAGTCATCGAAGAGAGACAGGATCTACCTCTCTGGCAGAACAATGGATCAGTACAAGGCGCTGAAATCCACTGGTGAGAGGTGCGGTCTGCTTCCGTTGTATGCCTTCAGGCTGAAGGGCGTTAGAGGGGATAGTTGGAGGGTAATGAGGGTTGATGTAGATGGCCTGACCGGGAAACTGAGGCATCTTTCTAGGAGCATTCCCCCCTTGCCCCTGACCAGTCGGGGAGTGCCTCATCTGAACTGGCACGAGGGGATGCCAATGCACCGATTCCTAGCGCTCGTGTGCAAGTCGGAAGGCGCGAAAGGCATGTCTGGCTCAGGGTCGGGTCTCTCAATTAGTGAGCCTGCCTCTGGCTAGGTCGCTATTGCCCGGAGAGTCTCTCCTCAATCAAATCGAGTCTGGACTTGAGGGACTCGAGCCCCTCCCTGATGGTCGAGAGGTCGGCTTGGTCGAGCAGTCTGCAGACGCTCTCACGCTCCCTTGCAAGAGAGTCCATGCGTCGGTTGAGGCTCCTGTTGTCCGATAGTCTACGACCGGTCACGAACGTCTGACTGGGTGTGGCGTATTCTCCCTTCCGATGCTGAGACGCAGGTTGAAGTGTGGTGAGTGGGCGTCCAAAAGCATGAGGCAGGGGGAACGAGGGAGGGTCAGCTTCCTGCTGCCAATGCTCCTGTTGTACACCCTGTACCTCCTTGGAGCGCCTCTTTTCCTATTGGTGCTAATCGGTGCTTGGTATGTCGCATTGGTTACCTTGGAGTCGATGGGTTCGCTGGATCGCATGGATGCCACAAGGCTGCTCGGAATCATCCTTATGCTCAGAACAGGCCGAGGAATGAGGGTTCTTGAGAGGATCTCCAGAAATAGGATGTTCTGGAGAGCCTACGGAGAGATATCGATCTGGCTGTGCTTCCTCGTGATGACCGGAGTCATCCTACTCCTCTTCTTCAGTGCCATCGAGGCCACCCTGCGACCACCCGAAGAGTATCTTCCTGCCAGTGACCTGCTACTGATTCCCGGTGTCACCAGCTTCGTTCCTTTCTGGTGGCCCGCCCTAGCACTGATCGTCGCCTTGGTCATCCACGAGTACAGTCACGGAATCCAAGCGAGGGCCCATGGAATGAGGCTGAGGAGTTTCGGGCTTCTATTGGTGGGCCCGGTTCCGATTGGGGCTTTCGCAGAGCCCGAGGAGGCAGAGATGGCCAGAGCTCCCAGACGCGATAGGATGAGGCTTTTCGCTGCTGGCCCTTCAATCAACATATTCGCAACTTACGCGGCACTGATTCTCCTTTCGGCAGTTGCTAACGGAATGGTTGCAGAGCACGATGGAGTACATGCGAGGGGTATAGTGGAGGGAAGTGCTGCTGAGAGCGCAGGACTGATGCCCTACGAGACAATCACCCACATCGATGGGTTTGGTTTCAGCGACTACGAAGGCTTCAGCGAGAGGATGGCCACGCTCTCTGCTGAGGACGTTGCCATGTTCACGGTTCTTTCCAGCCCTACAGAGCAGGGAGCCCGAGAGTCTAGATCTATCGAAATCACCCTAGGTGATCGCTACGAGCACTTGTCCGCGCTGTGTGAAGGGGACGGCGTGTGCATCGAGCGGAGTGGGGGTGCCGAGCCTGGCGATGCGTTCCTAGGCATCAGCAATGTTCGTTCAGGCACGGCCGGCGTCTATGGTTACTCATACATTGTCAGTGGGGAATACTCGTTCGGGGTCACCGCCGTAGTAGCCTTGATCGAGCCACTTATCATGCTACAAACCCCAATCGCTCTAGATGGTCAGACCATGGTGCTGGAGGAACGTGCCATGCTTGAATCCGGGGAGGGCCTGATAGCGTCAGCAATTGGCACAGACGGCATGCTGATGCTATTCGACTTCCTGTTCTGGCTGGTTTGGATCAACTTCCTGCTCGGCTTCGCCAATCTCATTCCGATGATTCCGTTCGATGGTGGTCATTTAGTCAGGGATGCGACGCATTCGATCCTTGCTCGGATAGGAAGGAGCATGCATCCAATGCGCATTGAGGCGATTGCCAATCGGATAAGCAGCATGAGCAGCTTCTTCATCCTCTTCGTTCTAGCAATCCCGGTAATCATCCCGAGAATCCTGTAGTCACTCTTCCTCGTCGATCCTTCGAGGTTCGTGGACCTCGCGGAACACTACCTTGCCCACTCCCACATGCTCCCTCAGGGTTGTCACTAGGGAGAACTTAACGTAGGCCCAGTTCTGATCGTAGGCCATCTCCTCGGGCAGCGTCATGGTCAGATCGTCGCCGTCGAACTCCAGTTCGAAGTCATCCCTGCCGGTGTTCATCCTCATCAGGGTCTGGACCTTCTCCTCGCGATCCTCGACGAGCTTGACTATCCGGTAGACGTAGCGAAGGGTCACCCCCGCTAGAGGGTGGTTGTAGTCGATTCGCGCCCTACCTGCGCTTGTGAACTGCAGGATGCCAGTGCGACCCCCAATCTCGACGGGCGCGCCGATTGCCAGGGTGTTGGGGTCGCGGACGCTCCGAAGCAGCACGTTCTGAGAAATGGTCTCTATTTTATTGGCGTCACGCTCGCCGTAGGCCTGCTCGGGCTCAATCTCAAAATCGTACTCCTTGTCGGCTTCGGCCTCTGACAGGTGAGCCTCGAAGCCGGGGATGAGCAGGCCGCCGCCCACGACGGTGATCATCGGCGAGTAGGTCCTGCTCTCTTCGTGGAGGTCGTGCTCCTTGGCAGAATCCTCCCTAGTGGTCTCGATGAGCTTCTCGGTACCCGCATTGAACAGGTCGTAGTCTATGTGAACTATTGAGCCGCTATCCAATTGACCACCTCAAGCGGCCTCGCGACCTACTCTCCCTTTTTCATACAAACGGTGCGGTTGCCCTCAGGGCCTCTCCCTTCTGGGTCCGACAATGGGGACTAGGGGCAGTGCTGCTACTGCCAGAACCGATCCGAATACTGGGACGCCCAGTTCAGGGTCATTCCTCGTCATCGGAGCCCACCGCGCAGCTGGAGACCAGAGCCAGCAGGCCACCCAGCATGACGAGGACCCACCCCGCCCAGACGAGGTGGCTGCCGGGCAGGTGGTGGACGGTGACGCGGACGCTATCGACATCGCCGGTCTGCCCCATAATCATCGAGCTCAGGAGGTCGTTGGACTGGAACACGTCGAGTATCACTATCGTATCGCCGGTCAGTCCGACCATCCTGTCGACCTCCGAGCGCGCCGAGACCGAGCCGCTGGGGGAGTCGAACCTGAGCATGCCGGGCATCAATTCAGCGACCCCATCGCCATCCTTCCTGACCTCGATTGCGACCCCCAGATACCCATCCCCTATCGAGTAGGGGTACGCGTCATCCTCCGCCGGGATGACCTCGACGTCGGTGAACACGAACTCGTAGCCGCGGTGCTCGACCGGCTGGTCCCTCACTAGGGTGACCAGGTGCGAGGGGTCCGAGCGGTCCACCAGAGTGGTGGTCATGACGTGCCCGATGAGCAGCAGGAGGATGCCGAGGTGCGCGAGGTGCGAGCCGAGCAGCCTCGCGCGCGCGGCGTTGCTCGGCGCCCCGAGCCCGTCTCTCCTGAGCCTGGGCAGGGTCCTGTTGGCAGTGCTCCAGAGCTGCTGGGCGGTCGGGGGCAGGGCGAATGCCAGCCACGACAGCAGGAACAGGGCGAGTGCACCCCTGGTGATGCCGGGGGTCACGTCGAGGTTGGGGTCCCCTGGCAGGCCGAATGACTCGGAGAGCGCGGCGAGCGCTATGGAAGCCGCCAACGCGGCTGCCACGAGCATCGATCCGCGCCTGGCCGGGAGGCTCCTGCCCCATGCGTATGTGGTGAGGCCGATGGCTAGGAGCCCGATCAGGGGGGCGCCGTAGAACTCGTGGGCGGCTAGGTTGGTGCCGTCAATCTCGACGGTGAGGAGGAGCCAGGTGAGCAGTAGGTAGGCCGCTCCGCCGTACCACGGCACGGCCCTGGCCAGCCTGGCTCGTGCCGACTCGTCGGTGAACGGGAGAGTGAAGGGGGAAAGGTCGTCATCGTCGTCGGAGACCAGCCAGACTGCTAGGAAGGGCGCCATCCCAGCGATCGCCTGCTGGATCTCGGCCACCCAGCCCCAGCTGGCGAACAGCATCAGCATCACCCCACCAGCCACCCAGTGCGTGGGGGGATTCTCAGCATCACCGGATACCAGAAGCAGCATTAGCGCCAAGCCAACTGCGAGGACCGCTGTCGATCCAATCCACAGGCCGACGGCGGCATAGGCGACCAAGAGGGCGATTGCCATGCCCTGGTTCGCCTCGGCCAGCGAGGCCCTTCCACGCTCTGCGAGGCTGAGTGACTGCTCCCTGTGGAGGTGCAGCACGGCGAAGCCACCGAGAGCGAGCAGGGCAATCAGGTAGGTCGAAATCTCGATTCCCACGGGACTGAGGTCGGCAATCTGGAGCACCCTGAGGTAGGGGTCCTGCGGCAGCGCGCCCTCGCCATCGGCGACGAAGGCGTGCACTGACGCCCAAACGCCATTCGCCCTGGTGACAAGCGTGGCGTGCATGGCGAGAGCGCCAGCGATCAATCCCATTGCTGGGGATGCCGAGAAGGCGCTCTCGGAATCCGGCTTGGCACGTCCGTGGACGATGACCAGCAGGGCGAGCCACGGGAGCAGGGATCCGGTCTCGACGGGGTCCCATGCCCAGTAGCCGCCCCAGTCCAGCACCGTGTAGGCCCACAGCCCGCCCAGTCCGATGCCAAGAGCCCCGACCAGGAAGGCAGCGCGCGCCCAGTGCAGTTGGGCAGCGTGGATGTCCCTAGACCTATCACGTCTCAATACCCCGGCAAGCGCGACGCTGGCTGTCGCGAGGCAGAGCGCGTAGTAGGTGAAGACGACAGGGGGGTGAATGACCATCAGGTCCGTCTGCAGCAGCGGGTTGAGCTCGCCGCGCGCTGCGCTCTCGGAGCTAGCGAAGGGCCCGAGAAGCAGGGACAGGGCGAGGAGTAGCGCGGTCCAGCCGTGCATTAGGCGGACCTCTAGTGGAATCGGATCGGAATCAGCTGCCATGAACCAGGTCACCACCGCCAGGATGGCAGCCCACATCAGCAGGGGCCCTGACCTGCTGCCCCAGACCGCTGAGATGCGGTAGAGTAGAGGGAGGTCATCCCCGCTGTACCTCGAAACAAGGTCCAGCGTCGTGGCCTCTACGAGGAAGGCCGCGACTAGCAGCACGAATGGAGCTATCTGGGAGGCCATGGTGACATGTCGGACCATCGGGTCGCCTCCCCTGTTTTGCCTCAGGATCTGATGCAGGCTCGTCAGGACCGCAAGGGATAGCAAGGCCTTCCCAAGCAACGAGAGCAAGGGGTCACCATCCGTAGTACTTCGCCCGACTGTATCCGAACGCCAGCATTGCCGGGACGATCCGCTTGAAGTAGAGGCCAGGTCTCCTGACGAGCAACCTCAAGCCAACCATCGCCTTGCCTGAGACGCCCATGTCTGACATCTCGTCTGGGAAGCATCGGGCCATAAGCGACATCTCCTCATCAGTCAAGTCGAACAGCGCGTTCTTGCCTCGCAGGATCTTGGCGTAGGGGGGGAACTCTTCCTTCCAGCGCTTGGGATAAATGGCAAGTCGCTCTGCACTGAGGTCGCCCTCCGCTATGGCAGCAGCGGCGGTCTCGGCTGCATAGACCGCTGACTTCAGCGCTAGGTGCGAGCCGCCCTCGAAGAGAGGCGACGTGAAGCCAGCTGCATCACCGACCAGCATCAGCCCATCATGGTGGGTATTCTCGAATGGGCCAGAGATCGGAATCGTGCCACCGAATGCCGGATTGCCCTTTTCCTTCCAAGGTGGAGGGACTTGCTCGAGCCCCTTGAAGTGAGTGATCTCGATGAACTCGTCTAGAGCCTTCTTGGCACGAGGTCGGTCCTCTGTAACCAGCCCGACATTGGCTCTGCCGTCGCATTTGGGAATCATCCACAGATACCCCTTCTCGGCGTACTTCGGCCAGATGTAGAAGTCCAGGTAGCCATCGGTCGGGACCTCGAGCATCTCGTACTGCATCCCAGCCACGACCTTGCCCATGGTGTTCAGTGGGACTCCCTGTTCGATTTCTACCGTCTTCGAGCACACTGCGGCGACGCCGGAGGCATCAATCACTACCTTGGCCTGGATCGGGAACTGCTCACCCTTTCCATCGCACATCCAGCCGGAAAATCTCCCGTTCCCCGTCCGCTTCATCGAGGACAGTTTGTGACTGAGATGGACGCTGGCCCCCGCTGCTACTGCCTCATCAGCGATCCATCGCTCGAACAGGTGCTTCTCTAGGACATATCCTTCCTCGGTAAGTCGCTTCTCGATGCCGTCAGGGAAGATGACGCGGATTCCATGGACCCTCTTGCTGATGACGTGGTCGGGCAGGTCGAGACCTAGGTTGTCGCAGGCGATCTCCGAGATGCACTCACCGCAGTGCACGGGCGTGCCGATCTCCGAGTGGTCCTCTATCAGTATCGTGTGGAGCCCCCGACGGGCACACTGCAAAGCGGCATTGCCGCCGCCCGGTCCCGCTCCGACGACCAGCACGTCGCACACCGTAACTCCCCCTACCACAGTAAGCGGGTCACGACGACATCAAAGAAACCCTCGGTTGCGCCACCTACGGTGGCGAGCGAACCTTCTCATGAAGGTAGGGCCCCCGCATGGTGTGGCATGGAGGAGGCTCTCCCAGTACATCAGGGCGCTCGAGGACAGGGGCGAGTTGCTGAGGGTCAGTCATCCCGTCGATGTCAGGTTCGAGGCGGGGTGCATCGCCGACCGCCTCGTGAAGCGCGGTGGACCGGCAGTAGTGTTCGACCAACCCCGCCTCGAGGACGGCAGTATCAGCAGGTTCCCCCTGGCGATGAATCTCTACGGAACCAGGGGGCGCACCAACATGGCCCTCGGGGTCGAGAGCCCCAGCGAGATTGGCGAACGCATGGTCGAGCTGATGAAACCGGATATAGGGAGTCTAGTGACGTACCCATGGAGGGGGCTCAGGCTTCTTAGGGAGGCCATATCGATGGCTCCGAAGAAGGTCTCGAAAGGGGCGTGCCAGCAAGTCAGGATCGAAGACCCGGACGTCACCCGCCTTCCGATTCCGACGACTTGGCCGCTGGACGGCGGGCCGTTCATGACCCTCCCCCTCGTGGTGACCTCCGACCCCAAAACCGGCGAACACAACATGGGGGTCTATCGCAGCCAGGTCTACGGTCCCACCGAGGTCGGCCTGCACTGGCAGACCCACAAGCACGGAGCCGACCACGCGGATGCCTCGGACGGCAGGATGCCGGTCTCCATCTGCTTAGGTGGGCCTCCAGAGGTCATGTTCAGCGCAATCTCGCCACTGCCTGACAACCTGACGGAGTACGAGTTCGCTGGGCTGCTGTCTCGCAGTAGGCTCAGGATTGCGAAGTGCTTGACCAACGAACTCTGGGTCCCCGCCGAGTGCGACTTCGTCATTGAAGGCTACACCATACCCAGTGAGACTCGTCTGGAGGGGCCCTTCGGGGACCACTTCGGTCACTACTCATTGGAGGGGCAGTACCCAGTCATGCACGTCACCGCGATAACGCACAGGAAGGACCCCAGCATCCCGATGACAATAGTGGGCGTCCCCCCCATGGAGGATGGGTTCATCGGTGAGGCGATCAGCGAGGCCCTCCTTCCCGTCCTCAGATTCCAGCATAGGGACGTCGCAGACCTCTTCCTACCGCTCGAGACCGGTTTCCACAACCTAGCAATACTCGCCTCCAAGCAGCGTTACCCGCGACAGGCGCGCAAGACTGCCCTAGGGCTCCTAGGCGCGGGACAGATGATGTTCCAGAAGGTCATCGTGGCAGTCGACGAAAATCACCCCGTCAGGGATCTCGAGGCGCTTCTGGACGCCTTGGACACCAAGGTCAGGATACCCGATGGCTTGGTCTTTCTCGAGGGCATGGTCGCCGACACGCTTGCGCACGCGGCCCCCTGGGAGAATGTTCACACGAAGTTGATCATCGACGCCACGACCCCCGCCTCCGGCGACCCGCAAGGTGAGGTGAAGCGTATCGAGGCCAGCGACTCGCTAGCTATCTCGGCATCGGCCATAGACGGAATCGAGCAAGCCAGGATGCTGCGGCCGTCGATGATGGTGGTGACGACCAGCATCCAAGGTGGGCCGAAGCCCGAGGAGAGCATGGAGGAGCCGGACGAGTTCCTCGCTACCCAGCAGCGCCAACGGATTTCCTCGATATGCGACGTCATCTGGGGCCTCGAAGGGGCGAGGGGGCTGCGCTGGCTATTCATCACCGACGCTGATGCCAATCTGGATAGCGAGAACTGGCGCAGGCGCCTGCTTTGGCAGCTCTTCTGTCGCTTCGACGCCGGACGGGACCTGCACTTCGACGAGGTCGGCGGGAGGGTTGCTTGGGATGCGACTGCGCCAATCCCCTCCAACGACGGCCCGCTTCCAGTACGACGCTGGCCCGCGGTCACCCTGCACGATCCCGAACTGGTACTGAGAATCGATCGCTGGTTGGCCGAGGTGGGCTGCTGATGGGGATCGAGGATATCCTGGAGTTCGTGAGGGTGGAGCACACCCTGTTCTCGCTTCCCTTCGTGCTGATTGGCTACGTGCTGGCTGACAATGAGTTCGGAACAGAGAGCATGGACCTAGTCTGGATTATCGTCGCAGCTATTGGTGCTAGGGGCCTTGCGATGGCTCTCAACAGAATCGTCGATCGAGACATAGATGCAGAGAATCCGCGCACTGCTGCGAGGCACCTGCCATCCGGTACCATGTCGGTGCAGACCGCTTGGATTCTCGCTGGTGCCTTTCTGGGGGTGCTTCTGTTCGCTGCATGGAGATTGAACGAGGTCGCACTGAAGATGGCTTGGCTACCGGTTCTGGCCTTCGTAATCTACCCGTACACCAAGAGGGTGTCTTGGATCTGCCACTTCTGGATAGGGATGTGCCTAGCACTCGCGCCAGCAGGGGCGTGGGTCGCCATAGCCGCGGACACCCATGGTTGGGCTTCCATTACCGGAATGCTGGATGGGCAGACCGCCTTCCTGTGGTTTCCGGAGGTATTCTTCATCTCGTTGGGAGTAGCGCTTTGGATTGCCGCGTTTGACATCAATTACGCCCTGATGGACGAAGATGTTGATCGCGAGCAGGGGATTCGCTCCTTCCCGGCGATTCACGGACATGTGGCGACCATGAGGCTGAGTGTGGCTCTGACCATAGGCTGGTTGGCTTGCTTCTTGCTGACTGGGCTGCATGACTTCACGGGCACGCGTAGCTTCCGCTCCACGCTCTGGGTCCCATCTGTGGTTCTGATGGCGCTGGTCAACATCTTCGTAATGACAAAAGGGGCGCAGTCTGCTACGGAGTCGGACGAGGAGATGGGGGGCTATCAGAAGGCACTCTTCCGGGCTTCCATGCTCACTGGATGGGTTTTGTTATCTAGTCTCATGATCGTGGAGCACTACAACGATGGAATGTCGGATTGAGGCCAAACGATGTTTAGACTACACGCGGAATACGACACCGCCGGGGACCAGCAGCAAGCCATCGACCAATTGGTCGAGCAGCTCGAGGCGGGTCAGGAGCGTTGCGTACTGCTAGGTGTAACTGGCTCAGGGAAGACCTTTGCTATGGCCAAGGTCATCGAGAGATTGCAGATACCTACCCTCATACTGTCTCACAACAAGACGCTGGCGCGTCAAATCTGGCAGGAGATGTCGGGGCTATTCCCCGAGAATGCGGTGGAGTACTTCGTCAGCTACTACGACTACTACCAACCAGAGGCCTACATTCCCGGACGTGACCTATACATCGACAAGGAACTACAGATGAACGAGCGCATCGAGCAGGAGCGTTTCTCCACGGTAGCATCACTCGTCTCGCGCCCTGACGTAATAACCATCGGCACGGTCTCGGTCATCTACGGACTCAACCCCCCAGATGTATTCCAGCAGAATCACCTCCGTCTACATGTCGGCCAGCAGGCCGACCCGCAGGAGGTCGTTCGCGAACTGGTCAGCCTGCAGTACCGCCGCACCACTGAGGAGATCGCACGCGGGGACATCCGCCTGCGTGGCGAGGTGCTGGACATTTGGATGCCCAGCAGGGACGACCCGTTGCGCATCCGCTTCGGGTGGGAGGGCGTAGAGCGCATCCAGGTGTGCGAGGCCGTGTCCTGGGAGCCGCTGGACGACTTTGAGGAGGCCTGGATACATCCACGGGAGTTCTACATGACCAGCGAGGAGCACTTCAAACGGGCCCTCGACGACATCGAGGCCGAGCTCGAAGCCCGCATCGATTGGTTTGAGTCCAAGGACAATGCCATCGAGTCGCATCGACTGGCCCAACGCACCAAGTTCGACCTCGAGATGCTCAACGAGGTCGGGTCGTGCAAGGGAGTCGAGAACTACTCGATGCACTTCGACGGGCGCAGCCGCGGCGAGCGATCATACTGCCTACTGGACTTCTTCGCGAGCAATGCAGAGCAGTTCCACGGAGGCGCCGAGAGCTACCTCGTCATCATGGACGAATCCCACGTCACCCTGCCTCAGGTCGGAGGCATGCACGGTGGTGACTTCTCACGTAAGAAGAACCTCGTCGACCACGGCTTCCGACTGCCCTCTGCCTACGATAACCGCCCGCTTCGCATCGACGAGTTCCAGAATCTGGTCCCTCGGATGATCTATGTCAGCGCGACCCCCGGAGAGCGCGAGTTGCGGCACTTGGCCGAGATTTCAGGGCAAGAGGTCCCCGGGGGGCTATTGCACATCCAAGGGGGTGGCGGCGCGAGAGCCGCGGAGCAGGACAGGCCCCGAGAGAGGGTCAGCATGGAGGCGGTCCTGAAAGAGGTACAAGGGGTAGCCAAGATGGAGATCCGCCCCACGGGCCTGCTAGATCCGAGCATTGAGGTCAGGCCGACCGAGGGACAGGTGCAGGATCTGCTCAGCGAGATCAAAGAGCGCGTCGAGCGCAAAGAGCGCGTGCTCGTGACGGTAATGACGATCAAGTTCGCAGAGGAGGTCGCGGAATACCTAGAGCGGGTTGGCGTCAAGGCGCACTACCTCCACAGTGAGATTGACACGCTCGAGCGTACGGAGATTATCAAGGCGCTTCGATTGGGGCACATTGACGTCATCGTGGGAATCAACCTGCTGCGCGAGGGCCTAGACATCCCCGAGGTCTCCCTAGTGGCGATCTTCGATGCCGACAAGCAGGGCTTCCTGCGCAACGAGCGCTCGCTGCTGCAGACCATAGGCCGGGCTTCTAGGAACTCGAACGGGTCGGTCATCCTGTATGGCGACACAATCTCGCCGGCGATGGAGGCTTCCATCAGCCAGACCATCGCGCGCAGGAGGATGCAGAACACCTACAACGAGGAGAACGGAATCATCCCCAAGACGATAGAGAAGGCCCTTCCGGTGATGGGGGCCGAGGTCGAGGACCTACTCTCCGGTGTCGCGGGAACGGGCAGGGGAGGAGGTCGTCGCATGGTTGCCAAGCCCCGGGGCAGGAAGGGTCTGGAGGGTCTCGCCCAGAAGTTCAGGCTCGGAGCCGGCAATTGGAACACGTCGGACTCCGTGCTAGACAACGTGAGCCAGCCCGAATGGGTCGAGGCGGCCCACGAGGCGCTTGAGAGGGTGGAAGGGGAGGATCCTACCGAGCTCATCTCCCGTCTTGAGAGGGAGATGCGACAAGCCGCTGCCAGATTGGACTTTGAGCGAGCGGCTAGTCTGCGTGACAGGATTTTCAAACTGCAGAATGCGACCAATTGAAGGCAAATGAGCACCGCGAGGAGCCATGGCCGGATACTCGCGGGATGACTTCGACCTTCCTGTCGAGGATTACGACTTCTCGGCCGCTGGTGACGTGGGATCTCTGATCGACCAGATGGGTCGCGCTGGCGGATTCACGGCGACCAAACTAGCTCGTGCTCGAGACATCCTTCGAGAAGCCATCGCCAAGGTCGGCAAGGAACGGGTTCTCAACTGGGTATCATTCCCAGCCTGCCTGTGCGCCACCGGCACGCGCGGCTTCTTCATCGAGGCACTCAAGCGCAAGGCGTTTAACGTAGTCATCACAACCTGCGGCACTCTCGACCACGACATCGCCCGTACTTACCGTGACTACTTCCATGGCGATTTCAGCCTCGATGACGTCGCTCTGGGAGAAGAGGGCCTCAACCGACTAGGAAACGTAGTAATCCCCAACGACTGCTACGGCGAGATCATAGAGCAGACCGTGCTCCCCTGGCTAGGAGAGATTGAGTCAGAGCGCTTGTCTGCATCTGGTGCGAACCCTTGGCTGGGCTTCGGCTCGGTCGAGTTGTGCTGGGCCATGGGAGATCGCATCGAGGACGAGTCATCGCTGCTCCACTGGGTCGCCAAGCATCGAATCCCTATGGTCGTCCCAGGCCTGACCGACGGATCGATAGGGTCCCAGCTGTTCATGCATCGGCAGAGGAGTCCTGGTTTCATGATTGACTTGCTAGCCGACGAGCAGGTGCTTTCCGACCTAACGTGGACTGCTGAAGAGAGTCATGGACTAATGGTTGGGGGCGGGATCTCGAAGCATCACGTGATCTGGTGGAACCAGTTCAGGGGGGGGATGGATTCGGCGGTCTCGATTACCACTGCTCCCGAACACGACGGCTCCCTGTCAGGGGCACGCCTTCGCGAGGCGGTCTCGTGGGGGAAAATCCGTCCCCAAGCACCGCAGGTCGTGGTCGAAGGGGAGGCCAGCATCCTCCTACCCCTACTGGGCGCGGATTTGTTCAACCATGCTAGTTGAACAGGCATAATTCCGGCGTAACGGCTAATAATGGACCTCATCTCGGCGGGCTCATGTCAGTGAAGGACATGGTACAGAACATGATTAACGAGCTAACGGATGCCCTCGGCGATGCCGAGAAGCACGATGGCGGCAACAGCGCCGCCGGAACACGTGTAAGAAAGGTGATGCAGGCGGCCAAGGGAGCGGCCCAAGATGTCCGCGTCCGAGTCCAGGGCGACAAGAACAGCCGCTGATTGAATCATCCACTGCTTAGCGCAATCAGCTCCATCAGGGCTGTTCGCATCGGGACTATTGGGTGCCAACCGTCGCCCCCCGCTTCGATGAGCGCCTCGTGCAATGGACCCAGGTCTGGCCTGGGGGTGGGGTTTGGGGAGTCTCCTCTTACTGGGCTAGGAACGCCAGAGAGCGACTCCACGGTGTGAGAGTGGTGGATGGCATTGAGGTAGCGATGCCACAGAAGCTCGATCTCGTCGATCACGTCCTTATCCGCCCATGCCCTCCTTCCGCACATATCGATGGTGCCGTTGGCAATAATCTCCCCTTCTGCCATTATCAGGATAGTCATGGCGTCGACGACGTCCCTGACGTGGACCCAATAACTCGCTTTGGTAGCACTGGGATGGTGTTTGATCTCCCCCCCCTTGACTCCCTCGACCCAATCTCTGAGTATTCCCGTCCCCCATCCTCCGCCACCTGAAGGGAGGATCATGTCGTGGACGCGCACTACCAGTCTGGCATTCCCATGAGACGCATTACTTGGTATGATGACGATGTCCCCGCTCGCACCATCTCCCAAGCCTACTCTGAATTCCGCCTCCTTGTCCTCCGCTAGGTTGGCTCCTGCACGCCGCAGACGATCTACAAGGGCCGCTCGGAACCCGTCATCGACTCCGTCGATGTAGACGACCCTGGGCATTCTACCAACTAGGCTACGACCGCTGACTCAATACTGTTTGCCACGCCTTCGAGGATGTTGAGGGCCTCGTTGACATCGTCGGAGGAGAAAGTCAGGCTCGGGCGCAGCCTGATGCTCTGCATTCCCGAGTTAAGCACGTGCATGCCAGAGTCCAAGCAGACGGAGTTGAACTTGTTACGAATCTCGGTGTTCGGCAGAGTGAAGGCGGCGAAGAGGCCGCGACCCCTGACGTTGCTGACAATCTCGTGAGTTTCGCCAAACTCCTCCAAACCCGTCATCAACTCAGCGCCGACTAGCTCAGCGTTCCTAACGAGTTCGTCTCGCTGAATGGTCTCAAGAATCAGGCGGGCACGAACGTAGTCGGTGAGGTTACCCCCGAAAGTCGAGTTTATCCTGCTCGAGACCTCGAAGACGTTGTCATCGAACTCCTTGAGGCGGGTGCTGGCCATTAGCCCGCAAACCTGAGATTTCTTCCCAAAGGCAATCATGTCGGGCTCGACATCGGCGTGCTGATGGGCCCACATCCTTCCAGTTGAACCCATACCGGTCTGCACCTCATCGAAAATGAGCAGGGCATCGACCTCGTCGCAAACTGATCTCATGTCGCGCAGGAAGGAGTCGCGGAAGTGGTTGTCACCTCCCTCGCCCTGAATGGGTTCCATGATAATCGCAGACATCGTGTCGGGGTTGGATTCCGCATGGGACCTGATCGAGTCCAAAGTAGAAGCCTCACAAGTGTCCAATCGAGCGTTCTCAGAATCGTTCAATGGAAAGTTGACCTTCGGGTTATCGAAGCGCGGCCAATCGAATTTTGCATAGCGTGCGGTCTTCGTCGGATCGGTATTGGTGACTGAGAGAGTGTAACCAGAGCGACCGTGAAAAGCCTCCCTTAGGTGACCAATCGTTAGTTGTGATGACTTCTTGTGGTCATCCGCCCAATCGAAATCCCCTGGCGAGTCGATCCCCTTTGCCTCGCGTTGGTGAGATTTCCAGTCCATCGCTGCCTTCATCGTGTTCTCGATGGCGAGCGCGCCTCCCGAGACAAAGAAGTGCTGAGGCAGGTACGAAGGCGCGGCGATGGTGCCGAAGGCATCCACAGCCTCCGCCATGGCCTCCGTGTAGAGATCTGAATTGGCCACCTTGTTCACCGAAGCCCGAGCGAGTTCGCCCTTGGCTGCAACCAAATCGGGATGGTTCCATCCGAGCGGAAGCGAGGCGAAGCATGAGAACAAATCGAGAATGTCGCGTCCGCTCTTGGAATCATGGAAGTAGCAGCCAGACGACTTATCCAAATCGATCACGAACTCGTAGCCGTCGGCAAGCATGTGACGACTCAAAGTGGAATGGACAAGGTCGGCCCCCAACCCCATGTCACCAGCGGTGTCGAGTCCTCACATCAACGTTCTCAGGAGCAGGTTCTGGGATAGGGGCATCGAAACAGCTCGGAAAGGGGAATAATCTGAATTCTGATAATGTATCAAATAATTAAATTAAAATTAATTTTCCAATTGAAAAATTTGATTAGAATAAAAAATTTCAATTGAATTATCGGAATTTATTATCGAATATTATAAGTGCTTCTCCACTCCCTCTACCCCCGGAGAAGCACGGGGGGTGCACTCTACTCCCGGGAGGGAGAGAATGGTAGAGGACTACGAAATTCAGGAATTGATACAGAGAGATGTGTACGTTGGAGAGAAGCTCGTGGGCGTGATCGTCGGCGAGAGGTTCCATCCGAGGGACGAGTTCGTCAGATCCATGAGGATCCAGGTGGACGAAGGCGTTGCCAGCGAGTACATGCGCAAGGCGGCCGAGTGCGCGCCGTTGGCCAAGGAACTGGTTCACAGCATCCGGTCAGATGGCTGTGTGAAGCTGTCAAAGTCCATGAGGGAGCTTCAGCGGCGCTGGAGGAACACGGTGAGGATAGAGGACCAACTCTATGCCACAGACGAACTGTTGGACCGGGCCGTGCTCGACAACGATGGCATGGACATAGGCAACGTGGTCGACCTCATCAAGATCAAGCGCACGTACAAGGGGTTGCTGGTCAAGCCGCACTTCATGGTCAGATCCAGACACAATCTGCCAGAGTTCATTGTGGTTCCTTGCGGCCAGCTTGCCAGAACCACTGCCAGGTTGGACGAGGTCATCCTCAAGTGCACATTCTCGAGGCTGATGACCCTGCCTAGTTACCTGAAGTTGAACGAGCATCACCAAGACGACCGTACCGTGGCTTGAGTAGGCTTCAAATCATCGACCAACGTGGCATTGCTGCTCAAGGGCGTGTAGCTTAGTTTGGCTGGAGCACCCGGCTGATAACCGGGAGGTCGCAGGTTCAAATCCTGTCATGCCCACCAACTCACTCGCCGAATCGTGCCTCTGGCATCGATAAGAAGCATCATGAAGGGGTCGCGGTCCCCCTCGCTTCAAATGCCGGTTCTGAGCGGGGCCTCAGGCGGGAACATTGCCGAGTCGCTAGCGACAATCCTCGGGATGAGTCACATCCGGTTGGAAAGCAGGAGGTTCCCGGACGGGGAGGCGTACGTGAAGGTGCCCTTAGAGGCCATCGAATCGCTCAGATCGGAAACTGTGGTCCTGGTCTCGAACACCTATCCCGACTCGGGCATCATGCAGACAGTTCTGCTTCTGGGTGCGATAAACGACGTCCGTCGAGGGGACCTCGCTAACCTCAAGGGAGAGGGAGAGCAGCGGATGGATGACGTCGGCCCAGGAGTAATCCTAGCGGTTCCGTACTATGGCTACGCCCGACAGGACAAGCGCTTCTCCCCTGGAGAGTCAGTATCTGCCAGGGTAATCGCTGAAGTCCTCGCCGAGTGTTGCGACGGCATCGTCATCCTCGATCTCCACGCTCCAGAGGTCCTAGATGGAATGAGTCTGCCAGTCGAGTTTGTGAGCTCGATGTCAGAGATTGCCGACAGGCTGGGCGAGGACGTCTCCCCGGATTTCATCCTAAGCCCCGACAAGGGTGCAATTTCCAGAGCCTCGGAGGTGGCCGGACTGATTGGGTGCGAGTTCTCCTACCTCGAGAAGACCAGGATAGACGCCCACACCATCGAGCATGCACCGAAGGACCTCGATGTTTCCGGCAAGGTGGTTGCCATAGTGGATGACATGATTAGCACCGGCGGCACAATCTGCCGGGCCAGCGATGCGCTTCGCAGACAGGGTGCCAAGGAGGTTCACGCTGCTTGCACGCACGGGCTGTTCACTGGTGGTGCCCTCTCACGCCTGGCCAGCCATGTCGATGGCGTCCATACCACCGATTCCCTGCCCAATCCGAGGGCCAACGTATCCGCCGCTCCCGCCCTCGCAAGAGGCGTTGGGAAGCTCATCGGATGAGAGTCCCGTTGCAAGGCGATTAGAAGCAGATACGCTGCGTTTATATCGGCCATGCCGTGCGGCGGCTTACCAAACACGAGGAGTCGATCCAATGAGTGTACACATAGCGTTCGAGACACCCCAAGATGTCCAAGAGCAAGTCTACGAGATGGTCAAGAGCCTCGGCAAGGACGGTCGCGGGCGGCTAAAGAAGGGAGCCAACGAGGTGACCAAGTCAGCGGAGCGCGGCACTGCCCAGATGGTCGTCATGGCCGAGAACGTGAACCCGGGCGAGTTACTGGCCCACATTCCGATGATCTGCCGCGAAAAGGGAATCCCGTTCATCTACGTCGAGGACCAGTCGTACCTAGCAGAGGCCGCTGGCATGAGCATGGGAACGCGCACGGCGGCCATCGCCGTCATGCAGGTGGAGAAGGACGGGATGGATCGCTTCAACGAAGTCAAGGGTCACTTCGAGGCTCTGTCCTCCTGAATGATTCGAAAAAGTGAGGAGTCAAGATGTCGACTGAATCATGGCCCGCTCAAGTCGTGGAGGTCGTCGGGCGCACCGGCCTGACTGGGGAGGCCACCCAGGTCAAGGTCCGGGTCATGGACTCCAACAACCCCCGGGACATAGGGCGGATTATCACGAGGAACGTCCTCGGGCCCGTAAGAGAGCCAAAAGACGGGAGGGCGGGTGACATCCTGATGCTCAGGGACACCGGTCGCGAGGCACGCCGGCTCGGTTCGCGATGAGGCGATCGGATGCCGGAGCAGAGAATCTGCAGCTTCACGCACGAGGAGATCGAGCCGGGCACCGGCATGATGTTCGTCAAGCGCGATGGCAGCGTGTTCTGGTTCAAAGACAGCAAGGCGCGCAAGAACATGCTCAAGCTCAAGCGCAACGCGAGGAGGCTCAAGTGGACTCGTCGCTACGAGAAGGGCGGCATCAAGTGATTCAGGGGGCGCCTCCGCCCTCCTCCCACCAGTTCGGCTTGGAGAACCTGTCAGTCTGGTGAGGCTGTCCGTCCTGATGCTTCCAGCAGTACTCCGTTGACCTGAAGGACAGTGAGTAGCATCCTTCGAAATGGCATGTCCGAAGCTGTTGTTGTACTGATTTCTCCGATTTCGGTATGACGGGCTCATCGGGATGGATGGATTTGAAGAGCTTGCCTTCGTAGAAAAATTGGTCCAGTAGCCAAAAGATTCCGATGACCCCCATAATTACCAGGTCACAGCCGATATCCCCGGTACTCACGGGGTTCGGTGCTGAAGTAAACGCTTCAAGATTGGCCAGTCATAGGGTTTTCACTGAGCGGTAATCCTGTAGTCCACCCTTGCCCTGTCGTTCTCGTCGCTAGTCAGAAGCCCTCCCTGATCGGGAGGCTGGGCCTCGCCGCAGTCCGTGTTGTCGATTACGGTTACATAGGTGCCCGAGTCTACGGTCGCCTCTAGATTGGCCGCCGCGGTGTTCGGGTCACTCAGATCGGCCAGGTAGACGAAGCTCTCCTGCTCGCCCTCAGCACATTGCTTGTACTTCTCGTAGTTGACCTCGGTCATAGTGTAGAGGTCCACTTTGGGGCCCTCCTGCTTCTCGAAGGCAATCCTGATGATCGCAGCCGAGTCGATGGTCCAAGTCAGCTTAATGTGCTCGTCCTCGTTGACGAAGGTGTTGTCGTCGAACAGTTCCTGCTCGGGGTTGACGGTGTCGCCGACCCTGTCCATGCAGCCGGGCAGTAGCAGGCAGGCGGACAGCAGGAGCGCCGACAATGCCCTCATGTCCGCACGTGCGCCCGCTGGCTCATCAAGCATTTGCCTGCGTGCTTTGCGTTGAAATAGGGGTGGTGGGTCGCCCGCTCCATGGCAGAGACTCAAACCACATTCATCATGGTCAAGCCCGACGGTGTCGAGCGGGGCCTTGCTGACGAGATAATCGGACGCTTCGAGGGCATCGGGCTGCGGATGCTGGGCAGGCGCGACATGACGCCCCCCCTGGAACTCGCAGAAGCGCACTACTCTGTGCACAAAGAGCGCCCCTTCTACCCCGATCTAATCGATTTCATCACCTCTGGGCCAGTTGTGGCCATGGCCTGGCACGGCGAGGACGCAATCGCAGCCTCGCGCAGGCTGATCGGTGCCACCAACTGGGAGGATGCCGAGCCGGGGACGATCCGCGCGGACTTCGCCCGGAGCATCGACCACAACGTCATCCACGGATCGGACGGTGAGGACACAGCGGCATTCGAATTGGGGCTCTGGTTCCCCAATGGTCTCGAGGACTGAAAAGAGTGAGTAGCATGAGGTGGGTCAAATGGCAGAACGCAGGCAACCCATCGTCGCCGTGCTAGGGCACGTTGACCACGGCAAGACCTCCCTGCTCGACCACGTGCGCTCCCTGGGCGAGCACGGTCGCGCCTCGGTGATGGATCGCGAGGCTGGTGGCATAACCCAGCATATCGGCGCAACGGAGGTCCCGGCGGACGTCCTCAACGAATTGTGCTCGCCACTGCTGGGGGGGAAGGCCTTCGACTCGCCCGGCCTGCTCTTCATCGACACACCCGGACACCACTCTTTCTCCACGCTGCGAACCAGAGGCGGCTCGCTTGCCGACATAGCGATCCTGATCGTGGACGTGATGGAGGGGTGCAAGCCACAGACGAGGGAGTCGGTTCGCGTCCTCAAGCAGTCCAAGACGCCGTTCGTGATTGCTGCCAACAAAGTCGACCGGATACACGGCTGGCACGCAGAGCGGGGCCGCGCGATGGCCCATGCGATGCGCGACCAGTCGAAGGAGGCGATTGGGCTGTTCGAGCAGCGCTACTGGGACCTAGTCGGGCAATTCGCCGAGGATGGATTCAATATAGAGCGCTACGACAGGGTGCAGGACTTCACGAAGGACATCGCCCTAGTCCCAATCTCAGCCAGGGAGGGAGAGGGGGTCCAAGACCTGCTGGCCGTGGTAATAGGGCTCGCCGAGCGATTCCTCGCAGAGCAGCTCACCGACATCGAGGGCTCGGGGGAGGGCACCATCCTAGAGATGAAAGAGGAGCGCGGCCTCGGCAAGACGCTCGATTTGATCCTCCACCGCGGATCCATCCGCAAGGGGGACGAGGTCGTTCTAGTGACCGGCCAAGGGGGAGTTAGCACCCACGTGAAGGGGCTTTTCTGCCCGAGGGGCATGAGCGAGATGAGGGATGCTGGCAACCGCTGGGACGATTCCGAGGTCGCCTATGCGGCGGCTGGGGTAAAGATCAGCGCCCCTTCGCTGGAGGAGGTCCTCGTGGGCACCACCCTGCGCGTGGTCAACTCCGACGAAGAGAGGGCGGGGGCGATGGCCGCGGCCAACGAGGAGGCCAAACTCTCCGTAGAGCTCGATGAGGAGGGAGTGTGCATCAAGTCAGACACCGTCGGTGGCCTCGAGGCGCTCGCCAAGGAGCTCGGGGGCAAGGAGATCCCGATTAGGGAGGCCTCGATAGGCAAGGTCAGCCGTCGTGACGTGCGAAGCGCCGAGGCCTCCTCAGACCCATTGCACAGAGTCATCATGGCATTCAGCACCGACATCCTCGCAGAGGCCGAGGTCGAGATCGAGGACTCGGAAGCTGGCGTTCGGCACATCGGCTCCGACATCATCTACCGCATCCTCGAGGAGCACGAGGAATGGGTCCAGCAGAGAAGTCTGGAATTGGAGGAGGAGAGACGTGAGAAGGTTATCTACCCGGGCAGGGTTATGCTCCTGCCGGACCATACGTTCAGGGTGTCGAAACCCGCAGTGGTGGGAGTCAGGGTGCTCGCAGGCCGAATCCACGTGGGGCAGAGGCTGCTGAAGGAGGGCAGGCGATTGGGTCAGATCAAGTCGATTCGATCGGGCCAAGAGAGCATGAAGGAGGCGATACAGGGGGCTGAGGTGGCCATTGCTGTAGAAGGCGTCACCGTCGGCAGGCAGATTGACGAGGGGGACGTCCTGCTGGTGGACATCCCCGAGTCGCATGCTAGGAAGCTGAGGAAGATGGAGATGACTGCGGCCGAGCGCGAGGTCTTCGAGGATTTGCTGGCCCTGCACAGAAAGGAGGAGCATTTCTGGGGTCGCTGATATCTGAGACAACCGGTGTTCACAGGTCCCGAACACTCAAGTAGTCATCGAAACGGCCTCGGGACGTTCGAGGACTCTTCATGACAATCGCTCAAGGCGGCACAGTTAGCTCCAAGGATCTCATCAGGTCAGTCTCCGGTCACTCGAACAACCTCATGAGCGAGGTGGCCAAGGTCATCATAGGGAAGCCGGAGAACATTCGCAAGGTCACCATTGGAGTCCTGTCCAACGGGAACATCCTCATCGAGGACAACCCCGGCCTAGCCAAGACGCTGATGGCAAACACCTTCGCCAGAGCGCTCGGATGCAAGTTCAAGCGAGTCCAGTTCACCCCCGACCTGCTTCCCGCCGATATCATCGGGACCTATATGTTCGACCAGAAGACCGGCGAGTTCAAGCCCCGTTTCGGGCCCCTTTTCACCAACGTCCTGCTGGCCGATGAAATCAACCGGGCACCGCCCAAGACTCAAGCAGCCCTTCTGGAGGCCATGGAGGAGAAGCAGGTCACCATCGAGGGCATCACGCACAAACTGCCCGCCCCATTCTGCACCATGGCGACCCAGAACCCGATAGAGCAGGAGGGCACCTACCCGCTTCCCGAGGCTCAGATGGATCGGTTCCTGATGAAGATGAGCATGGGCTACCCCACCAGAGAGGAGGAGAAGGCAATCCTCCAGCGCAGGAAGCTCCGAGGCAAGGACGACTACGACGTCGAGCAGGTGGTCGGCCCACGGAAGGTGGTCGCGATGCAGCGGGCGCTCGAGACCGTTCACGTCGATCCCGCGATTATGGGCTACATCGTCGAGCTCGTGCAGCGCACCCGCGCAGATCCGCGCATCGAGGCGGGGGCCTCACCCCGAGCCAGCCAGTCTCTGTTCAAGGCGGCCAGGGCCTCGGCGGCGATCGACGGGCGCGACTACGTGATTCCCGACGACGTCAAGGGCGTGTCCCTAGACGTCATCAGCCACAGGATAGTGCTCAAGCCCGAGTCCAAGATCAGGGGCGTCACGGGGAAGCGCATCGTGAACAAGATCCTCGGTGAAGTAGTCGTCCCGGTGATCCAGTAGCCTGGACAACCCCAATTAACCGCATCGCGGACTCCGTGGCGTGGCCATAGTCATCGCCTGCGTCAACCACAAGGGCGGCTGCTCGCGTACCACTACCGCGGTCAACCTCGCCTCCGCCCTCGCGATGGGAAGCACCGAATACGGAATCCGCCGCAGGAGGGTGCTACTGGTCGACATGGACCCGAAGGGGAACGTAGCCACTACCTTCGGGGTGGACAAGCGAAACGTGGGGCCCACCATGGACGAGCTTTTCTCCAAGGGGTTGGATGACGACTCGCTCGCGCTGGACGACTGCATTCTGGGGCCCGAGATCCTCACGAGGTCGATGTACGCGGCATGGAAGAGCCACAACCCGGACAGAAAGCGCGGCCCCCCGAAGCACATCGCCATACGTAACCTCTGGGTCCTGCCCGCCGACCTCGACCTGTCCGGCATAGAGGTCGACCTAGCCACGAGGGTGGGCAGGGAGAATCGACTCAGGCTCGCCCTGCGGGAGGCCTTGGGGACCTTCGATGTAATCATCATCGACACACCAGCGTCACTGGGGCTGCTGACCATCAATGCCCTAGCCGCAGCCGAGTGGGTCCTGATACCGATCCAAGCCGAGTTCTACGCCTTGGAGGGCATGGGGCAACTGATGAACGCCATCAAGGAGGTCCAGAGGTCGGTGAACCCGGACCTCGGGCTATTCGGAATCCTGCTTACAATGGTGCAGTCGAGGAGCAAGTTGTGTGAGGCAGTGACCGAGCAGGCGCGCAAGCACTTCGGTGACAGGGTTTTCGAGACGCAGATACCGCGCTCGGTGGCAATCGCAGAGTCGCCCTTGGAGGGAGCTCCTATCGTAATCGCGCAGAAGCCGACCAAATCCAACCCCGCGAGTATGGCATACTGGGATTTCGCCAAGGAGGCAGATGCTAGGATAAGAGCGATTGACGAAGCATAGGCTGGCGACTGCTCTCTATGTGGGAGAAGGGCCTGGGCCGGGAAATAACAACAAAACCCGGTCCCCGGAGGACCTCTTCCCCCGGTTTCTCCGGGGCGTCCGTCGCACTGAGTCTTACCTTTGAACGAATCGGTAAGCGATTGGAACGGCATTAGCCTATGAGTTGGATTTCTCCATAACGCTCTGTCGGGCGTCCAGCAGGGCTGCCTCCATCTTGACCCTGATCTCGGACTCCATGGCCTTGAGCATCTCCCCGACCTCCTTCTTCGACAGGTCGGAGCGCTTAGAGAGCTGCTTCTCGAGGTTGGACATCATCTCTGACTCCCGCTGCTTGACAAAGTCGGCTACTCGTTGCTCCATCTCGACCTCGCGCTCCAGGGCGAGTTCCTGTCGTCGTAGCGCCAGAGCCGCTTCCATGGTCTCGCGCTCGGTACGGAACCTGCGATCGAGTTCGCCCAGCGCTGCCCGCTCGGCCTCCTCCTCCAGCGCCTTGGTCCTCTCATCGATGTCTGAGGTCATCTCCTTCTCCAGCGATTCGCGCTCGCTCTCGAGCTGCTTCTCTAACTTCGACTCGTGCTTCCTTCGCTTCTTGGCGATTCTGTTGCGCATCTGGATCTCCTGGTCCAGGCGATGGGCATCCAACTTCCTGTGAACCTGGGACTCCATCGCCTCGCGCAGGTCCATCTGGACCCTTCGCTCCATGCGCTCGATGCTCTGTGAGGCTTCGAGCTCCAAGCGCTCCTCGAGGAAGGCCCTCCTCCTAGAGAACTCGACCTCCATCTCCTCTCGGAGCCGGTCGCGCACCTTGGTGGAATGAGCCTCCACCCTGCGGTCCCTCTCCAAGTCGAGCTGTTCCCTTAGCCTGTTCTCCTCGCGGCGCAGCCTGTGCAGCATCTCCTCGCGCAGCAGACGCTCCTCGCGCTCCAGCGCCTCCGTCTCCAGCCTCTCGAGCTCCTCCTCGAGCTCGTCCCTGAGATCGGCCTCGATCTGCTGGAGCTGCTCCTCGAAGAGTATCTCGTTGGCCTTCCTCATCGCACCGTGCATCCCCGAGACCCGTTCGGTCATCTTCGCGATACGCATCCTGCGCTCCCTTCGTATCCCAGATCGCAGGTTCGACTCCTCATCCAAACGCTCCCGTGCCCTCGAAGAGTGAGGCGTCCCAGAGGAGGAGCGTGCGTGCTGGGCCCTAATCGCATCGAGTTCGTCGATGCCCTCGGCATTGTCCGCATCCGGTGACTTGCTCTCACTCAAGTGCCCATCCCCAAGTCTACGCGCGTTTCGGGGTATTTGAGAGCGGAGGGTCCAAATCGGGCGATAAACACGGTTTCGAAGGACTATTGAAGTGGCGAACCAGCGTGAGTTCGGCCTCATCTGAGAGTAATTTCAGACAGATCAAGAAGCGGAGCCCCTCATCTGACCTCAGTCCTACAATCCCATTGCTTACCGATGAGGGTCAATATAATCCGGAGTGGCTTCCCTCGGAATACCATGGTGGACGTATACGTTCTCGAATGTGAGGGCGGCAACTACTACGTCGGGAGGACTGCCGACGGCGAGAGGAGGCTGAAGCAGCACGTCTTGGGCAAGGAGGCCAAGTGGACGAAAAAGCACAAGCCGAAGCGGGTCGTCAGTTACCTCAGTAACGTGAAGAAATCCGATGAGAAGAAAATCGCTGAGCGCATGATCAAGAAGCATGGCGCCAGCAAGGTGCGAGGGGGGCCATACATCCAGACGAAGAGGAAAGTAACCTGCGGCAGGTGCGGAAGGCCGGGCCATATCCGTACCAGCTGCCGCAACAAGACCACCGTCGATGGGGTCACCATCACCAAGAAGTCGTGGGTCTATCGACCGAAGCCCAAGCCCAAGAGGAGGTCGAAGGGGAAGAAGGTCGTGGGCCGCACCAAGAAGAAGGACGGTACGGTAATCAAAGTCCACCCAGACGGCTCGAAGACGGTAATCAAGCCCGAAAGGGAGATGACTGCAGAGGATGCCAAGAGGAGGAACACCAGGCATCTAATGCTCAAGAACGTCATCTGCGCGAGATGCAAGAGGATAGGCCACGAGTCCAAGGACTGCACGGCCAAGACCATTCTCCGACCCACAGGCCCCCTTGCCAGGATGGAACGGCAGGGACTGCCTGAGCGATGACTGGGGCCACCCCTAGAATCCCCGATACCACCGGGTTCGGACCTTCTAGCGTCAGAATGTGACGTTGAAGGAATTGGAGCAGGAGGGGCATCTCAGCTCGCGCTTGCCCGGACGCGGGCGAATCCTGAGCTGGCTCTGGCAGCCCGGGCACCCTATCTCGACCTTGACTATCTTTCTCGTGATGACGAAAATCCCCGAGCACGAGGCGCAGGTCAGCTCCACCGGCCTCTTCTCGGTGCCGGCCACGACCACGGTGGCGCAGTGTGGGCACTGGACCGACTCGCCCTTGAGCGTCTCCATCGTCGGCTCGTGGCTCACTCTGCAGACGGCCCCGCAGATATCGCATTCCACCTCTCCCATACCTTGGGGCAGCATGTGGTCGCAATTGGGGCATTCCACCAATGGGGGGGCGTGCTTGGACTCGACTTCGGGCGGTGATGCCACATCGGGCCCAACTGCATCCACTTAATCAAGCGGTCGACGATGTGTCGCCCGGCCCCTTGCCCATCAGCAGGGCCACTATCTCGGCAAGGTCAGATACTAGTTCACGACCGAGTTCGGTCAGCGAGGACAGCCTCTGCGCGCCCGAGCCGGATACCCACATCCCATTGAGAATAATCAGGATGGCACTGGTCTCGTGGAGCGCGATGCCGGCGGCGAGTTTCATCTCGAAGCCCAGTAGAACAGCGGAGACCAGCGCGGTGGTGACGAGGACCGAGATTGCGATGTTCGCATAAACGACGCGCCGAGTCCGCTTGGCCAGTGTGACCAAGCGGGGCAGGGTTCGCGGATCCCGTCCGGGAATCAGCACGTCGGCGGCGTCGAGGTTGACCTGCTCCCCGCTGCCAACGGCAACACCGATGTCCGCTGCCGCCAGAGCTCCCGCATCGTTGAAGCCGTCACCGGCCATCAGGGTGCGGTCGCTCAAGGACCTCTCTAAGACATACTCGGCCTTGCCTTCTGGGTCCACTCCACCCCTGCAGATCGCTGGGTCAATCCCTATGAGTTTCGCGAAGGCCTCGACACTGGCCTGCTCGTCGCCACTGAGGATCTCGACCTTCACGCCCTGTGACTTGAGTGCCTCCACGGCCTCCAGGACTCCCTCCCTAGCGTCATCGTGAGAGAAGCCGAAGGCCGCGATGGCTTTTCCATCGACTGCTAGGACGCTCGCTCCGCGCCCGGCCTCTCGGGACGAGGCGAGGGCGGCCTCGATATCGGTTGGCATCTCGACGCCCCCTGACCGCAGCCAGTCGGCACGCCCCAGCATCACCGGCTTGCCCCTCAATCGGCCCGATACCCCAGCATCGCCGTCGGCGATGCCGGACACGCTCATCGGCTTCAGCGTGCGCTGGTCGGCGGCCTGGAGGATTGTTCTGGCATAGGGGTGGTTCGAGCGGATTTCAAGCCCCGCGGCTATTCGCAGGGCGCGATCCTCGTTCTCTCCGCTGGCTGGAGTTATTCCCGAGAGGCTGGGCTGCCCGCTGGTCAGCGTACCCGTCTTATCCAGCATCGCCAGATTAATCTCGGCGGCCGCCTCCAATATGCCCCCTCCTCTGGCGATGAGGCCGAAGGACGATGCGGAGGTGAGGGCGGCTGCGTGGGGAACCGGGGAGGCGAGAAGCAGGGAGCAGGGGCAGGAGACGACCCATAGAAGCAGGGTTGTCAGGATCGCCTGTTCGGTCGAGTCCGTGAACAAGAAGGCGATAATCGGGGCGGCGAATACTACGAGAGGGGTCCAGAACATCGTGAATCTCTCGATGACGCTCTGGGTCCTGGTTGGCTGGTCCTTGTACAGCCTGACCAGGTCGATCAGGCTAGAAAGGCGGGTGCCGTCCCCGCTCGCTTCCGACTTGATAACCAAGGGACCTCGTACCAAGACCAGGCCCGCCTCCACCGAGTCTCCCTCCTTCACCGATATGGGGATGGGTTCCCCAGTGAGAGGGGCGCGGTCGATGGCGCCAACGCCCTCGACGATGGTTCCATCGACGGGAACCGTCTCCCCCGAGCGGACCTCGACGAGTTCGCCGACCTCCAGTGCCTCGACAGGGACGAGGTCACTGCTGTGGCAATTCGCCAGCGTCAGTGAGGAACCCGTCTGAATCACCTTCAGGACGCGCTCGCCCCCTTCTGCGGGTGATTCTGGAGTGTGGATGCGGGCGGTTCGTGGAAGTCGGTCCAGACCCCCTTGCATTGAATCCCTAGCCCGGACAAGCGCCCTGTTCTCCAAGTGAGAGGCGAATGCAACGAGAGTGACCACCATCAGGGCCTCGACCCATTCGCCCAATGCCACGGCCCCTATCACAGCGAGCGTGGTCAGGACTTGGAACCCGACTATGCGGTTCTGCAGGCTGGCTAGGGCCTCTTTGTACATCGTCTGACCGGTGAGGAATATTCCGACAAGTGCCACTATCGCCGCGACTGCCCCGGGGATGCTGTGGGCCGCCTCCATTGCTGCCACGATGATGATGAGTGGGATTGTCAGCGCAGCCGAGAGAAGCTGTTTCTGGTCTTTGCGGAACCTATCTCTGCGAGATGGGGCCGTCTTGAATCCGGGGCCGAGGATCCCTGCAAGCTTCTGCTCAGAAGCCTCCCTGAGATCAGCGTCCCGTAGCCACAGGCTCTGGACCTCCACGATTCCTCGATTGAGCCGCACGTTCAGGACGCTGGGGACATCCAATATCTGCTCCTTGAGGATTTTTTTGCTGATACCCTGCTCAGCGGCCAGTCGCTCTGGGTCGGTCCCGACGACATGGAGCCAGCCCACATTTGGAGTGTGCCCCAGGCTCCCCAAGACTGTCGAGGCCCTGGACACTCTGCCTCTGGCGATATCCTGGGAGATTTCCACGGTTCCGTCTGCCACTGAGATCCTGCACGACTCGACTCCAGGAAGCCGGTTCACAGCCCGGGTGGCCTTCATCGCGCAGTCCGGGCAGTCCATCCCCTGAATCGTCCAGTCGAACCGGTGCACGCCGTCCAGCGACAGCCCGATGTCCGAGATCTCCGAAGTTTCCTCGGGCAGCGGCTCATCTGCGGGTTGGTCGCTCGTGGTCCCCGATTTCGAACGAGGCCTCCGAGGCAGCCTGAGGGATGAGAGCTTAGGCAATGAGGAGATATTGAGAGGGTGCTGCTCCTCATCGGGGGTGGAATCTAGCTCATCGTCGCCGACGATTAGATACTCCTCAGAATCCTCCGACATCAAGCCCCCATCGTCAGGTCCCGCTTGAACATGATGATAGAGAGGCCGGTGGAATCATCAGCCCAAGACCCTCCGTTTGCCCATGGTCGAGCTGCCTGAGAAGGTCGATTGGGACATGATAGTATTCGACGTCGATGGTACGCTGCTCGACATCGAGGGCTACCACCCCGAACTGGTTTCCCTAATTCGAAAGGTCGACTCCGAGGTGATGACCGTTTCCCTCGCATCGGGACGGACGCTTCCCAACGTCACGCCCATCAAGCAGTCCTTGGGCATCTCTGGCTTCATCGTGGCTGAGAACGGCGGGATGGTGTGGGACGGCGACGAGGGCCATGAAATAGTGGCGCTAGCAGACGGCTCTCGCTGCCGGGAAGCGGCAGAGTGGCTTGCAACGCAGATCGAGGGGTTGGATTCGCAAGGTATCGAGTCGAACCGCTGGCGCGAGACAGAGTGGTGCCTGAAGGAGACCGATTCCCACGAGCAGATTCGGAATCTCATGGCCGACAGCGAGTGGGGAGACCTAGAGGTGATTACCACCGGATTCGCCGTCCACATCGCAAAGTCCGGGTTGGACAAGGCTGGCGGGTTGCGGCTGGCGCTGGAGCAACGTGGGGTTGACCCAGAGCGCGTCATTGCCTGCGGTGATGCCCCAAACGACATTGCGATGTTCAATCTGGTTGGGTTCTCTGTCGCCGTCAATGACGGTTACCCGAGCGTCGTCGAGGCAGCAGATCGAGTTACAGATTCCAATGGCAAGGAAGGCGCGATAGAGCTATTGAAGGCCCTGCTAGAGCGAACCTGAGCCGCATATTTGGTGCAGGTGGCAGGATTCGAACCTGCGAAGCACTATGCATCGGATCTTGAGCCCGACCCCTTTGACCACTCGGGTACACCTGCAGCACAGCGAGAGGAGCCGCGCTCTTGATACTCGCGCACGCCCATCCCAAGCATCCATGAGGAATTGTTGATGTATCGCCTACGCGGTATGCGCGACAGGTCGCTTCCATGGATGGTGCTTCGAATACTCCTAGGCTTTCCAAGAGCCAGTTGATTACAGTCGAGAAATCCCTGTTCGAACTGACTAGGAAGCAGAAGGGCCAGACGATTCCAGTCGAACTGCCGTTGTCCAACTTCTGGACCTGCGCCGGTCAGCTCCTCCAGCACCTAGAGGTCGAGTTGGCAGAGACCGTTCGCGAAGAGGGGATGACTGCCAAGGCGCAACTGCAGTCGCGCAGACTGGGGGTCGTCAGGACCTGCGTGAGCGACCTGACCAGACTGCGTCTGAACGCCTTCACCCAGCATGCCATCCTCTCCAATCTCATGAGGTCCCCCGAGGGAGATGCGATGCCTTCTTTGGCTTCCACCAGGCTGGAATGGGATAGGCACGACCCCTCAGAGCGAGCATTTCACGCTGGAATCGGCCACTTGGTAGAGAAGTACAAGCACGAGGTCTCGTGGAGCGCCCTCCTCGGTTCTACCGAGCAGGTCCGGCTGGACCGCCCCCCGCCAGTAGGGCACAAGCCGCTCTCCGAGTTCTCCAAGGAAGCATCGGCAGAGGATTCCGAACTGCCAAGGCGAGAGCCGATTCGGAAGGACGAGCCTTGGGACGAGCCAGAGTATGACGAGGAGGATAGAATCAGAGAGTTGGATTCCTTTCCCGAGCACGCGTCCTCCGAGGCCGAGTCGAAGAGCGTCTCAGACATTCCGGAGACAGCCGGCAAGAGCCTCCTCAGAATTAGGATTCTGAAGGATGTCTCAGACCCAATAATTACCGCTGATGGCACCGAGATGGTCCTGACAGAGGGCGACATCGAATCGTGCCCCTCGCTCACTGCAGAGACCCTCATCGCAGCAGGTCTCGCTGAGCCGGCACCCATCTGAGAGGACAAGTTCTAACGCGCGCCGCTTCCACAACGGTCTACGAGGTGATTGATTGGGCAAGGTAGTAACCAAGACGCAAGTCGCACGTTATAGGAAGGCGTTCAACGCCGACCCCGCAGCGCGGGTCGCTCAGAACGCGGTCAGCAACAGCGAGTTGCCCAGTCTTGCACTCAGCCGCGATCTGATTCAGAACATGGACTTCTCCTTCAGCACGAAACTGGATGATTGGGGAGTGACCGCACAGATGAGGAGCGGGCGGTGCTGGCTCTTCGCGACATTGAACCTATTCAGGGTGGGCGCCATGAAGAAGATGAATCTCAAGAGCTTCGAGTTCAGTCAGGCACACATCCACTTCTGGGACAAGTTCGAGCGTGCCAACCACTTTCTAGAGGTCATTATAGAGACCTCGGACCGCCCGGTCGACGACCGTACCATCCACTTCCTGCTCAGCGACCCGATTGGAGATGGCGGGCAGTGGAACATGGCGATGAATCTCATCAGGAAGCACGGTCTGGTACCAAAATCGGCCTATCCAGAGTCCAGCAGCAGCAGCAACACGCGTTGGATGAACGCGGTTCTGAAGGACTTTCTGAGATCCTCGGCCAGCGAGCTGAGATCGATTCTCGATGGTGGTGGCTCGGGCAAGGATGCGCGAGCGCACAAAGAAAGTCGCATGGCTGACATATGGAGGATACTGTGCATCCACTTGGGCACGCCACCCAGCACCTTCGACTGGCAGTGGCGTGACAAGGACGACGAGTTCCACCGCAAGGGAACAATGACCCCTCAGGAGTTCGCCGCCGAATTCGTCGAAATAGACTGGGAGGACTACGTATGCATAGTCAACGACCCGCGGAACGAGTACTATCGCACCTACACCGTCGACTACCTGCAGAATGTCGCAGGCGGGCCACCGGTCATCTATCTGAACGTGCCTTCGGAAGAAATGAAGGCGATCACTCAGAAGTTGCTGGAGGGCGGCACTCCGGTGTGGATGGGGTGCGACGTTGGCAAGCATATGGAGCGGAAGCGCGGTCTATGGGATGCCGAGCTCTTTGAGCTCGAGGGCCTTTATGGGGTCGGCTTCGGTATGGACAAGGCCAATCGGCTCCGCTTCGGGCAGACCATGATGACCCACGCGATGCTGTTCACAGGGGTGGATGTGGTCGACGGTGAGCCTCGTCGATGGCGAGTCGAGAATTCGTGGGGCGCCGAAGAGAGTGGGGTCAAGGGCTACTTTACGATGAATGACAACTGGTACGACGAATACATGTTCGAGATCGCTGCCCCCCGTGACTGCCTCACAAATGAGATGGTAGCGGGATTGGAGGAAAGTCCCATCGTCCTCCCGGCTTGGGACCCGATGGGGTCGCTCGCGAGAGAGGAGGCGGCGGGCGAGTACTAGGCCTCAGCCGAGATTGCGTAGGGACAACTCGATTGTCACCGAATCTGGAATAGGTATTCTCAGGACTTTCCTAAGGGACTTTTCGTCCTTCGCTGTGTTCGTGACCAGTTCGAGAAGGCGCTTGTGCACGCGCATCTCCCAGTGGTCCCATGTCTCGGATCCCTCTCCGTCGGGGCTCTTTCTGCACGGCACGACGATTCTGCGAGTCGGGAGGGGTATCGGGCCTCTGAGTTTCACGCCGGTCTCATCCGAGATTTGCTTGATCTGCTTGCAGACGAGATCCACGTCCGGGTGATTGTCTCCGGTCAGTTTGATTGTTGTGACAACCGGCATTGATGTCACCGGCGCCGATTCAAGCCTTCTTCTCGATCTTCATGCAGACGCCTGCGGCCACCGTCTTGCCCATGTCGCGAATCGCGAAGCGGGAAAGCTCTGGGAAGGCATCCATCTGCTCGATAGCCATGGGCTTGGTCGGAGCGAAGCGGACCAAGGCTGCATCACCTGTCTTGAGGAACGGCGGGTTGGCCTCCTTGGTCTTGGAGTTCTCTAGAAGTTCAACGAACCGGACAGCGACCTGTGATGTGTGGGCGTGGAAGACTGGGGTGTAGCCAGCGCCAATCGCCTTCGGGATATCCATGAGTTGGATCTGCCCGACGAAGGTCTCGTCGTGGCGAACGAAAGCAGGCTCGTTATCCGTGTACCCGGCGACGTCTCCTCGGCGGATGTCGTGAGCGGCTAGGCCGCGTACGTTGAAGCCGACGTTGTCGCCAGGCTCAGCCTTCTCGTGAATTGTGTGGTGCATCTCGATGCTTTTCACCTCAGCAGACTTCTGGCTGGGGTTGAACACGACGGTCTTGCCGGAGTGTAGAACGCCGGTCTCGACCTTTCCGACTGGAACGGTACCGATTCCGCTAATCTTGTAGACGTCCTGAATCGGCAGGCGCAGGGGCCTGTCGGTGGGCTTGGGTGGCATCTGGATTGCATCAATGGCCTCGAAGAGAGTAGGGCCGCTGTACCACGGGGTGTTGCTGCTCTTGTTGTAGACGTTGTCACCATCAAAGGCGCTGCAGGGGATGAAAGGGGCATCTGCCGGGTTGAAGCCGGCCATCGTCAGAAGTTCCGTAACCTCACCGACGACGCTGTTGTACTTGTCCTGCGACCAGTCCACACCGCTGATATCCATCTTGTTGACGTTGACAATCAATTGCTTGACGCCGAGCACTCGGGCTAGGAAGGCATGTTCTTTGGTCTGGGCGTTGACACCGTCGTTGGCGGCAACGCACAGGACCGCGGCATCGGCTTGGCTGGTGCCGGTAATCATGTTCTTGACGAAGTCCCGGTGGCCCGGTGCGTCGATGACGGTGAAGTAGTAGTTGGGCGTGAAGAACTCCTTGTGGGCGACGTCGATCGTGATTCCGCGCTCGCGCTCCTCCTTCAAGCCGTCCATGACATAGGCGAAGCCGAAGCCGGCCTTGCCCCGCTCGGATGCTTCCTTCTCGAACTTCTCGATGACGTGCGCTTCGATATGGCCGCTGTCAAGGAGCAGTCTTCCGACTGTGGTTGACTTGCCGTGATCGACGTGACCGACGAAAACGATGTTCAGATGCGGCTTCTTCTTGTCTTCCCATTGTGAACTCATTACGTACACCTTCTAAGGTGGCCCGCCGACCGAAGAGGCGTATATGAACCGTTCCCCACTGTTTCCGAAGGTCTGCACAAGCGAGCAGCGCGTCGAAGAGGTCGCGTTGTTCCAGTGGCTGAAACCTTACCTGTACTGCAACTCTATGATGAATTTGTTGACTTCGGTATTGTGCGTCTCGGCATTCTCCAAGTCAACTGTCCATTGGCCTGGTAGGAAACCCCTAACGGTTGAGCCTCCGATAACCATCCAGAGGCAGTAGTCGTCGCTGTCGCAATCACCCGCATCCCTGTTGTCGTTCTCGATTCCAGTGGTGTTGGCAACCTCCTCATCAGTGCTGTTGTACATGTACAAGTCTAGCTTGTTGTTAGTGGTCGTCGCCGGAAGCCCGCCTCCAGGCTGGTCCTCGTCCTGCTGGGGGTAGCTCAGCTTGACTCGCATGTAGCGAATCCTATCCTTGCTATCCTCGTCGTAGCTCAGCGGATATTCCCAGGTCATGATGACAGGGTTAGGAACGGCCCTGTCGATGACGAAGTCATTCCAGACTCCTCGGTAGTTCACGTAGACCATCGAGTCGGCGTGGTCCTCGAACCCGTTGTTGTCCACCACCGTCAGCCGGACCTCCCAGGCGCCTGCGGGCCTGTCATCCCAGGCGTAGGTCTCACCGGTGGCATCGACGTCATTATCGGTGATCCCATCCCCGTCCGAGTCAGTGTATGTGTCGAGGTCCCACTTCCACTCGACGAGGTACTCTTCGGCATAGCAGTCGGAGTTGTCGGGATTGCAGCCCGCCCAGGAGCTCGAGGCATCGAGGGTCACGGTCGTTGACACGGTGACTTCGCGGTCATCTATTTCCTTGTCGTCCTCGCATACCCAGACAATAACGAAATCACCATTGGGCGGGTCCTCACCCTCGCAGTCGTCGTCCTTGTCGGATGTAATCTCAGCGTGGGGCTCCCTTGCCGAGGCATCGACCACACTGATCGTGGTGCTGGTAGTCGCCTCGTGGGCGCCGTCCCCCACCGCCAGATTAATCTTGTAATCGCCAGGTTGGGCGTAGGTGTGGCTGGTAGTCAGCCCGGTCCCGGTATTGCCATCACCGAAGGTCCACTCAAAGGTCATGGAGTCGCCATCGGGGTCAGATGAGCCAGCGGCACTGAATGTCACGAGGTCCCCCGCCTTCACCGTCCCGCTCGGATTCACGGACATCGTCGCTGTCGGGGGGCTGTTGGGATTGAGGAAGTCCACGCAGCCCGTTAGCATCGGGGCTAGGAACGTTATTGCAATCATGCAGGCGAGCCCGCGCGACCTCGTCATCGGCTCATGGCAAAGGAAGGGGAAAATCAAGTCTGCGCCTCTGGGATTATCATTTATTGTTCTATGCTGTGATCATAGTCAGAAGTCGAAAATGGAACTCTGTCTGGTTCCCCTGAGGAGTTCCTGCTCCGTCCAACCGAATGCCTCAGTGATTCGACCGAGGGACTTGGCCAGCCTGCCTGCGTAGTACTCGCGGTCGTAGTCGGGCGGGTCGTCGCCGATCTCGTCGACCAGCCATGCGCTCACTCCTAGCTTCTTCTCACCCTCCTCAGGCTCGGTGACGACGTATCCGACCTTCATGCCGGGGGTGAACTGCAGCCCTGCAGCGATCCTCTGCCTCGCTGCCCTGACGTAGGGAAGTCCGTCCGGGTTGGCGTACACGCTGAAGTCTCCTTCGTTCTTCTTCGAGTCCCACTTTCCTTTGACCGATCTGCTAATGACGAGTTGCGCGGGGTCCACATCGCCCTCGCGGACCCTGTCTATCATCGACTTGGTCATGTCCACGGCGCCTAGGGTGTCCCCGTCGAGGATCATCTCGAACATCTGCGTCATGGTGTCTGATAGGAGCTGGAAGGAGTCAGTCCGCCTGACCTCGTAGCCTCTGATCAACATCTCCTCCCTAGGCCAGATCACGCGACCGACGTAGCGCTTCTTGGCCCCGTGGCTGAAGAAGGAGGAGAGGGCGGTCTCGAACTCCAGCTCCGCGCCCTCCTTGGAGAACCTCTCGGCCAGGGACTCGCCGAAGTTCAGCGTCGTCTTTCTAGCCTGCTCCCAGCTGTCCATCTCCTCACCTCCCTCGGGCCTGTTCATGGGGGGCTCGCCCTCAACGGGCGCACGCACGAATATCGAGTCGGTGTCGGAGTACACCACGTCGTACCCGTCCGTCTCCAGCCCGGAGATTATCCCCCGGATGTTGTGACGGGCCCACTCGGTTATGCTGGCTCCTAGGCTGGGGTGCGTGAACCGGTAGAAGTTCGATGCGAAGACCCCGTAGAACGAGTTCATGAGTATCTTAACGGCATACTGCAACTGGTCCTGGAGGAAGGCCTCAGCCTCGTCGCCCTCCTCATTGGCCTTCGCGAGCGCTGTCTTGTGTCGGTCGCGGCTATCCATCAGGCCCTCTAGGAGCTGGGGGACTAGGCCAAAGCGCTCCTCCTTGGAGATGTACCTGGTGTTGGTGGTGGGCGAGACGCTGTGGGAGCCGTCCTCGCTGTCGTCCCTGACAAGGGTGGTGGAGCAGATGTTATTGGAGATCATTATCGAGGGGTACATCGACTTGAAGTCCAGCACTACCACCCACGGCGCTACCCCGGGCTCTACCTCGTGCACGTAGCCTCCGGCGATCCTGTCCCGCTTCCTGGGGCCTTGGTTGGTATTGGGCACCGCAACCCCCCTCCTGTCGGCCAGGCGTATCACAAGTGAGTCGATCCAGCGGCTCGTCGTGCTGGTCGCGGCTATGTCGACTGTGGTCAGAGAGACGGAGGCCAAGGCCTCCTTCCTCGCAGTCGACTTCAACTTGTCCAGTATGTTCAGAGGGAGGACGGTGTCGCGGACGCAGTAGTCCAGTACCTCGTCGGGCCTCTCTGCCCACTCCTCATCCATCTTGCTCGCGTCGATGTCCATCTTCTGCATCTCCTCGTCGTCCGGCCACAGTAGTCGTGAGACGTAGCGCAACGACTCCCTCTGCGGTCTCAGGGTCTGCCGGGCCTGCCACCATGCGTCGAGCGGTATCCTCCCCCTGATAGTCCAGACCCTATTCTGCTCCCTATTGGGGAATATCCGCCCGGGCCTCCTCCACCCGCGCTTGGTCTCGGCGTCGTTCATCGGAACCCTAGCCCACCCCAGGAGCGAGGCCCTGGACATCTCCGACTCCGTGTCGATGTACTCCGACCTCTCCTCCATCCTAGGGAGGTCGAAGTTGTCTATGTTGTAGCCGGTGATGAAGTCGGGGTCCTCGGAGCGGACTATCTCGGTTAGCCGCTCGAGGATCTCGGTCTCCGCGCCCGTTATCGGGTACTCGACCCTCTCCCCAGCCCTGTCCACCACGGCTGCGGCGCACAGGATCGTGTTGTCCGCGATGCTGGTCTCAAGGTCGAAGGACATGGTGACGAAGGGGGCTGGGAATGGGTCTGCCCTCTCCAGCCCGCTCAGGTCGCACGAGAGTATCATGTCGACTGGGTAAACGCCCGACCCGCCCGCTTCCTTGATTCGGGCCTCTGCAACCTCGGGGTCGGTCGACTCCGGAGTCTTCGCCCCCTCCGGGGCACGGTCCCCGGTCCACAGTACCTCCCCGCCGGCCCTGATATGGGGGCCGAGGTCGAGGTCGAGCAGCAGCCTCTGCACGAACAGTATGTCCGCGCTAGTCACCCTCCAGCCGGAGTCCGAGAGCGCCTTCCTGACGCTCCTGACCTTCGTTGTGTCCTTGACGAAGACCCGGTAGTGGGGCCTGACCACGCCGTCCTGCGAGAGTTTCATCCCGCTGGGCTCGGGGTCTGCCTGGACGTCCCTCACAGAGGACACATTGCCCAGGAGCTCGGGGTCCTCGGGGCTGCCGTCGGACTTGGGGTCGGATATCTCCACGTATGGCCTCAGACCGTTGACTAGGAGGAGTGTCGAATGGCCGGCCCTAGAGCGGCACCACAGTTCGATGACGGTCCTCGGCTCGTCGGGCCAAGCTCGGTTGTCGCCAGAGACGATGCACGTGTCCTCCTCCCATCGCACGATGACGCCTCACTGGCAGACTGTAGCCGATTGCCTTCAACGTATGTCATCGTGAGGGGCCATAACAATGCCGGGAAGGGAGGCGGGGCAACCGTTGAAAGCCAAGTCCCATCCCTGCAACGCAACCGAGGTGCATGGGTTGCTTGAGGACGCCGAGCCATCGATTGACTGGGACGCTCTGACCTTCAGTTTCAAGAAGACCGATCGGATGTACTTAGCTACCTGTGGGCAGAACAATGAGTGGCAGCCGGGCCAGATGCAGGACTTCGCCGACCTCAGCATGTCGCCGGCAGCTGGCGTCCTGAATTACGGTCAGGGCCTGTTCGAGGGCATGAAGGCCCAGCACGCCGCCGACGGCAGCATAGTGCTGTTTCGACCAGAGAGGAACGCGGCCAGAATGCAGGAGGGAGCGCGCAGGCTCGGGATGCCACCCGTGCCTGAGCGGATATTCCTCGATGCGGTGCACGCGACCGTGCGCGAGAACGCTCGATGGGTGCCCCCAATGGGCAAGGGAGCCCTCTACGTCCGCCCCCTGCTGATGGGCAGCGGGTCCATCCTAGGCGTCGCACCCGCTCCCGAGTACACCTTCCTTGTCTACGTCTCGCCGGTCGGACCGTACTTCAGGGGCGGGATCAAGCCAATCTCCCTCAAGGTCTCCGACGAGTTCCACAGGGCCGCGCCGGGAGGTTCTGGGGGAGTTAAGGCGATTGGCAACTACGCGCCCGGAATGATCCCTTCCAAGATGGCCAAGAGCGAGGGGTATGCCGAGGTCATCTATCTGGACGCGGTGCATCACAAGTACGTCGAGGAGGTCGGTGCTGCCAACTTCTTCTGCGTCAAGGATGGCGTGATTTCGACCCCGGAGCTGACCGGAACTATCCTGCCAGGCGTGACGCGGGCCTCGGTCATCGAGATTGCAGCCTCGCGGGGCTACGAGTGCCGGGAGGAGAGGGTCGACGTCGACCGCGCGCTGGATGCCGACGAGTGTTTTTGCGCAGGCACGGCCGCTGTAGTCGCATCGATAGGCTCGATCGAACACGGTGAGCGGGTAGTAGAGTACTGCGGGGGCGAGGTCGGTCCCATCACTATGGAGATTTACGAGGCGCTGGCTTCGATACAGCAACGTCGTGTCCCCGACGAGTTCGGATGGACCGTCGTAGTCGATTAGTTTTGAAGCGGCTAGTGCCTACGAGCGCGTGATGATGGGCGAAGGGTTGATCTTGGAGGCTAGGTTCGATTCCCGGCTGCCGGTCTACCAGACTCTAGCCTCGACGTGGTGGGTGCTGCTGCTCGGGGTGATGTCATTGGATGGTGGCAACGGGCTGCTGTCAATCGTCCTGATAGTGATGGTCGGCTCCTATGTCTACTGGTTTGTTAGGTACAAGAAACTCAGTTGCGTGCTCACCGAGAGGGGGCTCAGCACCCGACGGGGGCTCTGGGTGCGGGTGCAGCAGAACATACCGCTCGATCAGATAACCGACATCACGGTCAACGAGGGGCCGGTACTCAGGATGTTCGGCATGCTGATCCTCAATGTCGAGACCGCCGGTGGCAGTGGCGTGGGGGAAGGGGGCAGCGTGAAGCTGATCGCCGTCATCGATGCGCTGGAGTTCAGGGATACCGTGCTCAGACAAAGGGACATTATGGCCACTCAATCCGGACCGACTAAGGGGGTCTCATCACCCTACCTAAACCCGGAAATCCTCAGGGAAATCAGGGACATGCTGCTACGAATCGAACGTGCCCTGTAGAATCGGCCTTTCCCGGGCATATTCATTTGGGTTGGGCTTTGTAAACATCGCAGCAGCAACACGTCCCCCTGCATTCGATCGCTGCTTACTGCTGATTGGGGCGAGTGTCTCCCAGTGCCTGATCTCAACGCTTCTTGCCAAACTTGGAGCGTCGCTTACTAGACCCCCTCTGCTTGAACGACTTGCGCTGGGCGCGCTTCCTGCGATCTCCCTTCGCAGGCGCGCTTCCTGACACCTTGCCCTGCTCCTTGGCCTCCTTGGATCGGTTTCGAAGGACCTTGCCGATTGCCTGCATTACACCCTCCTTGCTATTCGCGCCCGTCACCTCGAGCGCGTGGCTGGGCGGCATGACCAGCCTGCCCTCCTTGGCGTAGGGTCTGGAGGGGTGGCTGGTCTCCGGCTCCTGTCTCATCTTGCGGATTCCCGCGCTACGGGCAGCCCACACGACGGCCTCCAAGGTGGGCTTGGATATGCTCGCGCTCTTGGGCACCCGGCGTCCGTCTGAGCGGCTGATCCGGGAGTCGAAGTAGCCCGTCCACAGGGTCATCTCGTCGCGCTTCGCTGCCATGCTATCGCTGTAGTCTCAGGAGCGGGGTGACTTGAGGGCTTCGCGCCGCTCACTCTTCCATCAGCACGCCGCTGACTACCCCGTGCATGCCCGGGCGGCTGGTCACCCGGACGCGGCCGAGGTCGGTCTCGACAATAGCGCCCTTGGTGACGATGTTGCGCCGCACGTAGTTCGGGTCGGCATCGTTGCCAAGCACGTTGGTCACCGTGGCCCTCACCGTCCTGCCCTCCTTAGGGATGCTGACATTGGCTTGGTTGACGCTGAGGAGGCGGACGGTCTGGGAGCCGGCCCTCTTTCGGTAGTTCTTCCGGGCGTCCTCGTCGCCCACGTAGGCGAACTGATTCTCGCTGGCCACCTCGGTCCTGCGCTTGCCCCTGTACCGATTGGGGCGCTTCAGGCGTCCACCGGACGGTTTGCGACGCGAGATGCCGTGCCACTTCGCCATGCGTCCCGCCCACCGACCTCCCTTATTTCAACCGATTGGAGCGGGGTGGGCCATCACTCGCCCAAGGTGGATGCGGCCTCGCCGATGGCGGCCGTGAGCCCATCGTAGTCGCGGGTGACCGGGTACTGGGGGAACTCCTCAACCACGTTGTCAGGTGGCCTAAACAGAACCCCCGCGCTGGCCGAGGCCAGCATCGACGTGTCGTTGTAGGAGTCACCGACAGCGATGACCTCGTAGTTCATCGAGCGCAAGGCCTCCACAGTCCTTCGCTTCTGGTCCTGCAGCCTGATGGTCCAGTCGGAGATGCGTCCAGAATCCTCGATTACTAAGGTGTGGCACAGCAGAGTGGGGTTTCCCAGCTTGCCCATCATCGGTCGGGCGAATTGAGAGAACGTGTCGGAGAGCACGAGGGTCGGCCACCTGCGCTCAAGGGAGTCAAGGAAACCGATTGCCCCCTCGAGAGGCTCCATCGCCTCGATGGCCGAGGTGATGTCATCGATGGTTATTCCGTTCTCGTCCAGTATTTCCAACCTATAGCGCATCAGCCTATCGTAGTCGGGCTCGTCCCGGGTTGTGCGACGCAATGCCTCGATTCCGGTCCTCTCAGCTACATTGATCCATATCTCGGGCACTAGGATGCCCTCAAGATCGAGGCAGACAGCCAGCATAGTCGCGCGCTGGGAGCCTGCGACTTCAACTTGTTCGGCGAACGGATACGTCGCCATGTTCATGCGAGGGCCTGACTGCCGTACAACATGGTGGACAAGCGCCTGCGTCGAAGGACCCCTGTGAGGCTCAAGCAGATTCGCGACGTCGCCGGAGACCTAGGTTCCTGGGTCGGACGCGAGATCGATCTTTCTGGCTTCCTAGAGCAGGCCCACTACCAGGGCACTGATCTGATACTGATCGATCGAGTGGCCCTAGCGATGAGGATCGAGGTGGGTGGCGAGTGGTCATGGTACCCGACCCTTCGTGGCATCGAGGCCTGGCAGGTCGAGCGCTCTTGGGTTGCTGTGGACGACGGAGCCATACCCTTCCTCGAGAACGGCGCCGATTGCATGGGTGCCGGGATTCACATAGCGGACCCGTCGCTGGCGGAAGGCGACTTCGTGTGGATCCGCCATCAGGAAACGGGCAGACCGATAGCGACGGGGATATCGCTTGTAGACGGAGAGGAGATGATGAGCATGACCAATGGAAAGGCCATCAGGACTATTCACTGGTTGGGCGATGACCTGTGGGGGCTCGAGATCTAGGCCCCGCAGATATCCCTAGAGTTGATGAGTGTCGCCATTGAGGGTCGATTATGCGGGCCATAGTGGTTCTCTCGGTCCTCGTTCTCGCGATGACCTCGGTCTGGGCGGAGGGCGGTACCAACGAGTCGCCCGCCCTGGATGGCACTTCGCTGGTCTCGGTGGTGACCGCCGATGCTGCTGTTGCCAACGAGGACTTCGCTATCACCGTCGAGCTCGATGCCGCCGCCGCATCGAATGGCACCGAAGTGGGCTGGACCACCCAAGTCTGCATCAACTCGGGCGTCTGCTACCCGCCGGAGACGAGTGCGCTCTTTCCGGACTCCGACAGCAGGCTCTGGACCGGTTCCATCGCCGTAGACGAGGAGGCCAGCTACGTCAACTGGCGCATTGAGCTCTACTGGCCGGAGGGCAACGACTCATCCGTGCCGGAGACCGGTTTCGGCTGGAAGGTCTGGTCGACCTGCTGGTATGATGCGGACAGTGGGCAGTGGGGCGGTTCCGATGCTCCGTGCCAAGAGGAGGAGGGGGGTCTGCCGGGATTCGGTGCCACCCTCGGTGCTGCATCGCTGGCGATGGCAGCGTTCATGTCTCGACGTGACTGAGCCATCTCATGGGCGAAGGCGATAACGAGCCAGGATTCGTCTCCCTAGTCTTCCATGAACTGCTGGAGGACGAGATGCGGGAGCGAGCAGTTGCGTTCCACGATCTGCTGGACGCGCGCCGCACCACCCGCCACTTCTCGGCCCGCGAGGTGCCACGCGATCTGATCGAGCTGGCAATCCGGACTGCCAGCACCGCGCCATCGGGGGCGCACCTGCAGCCGTGGACCTTCGTCGCCATATCCGACCCAACGCTCAAGGAGAGCATCAGGGAGGCGGCAGAGGCCGAGGAGATGAGGTTCTACGAGGAGAGGGTCCCGGAGGCCTGGGCAGAGGTCCTCGAGCCACTGGGAACCGATCACGTCAAGGAGCACGTCACCGATGCGCCCTGGATAGTAGTTCTGTTCAGGCACTCAAAGCGCGAGAGGTCCAACGGCGAGATGGCACCTACCTACTACGCTCAGGAGTCGTGCGGCATCGCTGCTGGTCTATTTATCGCCGCCATCCACAACATGGGCCTAGTCACGCTCACCCACACTCCCTCCCCCATGGGCTTCCTGCGCGATATCCTAGGTCGCCGGGAACATGAGCACGCCATGCTGCTGATGCCGGTGGGCTATCCTGCGGATGATGCAAAGGTGCCCGACCTCCAGCGCAAAGGTCTTGACGAGGTTTCAGAGTTCTTCGAGTTCCACGAGTGATTAAGTAGTGTGATGAGCATGGAAGGGCATGAAGAAATCTAGTCAGATGCCCCTGACTTTACTACTTGCAATGCTGATGACCGCCTGCGCCCTGTCCGGGTGCCTTGGATCCGAGAGCGATTCGGATTCGGACCCCCCCGACGAACTCGAGGACTGGGGCGTGTTCCTGGTCCAGAGCGCATCGGACCTGCCGGATTGCGACTCGACGACCGACGGTCGTCTGTACTACGTCGCATCCCATTCGGGCTTTCAGGCCTGCTCGGGAATGGCGTGGATGACGATTGACCTGACCGGTCCGGCAGGCCCCCCCGGCGCCGACGGTGCAGACGGCACTCAGGGGCCGGCAGGCGCCGATGGGGCAGCGGGACCTGGGGGGGCGCAAGGGCCCCCAGGGCCAGCGGGGGCCGATGGCACCTCGTTCACCATAGTCGGATCTGTCGAGGACACCTCAGAGCTAGGCGAGATCTACGTCGGGGACAAGGGGGATGGCTTCCTCGTCCAATCCACCAGCCACATCCATGTGTGGAGCGGCTCCGAGTGGATCGACCTCGGAAACATCTCGGGACCTCCGGGGGTCGCTGGGGTGACTGGGTCCCAAGGGCTCGAGGGGGCAGCCGGGGCCGACGGGGCGGATGGTGCCGACGGGGCCGAGGGCCCACAGGGCTCAATGCCCACTGTCATGGAAATGACGATAACAGTCTCGAGCATGAAGTTTCTAGTCGATGGGATTCAGCAAGGGGACATCGTCCTCTACCGAGGTTTCACCTACACCTTCGACCAGTCGGACTCCAGTAACTCGCCACACCCGTTCCGCCTCTCCACAACGAGCGACGGCACTCACGGCGGCGGGACCCAGTACACGAGCGGCGTCACCAGCACAGGTACTCAGGGCTCGGACGGGCTACTGACGTTCACGGTCCCGCTTGATGCGCCCGACACGCTGTACTACTACTGCCAGAACCACGGCAGCATGGGCGGCTCGATCACTATCCAGTCGCTCGGCAGCGTGTCCTGAAGGGCATGGCATGCGACAAATTTGAATGATGGCTAGGGCTCGGTTCTGGCGTTCTGTGGGGTCATAAGAATCAGGGCGACCCCGGTCCCGATGATGAGCAGTGCCCCGATGTAATCGTCGATCAGCAGTACCTCGTCGAAGAATAACCAGCCGAAGAAGGAGGCCACCAGTACGGTTGTGTAGGAGAACGCAGCAATCCAGGCTGCCTTCGCCTGCTGGTAGGCCATGGTGATGCCAACCTGTCCCAGCCCCGCACCCAAACCCACGCCAATCAGGATTAGCATCTCCTCTGCTCCCAGGGTTACGGTCTCCCGTATCGCAAGTGGCAGGCTGACCACCGTGGAGAAGGCTGCGAACCAGAACACAACCCCAGTGGGTGAGTCGGTCGACCTGAGGTCCCTGACGTACATGTAGGCCATGGCGGCGAGGAAACCCGATGCCAGAGCGAATAACGCGTTGGGCTCGATCTCGCCTAACCTAGGGGAGATGATCAGGGCGACGCCGACGAAGGCGATTGCCACGCAGACTACTACCCACGGCGAGACCCTCTCTTTGAGCACCCTGCCCGAAAGCAGGGCGACAAATAGGGGGGCGGTGAACTGCAGGGATACGGCCTGCGTGATGGGGATGCGTTGCAAGGCGTAGAAGTAGCAGAACATGGCGACAAGCCCTGTGGTGCAGCGCAGCATCATCTTCCTTCGGCTCACTATCCTCAGAGTACGTGAGTTAACGGATGCCCACGCGAAGGCCAGACCGGCAATAACCGCACTGCGTACCATGATGACGGTCGGGACCCCGATATCGAAGTCGTCAGTCCACTTGACCATGGCGTTCATGGCGCCGAAGGCCGCACTGCCAATGAGCATCCACACCACGGCTGCCTTGGCCGACCCCGTGTCACCCAAAGCGTGAGTGTCCTCGGATGTCACGAAACCAGATAGGTCTGGAGTGTTTTCGGAGAGTTCCGCCATGGAGCCCAAGCCCCTGCCGAGCCCCCGCTCCGCCATCCTATACAAGGCCCCATCGGCGCTCTAGAACAGTTGCTATTGCTTGGTAGTCCTGACCACCTGCGCTCGATGGGTCGTGCAAGTGGATTGGGACGCCGTGACTGGGTGCCTCGGCCAGCCTGACATTTCTCCTGATGGCCGGCTTGACCACTAGGTCCGGGAAGGTCTCCAGCAACTCACCTGCGACCTGCTGGTTGAGCAGGGTCTGGGCGTGCATCGTCAGCATTACGCCGTCCACGCCCAGATTCTTGTTCAGCAGGCTCCTGACCTCCCTGATTGTTCCGGCAAGGAGGGCCAGCCCCTCCAGTGCGAAGTACTCCGTCTGCACTGGGATGAGGACCCCGTCCGAGGCCACGAGGGCGTTGATTGTGACGAGGCCGAGGGAGGGGGGCGTGTCAATCAGGACGATGTCGTAGTGGGGCAGGAGGGGTTCGAGGGCTTCCTTCATGCGCCTCTCGCGGCCGAGCTGCCTCAGCATCTCCTGCTCGAGCCCGATCAGGCTCCTGTCTCCAACGATTATGTGCAGGTTGTCCACTGCGGTGGCGTGTCGCGAGTCGACTGCCGTCTCGGGACTCAGGATGAGGTCTCTGGTGGTGGCCCTGACCCTGCTCTTGTCCACGCCCATCCCGGTCGCGCAGTTTCCCTGCGAATCCGAGTCGACCACTAGGACCTTATGGCCCCTCAAAGCGAGTTGGGCTCCGATGTTGATCACGGTGGTGGTTTTGCCGACGCCACCCTTCTGATTGGTCACTGTGACCACGCGGGCCCTACCAGATGGCGTGGGCAACGAAGCTGGCAGTTCCATCGGGCGGCGTGCTCTGGCTGTGCTGATCTCGTCGACGGCATTCAAGGGGGGTGCGAGAGTCTCGTCCTCGACCTCAGTGAACTCTACGTCCAGAACTAGTGGAGCGGCCTTAACCTGAGGAAGTTCTCCGCTGTCCTCGGACAATGTCATCGGGTTGCACGGCACTAGGAGCAGTGTTGAACATGACGCTCGGACTGGATGAGCCGGGGCGGTTTTAGTCTCACTCGGCGGGACGGTCGATGTGGTACCAAGTCACCATCTCACCAGTCTCCGAGTCCATGGCGAGGTCGATCGAGTGATCCCTTCCCCCTTCGTTCCAGTCCCTGCCGGCAGTCATGGTAACCTTCCCTTCACCGAGGTCACCTGGTAGGAAGCTGAACAGCTGGGTGTCCTCCGATACCGAGAGCCGGTAGCCGACCGTTGCGTCGGAATGCCAGATTCCTGCGGTGGCAATCTCGGATTGCAAATCCGGGTATCGGGCCTGATTGAGGATCCTGCCTTCCAGCAGTGCCATCGTCTGCGTACTCGGGATGGCGTCCCGATTCCAAATTACTTCTCCGTCGTCATTCGAGCCCTGCTCGACTGCATTGCAACCTCCAGAGTCCGTCGAGCGCAGCACGAGCCACCCCGATCGGTCGTCTTCGTCAACCCAAGACAGATTCCACTCGGGTGCTCCGGTGGGCTGAGACCACTGGCCCTGCCAGAAGTAGCCGCCATCGAGTATAGCCATCGCCGCATCGCTAGTCGAGTGGTTGGCCTTCAGGCACGCGATGGCATCCTCGAGATCGAAGGGCCTGATCTCCGACTCGTCCCACATCGCATCCACCCAGTTTCGCTCCGTGGAGGAGCTCGGCTGGTCTTCGCCCGCCTTCGGCTTGAGGTAGTCCCTGCCCCAGTCGACCTCCGTGCTTCCGGACAAGCCGGAACTCTTCGACATCGTCATCGAGACCGACATCCTGCCCTCGGGGAGGAGTTCCTCCGACAGCGAGCTGACGAGGAAGTTGCAGTCATTGGTCCTCAGGTTCTTGTCGAAGACTATGTCGGCTACCTGCTCGACTGGCCACGGACTGTCGCGCTTTACGAGGATGTTTAGGTAGGCGTGTCCGTAGCACTGGCCTATGTCTTCGTGATGCATCTCTATTGGGTACACTAGGCCGTGGGTCTCGTGGGAGATCTCCGGCTTGACCTCCCAAGACCACTCGGAGTTCCAGTTGGAAATGTCAGAGGAGGTGGCGCCGGCCACCAGCACCTCGTCATCGAAGAACGCGCGCAGTTCTATGGGAGTCATCGGGAAGGCGAGGGTGGGCAGAATGGTGCCTAGCCCACCGAAGCCATCGAACCCGTAGGTCACCGCTCGAAGGTTGGTGGAGCGGGAGTCGATGTCCGTGAACGAGATGATGGAGTCCGAGCGCTTCGAATCCCGGTCTTCCAGCTCAACCCAACTGGTTGAGTCCAGGGCCATCTTATTGTCGGACAGCGACCAACCGACATTGCCGCAATCGCCGGGATTTCTCCAAGTCTTGCCCTCGAAGTCGATGTCCAGATTCATCGAGAGTCGTTTCTCAACCGCTAGGAACCCGTCCCTCCCAAGGCTGTCGGAGGTGGGGGAAGCACCGTCTTCGCTGCCCTGGGAAATCGCGACTTGCCCCGTTCCGGACATCACCGCTGTCAATTGCCCACAGGCCTCGTCGAGTATGCTGTCTGCGGAGTCCCGTACTAGGCCCAGCATCTCATCCCCCTGGATGGTAATGGTCGACTCGCTGACGTAGAAGTCCATCTGGTCTCCATAGTGGAGGGACCTTGCAGAGAATCCAGAGTTGCGTTGCAGGACTTGGGTCGCCAGCGCTCCGACGAGCAGCACAACGATAGCGATGGAAGCGACAGTCTGCCACCGCTCGCCCAGAGAGGTTATGGTCGGGATGGTGATGACCAAGGAGGCTGCGTCCTCCTCGGGAGCATCGCTGGGGGATGTGGGCTCAGCAGCCTTGGCTACGATCTCTGCTTCGGGCTCGACTAACTCGGCCTCTAATACCTCGGCCTCCGCTGACTCGTCCCCCCACCGTGGGCCCTCGTCCGCGGTCTCCTCGGTTTGGTCCTCCTTGCTCAGTCTTGCAATCAGTTGCTCCGCGGCCTCAGCGTGCTCAGTCCTCTCGGATTCTACCTCAGGGGGATTCGAATCGCCGGCTTCATAGGGGCCTTCGTCCATTATCAGGGCGTCGACCGCTTCGGGCTGGCTGGGCTCAGGCTCGCCGCCGAGATCCTCCAAAATCCGGTCAACCAACTGGGATTTATTGCCTGAGACAAATAGAGACCTCTCCTTGCAGGCATCTCGCAGTTCCGCCACTGTCATCGATGACAACGTCTCGCGGTCGAGTGAATCGTCTCCGGCCATGCTAGCGGTGTGCAGTCCCAAGCCGCGGCTTTCAACCCCTTCGGCGTCACGGACCCGCAGGCAAGCACTCGAGAGCAATGCCCGTTTTCTCGGGGCAAAGAGTTGAAGGGCAATCCCATGGCGGCGCATTTCATGGAGCCTCGGCTGGTGGTGCTGTCCCGGGGGCCCGAACTCTACAGCACGAGGAGGCTTGCCACCGAGGCTGAGAAGGCTGGGTGGTCTGTTCGGATCATAGACCCGCTCACCCTCACCATCGTGGTCGATGAGAGGGGAGGTAGGATCTTCCACAGGGGTTGGCCAGTGGAGTGTGAAGCCATCATTCCTAGGATTGGATACTCCATCACCCGCAGAGGAGTAGCCATAGTGCGCCAGTTTGAGCAGATGGGGACCATCGTACTCAATCCCAGCCACGGCATCGTCAGGAGTCGTGACAAGCTGGTTGCCTGCCAGATGATGGCCGAGAAGCGCGTGCCCGTCCCCATCACAGCGCACGTCGGCGCTTGGGAGGACACCGGCCGTGCGGTGAGCCGCGTCGGTGGCACCCCCTGTGTAGTCAAGTCCACTGAGGGGACGCATGGATCGGGAGTGTACCTAGTACGCTCCGAGCAGCAAGCCAGGCAATTGGTTTACCAAATGCTGGAACGCGGGATGAGGCCCTTGGTCCAAGAGTACATCGAGGAGTCCCACGGCCAAGACGTCCGTGCTTTCGTGGTCGGGCGTGAGGTCGTCGCCTCGATGCGTCGCAAGGCTCACGGCAACGAGTTCCGTTCAAACTTCCACCTAGGTGGCTCGGTCGACGAGGTCGAGCTAACCCCGAGGCAGAAGGAAATCGCCGTCCAAGCGACCGAAACGCTGGGACTCGACCTCGCTGGGGTGGATATGCTCGAGTCCAAGCGGGGACCTCTGATTCTGGAGGTCAACTCAAGCCCGGGACTGGAGGGCATTGAAGGCGCTACCGGGGTCAACGTAGCCGGAAAGGTGGCCGAGCATCTGAACATTCGATTGGAGATTGTTCGAGAAGATCAGGGGCTGGGTCAGTCCGATGACCGCGGAACCGAGTCAGGCGAGTTCTCCGACGCTTACTGAGGCTATTCGGCGCGAAACGGAACGCTTGCTAACGTCGTCTCTCTCGTTTTGGTTGGAGAAGCATTCAAGTCCCGAGGTGCCTCCTTGCCCTCGTCCATTAGGACAGGGATGCACGCGCCGTTCGCGGCGGGAGGCGAGTTACTTTGCAGCGGGATAGCGCAGACGGACCGGGGGCCGGAGCAGACACAGGCAGGCTCGGTCGTAGGTTCGGCGCTGACGAGATAGGGCTGCACAACTCGATGCCATCGAGGTTGCACAGGATTTCGGAACTCTCCTGGCATGACTGCTGGATGCAGCAGCTCCGCTCTGAGAAGAAGAGCAGTCACACGATCAGGGCGTACGGAGTTGCCGCGCGTGAATTCTCGACCACTCGGCTGCCGAGGGAGCCGTCATTCGACTGGAGTGAAGTTAGGGGCTTCCCGGTCAGTTCCTTCCACATGAGATCGGATCCGAACAATGGGAGAATGGACGCCTGGCTGAACGGTCTGGGAGATCTGAAGCCCACCACTATCAACGCCAAGATCGCTGCTGTCTCCCATCTCCTCAAGTGGCTGGGCCACACGGTACCGGACTGGATTCAGCGTCCTTCAAGAAGCCGCTCGCTGCCGAAGACGCTTGGCAGAAAGGAGCTCCAGCGCCTCAGGCGGGCCACTCGCGATTCCGAAGACCCTCTGGCCCTCCCGATCTCCACGCTTCTCTTGGACACCGGTCTGAGGGTCTCCGAGCTGTGCGGGCTAGACCTCGATGACATCGACACCGAGGACCTGTCGGCCCTCGTGATCGGCGGCAAGGGAGAGAAGGATCGCACTGTGCTGTTCACCCAATCCACGGTTAAGGTGATAGAGGCCTGGGGGCCAATCAGGGCTTCTAGGCTGTCGATTAGCAACGATGAGGATCAAAGAGCCCTGTTCCTGTCGAGCAGAGGCAGGCGCATCAACCCGCGTTCGATTCAGAAGATGATGGATCGTCTAGCTGATTCCGCCGACATTCCGCGCAGTCGGCTCAGTCCGCACACCCTCAGGCACACCTTCGCAACAGGACTGCTCGAGCGAGGGGCCGATCTAGTAACCATCCAGCGTCTGCTGGGACATGCCAGCATAGCGACCACCCGCATATATCTGGAGATTACCGACCAGACCCTGAGGGAGATTTACCACAGGGCTCAACGAAGTCCGCCTCTGACGGAGGGAACCGTTGAGGAGGCTCCAGAGACTCAGGTCGAGGAAGCGAAGATTGCTTCCCGTTCAAACGAGTAGTCATCTCCGTGACGGGTTCTTCTTATTGGTCCGCTTGTCGACGGCCTCCGGGCCCTTCCAAGTCCTATTGGCGCCCTCATCGTAGCCCGGATGGCCGGGAATCGGGCAGTGCTTGCCCGCCCTGCACCTGCTGCAGTTGTCAGAGGGCGGCCTCTCGACGACCTTCTGGAGGCGCCCGTACTTCCTCCGAGGCATGTCTGGGTGTTGGGGAGGTGGGACTTAGGGGTTCCCACCGACGCGCAACGTTCAACCACACGGGCTGGGACAGTAGAGCGTGAATGAGCTTGGGGGTGAGACGCAATCGGGCCCCATTGGCCTCGATGCGCGACGCTCCGTCCTCTACGCCCAGGTCTTGGACGGAAGGCCCAGGATGTCGATAGACGACGATGGCATCCTACAAGTCGATGGTTCCAAGGGCGCTACCGGGAAGGTCTACCTCGGTGATGTCGCTCAGGCGGCGCTCAGGTCCATGGGCTCCCACGAACCACCGAGGTTCACCAAGGAGCCGGGGTACGACGAGCAGCGCTGGGAGCTTCTCTGCCGATCGAACGAGCTGGTAATGAGAATCTCAAGTAGCCACTACTGGGGCTTCGGCCTATTGGCAAGGTGCTTCCTCAATGAGATTGTGATCGAGGGCCCATCGGCTGCGCGTGCGAGGTGCGTGCATGATATCGTTGCCATCCTAGGCAGGAACCCTTGGGAGGCGTCACGAGTAAGGGCATTCGAGAAGGCGACCTCGGGCACCATGTCATCTCACACATCGAGCTGGGAGGGATTGGTCGCTCTGGCCAAAGAGGAAATGATTGAGGAGATCACACAACTCCAGGACACAGTCCGCAGTCTGAGGGGGGTGAGCGAGGACTCGGCAGATCTGCTAGACGCAGCCGAACATGCGCTGGAAGAGGCCCAGTCCGCACTATCCGACAAGAATGCCCCTGCCGTCGAGAGGGCGCTGAGCAGGGCGTCGAACGCAATCATTCAGGCCGACCCCAGCACCGAGGTTCGAATCGCCGACCGTGTTCTGAAGGGCGACTAGAGTCCTAGCGTCTGTCGCATCCACGACCAAACGCCAAACTGGGCGAGGTATACCACCACGCTGAAGGAGATGCAGGCGAAGTAGATGGTTCCCTTGGAAATCTGAATAGCGTCCTCGGACTCCTCGTCGAAGTAGCGAATCAGGCCAGCCGCCTGCTGAATGCCGCTGCCCTTCTCCTTGGCCATCGGCACACCGCACCTAGAGTCCCTATTTCAACTCCACGAGAACCTCTAGAATGCCGTAGCGTGCTATGGCTCGAGGGTCTCGATCAGCACACAACCGCCATCGAGCTCCACAATCAAAGACGCTGCTCCCATGGCGGTCTCCAGCCCCTTTGTCATCAGAATCTCACGACGGAAGCCGCCCGATGTCTGGAACACGAGTCTATGGCTCAGGCGATCTAGGACGTCATTATTGACGACCTGCCAAGTCCATTCGTCCTGCGACACGGTTACCAAGGCCTCGATAGGAACCAACGGCCCCTGCTTAGACCCGTTCTGCTTCGCGCGCATTACCAAATCGCCCAGCTTCACCTTGGCTCCTATCTCATCAGTCTTTGTCGGCTCAATCGAGCTCTTGGATATCCTTCGTCTCAAACCACTCATGTGCATCCCATCTGCGACAAATGCCGCAGTGCGTCAGCGATTCCTACGAGGTTTAACCGTTGTTGGTGTAGCATGGGTCCGAACGGCGAAAATCGGGGTCCTCGAAAATTGCCATCGAATCCCTGCGAGCACTTGATGGCAGAGGCCAGAACCGCTGGTGCATGGCGGATTGCGAGGTCACTTGGGAGGACTCGGCCGCCGATAGCGTCCTCCTCAAGGCGGTTTCTCACTGGAGGCAGGATTCCGAGGACTGGTTCCAAGGGTCCTATGAGAGGCTGCCCGAGACCGTCCGGGTCAATCCGCTCCGCAGGGACCGGGGATGGGTGGAGGACTGGTTGAACGAGGCATCAGCGAAGAGGATACCGTGGTTCAGTGGTCCAGGCAGCGCGTGGCAGCTTCCCTTCGAGAGGGGCAAGGCCGGGGGCGAGGAGGACATTCTGCTCAAAGCGCTTCACGAGACTGGTAGGGTGACGCGTCAGGAGGCCGTCTCCATGCTGCCGGTGATTGCGCTGGACCCGAGGCCGGGAGATGTGGTCCTCGATATGTGCGCCTCTCCAGGGTCAAAGACGACTCAGATCTGCGAGCATCTCGGCAATAGCGGCGTTGTCATTGCCAATGAGGTCATGAGTGGCCGGGTTAACACCCTGGTCACTAACGTCCAGCGTCATGCCTCTAGGGCCGCAGTAGTGGTCCAACATGACGGTCGTCACATGCCGATGGTCCCCGAAGACGGTTTCGACAAGGTACTCGTCGACGTCCCGTGCACTGGGTCCGGGACTACTAGGAAGAATCCTGACGTTTGGGCCAAGTGGTTGCCCTCTTCGGGGCGCTCGCTGCATGATCTTCAGTCCGACCTGCTCACAAGGGCGATTCGAATGACCAAGCGGGGTGGCAGGATAGTCTACGCCACTTGCTCGCTCGATCCTGTGGAGGACGAGGCGGTGGTGGCGCGGGCGCTCGAGGGAGGAGGGGTTAGGATCGTTCCGGGCCACAGCCTGCTCGATGGCGTGCCCTCGGAGCATGGCCTAACCCATTGGCCTGTACTCGACGATGAGGGAGAGTCCACCGACGAGTTAGAAATCCCCGAGTCCATGATGCCCCCCCTAGATGGACTCGTTCGCAGTGAGCTGGTCCACTGCGTGCGAATCTGGAACGATGCCATCGAGGGTGGCGGTTTCTTCCTAGCAGTGCTCGAGAGGATCGGGGGCGATGATAGGCATTCAACCCAACCGAAGCGAGTTCTCACCCCCGACGAGGTCGACCCGGACCCGGGGTCCTTCCCACAGCCCCTAGATGATGACTGGGAGCGGAGGCTGGAGATCGCATGGGGAGCGATTCCGGCGGGAATGTGGATTCGTGGCAAGAGCCTGCTTTGGTCTACCGAAGAGGCCTTCGACGTCTGGGAGTCCGGGCGCAGCCGTCGGGGCGGGCGCATTCAGGTTCCGGGTCGGCGCTGGAGACCGTTGAAGGCGATTCACATCGGGCTGATCGCCGCTAGGATAAGGCAGGGTGAGCTGAGTCGCATAGTATCACGCGCCGCGACCAGTCTGCTGCCCGAAATCCAAGGTGGATTCACAGAAATCAGCGATGAGGGCTTTGAAAGAGTCCTGCTTGGCAAGGAGCCCGCACCGGGAGATCTCGATGAGGCTCTAGGAGGAATGCGCGGCGGTCGCATCCTAGTTGACGAGGGAGGAGCCTGCATGACCGCTTGGATCGGCGCTCGTGTAACGCCGATGGTGAGCGAGGCTGAACTAAGGGTGCTGAGGGCAATGCGTGGTTTGCCAATCGTACTGGCAGAAGAGGAATAACGTGGAGAAATTGCACAATCGAAAACGAAATGCCGAATAATTATGGCATATGTTCAAGAGCCGTAGCAATAAACATCCACTCTCGGTGTTTGTTTTGGACGATGTGGACCAGCGTATTATCAAGGTCCTTGAGGCGGATGCCCGAACCTCGATGAGGAGGATCGCAGAGGAAGTGGGAGTAGCTCTTGGGACCGTTAGCAATCGGGTGAGGCGGATGGAGGGCATGGGGGTCATCCGCGGCTACACCGTCCTGCTGGACCCAGAAAGGTCAGGATGGGGGCTTAGTGTGGTAATCGGGCTTAGGATTGAGAAGGGGAGATTAATGGAAGTTCAGAAGAAGATCGCGGAGGACCATCGCGTTTACGGCGTGTACGACGTAACCGGTGACTACGACTCTATGGTCCTCGCCAGAGCCCGCGACCGCGGCGATCTGGATGACCTTTCGAAGGGCGTGGTGAGCATGGGAGGCATCGAGCGCTCGGTCACCCATCTGGTTCTGAACACTGTCAAGGAGATGCCTCCCTCTCTGCCAGAGGAATGATCAACCGATTTCGTCGAGTTCTCCCTGGATGATGGGCTCCAGGAATTGTGAATGAGGCAGTAGGGACTCTACAGTCCGGCCCTCGGGCTTCATAGCTCTGAGCAGAATCATTCGCAGGTCCTCGTCGATGGGGGCATCGAGCGCCATCAGTCGGTCCCTTAGGGAGGTCTGCAACTTTCCTCCAGTCCGGTCCCAATCCATCAGCAGAATCAGTGACGGGCCCCCATCAGGTGGGCGAGAGGAGCAGTAGGTAGTGTGCAGGTGGGCAACGAGGCGCGCTCTGTCCCAGCCCCTATTCACCTTCTCGATGACGCCCGAAAAGCCCAGTGCCCTCAGGGCTTTCTCATCATTGAGACCCTCGACGACGACGGGGCAGCCCGAGCCCCCCTCGGCAATCGGCCTATTCCTAAGTATAGAGGTCGCGATTGCCTTGGCGGCCACTTCGAAGCGGACATCTCGGTCAGGCGGCCCAGCAGCCCTCGCTCTCTGGCCCACCCAATCGGGGAGCCTCCCTCTATCGGACATCTCAGACCCCCAGCGAGGCCCTCGCCTCGCTAGTCGTTACCCCTTCGACCCTGACAGACTTGCGCCTGCTGGACATCCCGCTTTGGAGGGAAACCCTCGGACGTTCCACGCCCAGACTGTCGGAGAGCAGGGCTAGCAGTTCCGAGTTCGCCGCGCCATCAACGGGCGGAGAGGAGACGGAGATCCTGAGACGGCCTCTCCACGGCTCGATGCCTACTATGCGAGAACGCTGTGCTGCGGGTGTAAGGTCGACTAGGATTAGTACGCCCTCTCCATCCTCAGAGATCCAATTTCCAGGCATGTTATGGGGGAATCCCGGAGGCTGTGCTTGTAGTTATTGTTTAACCCGTGTATGGGGCTGGCCCAGAGGGCCAATCCGCGACCCTTATGAGGGGATTTTCCCCCGCGGGGCTGGAGAGTTGCATGAGCGTCACGACTGTGCTCTTCGACGTGCTCTGGGACGAGTACATCCTGTGGTCGATTTTGGTCGGTGCCATCGCTTTCGGATGGCTGTACCACCACACATTCTGGTTCCGCTCTTATGACGGAGAGGCCCCACCCAATGTCGACCTCCTGAAGGTAGGCGTGTTCCCCAAGCACAACGACGACATGAGGCTCGAGGTTACTTGGACTATCCTCCCTTTCCTGCTCATCATCTACCTGACCTACATCTCTTGGGCACCCCTCGATGCCTTGTGGACCTCAACGGAAGGGGGCTTCCACGGCTACGAGTGTGGAGAGGTGAATCCCAACGAAGGTATAGTTTACGAATTTTCAGACAACGAGATGGATTCGGACGGTATAGTAACCTCTGACTGCTACCACGTTATCGAAATCACCGCCCAGCAGTGGTTCTGGTCGTTCGACTGCTTGGAGTTGGAGAGCGACCTCTGCGACACTGGCACGGACAGCGTCGAGGTTTACGGCAGTGTGCCCATACTCATGCTAAAGGAGGGCGAGACCTACTTGGCTGTGATGGAGTCAGAGGACGTCACCCATGCACCGTGGTTCCTGAACCTCGGTACTAAGGAGGACGTTCTGATGGGGCAGCAGACGAGCCTCTGGCTGCCTGTAACGGACACTGGAGACTCGATGATTCTGTGTGCTGAGTACTGCGGGGATGCGCACTCCGTTATGGCAGCGGTTCTGTCAGTACACAACTGAGGTGGTATGGTGGGGCAATCCAAGAAGACGCGCGGCGCACTCGTGATGCTTGTGGTCGTCGCAGCCATGCTGGCCGCCCCCTCTGCCACCTCGCTGCCGGTGGGGATCTCGGGGGCCAAGGATTCCGGGTGCAATTGCCACGGTGCAACGCCGGACGCGGTGGTGACGCCCACTATCGCCGGACTGCCCGCGACCTACAACTACTCGGAATCCTACGAGCTCACGGTCTCTTTCTCTGGAGGCCCCAGTGAATTGGGAAACAGCAACCAAGGCGGCTTCCACCTATGGGTCAGCGACGGCGAGCTGTCGCTTACCGACGCCACTGCCCAGTTGTTCAACCCAAACGAGGCCGGACACACCGAGGCGGGCAATGACCAAACCTCGTGGTCCATGACTTGGACTGCGCCTGCCACAGACAGGAACGTGGAGTTCGTCCTCCACGTCAACTCGGTCAATGGCAACGCCGACGGAGCTGGCGGAGGGGGTTCTGGCGACCTGTGGAACAAGGTCAGCGTCAAGATCACGGGACCGGTAGAGGTGCTGGAGCAGGCCGACCCGTTCCTCGTGCTCTCCGTCCTAATCATCGTTTGCGCAGTCCTGCTTGGGATCACTCTCACCTTCGTTTTCTACAGCAGGAACCCTGACTCATTCGACTGGGACAACTTTGCCCCATGGATAGCAGAGTGGATGACCAGCACCGACCACAAGAGGATTGGCACCCTGTACTTCGTCCAGGGGTTGTTCTTCCTAGGCGTGGGCGGGATTATGGCCATGTTCATCCGTATTCAACTAGCCGTCCCTGGCAACGACTTCCTGACCCAGGAGCAGTACAACCAGTTCTTCACCCTGCACGGAACGACGATGATCTTCCTCGCCGCGATGCCGTTGATTAACGGATTCGCGAACTGGATCGTGCCGTTGCAGATTGGCGCGCCCGATCTGGCGCTGCCGAGGATCAACGCGATGTCGTTCTGGCTGCAGCCGTTCTCAGCGATTCTGATCTTCACCGGGATATTCTCCGGTGGAGGGGCAGACACCGGGTGGACGGGATACGCGCCCTACGTAGTAAGCGAGACTGCGCACGTTGGGACCACGATGTGGGCAGCTGGGCAGATCATGCTAGTCGCCTCTTCCACGCTGACTGGCATCAACTTCCTTACCACCATCGCAGTGATGCGCGCGGAGGGCATGGGATGGATGAAAATGCCCCTGTTCACCTGGTCAATCTTCATTGCCAACGTGATGCTGTTCCTCTCAATCCCGGCCTTCGGGGTCGGCCTCATCCAGGTCTACCTAGACAGGGTGATCGGCACTGCGTTCTACGATATAGCGGCTGGCGGCGACCCCTTGCTATGGAGCCACCTGTTCTGGTACTTCGGCCACCCCGAGGTTTACGTGGTGGTGGTTCCTGCCTTCGGAATCATCTCCGAGGTGGTTGCCACGAGCGCAAGACGCTCTGTGTTCGGCTACCGATCGATGGTCTACGCCATGGCAGGGATCGGCGTCGTGGCCTTCATCGTCTACGGCCACCACATGTTCACCAGCGGCATGAGCCCGACTCTTCGCTTCGTCACGATGCTGACTACGATGCTGGTCGCGGTGCCTACTGGGATCAAGGTGTTCAACTGGCTGATGACCATGCATGGGGGGTCCTTGGTCTACCGAACGCACACCCTGTGGGCCCTGGGATTCCTCGTGACCTTCACCTTGGGGGGCTTCTCCGGGATGTTCTTCCCTTCGATCGCGATGGACGTCCACCTGCACGAGTCGTACTTCGTGGTCGCCCACTTCCACTACGTGCTGGTGGGTGGAACTGTGTTCGGGTTCTTCGCCGGAATCTACTACTGGTTCCCCAAGGCCACGGGGAGGATGTTGGACGAGAAGCTCGGGGTACTCCACTTCCTGAGTGCCTTCGTCTCCTACAACGCGCTGTTCTGGCCGATGCACCGACTGGGCGTCTGGGGGATGACCAGAAGGCACCACACCTACTTCATCACCACGGACGAGGCCCTTGGCTCTCTGCCGCCGGAGGCCGCGGGCTGGAACATGTTCATCACCGTCTCAGCATTCGCGTTCTTCCTCTCCAACTTCATCCTGGTCGCCAACATGGTGGTCACCTACATCCGCGGCGAGCCGGCGCCGGATGACCCGTGGGGCGGCTGGTCCTTCGAGTGGATGACATCCTCGCCGCCCCCCACGCCCAGCTTCGACCCGCACAACCTCCCGAGGCTGGAGGACGCAAACGAGCACATCGCCAACGAGCCGGGAGTAATCGGCCGGTGGTTCAAGCGGCTCATGGTGCCCGACGAAGAGACCGGGGAGGTGGCACATTGAGCGCCGACTACCACGATGACCACTCCCACCCCAGCGCCTGGGGCCCCCACGACTGGAGCCACGGCGCGCCGCACAACTCGTGGGCGCCGATCATCATGAGCTGTGGCTTCGCAATCTTCCTCTTCACCCTCGCAGGAGCCTTCCAGTGGGGCGAGTTCGTGAGCGCTGGCTACGTACCGCTGGTGTTCGGCGGCCTCGGCGTGACCTTCTTCGGCTTGGTAGTCTGGTGGCGGCAGGACATGGGCTTCGACGGCGCCAGCTACGAGCCGAAGTCGGCTGGCGCGCCATTCCAGAACATCGACATCCGCAAGGTCGCGATGTGGGTATTCCTCATGTCTGAGATGATGATCTTCACCTCTCTCTTCAGCACCTACATGCGCTACCGGCTGGGCCTCGATAACTGCGGTGACGTCTTCGCCTCGGGCAACTGGGTGGAGGGCACCCCGGTGGTCTGCTTCGAGCCCGCCAGCCACCTCATCTCCTCGAGCTGGTTCCACCTCGCCCCGGGCGCGATCAACACCTTCGCCCTCATCATGTCCTCCTTCACCATAGTGCAGGCGCTGCGCTGGGCCAAGAAGCCCGTAGGCAGCGTAGACGAGGATATCCGCCGCAGGAGGATCACGCGGTACCTAGGCACCACCTGGATACTCGCATTGCTCTTCATCACGCTGAAGATGGTGGAGTGGTTCTTGGGCTTCCCGCTACCCGAGTTCCTCCACGAGTACAACCACGGCCACGCCGCCATCGACTCGTTGTACTCGGAGGGGTACCTTATCAACAACGACCACTATCAGCACCACTCCTACGTCGACGAGGCCACCCACGCCCACATGATGGCCGACATCCAGGTCAGCGCCACGACCTTCTACGTGACCACGGGTACCCACGGGGTGCACGTGTTCGGTGGGGTGATCGGCCTGACTTACATGACCTACAAGGCCCACACCGGGGGCTACACACCGGACAACGCGGTCTCGATCGAGTACTTCGGGCTCTACTGGCACTTCGTAGACCTGGTCTGGGTCCTCGTATTCCCATTCTTCTATCTGTACTGAGGTGAAATGAAATGTCGCACTACAAGATCTTCGGGAAGGACCCCTACTGGATGAACTTCTACGGGCTGTTGATCCTTACAGTCATCGAGGTCGGCGCGGTCGGCATCGACCTCAGCAAGACGACTACACTGATGATACTGACCGTTATAGCGATCCCGAAGTTCATGATGATCGCCGGGATCTTCATGCACCTCTACGGTGATGACGACTCCGGGATCCTGACCATGACAGCGCTGTTCCCGGCCTTCTTCATACTCATCATGATCCTGTTCATCGGCCTGACCCACCCGGACAGCGCGAGTGGTCTGCCCGACTGGTGCAGGCCGGGCAACTACGGCCTGTAGGGTTCATGAGTGGACTCGACTCCGAAACCATGCTGCAGACGTCGCATAGCCTGGTATTGCGCCGGATTTGAAATCCGGTGTCCTAGTGACTCGGGAGTTCAAATCTCTCCGTCTGCGCCACTACTCGTTGGGTATCGAGGCCGCGCCCCGCACGGTAAGCTGGTCATCGTGGTAATGCATGGTGGCGGGAGTGGTGATGACCGCCTCGCCATCGACGTTGATGAACATCGGTGCCCCCGAGGAGTGGCCGAACTCAATCCTGCTCGCGTCCTGCATGGCCACGCTCCACATCCCTATGTGCTTGCCCTTCTCGAGAGGCCCCATCAGGCGTAGCATCTGGGACTTGGACAGCCCCCATGCAGTGACTAGGGATGCGTGCCCCTGGGTGGGCTTGGCCCCCGGTGCCACTCTGTAGCCGCCGCCGAAGGTCTGGCACATGCTCATGCAGAACAGCCCGGAGAGGTCTATCGTCTCCGCCGCCCCCCCGTCGATGGCAATCGTGCCCGACTCCTTCTTCCACTTGATGATGGCCTTGATGGCCAGCAGGGTGTACTTCATCTGGCCGCGAATCCTCTTGAACTGGCCCTCGTCCTTCATGCGGTTGACCACCGAGGTGACCCCTCCGTCGCTCTCTAGGAAGCTCCATCGGACCAGGTTGCCAATGTTCTCGGGCTCGCCGTTGCATGTTCTGGGCACGGGAGCGGCCTTCGATGGGTGGTCTGGGGCCGGCGGGCCCTCCACGCGAATCGCGCCCACCCTGCGGTCGGTGCCGTCTACGAGGATGTCGACTGCGACCTGCATGTCCTTGAACTTGTTACCCCTAGGAGTAGGGATCCCATGGGCCCGGGCGTAGTCGTTGCCGCTGCCTATGGGGAGTATGCCCAGCGCCTTGTCCGAGCCCCTCAGCCCCGAAGCGACCTCGTGCACTGTGCCGTCGCCGCCGACGGCCACCACTAGTTCGTGGTCACCGTCGCACAGATCCCTGGCTATGTCCATGGCATGGCCCGGCTCCTCGGTGTGATGAAGATCGATCTCGAACCCTGCCTCCCTGAGCGCCGGCTCGAAGCCCTCCCAATGCTTGATCGACAGCCCATCGCGGGCTTTGGGATTGAGGATGCAGGCGATGCGAGACACGTCGTGGGCGGTGCGTCTCTCGACTTGAATACTGCCGAAGCAAGCAATCATGAGGAGAGGGCGGGCTCAGTAGCCAGACTAACATGGACGATGGTGATGGATTCATGCGTCGAGCGCTAGAGCTCGCGGAGTCGGGGAGGCATCGAGTGATGCCGAACCCGATGGTCGGATGCGTGCTCGTCCGGGACGGCGAGATCGTTGCGGAGGGATGGCACGATCACATCGGGGGACTGCATGCCGAGCAGATGGCAATCGCGGACGCGGAGGCGCGGGGGGTTGCCACCCAGGGAACGACGGCCTATGTCACGCTGGAGCCCTGCAACCACTTCGGCCGTACGCCCCCCTGCACCGAATCGCTGCTCTGGGCGGGTGTCGGGCGGGTCGTAATCGGGGCGATGGACCCGAACCCCACTGTCAGGGGGGGTGGGGCCGAGGCCCTGCGGCAGGAGGGGATCGAGGTCGATATCGGGCTCCTCGAGGCGGAGTGCGAGAGGCAGATGAGCGCCTTCATGCACTGGTGCAGGCACCGCAGGCCGCTAGTCACGCTCAAGGCGGCTACGGACTCGAGGGGCAGAATCGACGGCGAGCAGTCCGAGCCCGCCGAGCGCTTCAGCTCGGCCGAGTCACTGGCTCTAGTGCACCGATTGCGAGCGGATTCCATGGCGATTCTGGTCGGAGTCAACACCGTCGTCAGGGACGATCCCTCACTGACCGTCAGGGGGCCGGACATCGGACCGAGGACCCATCCCCTCAGAGTGGTGGTCGACCCCAACGACCGCACGCCTCTCGGATGCAGGCTGCTGACTGACGGCGAGGCCCCCACTCTTCTGATTCAGTCCTCGGACTTCGGCTCGGGCGATTCGGACCACGTCGAGCGCGTCGTTATCCCGGAACAGGAGATCCCTGTGACGAGAATCCTCGACATGCTCGGAGACAGGGGCGTCCAGTCTCTGCTGGTCGAAGGCGGGGCCGACACCTGGGGCAGGTTCCTGGATGCGGGGCTGGTGGACAGGGGCCGCCTGTGCGTCTCCCCGATCGAGCTCGGTGGGACCGAGGGGGCCCTGTTCACCAGAAATTCGCTGTCCGAATCCGGGCTCTCGGTGGTCTCGAAGGAGGTCGTTTCGGGGGACGAGGTGTCTTGGTGGGAGGGCACCGGCTGAATAGCGGTGTAAGAAGTAAACCTTCTTTATTAATCGAAGTGACATTTCGGCCTAGCGGTTAAATATGGAATGGATGGGGACTGGGTCCATGTACAGCGTACGCAAGACACGAAGCCTGAGCATCTGCCTACTGATGGTCCTCTCGGCCATGGGCCCGATCGCGGTCCCGGCAGCAGCGGACCACGAGGAAGATGACTGGCCTAGTTTCGACCTGATGATTGACTATGATGGGACATGGGAGCTCCTTGAGCCCTACACGATGTTCGAAGTCGAGGCGGGGACGTACGACATGCAGATTGACTACTACAACCTCGACGCGGGCTCGAACTACACCCTGAGGTGGAATACCTACGGCATCCACGAGGACGGTGGCGGCTTGGAGGGCGCCGTGTCCTCCGAGAACGTGACCGACACTTGGCAGATGGAGGTCAGCGAGTTCGACTGCTGGTACAATGCCGTGGTCGAGATCATCAACACCACCGACGGGTTGTGGGACTACGTCAACACCCAGTGGTACGACTTCTACGGCGAGTGCATGGAGTACGGGACCGTGACTCCGTCGGCCGAGATCAACGGCACCTGGGTTAGCGAGCCCGAGGAGCTCGAGCCCGGGTCCTACAACATGAGCTGGGACGTGACCAACCTGACGACCGGCGGGGAGTACAAGCTCGACTACTGGTACTACCTGACGGGGAACACGTGGGACATGAGCACGAGCACCAACGGGTACGCATGGAACGCCACCGGCTCCGATGAGTCGATAGGGTGGAACGTCACCGTGACGGAGTTCGACTGCACCCTGCAGCCCGAGGCGCTGCTGTGGCAGAACACCACAACCGGCTGGACCATCATCGACCAGTACTGGGTCGGCTCGTGGAGCGAGGTCATATTCCTGCCGTGCGAGAGCATGATGACCGCCTACATCTGGCTGGACGAGGAGGGCGACTGGGTCGAGCTCGCCAACCAACATAGCGCCGACTACTGGTCGCACGATTTCCCCGACGGCGACTGCGAGGAGTTCTGGGACGACGAGGGCGAGCAGTGGTGGGAGTGCACCGACCCCGACACCGGGGATGTCGAGGAATTCGACGAATGCTGGGACAACTACGACGGGACGACTAACACGACCTCGTACGAATGCCGCATCAATTACGATCCTATGTACCTCGAGGACGGCTCGTACAACGTGACCCTCGAGATAGTTGGGCTCTCCGTCGGCGAGGAGTACTTCCTCAACGGCGCACTCTGGGAGGAAACCTACTGGGGCCACGAGAGCGACTACTACGAATTGGGCTTCACCGCCCCGACCGAGGAGGTATCCAACGTCGTCACCCTGGAAATCAGCGCCCAGACCTGCGCCTACGGGTTCGACCTCTACCTTTACCACAACGAGACGGTCGATGGGGCCGATCACTCGGAGGAACTCGAGGTGCTCTCAGTATTTGTCGAGGGGCCATGCGCAGAGCCGGACTCGCCCTTCACCCTGTACTACGACGGCGTCGAGCACGAGCAGGTCGCCCACAACATGACCGGCTTCGACGGGTGCGACGAGTACGATGATTGGTACTTCGAGTGCTGGATCGACTATGACTGGGACGGCGACGGCGAGCCTGACGACTCCGATTACTACTGGTACGAAGAGTGCTCCAACCTGAGCACCGGCTGGGAGTGCGTCGAGTGGTACGAGGACCCGTTCCTTGCCGCCGGCAACCACTCGATGACCCTCGAAATCGAGGACCTCGAGATGGGCCTGAACTACTCAGTGGGTATTCAAATCTACATCAACACCCAGCAGGGCGATGAGCACGAAGAGGGCTATGAGGACTTCACCGCAGCCTCGGACACCTACTCCACATCGGGGCACATCGAGACGGACAACTTCACGTGCAACCTGCACATCCAGGTCTGGCTCGATGAGAACGAGTCTGACGGCAGCGGCAACTGGTGGCACAACTGGATTGCTGAGGACCAGTTCGACTTCAATGGCCCGTGCGAGGAGCCGCCATCGCCCTTCACGCTGTACTACGACGGCATGGAGTACGAGCAGGTCGCCCACAACATGACCGGCTTCGACGGGTGCGACGAGTACGAAGGCTACTTCGAGTGCTGGATCGACTATGACTGGGACGGCGACGGCGAGCCTGACGACTCCGATTACTACTGGTACGAAGAGTGCTCCAACCTGAGCACCGGCTGGGAGTGCGTCGAGTGGTACGAGGACCCCTTCGTCGAGGAGGGCAACCACAGCGGCTGGCTGGACGTCGAGGGCCTCGAGGCTGACGGGAGCTACGTGCTCCAGTGGTACGACGAGCGATGCACCCAGCAGGGCTGCGAGGGGATGAGTGGTGACTGGGGGGGGCCGTTCAACGCGTCCGACCTGTGGGACTACGACTCCGCCTCCGGCAACTGGACCCATGAGGGGTATTACTTCAACACCAACAACTTCACCTGCCACTACAGCTCAGAATTCGTTCTGTACGAGGCAGACTGGGACGATCAGGGCAACTGGTGGCCCAGCAACCAGATCTTCCGCGAGTACTTCGGCTTCAGAGGCCCGTGCGAGGAGCCGCCATCGCCCTTCACGCTGTACTACGACGGCGTCGAGCACGAGCAGGTCGCCCACAACGTGACCGGCTTAGATTGGTGCGAGGAGTTCCAGGGGTACGGCGAGTGGTACTGCTACATCGACTACGACGGCGACGGCAACTGGGACGCCGCTAACGTCTACGACGAGTGCTCCAACCTGAGCACCGGCTGGGAGTGCGTCGAGTGGTACGAGGACCCGTTCCTTGCCGCCGGCAACCACTCGATGACCCTCGAAATCGAGGACCTCGAGACGGGTCTGAACTACTCAGTGGGCATATGGATTAACATCAACACCCAGCAGGGCGGGGGGGAGTCGGAAGAGGTCTATGAGGACTTCACCGCATCCTCGGACACCTACTCCACATCGGGTCTGATCGAGACGGACAACTTCACGTGCGGCTTGGACATCCAAGTCGAGCTCTACGGGAACGAGTCTGACGGTAGCGGCAACTGGTGGCACCACCAGATCGCCTGGGACTGGTTCAACTTCAAGGGCCCGTGCGAGGAGCCGCCCTCCCCATTCACCCTGTACTACGACGGCATGGAGTACGAGCATATCATCCACTACGACGAGTACGACCAGTGCGAGTACGAGGGCGACGGCGGCTACGAGTGCTGGAACGACGACTGGGACAGCGACGGCGACGGCGAGCCCGACTGGTACGACTACCGATACGACTGCGAGGAGGACGCCAACGGCACCTGGTGGTGCGAGGGCTGGCACCAGAACCCGCTCATCGACGAGGGCAACCACTCGATGACCCTCGATGTCGAGGTCGAGGCGGGCTTGAGCTACGCTGTCGAGATCCAGACCGACATCTGCGGTAGCATGTATGGCTGCGACTGGGACTACTCGACCGAGCTGTTCAACGCGAGCTCGGACATGGAGTCGCTCAACTTCTTCATGGAGACGGGTAACTCGACCTGCCAGGCCAACGTGTACGCGACGCTCTACGAGGTATCGTGGGACGAAGACGGCAACTGGTGGCACAACGACCACCTGTTCGGCGAGAGCTTCCAGTTCAACGGCCCGTGCGAGCAGCCGCCATCGCCCATCCACCTGCTGTACCCGGACGAGAACGGCGACATCGTCGAGTGGGAGCCTGTGACGGAGACCCACGTGTATGACATGTGCGACGACTACGGCGACCACTTCGAGTGCTGGAACAACGACTCCGGGGACGAGATGTTCTGGGAGGACTACTGCGAGCAGGATTCCGACGGCACCTGGCTCTGCGAGAACTCAATGGGCTCACCATTCATCAGCGCGGGCGACCACGGCATGACCTGGAACCTCACTGACCTCGAAGAGAGCGCAAACTACACCCTGATGTGGTACGTCTACACCATGAGCATGATGGACTACGAAATGTACGACGATGCGGAGAACTTCACCGCATCCTCGGACTCCCACGAGATCGACTGGGACCTCTACGTGGACAACTCGACCTGCCAGGCAATGATCAGCGCCCAGCTGATGCAGCCGGTGGACTGGGACGGCGACGGCGTGACCGACTGGCACGACTACGTAGCCTACAACGACTTCTCCTTCATGGGGCAATGCGAGTTCGGGGGCTTCCCCGTGGACGTCGGCCTCGAGGTCGATGACGGTGGCTGGCAAGACGTAGCGGGCGTGCCCTTCGAGGTGCTGATGACCGAGGAAGACTCACCTGATCTGATATTGCAGCACATAGGGTACAACCTGTCCGCTGGAAGCTGGGACATGAGGTGGACCTTCGACAACCTCACGGTGGGTGAAGGCTACTCCGCCTTCTACGAGACTGAGAATGCCGAGGGTGAGGGAGACGGCGAAGGAGACGTCGACTGGAACACGTACGGATACTGCGAATGGGAAGGCACCGAGGAGGACGACGAGCGGTGGTGGTGCACCTACGACGACGACGACGAGCCCGACGACTTCGACGAGTGGTGGTACTACTGCGAGTACGACGAGTACGAAGAGCAGTGGTGGTGCACCGACGACTTCGGGCAGAGCCCCGACTGGGAGTTCTCCGCCAACGGGACAGAGCACTTGGGGGGTGGCAGCTACCAAGGCGGGTTCTTCGAGTTCAACGCGACGTCCGAGCACGAGGAGGTCGCCTGGACCCTAGACATAGAGGACGAGACCTGCATTGTCCTGTTCTGGCTCGAACTGGAGTCGAACAACGAGTCCGAGGGCATGGTCGGCCTCTACGTAGGCATCATCGCAGGGCCGGCAACGGCCCTCGACGACAACTCCAACGGCATGCCGGACTGCTTCGAGGGTGGCGACGGGCCCGGGCCGGGAGAGGGGCCGCCGTTTGGCAGCGAGATGGGTAACCTCGCTCTGGGATTGGACGACGGGATGGGCGACTTCATGGAGCCATGGCCCTACCAGCACCTCGACGTCGGCACGTACGACATGACCTTCGCGGCTATGGACCTCGAGGGGGACCAGGACTACGTCCTGAGCTTCAGCGCGGGCGTGGACGGCGAGCTAATCACGGAAGTCGTCAACATCTCGAGCGACGAGTATGGCTGGGCCCAGCACAACTTCAGCATCACCCTGACCGACTGGGACTGCTTCATCTTCGTCCAGGCCGAGCTCGCGATGGTCGACGCATCGGGCACTCAGTGGGTTGACTCCTACTTGATGATCCTCGAGGGACCGTGCATGGGCGGCAGCCTCGCGGGGCTGATCTCCGCCGAGGCCATCGACGAGGGCGGCATGAGCCACGCTCTGACCAACGACGAGGGGTATCGGGAGTTCCTGGACCACGGTGCCTACGAGTTGGCCGTGGAGATCTCCGGGCTGACTGTCGGCACCGACTACACGGTCAATTACGCATACCTCGAAGGAGCCTGGGGGGTCGCCGACGTAATCGCACAATTGTGGGATTCCGGGGGGCCAATTGGCTGGTTGAACTTCACTGCGAGCAGCTCGAACGAGAGCCTCAGCATATGGATAGAGGTCCACGACTACACCTGCGGGGCCTTCGTGGTCGTAGATGTCTCCGAGGATGAGTACACCGGGAGCGGGGAGATTCATGACTTCGCATACGCGTTCGTCGACACCCCGTGCGGAGGCGGAGGAGACTACTTCGACGTGTTCGACTTCATCACGGACCAGGAGTTCGGCGCTTTCCTAGCAGAGGTAGACGGGGCGAACGGCACCGCGATAGTGGTGTTGGACAACTTACAGTTCCTTGACGAGGAGGTCAGGGTGAAGATCGACCAGGACTTCGGGGACGGCGACGGCTGGCTCAACGAGTCCGAGGCGATGATGTTCGAGGACATGTACGTATTCCCGGGCGGCGACGGCGAGTGCGTCGACGAGGAGTTTGCCCAAGCATGGAGGGTCCCAGCGTTCACGATGAACGGGGTGGACTGGTGGTGTGCCGAGCTCTACATATGGTTCGAAGGGCTAGCCAACGGATCCGCCATGGATCCGGCATTTGTCCTAGCCTGGGACCTGCACTTCAACGCCTCCGCTGACTCGGCAGGCGAGCTGGTGATGGTCTTCCCCGGCAACGACCCAGAGGAGGACGGCCCGTTGGAGGTTGACTCCACATTCTGCACAGATGCAGAAATGGTCGCGGAGTACCAGGTAATATCCTGGACCTACAACGGCACGGCCGTGACCGTTGAGTCTGAAGAGCAAGTCTGCTTTGAGGTCGCGGCGGGCGAGCACATCGCGGAAATGGAGCTCGTGTTCGGCACCGTGGACTCGGATGGCGATGGGTACAACGACCACGACGACCGGTTCCCCGACGACCCGAACGAGTGGGACGACTCCGACGATGACGGATTGGGCGACAACGCGGACGACTTCCCCGAAGACGCCTCGGAGCAGTACGACTCCGACGGCGACGGCGTGGGCGACAACGGCGACGCCTTCCCGTGGGACCCAAGCGAGTCGGCTGACACGGACGGCGACGGGTACGGGGACAACACCGACGCCTTCCCCGAAGACGGGACCGAGTGGGTCGACACCGACGGGGACGGGACCGGC
>JASMKR010000003.1:0-51935 GCA_030749075.1 Candidatus Thalassarchaeaceae archaeon | reverse complement strand
CCGAACCCGGCGCTCATGCCGATCAGGACCAGCAGGAACACCTGCGCCCCGCCCCCCGAAGCCCACATGCCCTTAGCGAGCACGACCCTGCGGATCGGCGGGTTGGCCAGGATGTGCCTCCAACCCGCCCAGATCTCGCCCAGCAGGACGCGCGGGGTGGCCGGCGTGCGCTCCGAGGTGTCGGGCCCGCCCTCCGGCAGGGTTGCGATCAGCAGGGCTGCTGCAAGGAAGGTCAGGGTGTCTATCCACAGCGCGGTCTGGATGCCGTAGGCCGAGATCGTCAGCCCTCCCAGCCCGGCGCCGATGCCCAGAGCGGCCGACCAGCCGCCCGAGGCCAGCGCGTTGGCGGTGAGCAGCTCGTCGGCATCGCAGATGTTGGGCAGGTAGGCGTACTCGGCTGGGTCGAACACCGCCCTGCCCACGACCATCGCCACGGCGAGCGCGTAAACCGAGGCCAGGCTGCCCAGCAGGTCGAGGCTCAGCACTGCGACCAGGATCACGAACGAGGAGAGGTTCGCCATCAGCATCAGTGCCTTGCGCGAGTAGCGGTCGGCCAGCATGCCGGTGAACGGCTCGAGCGGAGCGAAGGTGAAGCTGCGTGCGGCCAGCACCCCGGCGATTGCCAGGGGGGAGTTGTCGGTGGCCTCGCCCGCGAGCAGGAACAGGGCGATGACGGTGAACCAGTCGCCGACGAAGGAGATCTCGTTGGCGGTGAACAGGCGCCTGAATGTGGCGTTCTGCCTCAGCAGCCGGACGAAGCCCACCCGGGACACAGGCTTCTCGCGGGGCCCGGAGCCTAAGACTCCCACCCCGGCATGCCAATGCATAAGTCCCGATTTTGCCAGCCCGGGGCGTGCTCAGGGACAGGCTGGTCTGGATGGACCTGGAGATGACCGGGCTCGACCCGGACAGCGAGTCGATCATCGAGATCGCCACCATCGTCACCGAGGGCGACCTCGAGATGGTCGCCGAGGGGCCCAGCCTCGCCGTTTCGGCCCCCGAGGATCTGATCGCGGGCATGGACGAGTGGAACACGACGCACCACACCGCCAACGGGCTGATCGAGCGGGTGCGCACCGAGGGGGTGTCGATGGCCGAGGCCGAGCAGCGCACCCTCGAGTTCCTGCGCGAGCACTGCGAACCGGGCAGGCTGCCTCTGTGCGGCTCCTCGATCCACCACGACAGGCGCTTCCTGCGCCGCTACATGCCCGAGCTCAACGAGTTCTTCCACTACCGCAACGTGGACGTCTCCTCGATCAAGGAGGTCGTGCGCCGCTGGCACCCCAGGAGCCCGAGGTTCAGGAAGAACTCGGGGCACAGGGCCCTGGACGACGTGCGCGGCTCGATAGAGGAGCTCGCCCACTACCGCGAGCACGACTTCGGCTCCGGCCGCTAGCCCTGCCAGCCGACAGGGTCGCCCTCTGAGTCGGTCAGGACCAGATTGACCCCGAAGCCCGACCTGTGGAAGGCGATCAGCTCGAGGCCGTGGATGGTGTGACCGGTCACCGCGCGCCCGATAACTGGCAGCCCCCCGGCCTCGTCCTCGGGGGTCAGCGACCTGCGCACCCCCTCCACGTCCTCCAGCCAGGGCAGCGTGCCCTCGGGGGTGTACCTCAGCCCCAGTATCATCTCGCAGCCCTCGCTCCACTGCGCGGCCTCGGCATCGGCCTCGCTGGGGATGGCCACGCAGTTCGGGTGAGAGTGGATGAAGTGGTGGAAGCGCGAGCCGCGCGAGCCGCGCTCCTCGCCGAACACGCCGTCCGTCCACTCCTCGGGGACGTGGTGCACCGAGTACGAGTCCCCCCGGTTGACCAGGTGGGGCTGCCCCATCAGGTAGCCCTGGCCGGCGAACATCCCGTCCTGCGCCCCCCCGAAGGCCTCGTCGACGCCCACGGGATTGGGCATGGCAGTGTCGATGTCGATTCCCACGAGGATCTCGTCGGGCAGCGATCGGAAGGACCAGTCGATTATGGTCGCGAGAGTGCCCACCGGCATCAGGACGTGGGCCGGGTAGCTGTCGCGCGCCTCCAGGGAGGCCCGGTTGTACTCGGCTGCCGCCTCCAGCAGCCAGTCGGCGACCATGGGTCGTGGCGCGGGCGCCCCGACTTGAACGCTAGGCCCGCGATACCCGCACGTCCAGCACCAGGTGGTCCCAGTGCGGGGCGTGGCTCTTCACCCGCGTTATGGCGAGCCTCTCGAGCGAGCAGCCCGGCTCTATGGCGCCCAGCGAGGCCTCGACCCGCCCCGCCCAAGCCCCGTGGCCCCCGCCCTCGCCCAGCCCGTGCACGTGCAGCTCCCCGCCCTCGGGCCTGAGCACCCCGAGCGCGGGCGCGTAGCCCCCCTCGGCGCTGGGCAGCAGCCCCAGCAGGACGCGGTCGGCGACCCCCGACAGGCCCCTCGAGGTCACCCGGTTGTCGCCCACGTGAACCGTGCAGCGCCCCGCCACCCCGTTGGCCTCGAGGTTGCGGTCCAGGGCCAGTATCGCCTCGGGGTTCCACTCGCAGGCGTGGACGTGGGCCGCGCCGCTGTGCACGAGCACGGGCAGAGCGTAGTATCCGATCCCGGCGTACAGGTCCACCACGACCTCGCCGGCGCGCGCCACCTGCCCCATCCGCCTGCGCTCGTTGACGTTGCCCGCTGAGAACATGCACTTGGTGAGGCGGTAGCCGTAGTCGACCCCGCTCTCGCGGCGGGTCGCCCAGTCGTCCTCGCCGAGCAGCATCTCGACCCCGCTCTCGCGCAGCTCTCCCGTGACCTCGCCCATCCTGCCGAGCCGGGACGCGCCCAGGGCGTCAGCCACCGCCCGCCAAAGCCCGTCCGAGCGAACGGCCCCCCAGCGCTCGTGCGCGAATGCCGAGGACGGCAGCAGGGCCACGTCGTCGAAGCGCTCCCAGCGCCGGGGCAGGTCATCGAGGTGGCCCCCTGCATCGCTCCCAATCAGGCCGCTGACAGCGGCCCTGAGGCTTTCGTGGGGGTCTCTGCCGGGCATCGGCTCACCCGTTCATGTGGGCGTGCACGCGCTCGGCCATCGCCTTGCCGATCCCCGGCACCTCGCGCAGCTCCTCCACGCTCGCGTGCCTGATGCCCCTGCGTCCCCCGAAGTGCCTCAGGAGGGACTGGATCTTCTTCGCCCCCAGGCCCTCGACGGCCTCCAGAGGGTCGCCCAGCGAGCCCTTGTCGCGACGCCTCCTGTGGTAGCGGTTGACGAAGCGATGGGCCTCGTCGCGGGCGTGAACGAGCACCCTGCCGCGACGGTCGAGCAGGATTGGGTCCCTGCCGGCCATGTGCAGGCTCTCCTCCCGCTTGGCGAGCGCGGCGACCGGGAAGCGGCCCCCCAGGCCATGCCCCTCCAGCATGGTCGCGACCGCCGAGAGATGGGTCTCGCCACCGTCCAGCAGCAGCAGGTCCGGCCAGCCCTCCTGGCGCTTGAGCCAGCGCTCGACGACCTCGGACATCATCCGCAGGTCGTCGGCCGCGTCGGTCTTGACGCGGTAGGTCCGGTACTCCTTCTTGGCTGGCCGGCCGTTGCGCATGACCACGCAGGCGCCCACCCGCTCCTCGCCCAGGATCTGGGCCATGTCGAAGCAGACCAGGTGGTCCATGGACTCGAGCCCCAGCAGGCGCGCGCCGTCGTCGGCCGCGGACTGCTCGAGGCTTCCCGAGCGCCGCTTGGTGTGGCGCTGGGCCAGGACCTCGGCATTGCGATCGGCCATGCCCCTGAGCTTGGCTAGCTCACCGCGCTGCGGCACCCTGGCCTCGACTGCGCTGCCGCGCCTCTCGGACAGCCACGAGGCCAGCGCTTCGCCGACCGGGGAGGGCACTAGCAGGGTGCGCGGCGGTCTGCGATTCGCATAGTGCTCGGCGAGCACCAGCGAGACCGAGTCAGCGACATCACCCCTGTGTATCAGCGGGTAGTCGACCTGCCCCTGGATGATGCCGTCCTTGGCGTGGAGGATCACGAGGCAGCCCGTATCGCCCTCGGAGGCGAAGCCGACGGCGTCGCAGTCCTGGTAGAAGCGGCTGTGGATGACCTGCTGCGAGATCGTGCGCTGGACTGCCGCGATCATGTCACGGGTGCGCGCCGCGCGCTCGTACTCGAGACCCTCGGACGAGGCGTCCATCTCAGCCTGCAGCGCCCCGATGAGGACGGCCGCATCCCCGTCGAGCACGCTGGTCGCCGCCCTCACGCGCCCCTCGTAGCCCTCGGGCTCGATGCACGGCGCTGCGCACAGGCCGATGTGCATGGCAAGGCAGCCTTGGGGCAGCAGCTCCGGGCAGTCCCTGATCCCGAACTGTCGCCTGATTAGCTGGATCACGCGCTTGGCTGCCCCGATGTCGGGGAAAGGCCCCCACAGCTTGGCCCCCTTGGGCGGGTGGCGGGTGTAGAGGATGCGGGGACTCGCCTCGCCGGTCAGGGCGATGAACGGGTACGACTTGTCGTCCTTTAGGAGCGAGTTGTAGCGCGGCTTGTGCTTGCGAATCAGCTGGCGCTCGAGGATCAGGGCCTCCGACGGGGTCTGGGTGACGATGCAGTCGACCTTGTCCGAGTCCTCGACCAGACGGGGGATCATCTCGCGGTCGGGCCGCTCGGCGAAGTAGGACCCGACCCTGGAGCGCAAGTCGGTGGCCTTTCCGACGTACATCACGCGATCGTCGCCTCTGCGGAAAAGGTAGACTCCGGGCTTGTTCGGCAGCTCCAGATTGCTCGCGTCGACGGTCATGCCGGGTGATGCGCTGCAGGTGTACGCTCATGAACGCTGGTTTCTCCCGCGGGGCGTGCTGAGCGAGCCCCAACTCAGGATACTGACCCACCTCGCGCGCTTCGGCAGCGAGCTGGAGGGGTCCTGGGACGTCCCACGGGCCCTGTGCCTGCCGGGCATCGCCGAGGCCATCGGGGTTGTCAGGTCGGCTATCCACTCGTCCCTGGGCGAGCTCGAGTCTGCGGGCTACGTCACGACACGCACAACCCACGTCACGGGCGCCGGCTCGCGCCGTCGCAAGGTCGTGCACGCCACCGAGAGGGGCAGGGAGGCCGCCTCAGGCCAAGCACCGGCCCCCGCCCGCAGCGGCCGCGCGACCGGTCCGGTGCCGGACGCAGCGATGCTCCACGGGCGCGATGACGAGGTCTCTGGGATCTCGCAGTGCCTCACCGAGGGCGGCAGCGTCCTGCTCAACGGCCTGCCGGGAATCGGCAAGACCAGCCTGGCCCGAGCGGTCGTGGGCTCCCTGCTGGAAGCGGGCTGGAACGTGCGCTGGGCGACCTGCAACGCCGACACCGACGCGGCTGCCGTCGGTGCCATGTGGCTCGGCGGCTCGGCCCCCTCCTCGCCCGATGCCATCGCAGCTGCCGTGGACTCCAAGCGCACGACCCTGGTCCTCGACGAGGCTCAGCAGCTCAGCCCGCGCCACATCGCGGGGGTCGAGAGGCTGCTCGAGGCGTGCTCGGGCACCCAGGCCACCGTGCTCGCGATCGTCCGAGCGCCCAACCCCTTCGACGAACTTTCCGACTTCGAGGAGCACAGGCTCGATGGCTTGACCCCCTCAAAGGCCACGCCACTGCTGCCCGAGGACCTCGACGAAGCTACTGCCCTCGGCATCGCGGAGGCCCTGGGAGGCCATCCCCTGGCTATGCGCCTGTGGTCGCCCGAGGACGTCTTGCCTGAGAGGGTCGAGGCCGTGCAATCCTACGTGGAGTCCACCGTGATTCGCCGCCTGAGCGATTCGGGCAGCGGCTCGCTCGACGAGCTGTGCCTCGCACCGCTGCCACTGGCCGTCGCGGAGATGTTCGACCCCGATGGAACCGAGGAGCTGGACGAGGCCGCTATCCTGCGCTGGGCCCAGGCCATGGTCGAGCCCCATCACCTGATTCGCAACGTCAGGAGGGGCGCCTGGTCCGATGACGACCTCTCCGAACTGCATTCCGAGCAGGCCGCACGCTGGTCCTCGCGGGAGGGGATCCGGGCACGGCGGATCGAGGCCCACCACCGCCTGAGCTCGGGTGGGGACCCTGACCCCGAATGGGTCCTGGAGCACGTCCCGGCGATCGCAGGCGAGGACAGCGCTGCCGCCGCGGTGCTGATCGAGCAGGCCGTGGGACTTATCGAGGACGAGGGACTGCGCGAGTGCGCCGCTGACATCGCCCTCGAGCGCGGCGAACCGGGAATCGCGGACGCCCACATTGAGAGCCTCGAGGAGGGTCCCCGGAGGCACCTTCGACTCTCTCGCCTCGCCCGCATCAGGGGGGACTCCAAGCGCGCCGACGAGTTCGAGAGACTCGCGCTGGAGGGACTCGAGCCGGGGGAGCGGGCCAGGGCCAGCATCGCCTCACTGGTCAGGCTCTACGACGACCGGCTGCCCGGATCCATCCCCCGCTCACTCGCAAAGAAGATCATGGACGGCATCGGCTCCGTCGAGCTGTCCGAATTGGACCCCGACGACCGCAGCGTAGCCTCCCTCTCCTTGGAGCTCCTTCGTCATACCATAGCCTCGGAGGTTGGCGACCTGCCCGCTGCAGCCTCCGCCCGAAGCGCCCTAGAGTCGAGGCTCGGCCACGATGACCCCCTCCTCTCTGCCCTGGACCTGCGAGCGAGGCTGGCGGCTAGGACGGGGGGCAAGCCCTCCGACGACGCCCTCGGCGCCGCTCGCGAGCGCATAGAGTCCTCGAACGACCCCATGGACCGCCTCCGCACCGTCCACCTCGCTCTCGATGCGTGTGGCCCCGACCCGCCGAGATGGCTTCGCGAGGCCCATTCGAAGTCCTCACCGGAGACATTGCGAGACGATCTTGCCGCCCACAGGAGATTGACAGGCCAGTGGTGGTTCTGGAGGGGCATGCTAGAGCCAGAGAGCCGACTCTCGCACTGGCGCGAGGCCATCGGGAGGCTGAGGTCGGCGGAGTGCAATCATGCGGCTGAGGATTTGATTGGCCGCCTTTCCAAGACGCTCTAGATCTCGGCGCCGATAAGGGTCCGGGTGTCGCTAATGCCCGGGACCGACCGGATGTCATGGACGATGCAGCGAGTGAGATCGGACTCGTCCTCCGCCTCGACCTTCACGAAGAGGTCGTGGCTGCCGAAGACAATCCACTGCCCAACGACGGAGTCGAATCGGCTAACGGCCTCTCGTACCGACAATTCGGCCCCCGGCAGGGTCGAGACGAGGACGAATCCCACTGCCGCCAAAGTCACACCTCCACCGCGACCAGGGTCTCAGTCTTGCGAATACCCTCGATCGACCTCATCCCGCCTATCAGGATCTTAGCCATCCCCACCTCATCGGTGAAATCGATTCGTGCCACTAGGTCGTACTCCCCGTAAACCACGTGGGTCTCCGAGACGCTGTCCATGCCAAGCAGCCGAACGTAGACATCCTTGAGGGAGCCCGTGTCCGCTTGTATGAGGACCCATGCCGTACTCATTCCCCCACCGATTCTGACGCGCCGACTTGCCGCTTAAGACCCCTGCGCTGCGAGCCCCTGCATTTGCCCGCGCAACACCCGCAAGGCATTAACACAAATGGCGAGCGGCCGAATCCATGCTTGCACTCCCCTCCCCCAAGGGACGTGCGTGGCTGCTGGTGCTACTGGTCCTGCTCGCACCTGTGCTGAATGCCGCCTCTGCCCAGCAACCGAGGACGACAACCGTTTGGTCCGGGACGGTATCCCTCCCAGACGGATATCTGGTTCAGGCCAGTCAGATTCTGGTGGTCCAGGCTGGCACGACCATCAAGGTCGGCGACGGCGAGCGCATCGGCGTCGATGGGCGCCTGACGATGCAGGGTACGGCAGCCTCCCCAGTGACCATGGAGGTCGATGGCTCAGGAGACCACGAGGGTATCCAGTTCAACTCGAGCAGCAGGGGGTTGAACTCGGTTATCGACAACCTGACGATCACGGACTCAAAGTTCGGGGTCACGATTTACGACAGCGACCCGGAGATAAACAACCTGACTGTCATCAATGCCGATCGAGTCGCAATCGATCTGTTCGACAGAGCCTCCCCACGAATCAACGACCTCGTCATCGACGGCGGAGGCCAAGACGACCAGGGGTCCTCAGAGTGGAGGGTCGGAATCGGGCTCTCGATAGGCGATGGCTCCGCCCCCATCGTACGGGGATTGACGGCGGACAATCTCCTCACTCGAGGACTCAACATCTGGGGCAACTCGGGCGGGCTGATCTCCGATGTATCGATCTCAAACGTGAGCGGAGCCGGAGTTCTGGCTGCGGTCGCTGGTATCTGGGTGGAGGACTCCATTCCACTGATCTCCGATTCCCACGTATCCAGATCAGACAACGGCATCATTGTCCGACATATCTCCGATAGCTCAACCACCCGGCCGACCTTCGTGCGCACGGTCATCGAGGATAGCCAGTTTCGTGGGTGCCTCATCGAACGATTCGATCACAGCGACTACTCGAACCTCGAGACGAACGCGATCTTCGAAGACCTCGAGATCCGCGGCACCGGGGGCCCGGGCGCCAAGACCCATGGTCTGGGAATCGTCGCATTCGACGTCAACACCAGCGGGGTCAGGGTCACTGGGGCCCTGATCGAGGACAACCCCGTCGTCGGCTTCAGGGCGTACATGACCGACTCATCGACCAGTCTGACCAACCTAACGCTGCACTCCAACGGAGACACATCGCCATTCGCCCCGCACAACGACAAGGCGGGCCTGTTCTTCCGCAGTGCCAGCTGGACCACCAAGGGACCGGCCAAAGTCACCGAATTAGTGGTGCAGAACTCCAGCGGTCCGGGCGTCCTGATGTCCAAGGGAGGGGTCATCGGGGCCAACTGGAGCGTCTCGGACAACGGGGCAAGTGGGATTTCGTTCGTCGAATTCCATCCGCGGGTCGAACACATCGTCAGCGAGTCCAACGCAGGGCATGGCTTGGCGGTCATCGACTCGTCCAACGCCGAGCTCTCCTTCGTCTCCACCTCGGGCAACGGGCTCGGGTCATCGGACCCCGAGGACGGGGCCGGGCTCTACTTCTACAAGAGCAACGACGTAACCTCCTCGGGGAAGAACGTCAGTTGCGTCGAGTGCACCACCTCGGGCGATCAGCACGGCCTGGTCGTGCGGGACAGCGTCGACCTGCAACTTATCTCCACCACCATCGTTGACGCCCTCAGCGAGCCGGCGCTCGACATTGACAACTCCGGCACGTCCTTCGTCGGCACGGTAACCATCGACGACATGATGGTCAGTTCTAGCTCGACCTCCTACTCGGTGGCCCTCGAGAGCACCGACGCCTCGATCCACGGACTCGACCTCAGCGGGCAGAGCGGAGGCATGCTGTGGAAGGCAAGGGGATTGACTGCTTCCCACTTCACCGATAGCGTGCTGTGGGAGAACGACGCCAACTGCCTCGATCTGGTGGGACACATCGAGCTCATTGCCGTGGGCGTATCCCTGATGTGCGACAGCACCAACCCAAGCCTGGATACGAGCCTCGTAAACTTCACGGCGTCCTCACTGACGCAGGGGGCGAATGTTTCGAACTCGTTCCTGATGAAAACCAGCTCGCACCTACGTTGGATCTCTTCCGGGCCGCTACTGACTCCCGCTAACTCTTCGATGGACAATATAGTGGACATCATGTGGGTCATCGATGTGCACACCGTCAACCAGAACCTGCTCAACATCCCATTCTCTTCGGTCAACATCACCTTCGACCTCTACGAGGAAGAGCTCAACGCCACTCAGCCGTATTCCGGCCGCGTCTACTATGGCCCGTTCGTGGGCAAGCGGTGGACGCCGATGCAGGACTGGTCCGAGACCAACACCGCATACGTGGGCTGCGACTACGACGGCGTACACAACGACTCCGCCCCCCTCGCTCTCACCGAGGACCGCAGGGTCTACTGCCGCCTCGAGCTGAGCAACCAGCCGCCATTCATATTGTGGGACTCGCCAGAGGACGAGGCTGAGCTCGCCAGCGGCAGCGAGCTCATGTTCAATGCCTCGAGATCGTGGGACCTCGACCTGGACGAGCTGAACTACAGTTGGACCTCAAGCATCGACGGATCTCTGCTAGATGGCTGTTCGGGGGGCGATGGCGCGGCTTCCAACAACTCGGTTTTCCACGTCAACGGGGACGCGGCAGATTCCTGCTCGCTCTCGGACGGCGAGCACTCCATCACCCTGGAGGTCTGTGACAGCGAGGGCCATTGCGTCTACGAGACCAGGGATATCGAGCTCGTTAACCTCCCGCCAGTGCTCTCGGTCGGAACTACGCCGGGACTCTCCTCTTGGGGCACCCTATTCCTCGGGGAGACCGCCAACGTCACCATCCATCTCGCCGGCACCCACGACCCCGAGGGCGGGGACCTCTGGTGCTGGGTCGAGACCTCCTACATGTCAGGGCCCGACCCCGACCCCGATAACCCGTACTGCCCCATGGAGATAGTCAGGTCGTTCACCGACTCCGTCGAACACGAGTTCAGCGTGACCGTAGTCGCCTTCGACGGAATCAACCCGGCCGTATCGTGGACCTTCTCAGTCCAGCTCGTGAACGAGATCCCGACAGCCATCATGGATCTGTCCAGGAACGGCGACACCTCCTCCGACTGGGTCCTCCTCGACGGGACCTCGACCACCGACCCCGAGGGTGATGAGGTCAAGTTCGAATTTTGGAGCGATCGCGATGGAATGCTCGCAAGCGGCTCCACGCCCGACAGCGATATCCGGTGGGAGGGGGAGCTCTCGAAGGGAACTCACACCATCACCATGAACGCGGGTGATACCAGGGGCGAGCATGCTGGGATGTGGTCGATCGCGGAGGAGCAGATCGTCGTCCTCAACTCCCCGCCCTCGGCCTTGATCGCGACGCCTCTGGACGGCCTTTCCACAGACTCCTCAGAGCTCGTTCTGCTGGATTCCACTGGCTCGGGCGACTGGGACCTCGCCTGCGCTGACCTGCCGGACAACGGCAGCGGCCTGCTGTGCAACCCCAAGTTCCTGTCCAGCCCTGACCTTGTCAGCGTCCTCTGGGAGAGCGATCAACTCGAGGAGCCACTGGGCAGCGACTGGAGGTTAGAGACCAGGCTGCCGGCCGGCGAGCACGTCATCACACTGACCCTGGACGACGGCAGCGGCCCCGTCACCGACCAAATCGCAATCAGCGTCGAGGAGTCTGCCCCGGTCCTCGTCCTCGACTCGCCGGTACCCGACGTAGAGGTCTACTCCAACCTCCCCATCCTGTTCGACTTCAGGGGCTCTTTCGATGCTGATGGGGACCAGTTCGTCGTTTCCGTCATGTCGGACATCTCGGGGGTCATTCTAGAGAACAAGACCATCGAATACTGGTATAACGACTACATGTTGGCAGGAACCCACACGCTGACCTTCATTTTGACAGACTCCTCAGAGCTCGTCCTGCAGCGGACCCACACCCAGACTATCACGGTGCTAGAGACAGGACCCGTGGCCGTCATCTCGGGATTGCTCGACGGGCAGTACGTCCCCCCGGGCCAGGAGATTGCCCTCAGCGCCTCTGACTCCTTCGACTACGACGAGGACATCGTCCTCTACCAGTGGTCACTGCCCTCGGGAGAGGTTCTGAGCGACCGACAGAACGTGACGCTTTCCTCCCCGCCCGGACCGGTTCGAGTCAATCTGATGGTGCAGGACTCAAGGGGCGCAGAATCCTACGCTTCGATCAACATCACCATTGGCTCGTCAGCCCCTGTACTGGTAGGTATTGACGTATCAGTGCTGGAGATCGAGGTCGACGTGCCCACGGACGTGACCACCGTCGTCACCCTGGAAGACCCAGACGGGACGACGGACACAGTTCGCGGGGAGATGATTTCCGGGGGAGTCTCCGAGGCACTCTACTTCAGGGATGATGGGCAAGGCGGAGACCAGGTTGCCGGAGACGGAAATTGGACGCATAGGTCCAACTGGCTCGTCCCCGGGGGGGAATCCGGATGGGTCAAAATTGAGGTCTGGGCTATCGATGGGGACCTCGTAAGTCCCGGGATCGTTCAAACCGTCCCCATCGTCCAACCAGATGAGGGCGGGCTGGTGTCATGGTTGACCAACAGCGGTCTGCCCTTCCTGATCATCTCCGTCCTGCTACTCTCACTGGCAGGTGCGACCTACCAGGGGAGGCGCAAGCAAGAGATCGCGAAGGACCTAGCGGAGATCGAGAGGTGGAGCTCATTCGTCCCGACAGAGATTGACCTGGAGTTCGATGAGGAATCTAGTCCTCCGCCCCCTCAGGACCCCAAGGAGTGACCTCCCTATTCAGGCCCAGACGCTTGGCGAACAGGAACTTGAAGTTCTTCCAGCCGTCGCTCCAAGTGTTAATTTCCGCAATTCCCACACGTGGCCGGTAAGGGACGCTGACCTCAATCGCCTTCTTGCGCCCAAAGCAGCGGCGCGCGTTGATCTTCATCTCCTCAGACAGGGGCATTCCGTCGTTGGTGGGGCGCATCTTCGGGTTTTCGAAATTCCTAGCCCGTATTATCCACATTCCTGATTGGCTATCGTGTATTCCGTACCAGAACAGCATCCTAGCCGTGAACGAGAGAGCCCAGTTCCCGAAACCGTGCTTAGCGCTCATCGAGCCTTTCTCAGCCTTCCTGAGGCGGTCGCACGTGATGAATTCCAGGTCTTCTTCGATTAGCCTTCTGACCAGATCCGGAATCAATTCTCCGGGGTATGTACAATCTGCGTCGAGAGTGCAGATCACGTCGCCGGTAGCAAGTTCGAACCCCGTTCGATAAGCCCGTCCGTAACCGCGCCGATGCTCCAGATACACCGTCGCCCCCTCCATCTCGGCAAGTTCGCGGGTGCGATCGGTAGAATTGCCATCGATGACCAGGAAGTCGAGCTTCTCACACCAACCATCATTCGGGATTGAGCGAATCGTATCGACGATGGCTTCTTCCTCGTTTCGAGTAGGGATGACAACCGTGACGCTTGGAATAGGATCAGTCATGGTACTCAGTCCAACAGAGCCGTATTTTTGAACCATTGTAACCCCCTCCTCCCCCGTTCGCTTCAATAATGCACCCCCACGCCCAAGTCTGGGGAAAGTCATGCACGTCGCTTTGCTGTCCGCGGAATTCCCCCCTCGCTGGGGGGGGCTCGGAACTGCCTGCTGGCACCTCTCTGCCTCGCTGGCAAACCGGGGGCACAGGGTCACCGTGATCACCAGGAGCTCGGGCGGCAAGACCCCGGGGATGGAGGGCGTCCGAGTCCTCAAGGTCACGTGGGCCCGCATCCCGATGGCTTTCACTAGATCTTACGGGCGCTGGGCCCTTAGGGCACTGGAGAAGCTGCACTCTGACGATCCCGTCGATGTGGTCCATGCTCACTGCCCCATGATCTCCTGGACCGACAAACAGTTCGAGAGGGCGTCGAAGGTGGCTCCCGTAGTGTCATCCATGCACGGGACTTGGCTGGGCGAGAGGGATGGCCTGCTACTGGCAGCCGAGCACGGGGAGCCAGCTGTCTGGGCCAACCCCAATGACATGGCCATACGGTACATGGCTGGCCACTACGCGAGGTACGAGGGCTCGGCGATTCGCAAATCAGCAGTTGTGGTTCCGAACTCGGAGGCCACCAAGGCCGATCTGGTGGATAGGTACTCAGCGCCTGCGGAATGGGACTGCGAGGTTATTCACTGGGGGGTTGATAGCGATCTGTTCGTCCCGCTACACCGGGATTCCGAGGATGCAATGCATAGGTTTCACGAGTTGCGGGGGCGCTATGGAGCGACGGCCGACTCGAACTTGCTCCTTGCAGTAGGAAGACTTGTTGCACGCAAAGCACATGGCAGTCTTCTGAGGGCCTTCGCCAAGGTAGTGAGCGAGGCCCCGGACTCGCACCTCGTGATCGTGGGCAGGGGAAACCTGCAGGGCAAGCTAGCTCGCATGGCGCGGAGGCTCGGCATCAGCGACCACGTTTCGTTCGAAGCCGGGATGGGGTTCGAGGAGATCGCTGAGATGTACCGAGTCGCAGATCTGGTTGTCTATCCCTCATACTACGAGGGTCAGGGACTTATTCCTCTCGAGTCCATGTCCTCTGGCACGCCCGTTGTGACCGTTGACCATGGCCCTCTTCCCGAGATGGTCGATGCCAGCGTGGGCGCTCTCTTCGACTTGGGCAATGTGGACTCGATGGCCGAGGCCATCCTATCCGAGATTTCCCCTAAGGACGGCCTGCTCTCCAAAGGGGCCGCGGGACGAAGGCTGGTGCTCGATCGCTTCAGCCTCGAGGGCAATGCCGACGCCTTCCTATCAGTCTACGAACGAGCCATCAAAGGTCCCCAGCCATAGGGAACCATTCATCCGGTGAAGCGCACTCCGTGACTTGCATGTCCGAGCCCGCTATTGGTCCCTCAAGAGGGGGAGTCGAGCTGAACTCCGCTGCGAACACCATGATAATCGGCACACTCACCGTCCTGTGTCTGTATTATCTGAAAGCAATACTTCTGCCCCTTTCGGTAGCCATCATATTGTATATGCTGATCCTTCCCTCCGAGAAATTTCTTGCAGAGCGCCTTGGGAACCCGATACTGGTCTACGTAGCCATGGCGGCTATCGCATTCTTCGGCGCCTACGCCATTTCCTCCCTACTCTACACCGAGATGACGCAGTTCATGGACGAGGAGCTTGACCAGATCGAGTTGAAGCTCAGTGAGAAGACCGCGTATCTCTCAGATCTCACCATCGGGGGCGTGGCTGTCGGTAATGCGACTTCGCTGGTCTCGGAATTCATTACCCCTGAGAGGATCAACACGGTTGCTGCCTGGCTCGCCTCAACCATCACCAACATTCTATCCAACTCACTGACTGTGTTCATCCTGCTGGTCTTCCTCATCCTTGAAGGGGACTCCTTCCCCGACCGACTGAAGGCAGCCAGCCCGGAGTTATTCACGAAGATGGAGAAGATCATCTCGAACTCCAGTGACGCCGTCAATAATTATTTTATTACTAGATTCTTCATCAGCATCTCGCAAGCTATAATCTGCGCACTAATCATGTGGGCCTTCGGAATTCCGGGGGTCTTGATATGGGCGATCCTCTACGCTATCCTCGAGTGGATCCCAGTCATCGGTGCCACCGTGGCAACCGCGTTTCCAGCACTCATCGGCCTGCTGTGGCTGGAACCGGGCACGGCGATACTAATGACGGCATTGCTATTGGGAAACTGCACTCTCTTCGCCAGCTTCATCGAACCGAAGATAGCTGGCGAAAAATTGGGCCTATCGCCTATGATCTTGATATTGTCTCTAATGGGCTGGGGAATTTTGTGGGGCCCTGTCGGGTTGATTGTGGGACCGGTGCTGACTGTGGTGGTGAGGATAATTCTCGAAGAGAACGAGACTACGAGGCCATTTGGCATAATGCTGGCGGCTCAGGTATCTGAAGAGTCATCTAGGGAATAAGACAACTAGGGTCCCGTCAGCGCTGATTCCGAGGGCCTTGCCAACCCCCTCATTGTGCAGCCCCCTCGTGGAGAACGACATCTCTTCGCCCTCGACCTCCCACCTAGCTCCCGTGATGGTGACCCTGCACGTTTCGAATGCGAACACCGAGAACTCCTGACCCTCGCCGATTTCGAGATTCAAGCCGCCGTCCTTTGGGTGGACCCTGTGGGTGATGGCGTCCTCGTGATGAAGGCGGATTCGAGCTCCTCCGGGGGCCTCGCAGAGCGCAGCCAAAATCCCTACGACGTGCTCGGGGCTCCCGCCCTCGATGCCGAGAACGTCGATCTCAGCGAAGCCTCGCTCAATCAGCAGCGAGATCGACTTGGCCAGATCGCTGCTGGACTGGTCGCCCAACTCGTGCATCTTCCCTCCCCACTGAGCGCGATCCACTGAATCGAGATCGCCGAGGACCTCCTCCACGGAGACTCCGGACTCGGCAGCCCGGTCGGCTCCCGCATCGACCCCGAAGACAGGCACCCCTTCGTCCAACACCGAATCAATCACTGACTGGGAGGGCTGCGACCCGTTGCACCAGAGAACCCCACGCATCGTACCAGTCCTATGACGCCGTCACCTTTCCATCGGTCAGCAGGGCAATGTCATCCAATTGGACACTAGGCTTCCGCATGACACCACTCAGCTTAACTCCGACTTTCGCGGACCCACCCAGTGCAGTGTTGTCCCCGAATGAAAAATACGCGGACCCTCGCACCACCTGATCCTCGAGCCTGTTGCCGACAATCTGTCGGGCTCTCGAGTTCATGCCGAAACCAAACTCGGCCACGGTATAGGCGCTCTCTCTATTTCTCCTGAGGCTTGACTTGGCCATGTCAAGAATTGACTTGATATCGTCTGCCAGCTCCCCTCCGCTAATCTCGGTCACAAGCCCGTCTGCGACTTCGATTCTAAGGGGCTCATCCAGCATTCTGCCCTCCCAGGAGCCGTCGATTACAATCGTACCGTTGGCAGACCCAACTAGGGGGAGGACGAAGATTTTGCCCGCGGGCAGATTCCCCACTGCTGATGGGCGTACGATGAGGCCCGTATCATCCAGTATCCAGCGGCCCCCTGTGGTGAATTTGAGATCAGAGCCCGCAGGAGTCGTAACGTGGACGTTCCTGCGCCTCCGAAAAACCGAGTTCATGCCCCGAATCTCCCTCGTGAGGGTGGCGTAGTCTTGCGTCATCCCACCGGATGCCATAGAGTCAGCGGCTATTCCCGGCATGGAGGCGATCCTGGCTCCCGCACCGGAGGCATTCGCTCTAGCACGCGTGTGGGTGAGCGAATTCCGCGTCGCGATGATGATCACGTTTGCGCGCCTCATCAGATCCCCGACGGGGAGAGGGGGCTCCTTGCCGGGTTTCAGGGATGGGGGCATCATCACCAGAAGGATCCTGTCGGTGATTTTTGCCGCGGCTTCATACAGGGCCCGGCCGATTTCAGAGGTGAACGGGTCGGTAATCACGACGACTTCCTCATCCTTCCTGATGTCCAAACACGTGGATACGACCGAGCGCGCTGTGGCTAGTATCGCCTCGGCCCGCTCTGCTTCGTCGCGGGGTCCGGATTTCGAGTCTGCTGCCATCAGGAGTCGGGCCTAGGCGGGACTCCGTATTGATAATCACGCCGAACCTCCATTGGGAGGGGCTTCACTGAACGATGCTCAGATCCTTGCTGCGATTGCTGATTTCAGCGAAAATTCCCGTCACGAACTCGGTCAGTGGCACGCCGTTGCACTGGTCACCGTTGCGAGCGCGAATCGAGACGGTGCCGTTGGCCGACTCATCGTCGCCGATGATGACCATATAGGCCGGGCGCATCTTGTGATGGGTGCGTATCTTCTTGCCGATGGTCGAGTCGCTGTCGTCGACCTCGACCCGGATTCCGTTTGCCCTGAGCTCGGCAGCGACCTGCTGGGCATAGTCGACGTGCTTCTCGGAGATGGTAAGGATGTGCGCCTGCGTAGGGGCGATCCAGGTGGGGAACTTTCCTGCGAAGTGCTCGATGAGAACGCCAACGAAGCGCTCCATGCTGCCGAACGGCGCTCGGTGAATCATCACCGGCCGGTGCTTCTCGCCGTCTGCACCCACATATTCGAGATCGAACCTCTCGGGGAGGTTGGTGTCGACCTGCACCGTTCCCAGTTGCCACTCGCGGCCCAGGACGTCCCGGACCACGAAGTCGATCTTTGGGCCATAGAATGCCGCCTCGCCCGGCTCCTCGGTGAACGGCACCCCTAGTGATTTGGCGGCTTGCAGGCAGGCGGCTTCAGCGTTCTCCCAGCCGGCAGCGTCACCGACGTACTTGCTCGAATCCTCGTCGCGCATGCCCACGCGCACGCGGTAGTCATCCATGCCGAGCGTCCCGAAGATGATTTGCACCAACTCGATGCATCCGAGCAACTCGCCGGCGATCTGCTCCGGGGTGCAGAACAGGTGAGCGTCATCCTGTGTGAATCCACGCACTCTTGTCATTCCGGATATTTCTCCCGACTGCTCCCAGCGATAGACCGTGCCGAACTCAGCGAGGCGTAGAGGCAGGTCGCGGTAGGAGCGTGGTCGGCTCGCATACAGGCGAATGTGGTGCGGGCAGTTCATCGGTTTCAGCAGGTAGCCGTCGATGTCGCCCTCGTCCATCAGGTTGGAGAGTTCCGCGCATGAGCAGCCGTCGTCAGCGAGTTTCGCCAGCAGGTCCCGCTTGACCAGAGGGGGATACTGGCTCTCCTGGTAGTAGGGGAAGTGGCCGGACGTGCGGTAGAGGTCGAGTTTCCCGATGTGCGGTGTGAACACCTGATTGTAGCCCTGACGCGTCAATTGCTCCGAGATGAAATCCTGCAACTCCTGCCTAACCACGCTTCCTCGAGGGGTCCACAGCACCAGGCCCTGCCCGACCATCTCGTCGATGTGGAACAACTGCAAGTCCCTTCCTAGCTTGCGATGGTCGCGTGCGCCCGCTTCTCGCAGCAATGTCTCTCGGGCTCGCAGGTCCTCTTTCGAAGCGTAGCACATCCCATAGATTCGAACCAGGTTCTCACGGCTGGAGTCCGCTCTCCAGAAGGCAGTGGAGGTGGAGGTCAGTTTGAACCAGCGCAGGTGCGAGGTACTGGGAACGTGCGGCCCTCTGCACAGGTCTACGAATTCGCCTTGACGGTAGATCGAGGAGCCGCCGCCGTCCTCCAGTTTGTCGTCCATCAGTTCTAGCTTGAACGGATTGTGGGAGAACATCTCGCGCAGGCTTTCTCCGCTGTGTTCCTCGCGCACCATTGCCAGATTCTCCTTCACCAGTTGCTTCATCCGCTTCCCGATGGCTCGCAGTTCGTCCTCGCCGATGGGATCCATGTGGCCAAAGTCGTAGTAGAAGCCATGCTCGATTGGCGGCCCTATGGTCGGCTTCGCATCTGGGTACAGATCAGTGACCGCTTGAGCCAGCAGGTGAGCGCAACTGTGACGCAGGATGAACAGACCGTCCTCGGAATCGCCTAGGATTGGGTCGACACTGCAGCCCGCCTCGAGGGAGAAGGACATGTCGCGCTGCTCGCCGTCGACCAGAGCGGCGATCGCGCCCGATCTGCGGCCGTGGACGTTCTTGATGACCTCACCGACGGTGATTCCGGAGGCGTACTCGTGGGGGCCATCGGCGCCCACGTCAACCGATATCATAGCCACTGGACCGTCTCCGTCGTCTACGCCGACGACCTGCTGATATGAAGGCCTTGGCCGTCAAATCGGACGCAAGCCCATTCATTCGATGGTGAATTGGGTCCCCGCCTCGCCTGCTACCATGGCCTCTAGATCGGATAGGGAACCAATCACTGCCCGCTCGCCGGTGCGTCGAACGAAATCGCAGGCCGCCTCGACCTTGGGGCCCATCGAACCTACATCGAAGTCGTATTGCTCAATTTCTTCTGGTGTCGTACTCTCAATCCTCCTCGCCTTTTCGGTGCCCCAGTCGAGGTAGACGCCATCTGCATCGGTTGCCAAAATCAGCAAGCGCGCATCGAGCTGTCTGGCCAGCAAAGCCGAAGCCCTATCCTTGTCTACGACCACTTCCACGCCCTCCAAGCCGCCATCGGAATTGTACACCGTCGGTATTCCGCCACCCCCAGCGCAAATCACGATGGTACTCTTCTCCAGCAGCCAGTGAATCGGTCGAAGCTCGAAGATCCTGTGTGGCTCGGGGGAGGGGACAACTCTTCGCCACATCTCCCCATCCCTAGCCACGGTCCAGCCCTTCTCCCCGGCAAGTCTCCTCGCGTCCTCCTCGCTGTATCCCGGACCGATGGGTTTTGTCGGATTGAGAAACGCAGGGTCCACTGGATCGACCTCGACCATGGTCAGAATGGTGGCGAAGGCCGTCTCCATTGGCAGAAGGTTGCCGAGCTCCTGTTGGATCATGTACCCAATCATGCCCTCGGTCTGGGCGCCCAAGACATCGAGCGGATACTCCTCGACTTCGTTGTAGGAAGCCGATTGAAGCGCTAGAAGCCCGACTTGTGGGCCGTTGCCGTGTGTGATCACCAATTGGTGCTCGAGGGCCAGAGGGGCAAGAGCCTGGCAGGCTATTCTCACATTCCTCCTCTGATTCTCTGCAGTAAGCGGCTCACCGCGTCGTAGCAGAGCGTTTCCACCGAGCGCTACGACCGCTCTCATGACCTTCGATATGGGGTATTAGCGATAAACACGCGTCCCCCTCGCACGCCGTGGCCAGATTGGGCGTGCTCGTGAACCCCGACGCGGGATTGGGCGGCAGGCTCGGTCTCAAGGGCAGCGACGGGCAGGCCGTGTTGGCACGCTCGATGGGGGCAGAGGACCGCTCTGGCCCTCGCATGATGAAGACCTTGAGGCATTTCGCCTCGATACACAGGAAGGACCTCGGTGATCTGTGCTGGATCACCAGCGAAGGCCGCATGGGCACAGACTGGTTCCCCGAAGACGCCACCGTTGGCGACCTCAGAACGACCCACTCCTCGGAGGGAGGGACCACTGCCACGGATACCAGGGAGGCGGTTGCAGCCATGCTGGAGACTGGAATCGACCTCCTGCTCTATGCCGGTGGTGATGGTACGACGCGGGACATCGTGGAGGCCCTGGAGGCCCATGACAATCCGAAAAAACCCCTAATCGGAGTCCCCACTGGAGTGAAGATGCACTCGGGCTGCTTCGCAGCATCCCCAAAGGCTGCTGCCGAGGCCCTCTCGGCCTGGCTATTCGGGGACCTCCTGGTCGCAAGCACCGAGGTCCTGGACCTCGACGAGGATCTCTACAGGGAGGGCGAGTGGAAAATCAGGATGTACGGGGAGGCATTCACCCCAAACTCCCCCCGTTGGATGCAAGGCGCGAAGATGCTCGTCGAATCTGCGGGTGAAGAGGAGATCCTCGAGGGGCTCTCGGACCACATCAAGGACTCCATGATTTCCGAAGACCGACTGGTGATATGGGGCTCCGGTGGGACCTTGAGGGCAATCGGCGGGATGATCGGCTTCGAGCTGACGAACCTGGGAATCGATGCTACCATCGGCTCTGAGCAGATCGGCACCGACCTCGACGAGGCTGGACTGCTGGAGATCCTCTCTTCACACACCGGACCGGTCACACTCCTGCTCTCCCCGATGGGAGGGCAGGGGTTCCTTCTGGGAAGAGGCAACCTCCAACTGTCGCCCAAAGTCCTGAGGAAGATCGGGATCGACGGAATCATGGGTGTGGTCACGCCCGCCAAGCTACTGACAGTCAGGTCGCTGAGGATCGAGACCGGGGACGAGGGACTGGACGCTGAGTTCGCTGCTCTTCGATACATGAAGGTCCTGCAGGGATTCAGAACGACTCGGATTCTGCCAGTCGCAGTCGACTAGACTTCCATGCCCACGGATGCCTTCAGGAGGCCTAGGTAAGGTGGACTTGGCTTGCCCGGTCTGGACTTGAATTCCGGGTGGTACTGGGTCCCGACGAAGTAGGGATGCCCCTCTAGCTCCATGATCTCGCAACGCTCCCCAGTCTCGTCCTTGCCCACGTACTTCAGACCGGCGCCCTCGATCTGCTCGATCAGATCTGGGTTAACCTCGTAGCGGTGCCGGTGGCGCTCATCTACGTGGTCGGCGCCATTGTAGATTCGACGCATCTTGCAGTCGTCCACTAGGAAGGGGGTCGGCTTGGTCCCGAGGCGCATCGTCCCGCCCATGTGGGTCTTCGATATCTCCGGCATGAACACCACCGCTGGGTTCGGAGTGTCCTCGTCGAACTCCGTCGAATTAGCCCCCTCGAGCTGGAGAACGTTTCTGCAGAACTCAATTGTTGCTACCTGCAATCCTAGGCAGACCCCCAGGTAGGGGACGCCGTTCTCCCTCGCATACTCAGCGGCCTTGATCTTCCCCTCTATGCCTCTGATCCCGAAGCCGCCGGGGACGAGAATCCCGTCGGCTGCCTTCAGCTGCCTCCACGCCTCGGCATGAGCGTCCGGTTTGGCCTCAGAGGCCTCGTCGTCGAGGTCGGAGGACTCTATCCAATCTATCACCAGCTTCCTGCTGACCTCGAAGGATGAATGCTGGAGGGCCTTGATGACACTCAGATACGAATCTGCAAGATCCGTATATTTGCCCACCAAAGCGATGTGGACCTCATCCGCCCCATCGAGCGAATCGACGTGGTCGGCGAGCCTCTTCCAATCCTCGAGAACCGGCATCTTGGACGGAAGCTCGAAACCCAACCCCTCCGATAGAATCCGGGTGACCCCCTGCGCGTCGAAAATAGGTGGAACGTGGTACAGGTTGCTTAAGTCGTGGGCCGAAACTACAGCTTCAGGAGGCACATGGCAGAATGCCGAAATCTTCTGGCGGGTCTCCTCCACCAGTGGGCTCTTGGACCTACAAATCAGCATGTCCGGGGTGATGCCCAGACCACGCAGGTCCTTCACCGTGTTCTGCGTGGGCTTGGTCTTCTGCTCGCCCACGGGCCCCATGACTGGTACGAGGCTGACATGGACGAAGAAGACGTTCTCCTTTCCGACCCTGAACTGGAACTGGCGAAGCGCCTCGATGAAAGGCGCGCTCTCGATATCGCCGACGGTTCCACCGAGCTCGATGACGCAGGCGTCTGGCACCTTGCCGTTGCCATCGCTGGGAATGTGCGCCACCCGCTCGATCCACTCCTGAATCTCGTTGGTAATGTGGGGGATGACCTGAACCGTCTTGCCCAAGTAGTCACCCCTCCGTTCCTTCCGGATCACGTTGTCGTAGACCTTCCCTGTGGTGATGTTGTTCTCCCTGGTCAGACAGACATCTAGGAACCTCTCGTAGTTCCCGAGGTCGAGGTCCACCTCCCCACCGTCATCCAAGACGAAAACCTCGCCGTGCTCAATAGGTGACATAGTTCCTGGATCGATATTGACATAGGGATCGCATTTTATCGCAGTGACGCGCAGTCCAGCGCTTTTCAGGAGAACACCTATGCTGCTGGCGCTGATTCCTTTACCAAGACCACTCAATACGCCTCCGCTAACGATGACATACTTCATCTAATCAACGGGATTTGAAGCCGTTGCCCCTTGTATTTCTACGTTGGCTTCTGAAACGCTTGCATACCTTACACCCCATGTTCAAGTGTCGTCTGATGCCAGCATCGCGCATGGCGCCTCCCGGTGAGAAGACCCTCGTCACCGGCGCTCTCGGGCAGATCGGCACCGACCTCGTGGAGGAGCTGAGGTCCCGTCACGGGACTGATAGCGTCATCGCCTCGGATGTAAGGGAGGTGCCCGGACACCCCTTCCTCGAAGAAAGCCCCTTCCGTTTGCTGAGCGTGCTCGACGTCGATGGTATGGATGCTGTGGTGGAGGAGGAGGGGGTGGGCACAGTCTTCCACCTCGCAGCGATACTTTCCGCCACGGGGGAGAGGAATCCAGAACTGTGCCGGAGGGTGAACGTAGGGGGCATTACCAACGTGCTGGAGGCGGCCATGAAGCACGGTCTCAGGATCTACGCCCCCTCATCGATTGCCGTCTTCGGACCCGACGCGCCGAAAATCGCCTCCCAGAACTCCCCCCTCAACCCGACGACCACTTACGGGGAGACGAAGTGCACCGGCGAGGCATTGGCTGGCGGGTATCTGGATAGATTCGGCGTGGACTGCCGCGGGATTCGCTACCCCGGCCTGATCTCGTGGAAGGCCCCAGCCGGCGGGGGGACCACCGACTACGCAGTGGAGATATTCCGCGCCGCCCTCGAGAAGGGACACTACGAGTGCTTCGTGCGACCCGATACGCGGCTGCCGATGATGTACATCGACGACGCCATTCGAGCTACTCTGGAGCTGATGGCCGCCCCCTCGGAGTCACTGGGGCCCTCGAGGGCCGGCTACAATGTCTCTGGGACCTCGTTCACGGCGCAGGAGCTCGCAGATGCGATAGCAGAGCGAATCGACGGCTTCACCTGCGATTTCGTCCCCGATGTGCGCCAGACGTACGCTGACTCGTGGCCAGACGCCGTCGATGACTCTGTGGCCCGCGAGGAGTGGGGCTGGAAGGCCGAGTACGATTTGGACTCCATGGTCGATGCGATGCTCGAGGGCCTATCCAGCAACTAGTCCTCGGACTCATCTTCGTCTTTCCAATCTGGAGTCCCTATCTCAGTTTTAGCCCAAAGCACGTCATCTATCCTCAGCACGCTGATTGCCGCCTCGGTAGCGCCCGAGAGCCCATGCCTGACCACGAATAGCGGGTCCAGGATGCCTGCCTCCCCCATATCGCCGTTCTCGCCCTTCCCGAGATCGAAGCCGATCCAAGCACCCGACTCAGACTGGTCAGCAGACAGGGCAAGGATGACGTCGACCGGGTCGAAGCCCCCGTTGTCGGCGAGGGCCCGGGGAACGATCTCAAGGGCGGCCGAGTACCCCTCTATGGCGAGCTGCTCGCGACCGGCCTGACTAGGCGCGAAGGCTCGCAGATGACGAGCCAAGTGAGTCTGTATCGCACCTCCCCCGGGGAGGATTCCGGGCTTGCTAGTGAGCCTGTGGGCAACCCCCATTGCATCGTCGAAGACCCGAGTCGCCTCTTCGCGCACCGTCGGCGAGGATCCTCTGACCACGAGCGTCATCGCGCCTTCTTGAGTACCCTCAATCAGAGTGTGCTTGACCTCGGCGATGACCTCCTCGGAGCGGCCGGCATAACTTCCCAGGGCACCCTCGTCGATGTGGAGGGTATCTCTCGAGAGCTTGGCCCCAGTCATCTTCGACAGCAGCTCCAGATCGGTGCGTTCGAAGCGCCTGTAGGCCGTGATACCAGCTTTCGTGAGCAGGGATATGCCCTCGTCCTCAATCCCATCTCGCACAATCAGAAGATCGACACCCAGCGAGGCGAGGTGGTCCACCTGCCTCTGCAGGTTCTCGATGGCCCTGTCGTGGAAGTCCTGAATCACGCCGGGGCTGTTCACCTCGATTTTTGCGCTGATCTCCAGCTTCGGGTGTTCCAGGCCCCCGTCCACTATCGCCACGATTCCCCCTCCGGAGCTCGCTGGAGTGGAGATGTCGACCCTCGACTTTGGAAGCATGAGCCCCTGAACCAGGCTGCTGTCCATCACATTGCCCTGCCTGACTTGCAGTCGCTTGACCCGCAGCCTCTCCAGGTCCCCGCCACCGTCCTCCTCGGACAGGTCATCGGCGGCTCGGATTGCCAGATCGGCGAACAAGTCGCACAGCCCCGAGTCGGCCTTCCCTTCCAGAGTTGTTCTGACGACCTGTAGCCTCTGCGTCTCATCGGCCTCTCGAGCCACCCTCTCGATTTCCTCGAGCGCCTCCTCGAGAGCGATTCTGTAGCCATTGACGATCACGGAGGGATGGACTCCCATGCGAACGAGCTCCAGCGCGTTATGGAGCATCTCGGAGACGAGGAGGACTGCGGTGGTCGTCCCATCCCGGGCAGCCCGGTCCTGCGAGGACGACGCCTCGATCAGCAGCCGAGCCGTCGGGTGCTCGACCTGGGCGGTCTCGAGAACGGTCACGCCGTCGTTGGTCACCAGTGCCGAGCCATCTGATTCGACGAGCATCTTGTCCAGTCCCTTGGGGCCAAGGGTCGACCGAATCGCTCCCGCAAGGGATGAGGCCGCCTTGACGTTGTTGACGAGAGCTTCCCGCCCGTGCATGCGTTCGGTGTCTTCGAGGGCGAGGTCCTGCTCGGATTCCACCATGATGTGGCACCGAGCCTAGGCTCCGTTTTGAATTCGCTCATGCTAGTTCAGGACCCAATAAAGCGCATTGCATCCGTTTGATTGAAATACCCCTGCTCCATCCCACTATACAACCTCAGGTTGAGTAGTGATAATATGTCAGGCGACGAGCGGGATGAGTTCGATGCCAAGATCATCGAGGAGATGGCCCGAATGTTCGAGGAGATGGGCATTCCCATGGACATCCAAACCCTAAGATCGATGATCGACCAGGTCCGGAACCAGTTCGAGGAGATGGGGATAGACCCCAACCGAATGGCGATGAGCGAGTTCAAGCTCGGCGGCGACTCAAACCCAGAGGAGTTCAGAAAGCAGATGGAATCCATGCTGAGCGGTCCTCAGGGGCTTGGCGATTTCCTCAAGAGGATGGGCGTCGACATCCAGATTAATCCGGCCGAGACCGAGGTCCAGGTCAATGTGGAGGAGGGAGCACAGTCCCCCGACGACGACTCGATTCCCGACGACGACGTGTACGTCGACGACGGGCAGATGCACATCACCATTGACGTCTCCCGGAACGGTGACATCGATGCGGACAGCCTAGAGCTGAGCCTGACTGGGGGTGGGGAGGTGCTGCAGCTGATGCGGTCCACGCAGCCCCGCCCGTTCAAGCGCTACGTCCTGCCCTATGTTGCGAAGGGACAACCTCAATGGGTCCTGAACAACGGGATTCTGGACATCACTTTCGACCTGCAGTAGACAAGCGGGTAAGATACAGGAGACAAGAGCATGAGTTCAACAGTGATAGGCATCGATTTGGGAACCACCAACAGCTGCGTGGCCACGATAGAGGGGGGAAAGGCCGTGGTAATCCCCAATTCAGAGGGATCGAGGACCACCCCTAGCGTAGTCGCGTTCACCAAGGACGGCGAGCGACTGGTCGGAGTAACCGCCAAGCGGCAGGCCGTCACCAACTCGGAGCGGACCATCATCTCCGTCAAGCGGGAGATGGGCACGGACTGGACGAGGGAGATCGATGGCGAGAAGTACTCGCCTCAGGAGATCTCGGCCTTCGTGCTCCAGAAGCTCAAGGCCGATGCCGAGGAGTACCTAGGGATCGAGGTCAAGCAGGCCGTAGTGACCTGCCCCGCCTATTTCTCCGACTCCCAGCGCAAGGCCACCAAGGACGCCGGGAGAATCGCCGGACTAGAGGTCCTGCGCATCATAAACGAGCCGACCGCGGCCGCGCTCGCGTACGGCGTGGACAAGGAGGATGACCAGACGATACTGGTCTACGATCTCGGTGGTGGGACCTTCGATGTTTCCATCCTGGAGATCTACCAGGTAGATGGCCAGCCGCAGATCGAGGTCAAGGCCACCAGTGGCGACAACCGCCTCGGCGGTGATGACTTCGATGACGTTGTCATCGATTGGGTAGCCTCCGAATTCAAGAAATCGACAGGAATCGACCTGAAGAAAGACCTCCAGGCCATGAGCCGTATTCGAGAGGGTGCCGAGAAGGCCAAAATCGAACTATCTGGAACGGCAACCACCCAGATCAACCTCCCGTTCATCACCATGAGGGACGGTCAGCCGGAGCACCTTGACATGACGCTCTCTCGCTCCAAGTTCGAGAAGCTCATCTCCTCCCTGATCGAGCGCACAATGGGCCCGACCCGACAGGCCATGAAGGACTCTGGAATCAAGAAGGGCAACATCGACAAGGTCCTCTTAGTGGGGGGCTCAACGAGGGTCCCCGCCGTCCAGAAGGCAATTGAGAAGGAGGTCGGCAAGGCCCCGTTCAAGGGTATCAACCCCGATGAGGCCGTCGCCATGGGCGCTGCCCTTCAGGCCGGCATCATCGTCGGTGACGAGGGCGTCACCGACGTGCTTCTGCTCGATGTCACTCCGTTGACCCTGGGGATCGAGACGCTGGGCGGCGTCACCACCACCATGATTGAGCGCAACACCACGATCCCCACCCGCAGGTCCGAGACCTTCTCGACTGCTACGGACAACCAGCCCGCTGTCGAGGTCCACGTACTGCAGGGGGAACGCGACTTCGCTAAGGACAACATCACTCTCGGACGCTTCCACCTAATGGGCATCCCAGCCGCGCCTCGAGGAATCCCGCAGATCGAAGTCGCCTTCGACATCGATGCCAACGGCATCGTCAGTGTCTCTGCCAAGGACCTCGGAACGGGCAAGGAGCAGTCGATCAAGATCGAGAGCCAAACCTCCCTGTCCGAGGACGAGATCCAGCAGAAGGTTGCCGAGGCCGAGAAGTTCGCCGACGAGGACAAGAGGCGCAAAACGCGAGTCGAGATGCGCAACGCCGCCGACAGCATCGTTTACCAGACTCGTAGGATGCTCGAAGAGGCAGGCGACAAGCTCACTGACGAGGATACCGAGCCTGTCCGAGCCAAGTTGGATGAGCTAGAGGCCCTGATTGTCAAGGACGATACCCCGATCGCGCTAGAGGACATCGACGAGGCCGCTATCCAGGCCAAGATGAGCGAGCTGGAGCAGTCCATGCACGCAGTCTCCACCAAGCTCTACGAGGCAGCTGCCGCAGAGATGGCCGAGCAGGAGGCCGACGACGGCGAGAAAGTCGTCGACGCCGATTTCGAGGTCGTTGACGCTGACGATGACGACGAGTCCTGATCAGCCTTCGGTAATCAGGCGGTGAAGCGTCCTAACGTGAACTCCGGACACCCCGTACTGGAATAGCGGGTTAGCGCCTTCTGAACGAGCCTTGGACCCCGGTCCCCAGGCCGTCCCGGCGATGTCGAGGTGAACCCAGGGAATCTTGTCGGCGTCCTCCTCGTAGCCACGGTGCGGCACGAAGAATTCGAGGAAGGAAGCGGCGGCGTTGGACGAGCCGGCGCGTCCGCCTATCGAGCCATTTCGGATGTCAGCGAAGGCAGAATCAGTCATGTACTTGCGGAACTGGGCATTCAGAGGCATGTGCCACACCGGCTCGCCCGACCTGCTCGCGGCTTTGGCGAGCCGCCGGCGCAAGGCGCTGTCGTTGCTCCACATGCCAGTGATTTGATTGCCGAGCGCGACCACTATCGCACCAGTCAGAGTGGCTAGATCGACGACGTACTCGGGATCGAACTCACCGGCCTTCCACAGACCGTCCGCGAGGACGTTACGGCCCTCGGCGTCGGTGCTGAACACCTCCACGGTCTTGCCGGAGTATGTCTTGAACACATCACCAGGGCGGTACGCGCCTGCGCTGGGCATGTTCTCTGCGAGGCAGGTGATGCCGTTCACCCTCCGGCCATACCCGGATGCGTGCAGGGCTTGCATGAGCCCGAATACTGTGGCAGCCCCGCACATGTCGTACTTCATGTCCCACATGCCGCCTGACGGCTTGATCGAGATCCCACCCGTGTCGAAGGTGATGCCCTTCCCGACTATGCATGGCCTTTGGACGCCCTCGTCGGCTTCGGGGTTGAGCGTGAACAGGACCATGCACGGCTTGCGCTCGCTGCCCTTTCCGACGTTGATCAGGCCGCCCATGCCGAGCTCCTGCAGCTTGTCCCAGTCGTAGACCTCTACCTTGACGTCGCCCTTCTCCTTTGCCCACTCCTCTGCTCTGCGGGCATACTCCATTGGGTAGAGGACGTTGGCCGGCTCGTTTCCGAGGTTCCTCGCTAGGTGGACGCCCCCCACAACGGCACGGGCGCGGCCCAAACCCTCGCTGAGTGCCCCCTGGTGCCGAGCGCTCGCTTGGAACTCGACTCGCCACGGATCGGCGATGTGATCCTCGTCGGTCTTCCGGTGCTCTAGGAACTCGTAGTCTCGCAGCATCATCCCCTCTGCGAAGTCTATCATGCGCTCGCTGGTCCATCCGGAGGTGAATCTCACGGTCACATCGAGCCCCTTCCTCTTCGACATCCAGGCAATCGACCGAGCGCCGGTGTTCCGGGCTCGTTTGCTCCCCAGCCCCTTCTTCTCGCCCATGCCGACCAGCAGTATGTTGCATCCTGGCGTCCACACGGACATCCGCTTTCCCTTCTTGGCCTCGAAATCACCCGATGCTATCGCTTCCCTCACTAGCGCTCGCTGGCTTCTTCCCAAGCCAGCGAGTGCGTTGTTCGGTGCTTTCCCGATGCCCTCGAACAGGGGTAGAACCAACTGCTCGCCTACGCCTCCGAATTCACAACTATTCCAATCCATAATTACGCCATACTCGCCGATTCAGTCCTGCTATACAAAGAATCGCCTTGAAAAATAGCCCCTTAGAGGTATTTTTCAATATAATATCAGTGAATTTATGCCGATTCCGTCTTCCTCACCCTAGTCGCTGCGAATAGGATGCACAGCATGCTCAGTGCCAGCGAGGGTGCAGGCAGCAGCCCCTCGCTGCCCTTCGTCGTTGTAATCACCGACTCGTTGACCGGCTCGTTAACCCACAGGGCGGCGTCGATCACGCGCTTCTGGTAGTGCAGCTCGAAGCTGCCCCCAGTCGTCATGACCAGACCGCTTGCGTCGAGCCGCGCATCGGTTTGATTGCTGGCGTTGACGCTGAAGTTGTCCGAGTGCCACAGCACCTCGCCCGCCTCGTCCACGTAGTGCACGGTGGCGTTGGCCGTGCTGGCCCGGCCCAGATTGATCACGCTCAGATCGACGTAGTCGTCCTCGACCACCAGAGAGTTCACGCTGAGCCTAGCTCGCCAGTACCAGACGTTGGAGATCAGGTAACGCATCACCTCGAGCTCGAGAGCTAGGCGATCGCTGATCGATTGAATGCTGCCGAGCAGGAACTGCTCGTCATCTGTCTCGAAGGTGAAGCATGGGTAGCCCATCACACCGTAACCGTAGTCACGACTGGTCCCATGGGTCGGGTAGATTCCGGCGTTGGCGTTGCGGATCGGGAGGTCGCCGTCGATCTTCTCGTGGATGTCGTCGCGTATGAACTCGAAGAGCTCCCAGTCCGAGGGCATGCTGGGGGTGAAGCCCCATGGGTAGGCCAGAATCCAGGTGCCTGTGTGCATGGTGACGTAGAGGTCGGCCTCGGTCACCCACTCGTGCATGTAGTCGGCGTTGTTGCTGGTCTCGGGCTCGCTGAAAGGACCGTCCCCACTAGCAGTCTCGTCGGTTGTCCAGTGGTGGTCGTAGTTGCGGTTCAAGTCGACCTGGTTCATGTTCCACCGGGTGTCGGCATCGTTGCCGTCGGCGTTGAGCAGCACCATGATGTGTATCTCGGTGCTCTGCAGCACCTCAACAGCCTCGGCATCGCCGTCGCCCCATCCTTCGATGTAGAACTCGGCGGTCAGGAATGCCAGCTCAGTCCCCAGGTGCTCGTTGCCGTGGTGCCCTCCGTCGATGTACACCTTCTCCTTGGGCGAGCCGTCGCTCTTGTTGCCAACCGACCAGTCTGATATCTGCAGCACCCACTGCTGCCTGCCGTGCAGCGTGGTTCCCGCGCTGGTCAGCCGGACCACCTCCGGGTAGTCGTCCTCCCATGCCTGCAGATCCACGGTCAGAGTGGCGTAGCTGTGGTACCAGTGATCTTGGATTATGCCCGGCTGCTGGGCGCTGGAGAATGGGGCAGCGCCACCGAAGACGATCATTGCGAATAGAACCAGCGCCGCGGCACGCTGCATGGAAACGGGAGCCGGCGGGGGCGATTCAACCCTTCTGAGGATGCTGTGCGAGGATGTGGCAAGCCAGGATCTTGGTGGCCGTTAGGGCTGCGCTGAACTCCGTCAGAGAACCCTCGTCATCCGGTACGATCTCGTTCACGTCCGCTCCTAGGACCTCGCACCCCGGGGCGGCGAACAGCGTTTCGATGAGCTCGGCTGCCCCCCAGTGAGACAACCCTCCCGGGATCGGAGTTCCGGTGGACGGCACCAGGGTGCCATCGAGACCATCCACATCGAAGGTCAGCCAGACGGAACCCTCGATCTTGGAGATCCTCTCCAGCAGCCTCGTCCACCCCAGCTGCCCGTCTGCGACACCGAAGAGGTCGCGTGCCAGCCACGTCTCGACACGCCCGTCTCGCTCTATGAGATCGGACTCCTCCTTGCTATAGGCCCTGACTCCGACTTGGATTACACCCCCCACTCCAGAATCCAAAGCCCTTCTGATCACCGTTCCGTGGGAGAGGCGCTCCCCATTGAGTTCGTCACGCAGGTCCGCATGAGCATCCACCTGCACAATCGTGAGGTCAGCAAGGCTCGTTATCCCGGGATGACCCTCCATCGCCTCCACGATGGGAAGAAGGATCCCATGCTCACCACCTAGGACCAGCGGGAAGTGCTCCCCCCTCATCCAAGGCCCGAGGTAATCGACTATCGAGTCGAGTTGCTCGCGCAGGCTGGGGGCCTGGGAGGACCAAGGCTCCGCGGTGTGGATTGAGGCGCCACAAGGGAGCTCGGCGGGCAGAATGGGGTCGTGCAGCTCGACCTGCGAACTCGCTCTGATGCATGCGGCGGGCCCGTCGACCGTCCCATCGCCATAGCTCACGGTCATCTCGAGCGGGACCGGGAGCACCACGACGTCCCACGGACCCGACTCGGACTCCTCCAGACCCAGGAAGCTCGGTGCGTGCGAATCGCTCACAGGCAAGCGACGAGGACGCTCAGATTAACCGCTTCGGGAACCTCCGGATAGCCGAATCGGCACATATGGCCCGATGTTTGAAATAACGTCGCCCTCTACTTTGCATACGGGTGGGAACATGGGGCTGACGCTGGCGCAACTCACTCAGGCCATCAAGAGCAAGGTCGACATCGACATGGAGACCACTGTCGCAGAGTCAATTGCCGAGCACGCGCTAGGATTCTTCGGCTTCTCCAATCGCATAATTGATAATGCTCTCGAGCCCACGGACAGGAACCTGTTCTACCAACTTCAGGACTACGACCTGCTGACAACCGAGTCCGAGGAGACCACCTTGTGGGATGGCAGGGAGTGGCGAATCCACTATTGGAAGTTCAAGCCCAATGCCGAGAACTTCGCCAAGGCCGCAGCGGAGGCCCAGAGGAAGAAGGCCGCGAACGAGGATCCGTACGCTGACATCTACGACGGAATGCCCGCCAATCTCTGGAGGGAGCGATCCGGCGCCGACGATGACTACGAGGAACCCCTATTCTAGGGTCCGAGCGGCTGACAGGACGGGCATTGGTTGAAATGCCCTAATCTCAGGAGGGCAGCGTGTCACGAGGCCGTGAGGCACTAGCAGTGCTGTCCCTGATCCTGCTGAGCTTTCCCGCTTACATGGTCAGCGCTCAGGAAGAGCAGGCGACGACATGCAAGGTCCTCGTCGACTGGGGCGAGGACTGGCAGTGGGATGATGATGGGAACTACACCATCAGCGTATTGCACAGGTACCGCGTCACCTTCGACCCCCCATTCACCAACGGCTCCTCTCCCGGAGCGATTAACCTCAGCGTGCAGCATCTTCGCGAAGGCATCGACATCATCGATTCCTTCAACGTTTCAATGATTAGTGCTGGTGGTGAAATCGATGTATTGCTCTCCACCACTCCCGTCTTCGACGATATAGTGACCATCGAGGTCGAAACCATCGATTCAGTTTGCAGCAGAACGCTCAAGGTCACCAATTGGAACCAGCCGATCGCAGATCACGAGGTGACTCGCGAGACTGACTGGTCGCTCTCGGGGATGGAGGAGGTCGAGGGCCAAGGAATCTCCTTCGAGGGCAGAGGCTGGCAGAGGCGGGCCGGCAGCATCCTCGAGTCGAACGAACTTGGCAATGGCACCCTCTTCCTCGATTTGACCAATGATTCCGTGGGTGCCGTGGTGAACCTGAACCTAGATAGGATTTGGCTCAACGAGACCTATGACGGCACAGAGCTAATCCAGCAGGACTTCGAGATGTCCGGTGACGGGACCCTATCATTTCAAGGCGGCGAAGATGGGGGCGATTTCACCATAGACGCCCGGATTAGCGACGCTTACGTCCTACGCTCCTTCTCGGAGGGAGAGGTAACCGAACGCATGCGCTTCGAGGGCACCGGATGGCTCTCCTTCAACGGGGGCGACAACAATAGCACAACCGGGGCCTTCGGGCAGATCTCGCTGTTCTACTACGAGATATGGGACGACGACGGCCTCCGGCGCCTCCAAGACGTCCAGATCGAGGCCAACGCCTCAGTGAGACTTTCTGGCGCTGGCTCCGATAGCTTCTCCTTCGAGCTCGATGAACTAATCATTCGAGAGAAGTGGGAGGAGGGAATCCGAACTGACCAGTACACGCGCCTCTATGGCAGCGGGGATTTCGACTTCATAGCCTCGGAGGAATACCCGTACATCGAGGCGAATGGCACAATCCCGATCTTCCACATCCAATCCGAGGGCGGCGAGACGATAGCAAACACCGTCATTGTCGACGGAACCTACGATGGTGACGCCGAGGGCAGCTTCGGCTTAGTAAGGAGAATCGTCGAATCGAGCGTCTACGAGAACGCCAGCGGGAACCTGTTCGAGGCCGACAAGATACAGAATGAGTTCTGGCTCAACGTTTCGGCCACGCCTTTCGGACCAATCGAACAGGAGTTCGAGGCCGAGCACAACCTGACCTACGAGTATACCGTCCCACAGGAGGACTGGTGGAATCGTACCATACGCTACACCTACGTCGAGGACAACGGCTCGGTAGAGGACGAGTATCCCGAGAACTCCCCCCTCATCCGCCAAGCCGAGGCTCCCGAGGCTTCCGCTGTCTTCTCGAATCACATTTCCAGAGAGACCGGGGTCTGCCCGCAGATCCTCATAGTCGGCGACAGCTTCTCGCTGGTGGGCAACGCAGCGATGGTGCTGGATGTGACTGTGACAGGAGAGAGCGAACAGACGGTCGATGGCCACAATCTCAGCGTCGCCGATTGGCAAGGCGCTTTCGGAGAAGACAGCCCCGCCTCTGGAAGCATCATCAACGAGGGCATGCTTGCTGGCCTCCTCAGCGAGGTGAACCGCTGGGTGGAAGTCGAACTTGGTGATTCCGGACCTGAGGACGACATAGCCTTCCTCGAGCACCAGACCATTGACCGAGTCCTATACCCCGCCATCATCACCCTCGATGAGAACACCCCCCCATCCCTCTTCTCCGACCCCCACTCTTCGGTCAAGTTCCGCGAGGGCATCCTTACGACTGAAGGGGGCATGGCCCATCTGGAGATCGTCGTCGTCGACGTCGATACCGATATCATCGCAGTCAGCGCCGATCTCTCTGGGATCGGCCTAGGCACTATCGAGCTCTCCGACTCGGGGCTATTGGGGGACCAGGTCATCCACGACAGCGTCTGGACCGCTCGCATTTCCCACGACGGTCTACAGTTCGGGCAGATTCCTGTGACGGTTACAATGCAGGACGTCTGGACCACGGTAGACACCGATGCCAGCCTCCTTGTCACAAACTCCCCGCCACGGATGACGTCAATCGACTTCTCCCCGGAGATCACCCTTCGCGGCGAACAGGTCGAAGTTACGGTCACGGCGGTGGACGGCCACGGAATCGAGTCCGTCGCAGTCGACCTGTTGGGCATTGGCGGGGAGCTGACCCAACTGACTAGCACGGGCGAGGTCTGGTCAGGGACCTTCACCGTACCCGAAAGCATGGCTCCGGGCAAGCAGTCCATCCCCATTCTCATCATCGATGAGGGTGACGCCTCGATTTCGACGACCAATGTCCAGACGGGAGCATACCCCAAGTCAGCCAAGCAGCTCAAGATCGTGAACGACCCACCAACCATATCGAACCTCATCCTATTGCGAGAACAAGTCGTGGTTGAAACCGTCAAAGTGCCCTTGTCGGGTGATGCATTGGGCCACACGATTGAGGTGGCGATTCATGATTTCGACGGTGTCTCCTCGGCACAGGCGAAGATAGGAAGGTTGGCCCCCATAGGCCAGTCGGAGAATTGGCTGCTGCTTTACGATGACGGAACCGGGGCTGATCGCGTTGCTGGAGACGGCATATACACTCTCCAGTTCGGCGCTAGGTCCACTCTGGGCGAAGGGGAGATGCCGATTCGGGTTCGGGCTACCGATGGTTTTCTGTCCATGACCCCAATAAGTGAGCAGAATCATATCATCACGCTCGAGAGGGCTTCCTCTGGTGCCGATGGCAGCAACTGGGTCACCGAGCACTCGACCGAGCTGGTCGTCGGCTCCCTCGGCCTCATGCTAGTGCTCGGCCTCGGGGCCTTCGTCTATGCAATGCGCGACTCGAAGCTGGAGTGAGCGCCGTGCAATGGTGCTAGTGCCGGTGTTCTCACAGAAGACATCTGCTAGTTTGGCCCATAGGAATGTGAATCATCATCCCCGATTTCGTTCAGCCTTCTCACCAGAACCCCAATCGTAGATTCCTCGACCGGTCTTCTTTCCCAAATCACCCGCATCAACCAATGCAGTCAACATCGGGTGGGGACGATACCCCTCATCGTCAAACGCGTCAGCAAGGCTGTTCAGTATATCGTGTCGAACATCGAGGCCAACGAGATCTGACAGCTCCAGGGGACCCATCGGATGCCGATATCCCAAGCGCATCGCGGTATCTATGTCGCTGGCGCTGGCCACACCATCAGCCAGCATCCTAATCGCCTCATTGCCAAGCACCACGCCCAAGCGGCTGGTTGCGAATCCCGGTACATCGTTCACTAGTATGGGCGTCTTACCCATCGCCTCACCTATGGCCCATGCCTCAGAGATAGTATCGTCCGACACACCATCATGCCGCACCAACTCCAGCAACTGCATGATGGGAACCGGGTTGAAGAAGTGCATTCCAATGACCTTCTCCGGCCGGTTGGTGGCATTCGCTATTCCGGAGATCCCTAATCCCGAGGTATTGGTACCAAGAATGGCGTCCGGGGGGGCCAACTCGTCGAGATCTGAGAAGACCTCCAACTTCAATTCGAGAATCTCCGGAACCGCTTCGATGACCAAGTCGACATCCGCAACTGCATCAGCAAGACTCGCTGTTGCACCTAGATTGCCTGACCACTCAGACTTCTGTTCTGCTGTGGTCTTGCCCCTCTGAATCCCCTCGTTCCAGAACGCATCGATACGTGCCATTCCAGCATCCAGGCCCTCTGGTAAAGAGTCAAACAATCGAGTCTCCCAACCCGTTTGAGCGCAAATCTGCGCGATTCCAGAACCCATGGTGCCAGCACCTATTACTGCCACCCGCTGAACCATCCTCAACCCTCTCTTCCATAGCCCGCCAAGGCTGCTTGGAAGAGGCGCTGCCGGGGTACGTCGCGTTCCATGAAGGAGTAGTATGGCGCCAATTCCTTGAGTAGTTCGATGGCTGAAATGTAGGCGCCGTAGATGAAGGGGTCAGCTCTGTCAGTGCTAGGAATATTGATCCCCAATCTAGCGAGTCCCTTGCGAGTGTCATCGTCCCAGATCGTGTATGTGTGCTTCATGAAGTGAAGATAACCGGAGATTCGTCCGATGTCCAGAAAAACCTCGTCCGAGAGACTCTCCAGAAGAAGCGTGTCTGGATAGCGTATCGCATAGAGCATCAGCACCACCTCGCGCCCGACGTCGCTATGCCAACTTCGTTGTCCGAAACCCATCCATTCGTCTATCATATCGAACATTCGATCCGTGTATGGCCGATATACCCGATAGAGAAGCTCATGGTATCCCTCAGGATCTTGGCTCTCATGGTCATGATAAGCCTCAAACAACTCAGGCACCCGCTCGAAGAACGGCTGAATCTGCTCTCGATCGATGCTGAGCAGGGCGTGTACCTGCATCATACCACTCCGGAGAACTCATCCCTTCAATTCGCGAAACTGAATCCACTCTTCCTTGAAGTATTCCTCTAGTTGGCCCTCGTCCTCGTCATTCGGCAGAGAGTCACGGATGTACTGCTCCCAGTCCTCGTCACCCCCCTCGAACGGGTTGCCGTAAATATCGTGTCTATCTCCCTTGAACTTGCCCACTCTTCGGTTGAACTTGTCAGAGGGTATGATTAACTCCGGCTCACCATCTTTCCTTCGAGCGTTGATGGCCACCATCTCCTTCTTGAGTTCGTCGAAGTAATGGCCGCGACTCTCCTCGTTGAGGTGTTTGCGGTCAGCATCTACCTCGCTCTCACGCTCGTCGTAGCGCCCTTTGATTCCATAGACGTAGGCCCATTCAGCTGAGGTCGATTCGTCGACTCCGAACAGGTCGAGGCCGGTGCTGACCCATTTGTTGACGAACTTCTGGATTAGCGCACAGGGAATTACACCTTGGGCGACGATGCGGCGGATGCCATTGGCTCCGGTTCCTAGGTGGAACGACTCCTCCTTCAGCATCGGGCCCATGCTCGCTGCCAAGGGCTTGAATGACGATGTGCTGAGCATCTTCAGTTGGAACTTCCCATCTCTATCGATGAAATGAGTGAACATGAAGAAATCAATCCAGTGATTTATCGGTTCGTTGAACGAACCCAGCAGACGAGGCCTATCGTCCTCACCTCGGATGGGATTGGCCGATGAGTTTCGCTCAAGCAGCTTCTGCGCCTCCCGAATTCCTTGGTCGCCGAAATAGTTGCACAAAACGTAGGCCATTTGCCAACCATGACGCTGCTCTTCACACATGACGCGAAGCGCGGACTTTCGATCGTACTCGGTCGGGGCCGATTCCAGAAGGTGCCATTGCTGCTCGACGGAGGCGAACTCCGTGTCACCCTGAACTGTCACCATGTTGATAATTGCATCACGGATGTTCTGCTGTGGGACCTGCATCCTGCGTTCCCATTTCGGCATCCCTTCAAAGTCACCGAACTCGATATTTTCACCAGCTGTGCTCCAATCGAATTTAATCTCGAATTGGTAGTCACCGAGCCAACTTGATTCGAATCCGATGCGTGACTGCCATTCGTTGAACTGCTGTATCCAAGCCTCGAAGTTGGGTTGAAAATCCTCGACTACATTATTGGAACTCATCCTATCATCTCCCATGGGCCTCAATTGCCCTCGAAGCGGGGCGTTTTCTTCTCGACATATGCTGCGATTCCTGCCTTGGCGTCCTTGCTTTGGAAGAGATCTGATTGCAATTCCCTTTCCAGTGCGAGATGATACTCCAAGGGTATCTCCATCCCACTCTGGACGCTGCGCTTGATATTGCCGATTGCCTTGCTAGCAGCGAACGGTAGGGTGAATTGGCCAGCGTAATCTAGGATATCCAGTTTGAACTGCTTCGCATTCCCATCCCATACATCGTGTACAAGATCCATCTCCATCGCCTCCTCGTAGGAGAACTTTCGACCAGTTACCATAATCTCCATCGACTTCGCCTTACCCACCAATCGCGAGAGGCGGGCAGTACCGCCAGTTCCGGCAAGGACGCCGAGGGAGACTTCAGGAAGCCCGACTTGTCCGGCGTCCTTTCGGCCGATTCGGATGTCTGCTGCCATGGCAATTTCCAAGCCACCACCGACAGCGTGACCATTCAGCGCGGCGATTACCAGTTTCGGAGTCTGTTCGAGGCGGCTCAGGGTCTCATTGGCGTGAAGGCAGAAGAAGTACTTGAATCCGGGAGAGACGCTGTCAAGCATAGAGATGCTGGCACCAGCGGAGAAGAATTTCTCGCCGTGACCAGTCAGGATGATGACCGTCACATCATCGTTGAATCGAGCTCTCAGAACGGCTTCATCGATGTCCCTCATCATCGCGTGGGTGTAGGTATTGACAGAGGTCTTGCCTTCCGTCCATGGTTCTCCAGCAGAGTCTGATGACAATTCGATTATGGCTATTCCATTATCGGTAACGCCGTAGTTGACAAGCCCGTTCGGCATTGGTTTCAATTCTGGCCAACCGCCCATGTTAGGGCCGACACCTCTCCCGTTCAAGAAAGATGTGCCAGCGACGGGAGCGATTATGGTATCGAATCCGGTGTTGAAGCCAATCTTGTGTCGGGATTGAAATCGAACCCTCGTCTTCACTGAAGGATGCGGAAACACCTCCTTTCCGAACTGCATATGGGTCTTCTACTACCGCCCGCACATGTTTGGTATGGGTCCCAGAGGTCAAGATTAGGGCATGGCATTATTGGGCCCTCTAGGGGCGTCTCCTATCCTTTGCTGTCTTCGATTATAGCATGCCTGACCAAAGGTGAGAGCTATAGCAGCGCGAATCTTGCTGTTGCGAAAATTACGTTCAATGAGTGGGGCCCACCTCATATTCATGGTGCGAGTGCCGGGATTTGAACCCGGGTTCCCACGTTGGCAACGTGGGGTGATAACCGCTACACTACACTCGCGCAGCCCGCCGGAAACCAGAGCGGCTTTTCTAAGCGTCGGACCTCAGGATAGCCCTGAGAGTCGCTCGATTATCCTATCACGGGTATCCCTGTAGACTTCAATTTCCCTGCCATACGGGTCATCCAGCCCCCAGTCCTCACCTATCGGGAGGACTGGGCATTCGACCCCACACCCCATGCTGATGATTCTGTCGAAGCCAGTGGCGTCAATCGAGTCAACGGGCTTCGGATACTGTGCCGAGGCATCAATATCGAGCTCCCTCAGCACCTCCAAGACCTTCTCTGCGACAATGCCTCCCGGGTTGGTTCCCGCGGACATGGCCTCGTGACCCAAGTCCTTTGCGAGCGCCTCGGCCATCTGGCTTCGGCAGGTATTCCCAACGCACACGAATAGCAGCCGCACGCCGCCGCAATAATGCGATGGCTAATGAACCAAACGAAATCGATTCGACAGATACGTCACCGAGACAACAGAACAGGATTGAAGTACGCCAGTCGATGCCCTTCGAACAATGGATGATTCTCCGATATCCCAACATTCCCCAGGCGACATCCAGCAACCGCCTGGGAGTGACCCTTCTAACGAGCAGCGTGCTCAGATGGAGCAGGCGTATCAGCAGATTCAGCGAAAGATGCGCATCAGCATGATGGACGCGGGAATCAAGCACAAGGTGATGGTTCTCTCTGGCAAGGGCGGGGTCGGCAAATCCACTGTCGCCACCGGTCTCGCCCTGTCTCTGGCCCGCCAAGGAAAAAAAGTAGGACTGATGGATATCGATATCACCGGCCCGAACGTCCCCAAGATGCTCGGACTAGGGGACGTGGATCTCAATGTTGAGGATGGCCAGATTTTCCCGGCCATCGGCCCCCATGGCCTGAAGGTAATCTCGATGGCCTTCCTAATTGATGGCCCTGATACGCCGGTGATTTGGCGCGGCCCTATCAAGCTCGGTGCCATACAGCAGTTCATTGGCGATGTGTCTTGGGGCGAGTTAGACGCCTTGGTAATCGACTTCCCCCCGGGTACAAGCGATGAGCCATTGACCGTCAGCCAGAGCCTGCCCGGGATAGACGGGGTCGTCATAGTGACGACCCCCCAGGAGGTCGCGCTCCTCGACAGCCGCAAGTCGATCAACTTCGCCAAGGCGATTTCCTTGCCCGTCCTTGGAGTCATAGAGAACATGAGGGGCTACACAATTCGAGGGACTGCGGAGCCAAATACCAAGGTCTCAGTTATGGGACCGAGCGGCGTCCCTCTAGAATGCCAAACCGACGAGGAGGGATGTTGGGAGATTACTCTCGACGTCTTCAAGTCGGGTGGTGGCGAGACTTCCTCGAACGATCTCGAAGTGCCCTTCCTAGGCTCACTACCATTCGATCCAGGCATCGTCAGAGGGGGTGACGACGGAGTCCACAGAATCATCGCTGACCCAGAGGGAGAGACTGCCCGGGCCTTCGATTCCATCATGGCACGCATCATCGAAGAGCTCGAGAGCGGCTCGTCCCAAGTCCTCCGAATCACGTGAAGATGCCCCGATATGGGTCGAATTGATGTCATAGCCGCATCCCGGAAAGTCTGGAATGGCCGCTGACACCGGGATATACATCACTTGGGTGACGGGTGCGATTCTGATTAGCATCGCGATGATCCCTATCTTCAAACCGCCATACGCCAAAGTCAGCATGGACGGCTTCATCGACATGTTCAGGCGCTACTGGGCCCACATGATTGTGGTCTTCTCAGTATACCTGTGGAAAGACGTGCTGGATGGCTTGGACCGCGTTCTCATGGCTAACACCCAACTAGACATGACTCCCCTCGTCTATGCGATAGAGGGGGACATCGTCCTGTGGATTCAAGAGGGTCTGAGGAACGACTTCCTCGATCTCTCTCTGACGCACTTCTACGTGATGGGCTTCATGACCGCGACCTTCGCCTCCTTCGCCTACCCCATCTACTTCGATGACAGACACATGGCTGATCGGGTCTCTCTCTCGATGTTCTGGGTCTACATTCTGGCAATTCCGTTTTACCTATTCCTCAACGTCAGGGTCTCCGGAGATTACATCCCCGCCATGGAGACCATCGCATACGACCTAACTCCCGAGATTCACAACTGGTTCAACCGAATCGACCCCTTCACCAACGGGATGCCGAGCCTCCATATCGGCCTGCCATTCGCGATTTGGCTGTCCATGTATCGTTGGGACGAGGACGGCAGGTGGAGGAGATTCCGCATATTCCTCGTCATCTTCATGATGCTCACGGCATTTTCGATCCTCTACCTCGGGATCCACTGGATTGTGGACATAATCGGCGGCATGGCTGTCGCAATCATGGCAGTCAATCTGACTGCGAAAACCCACGGTCCCATCTGGCGTGTAGCTGACGAGCGACTGTTCACCCGGCGCCTCGCGAGAATCCTTGACGATCCCGAAACATCGATTCGTCGGACTCTGCAGTCCGCATCCTCCCTGTTGGACCCGATTAGGGAGCCGGGCAGGGAGCAGACAGGGGCCTTCATCACAGCACTGATCGTGTTGACCGGTTCGGTTCTGCTATGGGATGCCACCCATCAGAACTTCACGATCGAGGAGGCCGATTCACCGACCTCTGCCTCTGGCTCCGGAGAGTGGCTGATAGGTATCGAAGAGGCTGCAGATGGCGGTGTGTCAATAACGGCGTGGAACGTCTCCTCTCAGAGCAATCGAACGATAGGGGGTTCGGAATGGGCCCAGGCTCCCCAAGTCATCGCCACTGGGTCGAGCTTCGTTGTCTACGATGAGCATAGGCTAGACTTCTTCGTACATGACAGTGGTGAGGGGGTTCTTCTCCCTGCCTTCAGCGAGAATGTCGACTTTCCCATTATCGATCTCGCTCTGGGATCCGATCAGGGCGGTGGGATAATTATAGTCGTTCTAACGGAAAACGGCGTGCTCCTGATAGATGACTCGCAGCAGGAGGCCGAGATGCCCATGGGGGGCACCAACTCCACAGTCCTCGCCGCCTCGGGGTCTCTCTTCGCCTGGTCCGAACCCACCGTTTCGGGCCCGACGGTCAACATTACCTCCATAGAGTCGCAGTTGACCATAACCATCAACCTCGATCCAAGGGCAGATGAGAGGACTGAGCAGTCACTGGTTGACTCGGGACTGGTTTTCGACTACAACAACTCCACAGTGACAGACTTGGCAATGGATTCCCATTGGGTCGTGGCCGTTGTCGACGTGGGCCCGGTGAATCGAACCATGCTAATAGACACGCTCACCATCAATCAGACCCTGTTATCGAATCCCAGGTGGGACTCATCCTCCCCCAGCATCTCGAATGGCCGGGTTGCATTCCTACAAGTCACAAGGGACAATCCCACGGCACCCACCGAGGATCTCACGAGGAGTAATGACGTATACGTCTTGAATCTGTTCGAGGGCGGTTTGATCCAACTGACCCACGACGAGGACGTCGACCAGACACAGCCTCAGGTGCTGGCTGATGGTGTGGTATGGGTGGCACACAATGAGGATGGTACCGTGGAGGTAATCGTCCACTCCTTCGGCGAGGCTATCGAGCCGTACTCGTCCCTGCTCCTTCAAGCATCAGTCATGATGCTATTGCCCCTTCTGTTTGTCTGGGCGCAGCAGTCCGCCTCCCGGAAGGAAGACTGACCCCTGCTATCCTGCAACGTCATGCTTTGGGCGCCTTCTTGGGTGAAGAGCTCACCAGGTCTGCTTCGGACATTCCCAAGAACTCAAGGGCGGTTCCGGAGAGAAGACTCTGCTGCGTGGCCTGGTCGAAATCATCCATGCCCTCGATTATGGAGCCCGGAGGTGTCTCCCCCAGCGGGAAGGGGTAGTCGGAACCCAAGTAGACGCGATTGGCACCGAAGCGACTGATTACATATCGAAGCGACTCCTCGCCATGGAGGGCTGAATCAACATAGATGCGCTCGAGCATCTCGCTTGGAGATGCCTTCGTCCTGGTCTGGCACAGGTCGGGGCGGGCCCGGAAGCCGTGAACGATTCTATCGACGGTCAGGGGGAAGCTGCCTCCGCCATGGGCGAAGCTTACTCGTAGATTCGGAAGCCGCTCGAGAACGCCACCCATGGCCAGCGAGCAGATGGCAAGGGCCGTTTCTGCAGGCATGCCCACCAACCAAGTCAGCCAGTGATCCCTCGTCCGGTTCTGTCCGAGCATCTTCCAGGGATGTACGAAGACGCAGGCATCGAGGTCCTGCGCAGCTTCGAAGATCGGGTAGAAGACATCGTCGTCTAGGTTGCGTTCGTTGATGTTGGATCCAATCTGGATGCCGGGAAAGCCCAGTTCCTTCACGCAGCGTTTTAGTTCCCCAATGGCCATGTCCGTGTCCTGCATGGGAACTGTACCAAGGCCGATGAAGCGACCCGGATGTTCATTCACGGTCCGGGCGATGTCGTCATTGAGTATCTGCGAGAAATCAAGCGTGTCCTTGGGCTCTGCCCAATAGGAGAAGAGGACGGGAATCGTACAGATGACCTGCACGTCGACCCCTGTCTTATCCATGTCCTGCAGGCGGGCCCGCGCATCCCAGCAGTTCTTCTCTATGACACGAAAGATCGTTCCTCCTGAATGCATCTCGGCCTTGCCCGGCTCAAGGTGCCGTAGCTGGATCCACTCCCCGTACCCATATCGTTCGTTCAGGTCGGGCCAGTCGCGAGGAATAATGTGGGTGTGCATGTCGATCTTTAGCATGCGCGGTGACCCCTGGATTAGCCTCCCTGACGGATTATCAGGACCTCGGGCTCCGCTTCTATCCTAGCAACGGGTGCAGGCTTCATGATGCGGGTATTGCAGTCGCGACAGGTAGCCCGTTCCTCATCAGCCCAGAATGCTTCCATGGACTCGCTGAAGTGGTCGACGATGTCATTGCAGTCAAACTCCTCGTCCCAGGCCAACTGGTGGCAGTTGGGGCAGTAGAACTGCTGGTGCTCGGTTTCGCCGGCATGACGATTCCGCTCCACGACGATACCGATAGTGTCAGGAGGACGCTGGGGCGCATGTGGCACGTTGGGTGGGATGAAGAATGTCTCACCCTCCCGAATAATATGGTTGACTATCCCCCCCTCCTCGATAGTCTGGACGCAGATGTCGCCCTTGAACTGGTAGAAGTACTCCTCAGACTTGGTCTTGTGGAAGTCGTTGCGGGCGTTGGGCCCGCCAATGACCATAACGAAAAAGTCATTGCCAAGATAGAGGTACTTGTTGCTCACAGGAGGCTTGAACTCGTCAGCGTGTTCTTCGCACCACTGCTTGATGTTGATCGGCGAGAGCACAGTATCTGTGACGGTCTCGGACAAGCCTCCATCCCTCCTGAGTCAACATTACGTGAGCACTCTACTATTTCCAATCATTGCTCAATGGGAACAGCCGAGGCCATGCACGGAATCGCTCTTTCGCGGAACACGTGCCTGGAAACCCGCGGGCGTTCCGGTGAACATGCCGACTGAGCAGTAGTAATGTGCAATCGCTTTCAAGTCACCTAGCCTCGGGGTTGCATGGCAATCGAGGCGATTCCCATGTGGATCCCCCAGGGGGTTCTGCACGAGGGGGCCGAGGCAACGGTAACTGCGGGCTCGTGGCTGGGCAAGCCAGCAGTGCTGAAGACCAGACGAGCCCGGCGTTACAGGCACCCTGAGTTGGATCGGAGGTTAACGCGCCAGAGACTAACGTCCGAGGCGCGAATTCTTGGCAGGCTGCATGACCTCGGATTTCCCGCGCCGTCGTTGTTTGACCTCGATCAGGAGGAAGCCTGGATCCTAATGTCCAGGATTGAAGGACGACCGCTGTATGAATCCCTGAAGGACGGGTCTTCGGATATCGGCAGCCTCGAGCGTCTAGGCAACTTGATCAGGACTCTGCATGAGGCTGGGTTCTCACACGGCGACCTTACGACTCACAATGCCATCGTCTCTGAGGAAGGGCAGTTGCACCTCATCGACTTCGGCCTAGCGAGGCAATCGCCCGAGCTCGAGCACCTCGGACTGGATCTCCAGGTCATTAAAGAGTGCCTGACAGCCAGTCACTCGGTCCTCGGAGGTGCCGTCGATGCTGTCGTGCGTGGCTACCTCGATGGTGACAGCTCGCCGTCCGGGATTGAGTCCGCCAGCCGTGTGATTGAGCGCTTCCAGAAGATCACGGGTAGAGTGAGATACCACGGGTAGGTAGTTGAATGGAAATCCTGTTCGCGACCGGGAACGAGCACAAAGTCGCCGAAGCGGCAGCCCTGTTCGAGCCCCTCGGCCACAATGTGAAAGCACTCGTTGTGGACGGAGAGTCCCCCGAGTTCGTGGAACCTCAGGCAGACGGGCTTGAGGTAGTAACCCTGGCCAAGATCGAGCAGGCTCGCTCGATGGTCATTGGCACCCCACTCGCTGACTCGGCCATCCTAGTCGAGGACTCTGGGCTCTTCATCGATGAACTCGAGGGCTTTCCCGGGGCGTATTCCTCGTACGTCGAGCGCTCGATCGGCCTGGACGGCGTACTGAGCCTGCTCGATGGGAGCGATGACCGCGGAGCCGAATATCGTGCAGCCGCCATCATCGATCTCGGTGATAGGACTCTGCGCGCGTCCGGTGTCTGTAGGGGGGGCATCGCCGAAGAGAGGAGGGGGGAGGGCGGCTTCGGATACGACCCGATTTTCGTCCCTGAAGAGGGTGACGGGCGCACTTTCGGACAGATGTCGGCCGAGGAGAAATCTTCACTATCGCATCGCGGACGGGCCTTGAAGGGGCTGTCTGAACTCCTCAAACCCCCGTCAAAGTGAATAGACGCGCTCTTTCGTGGAGTGATGGTAGCATGGCCTCGACCCCCCGTCCCCTGCTGATCTTGTTGATCATCGCCGCCATCCCAATCTACTACGTCTTCATCGCCAGCGAGGGCCTGCTGGTGCAAATCGCTGGCGCCGTCGTCATCCTACTCCTAGTCTCCCTGCTGCTATTCACGGGCGGGCAGCCCGTCCCGATGCCAGATGCCCTCGGAGCGGGAAAGGCCCCTCAGGTCGAAACGGTCGGGGCCATCGAACTACCGCCGCCCGTACTCGCGGAGGAGGGTGCGGCCCAGCGCAGGGAGGGAAAGATTCGCAGAAGCAGGGGCAGGCAGGCGACCGAACCCATGCAGGCACCCCCTCTGCCTCCGTCGATCCCGATGCCCACTACCGCAGCGACCGCCGAGCTGGGGGGGGACAGCCTCCAACTAGGTGACAGCGTGACCGGGCTGGCCAAGGTGTACATCGCCACCTCGGACCCGGAGTCCCAGATGGAATCCGAGGTCGATGCCTATCTCATGCAGAAGCGTTCCAAGATGGGTGTGGTTAGGGATAGGATTCATCGTGAACGCCGAATCGAGCTCGCCAAGCGCGTCGCCTCGGAGGTCAGCAAGTGGACCGCAATCGAGGATGGCGAGGACATCTCTGCCTTGCTGAAGAACCCCGACCACGGCCTCACGGTGCTCACGGAGCCCGAGAATCCCGATCCGACCATCCCCCAGGGGGTCTCCTATGTCAGGATAGATGACAACAGGGTCGTCAAGGTCCGGGTGTCCCTGGATGTCCAAGGTCGTTCTGGACTAACTCCCGAACCTAAGTTGCCCGAGACCCCCCTCCCGATGCCCTCTACCGAATCTCCCCCCCTCCCCCCCCCTCCCAGCCTACCCCCACCGGTCCGTCCGGGCGAGTAGCCCTGTGATATGTTGAAGCGAAAGGCGATGCTCGCCACCGCATGGGAGATGATGCTCTCCTCGTCGAAGACGTCCCCATAGAGGGGTCGAGCCCTGCTGGTGGCTCGGTCTCGGTATGGACCCTGAACCGCCCGGAGAAGCTCAACGCCCTCAATTTGCAGTCCCATCAGGAAATCAATGCTCAGTGCGTGCGCGTCGAGGCCGATGACGACGTGCGCTGCGTGGTCGTCCGAGGCGCACCACCACCTGATCCACCCGAGGGGAAGCGCCAGAAGCCGGTTGCATTCGCCGCGGGGGCCGACATCTCGGAGTTCGTTGGCAAGACCTCGGACGACGTGCGACCGTTCTTCGAGGACAACGCATGGGAGGCGATATGGAACCTCTCCAAACCGACCATAGCTATGGTCGATGGCTTCGCTCTTGGTGGCGGAACCGAGCTTGCTCTATCGTGCGACATCAGGATCGCCTCAGAGAGGGCGACCTTCGGACAGCCCGAAATCAATCTCGGACTCATCCCGGGTGGGGGCGGGACCCAGAGGCTATGCCGTCTGGTTGGCTACGGCAAGGCGATGGAGATGGTGCTCACCGGGGACATGGTTTCGGCCCAGGAAGCACTTGCCATCGGACTCGTCAACAAGGTGGTTGGCACGGAGGACCTCGAGACTGCCACGATGGCGATTGCCGAGTCAATGGCGAAGAAGTCACCATACACCATCAGGGTGGCCAAGCGAGCAGTGCGCGCCGCTCTGGACTTGCCGTTCACCGAGGGAGTCCTGATGGAGCGCTCGGAGTTCGTGGCGCTGTTCGACACAGAAGACAAGGAGGTCGGGGTGAGCGCCTTCCTCGAGCGCTCCGAGGCCGAGTGGGTCGGTCGTTAGACGAGACCGCCCTCAATTCGCCCTATCGGATCCTCGTCTGCGGGCACATCGATCACTATCCAGCCAGAGGCCTCGGCGTTCCTGACCATCTCGTCCTGGATGGTTCGGATTCGGCCGAGGTTGCCTAGGTAGTGGGACGCTGCCCTTCCGTTGTGATGCTCACGGCGCAGGATCATCTCCATGTGACTCCCTTCATCGGGCACGTTCAGAACCACCCCACAAGCAGCGCCGCCCGCCGCCCTCCAAGACTCCATTACTTTGGGGCCGGGGATGAAGTGCACGCCTTCCAGCAGGAGATCCCCCTCTTTCCCGAGTGCCCTGTCGATTATCGCCGCCACCCCCTCCGATAGGACCGCAACCGTGGCATGCCAGTCCGCGATGGCGCCGTTGCCAGCGGGCTCGAAGGACGAGCGATGCAGTGCAGGCTCCTGATTGACGTCGAACTGGGTGCGAAGCACCTCTCGAATAGTGTCGGTCGCCGCCACCTTGCAGAAGCCAAGCGAAGATGCCAACTTGGCAGTTAGGGTGGATTTGCCCACTCCGCTGGTCCCCGTTATTACTAGTAGCCTAGGCCCGACCATTCTTACGCCTCAGCGTTGAATCGACTTAATCTCCAGGTACTCCTCGAGCCCATGGACCCCTAGCTCGCGACCGAGCCCCGAGCGCTTGTAACCCCCGAAGGGAGCGGACACGTTGAACGCGCCGCCGTTGATGCTGACCTGACCGGTGCGCATCCGACGGGCTACACGGACAGCTCGCTCCTCGTCGCTCGACCAAACTCCACCAGAGAGTCCGTAATCGGAATCGTTGGCGAGGGAAATCGCCTCATCCTCCGTCGAGTATGTGGTAATCGAGAGGACGGGGCCGAAGATCTCCTCGCGGAAGATCGTCATTTCGGGCGTGACATCCGCGAACACGGTCGGCTTGACGTAGAATCCCCGATTTGTGCCCTCGGGCATCCCCTCCCCTCCAGCGACCAGCGTCGCCCCCTCGTCGATTCCCTTGGCGATATAGTCCGACACGCTCTCTTGCTGCCTCTTGGAGGCCAGAGGCCCGCAGCGGTTAGCCTCGTCGAGTGGGTCGCCCACCGAGTACCGGCCGATCTTCGATGCGATGACCTCGATGACCTCCTCCCTCCTGTCCTCGGGGATTAGCAGCCTGGTCAGCGCTGAGCATTCTTGGCCGGAGTTGCCGAAGCAGGCGTAGATGGCCGAGCTGGCAGCCCGCTGGATATCCGCGTCGTCGAGCACGATGTTCGCGCTCTTGCCACCGAGCTCAAGCGTGACGCGCTTCACGGTCGGCGCCGCGAGCTCGGTGACGCGCACTCCTGCACTGGTGGAGCCCGTGAAGCTCACCATGTCGACGCCCGGATGGCCAGCCATCGTCTCGCCGATCTGGCGGCCGTGGCCGGAGACGAGGTTGAACACGCCTGCGGGAAGGCCGATGTCATGGAGCATGTCAGCCAGGATGAAGGCGTTGAGCGGAGCCTCCTTGGAGGGCTTGAGAACCATCGTGCACCCGGCAGCGAGCGCCGGTGCTACCTTGCCAATGATCTGGTGGAGTGGGAAGTTCCAGGGGGTGATCATCGCGACCACGCCGATAGCCTCCTTGACTACGAGCGAGTTGCGGACCTCCTCCTCCCACACGAAGCCGTCCAGTATCTTAGCATACGAGCGCGAGACGACCCGCGGCGTTCCTACCATGGCCATGCGCGAGTATTCTATCGGGGTCCCCACCTCGGCGGTGATGAGCTGTGCGAGCTCCTCACCCCGCTCATTGATTGCCGCGGAAAGACTGTCCAAGAGCCCCGCGCGCTCCTCGATCGAAGCCTGCGACCAATCCGAAAACACCTCCCGTGCTGCAGTGACCGCAGCATCGACGTCGCTGGCATCGCCTACGGGCACTGAACCGATGGGCTCCTCGGTGGCCGGGTTGATTACCTCGATGGAGCCATTCCCGTTGGGTTTGACCCACGAGCCACCGATGTAGAGTTCCTCGCGGTCATGCACAAGTGCCCCACCGTGAGCCGACTTATGAGATTCATGCACTTCAAGAGCACCCGCTCTCCTCACCTGCCATGCCCAGGTCAGAACGACTCGATGGCGGGGCGGCTCGCAGACTCATCGTCATGCGTCATGCGAAGAGCAGCTGGGACCACCCCGAACTACGGGATCACGACCGCCCTCTGAACCGACGAGGCCAGCGCGACGCGCCTCGCATGGCCGACGCGCTGGCCGAGCGAGGATGGGCCCCCGAACTCATCCTCGTCAGCAGCGCGACGCGGACTAGGGAGACCCTCGAGGGAATGTCACGCCAATTTGGCGATGTCACAACCGAGGTCAGGCCGGGAATCTACCATGCTGGGGTGCACGATCTCATGCTCGAGCTGCAGGACATGCTCGAAGAGGGGACCACCATGATATTGGGCCACAACCCGGGTTCTGAGATGCTCGTCAACCACCTGAGCGGCCAGTGGCACGTCATGCCCACGGCCGCGGCCGTGATGCTCGTCGCCTCAGCCGACGGTTGGACGGTGGAGGAAGTCCTCCGGCCAAAGGAACTCTGAGATCCCAGACCCTCGTGCGTTCGGACTCACGAGAGATTATCCGCAACTTCCTTCCAATTCAACTATCCGAGGCCGTGAGACTCAGGTCGGGATATTTCAAATCAAACTGCCGCCCTCGTTCCTTCGATAGCATGAGCGAGGAGGAACTAATTCTTACGGGCGAGCAATCGGACCTGAGCCAGTACGTGACCGACGAGGGAGGGATCTGGAGCCTCAGGCAGTTGGAGAAAGTCAGGGGTTGGAACAACATTCAGTACGCACCTGGTCTTTCTGGTAAGAACACCCCTTCGACCGGGCTATCGATGAATCGAGCATACATACCTCCCGGCGGGGTCGCCAAAGCACATATCCACGTCGGCTTCGACGTCATGGTCTACCTAATGCAGGGAAGCGTCCGCCACGAGTATGGCCCGGGGTGCAGGAAGTCCGTGGTACACAGTGCGGGTGATATGTTCTACATCGAACCAGGCCTGCCGCACGAGGTGTTCAACTGCTCCGATTCCGAATGGGTACACGCAGTTGTCTCCCGATCGGACGCTTCTGAGTGGCAGAACATAGAGCCATACGATCGAAATTCAGAGTAATCTAGTCCCTAGCGTGAACTCTGCCCGTATCATCGAGGGTTCACTGAGCCACCCCTCTGTCATTGAGGGGTTACTCAGTGTAGGGAAGATGATGTCCGCATCAACAAGGGTAATGCCGTCCAATAATTTATGTTCAAAACCCAAGGATGGCGTTCTATGAGGGGCATAATGGAAAATACTTCATTCTTGATCCTTGTAGTTATTTTACAGCCATTACTTTATTTCATTTCACTGGAGTATTTTGGCCAAATTGTCGCAATAGCTATTCCTTGGTCGATCCTGATTTTATTCCTCATCTGGATGTGGGCTTCTGGAAAGAATCCCTTTGCAAGCGATGAAGAAGAGTGAACGATGTCATAATCCCTAGGG
>JASMKR010000002.1:0-3982 GCA_030749075.1 Candidatus Thalassarchaeaceae archaeon | reverse complement strand
AGTGGAGGGGGACGATATGGCAGCCCGACGCTCGTTGGCCAGTGTTGCTGAGTCGATTGGTCGACTAGCGGTCGTCGTGCTCGCGTTCTTCGTTATTGCCGGCCTGATTGGAGTCAATCTCAACGGCCTGATTGCTGGTCTGGGAATCACCGGGCTTGCTCTGGCTCTGGCGGCTCGGGACTCGGTGGCGAATGTCTTCGGCGCCATCTCGATAATCGTGGACCAGCCCTTCAACGTCGGTGACTGGATCATCGTCGAGGATGTCGAGGGCGAGGTCATCAACATCGGACTGAGGACGACCATGCTGAGGACTGGGGCCGATACTATGGTCACTATCCCGAACTCAAACATCACCAACTCGCCTGTAGAGAACTTCAGCCACCGCAGATTCCGCAGGATTCGCCCAAGTTTCGAGTTTGAGGAGGACAGTGGCGCTGATTCTCTGCGCGAGTTCTGCGACACGCTGTGCGAGCAGGTACTGGCCGACCCCAGATCAATGAAGCCGGAAGATTCGTGGGTTCGCGTCACGCAGACGCTGCCTTCGAAGGTCACGGTGTCCAGCAACTTCTACTGCGCGTCATCGGGAAGAACCCAGAGGGAGTTCACCGAGGACATACTGATGATGGCCCGGGCAAGGGGCAATGAGTGCGGACTGGTATTCCACGAGCCTAGGCTGAGGGCCCAGAAGTAGGGTGCGAACATGCCCAGGCTCATACTGGTCCGCCACGGGCAGTCCGTCTGGAATGCCTCAAACCGCTTCACGGGCTGGACCGACGTCGACCTCTCCGACCGAGGCGTCGAGGAGGCCGAGGAGGCCGGGCGTGAGTTGTCAGCAATCAGAATCGATGTGGTTCACACCAGCGACCTTGTTAGGGCTCAGAGGACGGCGGAGATAATCATGCGGCACAACGAAGCCTCGGAGGAAGTGCCCACAAAGTTCGACTGGAGGCTCAACGAGCGTCACTACGGCGCCCTACAGGGTCTGAACAAGGCCGAGACGGCCGAGAAGCATGGCGCCGAGCAGGTCCACGTCTGGCGCCGATCGTTTGACGTGGCCCCCCCAGAGGGGGAGAGTCTGGAGATGACTGCCGAGAGGACAATCCCGTACTTCACTGATGAAATAGTCCCGAATCTGGCCGATGGAAAGAGTGTCCTAGTCTCTGCCCACGGAAACTCACTGCGCTCGATTGTCATGCACATCGAGGGCATAAGCCCCGAGGACATCGTCTCGCTCGAGATACCGACAGGCGAACCGATTCACTACGAATACGAGAGTGGTGTCATCACCAGAGTTCAGTGAACGGCCTCTCGGGAGGCGGTGACATTCGCTTGTAGACGCCGAACAGCCAGTAGCTGGCTGCAATGAAGGCCAACGGGATTGGAATCTCCGACAACTCTGGAGGGAATGTGTTGAACAACGACGAGACCCCGAAGAATCCAGCCATTGCCGCGAGTGCACCAAAGGTGCGGTTGCTGAACATCCGCTTCTGGTAGGCCTGCACGTAACGTAGAATCTCCATGGCTGGCTGGGGGGCTCCGGACTGGTGCGAGGTCGCTTCGAGCACGTCGAGCAGGCATTGCTCGTACTCCCAGATGACCATCCCGCCGCGGTGCGAGTAGAATGCTTCGTCTGAGGCCCAGTCGGACGGCGCTGTTGACCTCCAGCCCTCGATCAGGGCCAGCCGCAGAGGCATCTGCTCCAGAGTGGTCGTCGATGAGAAGTGAATTCTCGAAAGGTCGTGCACCAGACTCGCTAGGTCGCGCATGGCTGGGAACTCGCAGGTGTGAGTGCGCAGGGCGTCCGCCAGCCTCGGCCTGCCTATCCTCAGAGAGTCACCGGAGATATCCGAGAGTCTGACGTCACCCAGACTGAGAGTGCATGGCTGGTCCTTGGAGTACTTTACTCGCCAGATGAAGGTCGCTCGTAGTTTCTCCTCCAGCCATTCTGTCCTAGCGTTCCAACGATTAGGGTCCGGAGGGGTCGTCCTCGCCAACATGGCTCTTGAATGATAGCGTCCCAAGACCGCCCCGGCCTTGCGCAGTTCGTCCTGCGCGGCCTCCATGTCATCTGCCTCGATGGCGCTTGCGATGTCGATGGCGGAATTGCCCTGCGGGTCCTCCATGTTCCTGATGATGATGAGTTCGGTGCCCTCCCACGAGTAACCGCCCGAAGGTACGCGCGAGCCCTCTGGCGACGCTTTCGCGCGAGCCTTCAGCCTGCCATCCGAACCCCATGGCAGGAACTCCGCAATCCACTCGGATTCTGCGGACAGTCGAACGGTAGGGCCCCTGTCAGTCGGTGTGGTCGAAATGGAAGTTATGGAATCCGGTTCGGGGACCTCCCCCCAAGGCTCGAGGTTCTCGATGAGGGCCGCCCAGTCTGCCGACTCGCTCAGTGATTTGGGCTCAATCATCCTAGCCATCATTCTCATTCCCTTCGGTCCAGCGAAACGTAAGGCAATGAATCCTGGAGGTGCTTCCTCGTCAGACTCAACCTGAGACATAGCAGCAGGTCTCCATGGCATTTCATCGACTGACATGGCGCGTGCCCCGGGGGCACGACGTAGTAGTGGGTTTCATTGAATCGGTCAAAGAAGCCTTGAACTCGACCCTCGACCGAAGCGTATGGGTGAAGCTGTGTCGGACATCCCTCTCGCCGTCGATATGGATGGTACTCTCATACTCTCAGACATGAGTGTAATCAGCGCCAAGAGAGTGATTGCTCGAAGACCTTGGATGATTCTCGGAGTGCTTCTCAAGGAGGTCCTAGGAAAGAGGGCTCAGTGGAAGCGGGATCTCGCTGAGCGGTTGGTATTCGACCCCGCAGAACTGGACTACCACGAGGGTTTTCTGGACTGGATTACAGGGGAGAGCGCGCGGGGGAGGACGCTAGTGCTAGCAACGGCATCCGACCGCATAGTGGCGGAGAGGGTGGCGGCCCACGTGGGGCTGTTCTCCGATGTGATGGCGTCTGATGTTACCTACAACCTGCGAGGCGGGCGTAAGGCGGAGGCACTCGTCTCTAGGTTCGGCGAGGGCGGGTTCGGATACGCAGGAAATAGCCACCACGACCTCACAGTGTGGGAGCGAGCCGGTCAGGTCGTGGTTGTCAACCCCGACAAGGGGCTCTTGGACAAGCTCGAAGACGGTGCTGACATCGTCTTTGAGTAGTTGCTTGGCAAGGCGACGCCCTTTAGCGCAGTGATGATTTGGTTAGAGTATGGGACGCGTGCGCAAGTCGCTTGGGCGTCGCATCGATGGCTTAGCCAAGTGGCTGCTCAGGTTCAGGGTTATCTCGGCCTCTGCTGGGATTGTTGCCAACTCCAGTTACGCGTGGAGTTTCATCTCGAGGACCGACAGGATTCGAGCGAACAGGCTGCGTGACCGGTTGAGACAGGGCGAGTTACCCGAGCATGTCTCGATTATCATGGACGGTAACCGGAGGTTCGCCTGGAGCAGTAACTTGGAGCGTGACATGGGCCATCACCAAGGAAAGGAGAAGCTCAAGGAGGTTATGGACTGGGTCCTAGGCCTAGGAATCCCGTACTTCACCGTGTATGCGCTCTCCACCGAAAACATGTATGAGCGGTCCGAGGATGAGTTGGAATCACTCTACGACCTGTATGTGGCCGGCCTCGATGAAATCGCGGAAGACCCGAAGATACACTCGCGTGGGGTCAGGGTCCGGGCTGTGGGTCGCTTGGATAGTCTGCCTTCTAGGGTGCAAGCGGCCATTGAAAGGGCGCAGACCCGGACCGCTGACCATTCCGAATTCCTGTTCACCGTGTGTCTGGCATACGGAGGCAGGGAGGAGATTGTCGACGCTGTACGAGAAGTCGCGGCCGAGCACGCTAGCGGGGACCTCGCGCTCGAATCGATAGACTCGGCGCAGATCTCGAGTAGGATGTACACTGCCGATCTGCCCGACCCGGACCTCGTCATCCGAACCAGTGGCGAGGAGCGGATCTCAAACTTCCTGCTC
>JASMKR010000001.1:0-99498 GCA_030749075.1 Candidatus Thalassarchaeaceae archaeon | reverse complement strand
CCATGGTGTAGCCGTCGGCAGTACCCCAATCAAGGAAGGCCAAACTGAGGAAAAAGAATGGGATTAGCATGAATGGGATCGAGAAGAGTATGAAGAAAATGGCGATTGGCCATGGTATCTTCTCATTAGGGCGCATGTCTGTAAGTTCAGGCACAACGCGGCGTCCTAGTCCTCGGAATTATCCCTTCCCCCTGCGTTCGCGGCGATATCCCTCTGACTCACCTCTGACTCACTATGACTCAGAGGGTACCCTATGATACGTATGCGACTCAGAGGGATCTCAATGGGTTCCAAATATATCTATTAAAGAACAAGCTCTAACTGAATCTCACAGCAGTCGCTAGGGACGCCACCGTTGGGATGGAAGCCCATTCTATCATACAGATTTCGAGCAAATTCATTCCCCTCTCTGACTTCAAGCAGCAGACTGCGCTTCCTCTCTGACTCTGCCCAATTGACGACCTTCCTGGAGAGTTCTTTTCCGATGCCGAGACTGCGTGCTTCGGGAGCTACCCAAAGGGAGATGAGCCACCCTATGTCTGAATTCTCCTCATCATTGCCTCCGCGCACAATCCCCACATCCTCGCCATCCAGGACAGCAACGAATGTAGGAAGAGTATGGAGTTGCTTGATCCACGACTCTTGCGGGAATAATGAGGCTTGTTCGTGAGTGGTATCGAAAGAATCGGGAGAATCGAGTAAGGAGCGAAGTCGGATTGTTCGGAGCCGCTCCCACTCATCAAAGGACAGCCGCTCGATTCTCACAGGGATGGCAAAGGCAGGTTTACCTATAATTTTCCGGAACTCAGAGGGTTCGGACGCTCGTGAGTCCGACGACTGGGGCCGCTAGTTGAGATTGTGGCCAGTGGTCTTGTCCACGCCCTCGGGAATGAGATCCTCTTGGCTGTCGCCAGTTGACAAGGTTCCAGTCGGCTCGAACATCAGAATGGATGCCCCGGGTGAGAAGGGCCTGTGGGAAACCCCCTTGGGGACCACGTAGGTGTCCCCCTCGAGCAGTTTCACGATCCGCTCCTCGCCATCGCCATCCCGCATCGCTATGTTGAACTCCCCCTCAAGAACGAGGAAGAACTCGTCAGTGTCCTGATGCGCATGCCATACGTGCTCGCCCTCGACGTGCGCGATGCGAACGTCGTAGTCATTCATCTGCGCGATGATGTGAGGGCTCCAGAGCTCTTCGAATGAGGACAGGGCCTCTGAAAGATTGATTGGCCCCTGTTCCATTGCCTCTGGATTCCTTACACTTGGATAAACGCATCCCAAGGGGGCGGGGCGGCCCCAAGCCCATCATGGGTGGGTCGGAACCTCGTCAGTCCATGAGCGACTGGTGGTGGTTAGGAACGAAGGTCTGTTCGTTCATCGGCGGCCTGACGTAACCTCTGGCCTGCTTGCGCTTGGGCAGCTTGATCGGCGGCGGCGTCAGGTCCTCGTGGGGTATCATCGACAGGAAGTGGTTGATGCAGTTGAGGTGGGCGTGGCGCTTGATGTCCGAGTTGACCACATGCCAGGGGGCCTGCTTGGTGTCGGTGTGAGCGAACATCTTGTCCTTCGCTTCCGAGTAGTCCTCCCACCGGGTCAGCGACTCGAGGTCCATCGGGCTCAGCTTCCAGCGCTTGTGAGGCTCGTCCAGCCTAGCCTTGAACCTCTTGAGCTGCTCGTCGTCTGAAACCGAGAACCAGTACTTGAGGAGGATCGTACCCGATCTTATCAGCATCCTCTCGAAATTCGGGCAGGAACGCAGGAAGTCCTGATACTCGTCCTCGTTGCAAAAGCCCATCACGCGCTCCACTCCAGAGCGGTTGTACCAGCTTCGGTCGAACAGCACGATCTCTCCGGCCGCCGGCAGGTGGTTGACGTAGCGCTGGAAGTACCACTCGGTCTTCTGCCTGTCAGTCGGTGCTGGTAGCGCGGCGACCCGCACCACGCGCGGGTTCAGGTACTGGGTGATGCGCTTGATAACCCCCCCCTTTCCCGCTGCGTCGCGGCCCTCGAAGATCACGACGACCTTGAGCCCCTCCGACTTGACCCACTCCTGCAGTTTAATCAGGTCCAGTTGGAGCCTGAAGAGCTCCTCGTTGTACTTCTTCTTGCCTATCCTCTCCACTTCTTTGCCCTTATCGTCGCCCATGGTTACCGTCCCCCGATTGCCGGCAGCGACAAAAGGACTGCGGTCGGAGACTAGGCGTTTACCGACGACCTCGACCATTCGCGCTCAGAGTTTCGAGACCAGGTCGTCCAAAGCGGCTCGCGGGTCTTCTGCCTTGGTGACTCCGCTAGCGAGCAGAACCCCCGAGGTGCCCAGCTCGATTGCCTTGACGACATCGCGCCCTGTCTTCACACCGGCCCCGCACAAGACTCCAACGCTCTGAGAGACCTCCCTGACGGCCGCTGCAGTGCCGCTGACAATGACCGGGTCCGCGCTCGTGACCGAGACGTCCCCACCAATCAGTTCGGGGGGCTCGACAGCAACGAAGGTCGGCTCGAGTGCGGCCAGCGCCCTCGCCTCATCGACATCGGCGGCGCAAGCGCACACGCAGAACCCCTCGGGGACCTGCTCGAGCAGAGCGGCCACGTGCTCGAGGCTGATCTTGTGCTCGGCGTGGTTGACCAGGGTGCCAGAGGCACCGCGCTCGATGGCCGTGGCTGGGTGGGCCCAACCCGTGTTCGAGCCGAATTGAATCGGGTCGAGATGCTGGCACCAGACCTCCAGCCCCGGGGCCGCGGCGACGACTGCGGAGAGGTCGAGGGCGGAAACAGCCGCCACCAAGCGGGCATCGGTTTCGATGCTGGCCATGACTCGGGCCAGTTCCTCGGCAGACGCACCGTGGGCGGCCTGGTAGGTCTTGAAGTTCACAACGACGATGCAGTCGCTCACGATACCGCGAGCAGCGAGGCCTCTTTGACCGTGCCGGGGATTAGTCAAAGACCTATGACGAGTTCATGGGGGTGTGGCCGGCCCGCCAGAGTGGTCAGAGGAAGCGCTTCGCCAGCACTACTCCAATGCTACAGAGATCGACCTCTCGTGGTTAGAGAAGCCCACGAGGCACCAGTTCAGGTGGAGGACGCTAAAGGGGCCATGGGTCACATCTAGGAGGCGTATTTCGTCTGGCAAATCGCTCGTCAAGGACTTCAAGGGATCGATGCCGAGAGACGTCTTCGTATCGACCTCATCATGGCTTGATCCCGTCAATCTCCCTCGACTTAAGGATGCCAAAAAACCGCCCCCGATTCTCCTGGATCACATGGTTGTGTTCGACATAGACATGCGCCCGTTCTGCATCAGTCGGCTTGAGGAGGCAAGAGTGGCAGCGATAAGGCTGAGAGAATGGATTTCTGAGGCGACTGACCTAGATCTTCAGCATATTTCCTTTTCAGGAAGCAAGGGATTCCACCTAATTGGGCGAGACCCCGACAGGTCTGCCTTCTCCGAGCCAGATCCAATCAGGAGGGAGGAGGCGGTGAGGGAGCGGAGGAGGTCCCTGCTAGATCGTGCACTCGAGGCAGGCCACCCAGTAGACCCGGTCGTGACTCCTGACACTCGTAGAATCATCAGGCTTCCCGGCACACTGCACGGCTCCACTGGATGGGCTTGCACCATCTTGGAAGACGGACTGATAGAGAAGCCAGTGAAGGACTGGATAGGTGGAATAACCAGACATGATTTGGCTGTAAGTATGCCTAAGAGGCCACCGATACAACTCCCCAATTTCAGGATAAGGATGCGTCCAAGGGTCGTTCTTGAGACAAGGAAGGAAGAGGGAGATGAGTACCTCAGCCTGGAGGTCAGCAGCCATGTCAAGGGAACCAGAGACCGCTCGGCAGTGATTGCATGGCTCCCGGAGAGATGGGGCGAGCCCAGAGAGGCGGTCGACAGGGCACAGGAGGTGTTCGACTCGATGGATCTGGGGCCTGTCGCTTACATGTTCGATGGAAACGGGGTCCTTGCCATAGTCCCCCGTGCCATCCCCCGGGACTTCCTGCTGAGTAGGTTGAGGGAGGCAGGATTGAGGAAGTTCGAACATGAGACGAGGAGATTCGACCACTCTTGGGTCAGAATCTCCGGCAGGATGCAGAACGGTGATTGGCAGAGCAATCTCGAGCCTATCACGGTTCTCGGGCATGAGGCCAGCAACCGCTGCTCCCACCCTTGGTCGGCCCCACACCTCGAGCTTTGCAAGCGAATAGGGTTGCCAATCAGGCCAATGGATGGGGAAGTCTCAGGGAGAATGGAACCATCGATCAGGGTGGCAATCCGGCGCTGAGTTTATCTCCCCCCCGTCCAATTGTCGCATGTCCCAGAGAAGGAGCCCGTGAGGGCGATGACTGTTTGGCTACGCCAGCGATTACCCTTACCTCATCGGCCTCGGCGCCGGGACAGCGCCGAGGCCAACACCCGTAGTGGTAATCATGTCCGAGATTGAGCTTGCATTCTACTGCTGTGCGGGGATACTATGGGCACTCAGTGGGGAGGGAGGCCCAGAATTGCAGGCTATCACAATTATTGGACTCATCGTATTCTTCAGGATGATGGCTTCTGGCTCCAATGACGCCACAGGCTCTCGTTCCACTTACATTGCTGATAATCGAAAAGCCAAGAAGTTCGGAATTTCCCCTAGTCGAATCCGCGGTTATGACGTATTAATCGATTACATACAATTCCACTCTTCGGGAGACGAATCCCCTATCACGTCAATTGAGGAAGGGATCTCGAGGTTCGAGAAGATAAAGGAGGACGAACCCCTTCTAGCCTCAGATGCGAAGAATTTCTTCTCCAGCCCCTATGTAATCGCGACTATCGGTTTGGGAGGGGACACTGTTGAATCGGAGGGCGGAGGCAATGTTCCGGCCATGACAGTGGGGGGGGCCTGTACAGTTGCTGGGTGCCCAGGGAGTGTGATGTTCAACAGCAATGTCTGCTACAAGCATCGCGACCTTCCGGACCATTCTGAGAAAATCGGAGATGACTGGTGGGAAGAGGGATATTCTGCCGATGAGGGAGTAGAAAGTGACGCTGGTCCCAAGACGGTCGTTGAGATGGAGCCCTCACCCACTCCTTCGACGAAAGAGAAGGGTTCGGAGGATACCTGCGGAGAAGAGGGGTGCTCCACTGCTGTGAATGCCTTCGACTTCAGGTGCTTCACCTGCCGGAAGAGGTACTGCCAGACTCATGGGGGCAAGGGAGTGGATTGCCAGGAATGCTCTGACAAGTGACTCAGGTGTACACGCTCTTCCTGTGGAATGATCCCTTGGGCGTCAGGCCGGACTGCTTGGCGGCCTGGACATAGCCCCTCCCGTCCTTGCTGTGCCCGTACATCACCTCTCCCGGGCTGACCTTCCAGTTCCACTGCTGCTGGAAGACCCCTGCGTCCTCCTTGTTCTTGCACAACCTCTTGGGGACTGCGTGGTACATGGCCAGCACGTTCTTGCCTGCTCGGAAGTACTTCCCGATGACTTCCGGGAGGATATTGCTCAGCCAGGTCTCGCTGACCATCCTTACCTCCCTTGAGATGATGTAGCGAGGGTTTTCCAGGGGCCCCAGTACCTCTTGCATCGCCTCGGCGAAAATCGCGGACTCCTTCTCCGTGCTGTCTTCGAGGTAGGACCTCATCCAGCCCCCCCCTCGACTCCCGCCCGCGATTCTGGCCTTGGGCCCCAGTTCGCCCAGTGCCTGCAGCGAGCAAGCCACTGCGTCTGCAATTGCGAGCACTAGGGACTCGTCCGACCACTCCGCCAAGCCTATTCTCCTCATTGGCGGGAAGCCTCCTCCGAACCCTCCCTTGACCTCTATGGCCTCTCTCGGTACAGCGTCGAACGGCTCCCCTATGCCCCATAGTTCCCGTGTGCGCGAACGGTTCCTGGCTCGCCTGACCATCTCCTCGTTGAACACGTCCATGGTCTCCGAGACGCCCTCAGGCTTGACCTCAGTGAACGCCGCGTGGACGTGGCCCACGCCTTTCTCTATCGCTCCGTCATCGCAGACCCCGTACAGTTGTTTGTGCTTCCTCTTGAAGCGGTGGTAGTCGTCGAAGCCCTTGGCGAACTCCTCCGCAAGGCAAACTATGTCCCAGTTGTTAGCGACCTTCTCGGGCCAGAGCTTGTCAAGCCTGAACGACCTGCCCCTGAGCTGGTTGATGCTCATGCTGGTGGTGACCGTGGTCAGGTCGACCAGCACGTTGATCCTACTTGCGTCCCAGCCCTCCCCCAGAAGCCCCCTAGTGCCGACTAGGCACTTGGTGACCCCCTCTTGGAACATCTCCGTGATCATCATCGTGTAGTTTCTGGGCAGCCAGTCCTTGCCCCTGCCCCTGATCTCAAAGTAGCCCCCCCTCTCTACGTAGTCGAACTTGATGTCCAGTTGGCGCTCTGAAGCCCACTCTTCGAACCTCGGGAAGATACGATTTAGGAGGTCGTCGTCCACCAGCACCGTGGTCCCGGTCATCAGAACCGGGTCGAGTCTGTCGGTGGCCTCGGAACTCAGGACGGCTCGGTATGCGGCCACCGCTCCTCCGGCCTCGTCATCGAGCACCCCCTCGACCAGTGCGGTCGCCGAGGTCTTCTCGAAGTCGGTGATTATGACTGCGCGGATGTCCGCCCCGAGAGCCTGCATCTCTGCGGAGAGTATCTCCCTGAGCGCACCGTACTTCGCCGAGGCGTAGGCCATGACCCTGCCGACTGGCGATGCGCAGGCCCTCACCCCGCCCTCCGTAATCTGGACGCCGAGCATCCTCAGCTTCTCCTTGGCCTCCTCGGCGAGGGCGTGGTCCTCCTTGCTCTCAGAGCGCATCAGGCCGTTTCTGATGTATCGGTCGAGCACTGTCATCACCGTGTCCATGCTGCTCCCCGTGGCGACCAGCTCGTTCTCGGGTTCCGGAACGCCCGGGGGCAGGCTCAGCCCTCCAGCGGTCAGATAGGCCCGCGCGGCGTCGGCCAGGCGGGGATCCCTCCTTCTGAACGAGACCCAGTCCTTCGCCGCGCCGGCTGGCAGCATGAGCCCGTCCAGCACCCTTGCAAGCCAAACCTCCAGTCGAGGAGTACGTCCCTTCTTGTCGCCTTCCGGCCCCCTCCTCAGTTCCCCTATCAGGCCCTTGAAGTCCTCGTCGACATTTGCGATGTAACTCAGCTCGTCCGGAGAGGGTCGCACGAAGTAGGCGAGGTCCTGGTAGGGGGATAGGTTGCTGTCCCTGACCAGCGCGGGCACAGGGACCTCGTAGTCCACCTCTCCGAACAGGTCGAAGTACCGGTCCGCTGAGGCATCGTTGTCCTCGTCCGGGGGGGTCGCTGTGAGTCCTAGTACGATTGGGTTCCCCAAGAACTCCCTTGCCTCGATCAGCACCTTGCCCCAGTGCTCCATGAGATGGTGGCACTCGTCGAGGATGATCAGCCCGATGCCGACCTCGGACAGTCGCATCAGGTTAGCCTTGGCGGACTCGTGAAGGACCCACAGGGCGTTGCCGTGGTTCGCGAAGTCGTCCCTCACCTTCTTGCGGTAGCGGCCGAGCCTATCCGAGTGGTAATCCGGGTTCTTATCCTCCAGGTCGGCGATCCAAGCCAGCGCGCTCTCCCGATCCTCGGCCTCCACCGAGCCATCGTCCTCGCTCGGTGTCATCAGATTTGAGATCCAGAGCTCGAGAGCCGCATCGTCCAAACCCCTCCCTCCCCGCTTGGGCAGGGTGATAGACTGGTAGGTCAGAGAGGTCAGTATCCCTGGATTCTTCGGGTCGGTGCCAATCTGCTCCTCGCGCCCGTCCAGGTGGAATAGCTCCTTGGCTCGAGCGATCCACTGGGCCTGGATGGCCGAGTTGGGACTCAGGACCAGCGTAGGCAGCCTGACTAGGTCCGACCAGACGTAGAGGCCAAGGACGGTCTTGCCCGAGCCGGGTGGCGCTACTATCAGCAACTCCTTCGAATCGGACTCGAGCTCCCTCTCAATGATGCTCGATGACGCCACCTGTGAGGGCCTGAGGGCCCCCGAGAAGCCTATTTTTCCGAAGTCCGCACCCATTGCACCGACTCAGGCTATTCCTAGAACATGGTTCACTATTTCGCCGGACAATTCCTGATCATCACCGATTCTAGCGCCCATTCCAATCAGACATCCCTCGACCCGACATCCCGAGCCGACCCTAGCACCCTCGAGGATAACGGAGTCGCGGACCGCCGCTCCTTCACCTATCTCCGCACCCGCACCGACAGCACTCCTGCGTACATCACCGGCGTTGCTGGAGCCATCGCCGAACCACGAGTCGCCCACGACCGCCCCGCTGCTGAAGCGCCCGTTGGTGATGCAGACCTGCGCTGCTTCGATGTAGGAGGCAGGGGTGCCGGCATCGACGAACCAGCCCTCGAACGGGAATCCGTTGAGGCCGCCGATCTCCGCGAGGTCCTCGTAGACGTCCCGCTCGATGCTATGTGCTCCGTCAGGCATTAGCTTGAAGATATCAGGCTCTAGGATGTAGGTCCCGGCATTGATGAGGTTCGAGTAGGCCTCCTCCCTTGGCGGCTTCTCCTGGAAGCGCCTAATCTTATCCTCCTCGGGGTCGAAGTCAGCAACCCCAAACCTCGAGGGATCCTCCACCTCCCAGAGGGATATGGTTGCAATCCCCCCGTTCGCGGTGTGCAGATCTAACATCTCCTCGACTCTGAGGCTCGTGATCAGGTCGCTGTTGATTACGCAGAAGGTCCCGCCGGAGAGATGGTCCTTGCAGTTCGCTATGGCGCCCCCAGTACCGAGAGGCTCCGTCTCCTCCACGATGACCATCTCGTAAGGCAGGCTCAGCGTCGAGAAGTACTCGCGCATCTGTTCTATACCGAAACCAGCGGCAATCAGGACGCGGTCGACCAGAGACTCAGGTAGCACGGCCACCACATGCTCGATCATCGACTTGTCGAGGATCGGGAGCAGGGGCTTGGGAACGTTATATGTCCAAGGCCGAAGCCTCGTTCCGAATCCTCCTGCCAGAACGACAACATCCATGGTCAGACGGACGTAGCCCCCCATTTCATCACTTCGCGAGTTTAGTCAGGTTACTGGCCGGGCGCATCGTTCAAGGACGTGATGCGAGTGCCGATGCGCATGAACATCCACGAGTATCAGGCAAAGGCTCTGTTCAGGGATGCAGGGGTCGAAGTGCAGGAGGGGGTGCACTGCACGAATGTCGAGCAGGCGCTTGCTGCCTACGACTCGTTGGGATCGAAAGTGGTCGCCGTCAAGAGCCAGATACACGCCGGTGGGCGTGGCAAGGGCAACCTGTACCATCCCGATTCGGGGGAACTGGTCATGGAAGGGGGGGTCAAGGTGGCAACCTCACGCGAGGAAGTGGGGGAGTTCGCCTCGAACATCATCGGGCACAGGCTGGTGACCAAGCAGACCGGCGCATCCGGCAAACTAGTCAGCAACCTCTACGTCGAGGCCGGCTGCGCCATCGCTCACGAGTACTACCTAGCCCTGCTCATCGACCGCGAGGAGGACTCCGTCCTCGTCATGGCCTCCACCGAGGGCGGTGTGGACATAGAGGAGGTTGCCGAGAGCACTCCTGAGGCCATCCACAAGGCCTGGGTCGACCCGTTGGACGGCCTGCAGAACGAGCAGAAAGGCGCGCTGGCCGACTCATTGGGCCTCTCGGGCACGGCCCATGCCTCCTTCGTCGAGATGATCGGGTCACTAGCGTCGGTATTCTTTGACAGAGACTGCTCGATGATCGAGATCAACCCGCTTGTCAGGACTGAGGACGGCACGATGGTGGCTCTGGACGCGAAGGTCAGCTTCGATGACAACGCCTCCTTCAGGCACCCTTGGCGCGCGGATCTGCGCGACCCCTCGGAGGAGTCCGACATCGAGGTCCGAGCGCGCGAGCACGGACTCTCATACGTCGATCTGGATGGCAATATAGGCTGTCTGGTCAACGGTGCCGGTCTCGCAATGGCCACTATGGACGTCATCAAGCTCTACGGGGGGGAGCCAGCCAACTTCCTCGACATAGGAGGTGGAGCTGACCGCGAATCCATCACCGCCGCCTTCGGGATAATCCTCGAGGACCCCCGTTTGGATGGGATTCTCGTCAACATCTTCGGTGGCATAATCCGATGCGATATGGTCGCCAGCAGCATCATCGAGGCTTCCGAGGAGATCGAACTCAATATCCCTCTCGCGGTTCGCTTCTCAGGAACGAACCACTCGGAGGGCAAGCAGATTCTCGATGATTGCGATTTGGACATCATCACTGCCAGCACTCTAGCAGAAGCCGGAGAGGCAATCGTCAAGGTCATCGGAGGCACACCGCAATGAGCATCTGGATCAACGAGAGCAGCAAGGTCCTGGTTCAGGGCATCACGGGCAGCCAGGGAATGTTCCATGCCACCCGGATGGTCGAGTATGGCACCGATATCGTTGGTGGGGTCACACCCGGGAAGGGAGGCCAGACCGTTGACTTGCCCGGTCGCTCAGTGCCCGTCTATGACACCATGTCTGAGGCGATCTCCGAGACCGGTGCGGAGGCCAGCGTCATCTACGTCCCCGCCAGGTTCGCGGCTTCGGCGATTACGGAGGCCGCCGATGCATTCCACGAGCTCAACGGCGGCGGCTTGGTCATATGCATCAGCGAGGGCATCCCCACTCTAGACATGGTGCGGGTGGTGGCCCACATAGGTCAGAGGCCCGGCGTACGCCTGATAGGGCCGAACTGCCCGGGAATCATCAGCCCCGGTGATGCCGGTGGCTGCAAGATTGGCATAATGCCGGGCTACATCCATGCCAAGGGGCGAATCGGAATCATCTCCAGGTCTGGCACGCTCACATACGAGGCCGTGGCCCAGACGATGGGCGTCGGCGAGGGCCAGACGACCTGCATCGGAATCGGCGGTGACCCTGTGAGCGGAACCGGTTTCATCGACTGCCTCTCTGCCTTCGAGGGAGACCCAGAGACTGAGGCGGTGGTGATGATTGGCGAGATTGGCGGCACGGCTGAAGAGGATGCAGCAAAGTGGGCCAAGGATAATTTCTCCAAGCCACTCATCGGATTCGTAGCCGGAGCCACTGCCCCTCCTGGCAAGAGAATGGGTCACGCTGGAGCTATTATCTCCGGCGGGAAAGGCACGGCTGAGGAGAAGTTCGCCGCCTTCGAAGCAGCCGGAATCCATATCGCAAGGGACCCCTCTAAAATTGGGGAGGTCTTGCTCGACGTGCTGGTCGAAGCGGGCCTGCGAGAGTCTTAGGAGTGAGCCGCCCGCGTGGCCTAGGTGGTGGTTTCATGCCCGAGATGCTAGGCCCCGAGCTCGACTCGATCCTGGAGGGGACTTCGCGCTCGTTCTATCTGACCCTCAAGGTGTTGCCCTCCCGCATTAGGCCCCAGGTTGGCTTGCTGTACCTTCTGGCCCGCACATCCGACACCATCGCCGATTCAGATGAAGGTCCCACCGATCAGAGACTGCAGTCACTTGAACAGTTCAACGAACGTATTCAAGAGCGCTCGTCCACGCTACCGGACCTCGTCGCCTTGGCACGACTACAGAGGAACCCTGCCGAGGCGAAGCTTCTGGAGAGCGCCGCCTCATCCGTAGAATGCATAGAGAGGTTCCGCTCCGTCGATCAGCAGCGAATTCGACAGTGCCTCGACATCATAATCAGCGGCCAGACCCTCGACCTGCGGCGCTTTGCAAACGCGTCCGGCGAATCCATCATCGCGCTCTCCAAGGAGGGGGAACTAGACGATTACGCGTATCGTGTGGCTGGAAGCGTCGGTGAGTTCTGGACCCACATGTCCCTCGAGCACCTTTTCGATTCCGATCCCCAAACTAAGGCCCAGCTATTCGAGACCGGTGTGAGGTTCGGCAAGGCTCTGCAACTGATCAACATCCTGCGCGATATACCAGAGGACCTTCGATTGGGTCGCTGCTACCTGCCAAGCGAAGCACTGTCCGAGCACGGGTTGTCTCCGTCCGACCTGCTGGATTCGGGAGCCATCGACCATTTCCGTACTCTGTTCGATGACTACATCGACAAGGCGTCCTCGCACTTGGATGCCGCAGTCGATTACATCGCCCTTCTACCTCACAGGCAGTTCCGATTGAGGGGGGCATGCATGATGCCAGTTCTCATCGGTCAGCGCACTCTGAGACTGCTGCGCCGTCACAATGTTCTGGATGCCGAGAGCCGCATCAAGGTCCTAAGGCCTGAAATCAAGCGACTGAGGAACAGAATCATCCTCGCTCTGCCTTCTTCTAGGTTAAGTCAGAAACTCCTCGAATCCAATCGAACCCCCTGACGCCATATTGTCTGATGGGTTGTTCAGCAATCCGACGCATCATGCTATCGCACCCGCGAGACATTCAAGAAGAGCGTGCTCGACCCGATTTCTGGAACACAATGGCGCGTAGTCAGGATTCCCGGGTCGCGACCATGCCCTTAGACAAGCCTCAACGTTCCATTTATGTCGGCACGCCTAGCGATTCCGAACAACCCATAGACATACTCAGATCCACGGTCGGCTTGACCAAGGAAGCGACTCGCGCCATCAGCATCACAGCCTTAGAAGCAATGCGTGAGGGGGCCCTCTTCATGGGTGTCATCGGCACACGCGGTGAACTGGTCAACCCCTTCAGGCATATCGATGCCGCTATTTGGTCCGAACCCGATGTCCCCGAACACATTATCGAAACGGCCTACGATTACTGTGAGGAGCTGACTCGGAGGGAGGCTGGAAACTTCTACCACTCGTTCAAGTACCTTCCAGAGGCAGAGCGCCGTGCCATCATGGCATACTACGCATTCTGCCGAAGAGCCGACGATATTGCCGATGGCGACTATGTCGATTTCTTCCCCGGGGGTTCTTCAGAGGATCCGGAGTCTGTTGATTATAGGGACAGCATCGAACGCCTTAGCCCCGGTAAGCCGGTGCTCAACCGAACTATCTACAACGACAAGATGTCCCAACTCTTCTACTATAGGAAGAAACTGTCAACAGCTTTCGGAAATGTCACCTCTACTGATCCTATATTCATTGCAATCAAGGACACGGTGAGGACTTTCGGCATCCCTCGTCAACTTCTGGATGACATGATCAGTGGGATGGAGGATGACTTTCATCGCAATAGGTACCAAACCTTCGAGGACCTCTACTCGTACTGTTACAGGGTAGCTTCGACCGTGGGCTTGGTCTGCATTGAGATCTATGGCTATGACGACCCGAGGGCGCGCGAGTACGCGGAGTCATGGGGCGTGTTTATGCAGTTGATCAACATTATCCGCGATGTCGCCGAGGACGCCGAACGAGACCGGATTTACCTGCCCATGGAGGACCTAACTCGCTGGGGTATTAGTGAGGAGGACATTAAGGGCGGTGAGGCACTGTTGAGCCATCCTGGATGGGCGCCGTTCGTCAAGGAATACCTTGATCGCGTTGAAAGATACAGGGAGCGGACGTTCAAGTTGTTCCCCATGCTCGACAAATCGTCCCGTTACTCTCCCGCGGCGATGTCATCCTTCTACCAGTCGATAATGAAGAAGATCATCAAGCGCGATGGCGACGTGTTTACTGAGAGGGTACAACTCTCGAAGACCGAGAAGATGCTACTGGCAGCATACGTGTATGTGAGGTACCGTTTCCTTGGAGTCTGAGTGAAAAGCGGCTGCCTCCGGTAAGCCGCATGGAAGATGTATTGAGCGAAACGCAGGGGGAAAGAAGTATGAGGGTGGCCGTTCTTCTAGAGGAGCGTTGCCAACCCAAGAAGTGCAACTCGGAGTGCTGGGCCTTCTGCCCCCCGGTCCGCAACGGCATAGAGTGCATAGTGTTCGACGACAACACTGGCAAGCCTATCGTCTCAGAGCCACTTTGCATTGGCTGCGGCATCTGTGTCAACAAGTGCCCCTTCGACGCGCTCATTATCACCAATCTCCCAGGTGAACTGGAAGGGGAGATGACCCATCGCTATGGGGAGAACGGCTTCCGGCTGTTCCGCCTTCCAGCACCGAGGGAGGAGAAGGTCGTGGGAATCCTAGGTCCAAATGGGATGGGCAAGTCTACTGCAATCAACCTTCTATCTGGGGCCATCAGGCCCAATCTAGGGGATTGGATGTCGAACTCGAGGGCTTGGGAGGAAATCCTGCCTTCGTTTCCCAGGGGCGAGTTGAGGGACTACCTAACTTTGGTCTCGGAGGAGAAGGCCACCGTGGCTGTCAAGCCGCAATACGTCGATAAGCTGCCATCGATATTCGATGGACTCGTTAAGGAGTTGCTGGATAGGGTCGACGAGCGAGGCGAGGCGTCATCGTTCGCTGAGGCGCTGAACATTGACCATATCCTCGAACGTGACCTCCAGTCTCTCTCGGGCGGAGAGCTGCAGAGGGTGGCCATTTGCGCCACCTTACTGAAGGAGGCCGAAGTCTACTTCTTCGACGAGCCTTCTTCCTACTTGGACATCCACGAGAGGATGCGAATAGTACGGATAATACAGAATCTAGCCGAGCGAGGCAAGCGAACAATCGTAGTCGAGCACGACCTCGCCATTCTCGATGTCCTTTGCGACCTGATACACATCGTCTACGGCGAGCGTGCCGCCTATGGAATCTTCACCCCGGCAAGATCGACAAGAACTGCGATCAATGCCTATCTGGACGGCTTCCTACCAGAGGAGAACATCCGCATCCGTGACAAGCCCATCCAGTTCCTGAAGGGTCGTGTGAGGGGCGAGGGACTCGGTCAGGCAATGCTTCGATGGGGGGACATGGAGAAGACGCTGGGGGAGTTCGAGCTCACCACCGGGGAGGGTCAGGTGAGGTCCGCGGAGGTCGTCGGCGTGGTCGGCCCCAACTCTACTGGGAAGACTACCATGGTTAGGATGATTGCCGGAGAGATGGAACCCGATCAAGGATGGTGCACCATGGACTCCGAGGTCTCTTACAAGCCTCAGCACGTCAGCACTGACTTCGAGGGGACGGTGATGGAGTGGCTGGACAGTGAGATTGGAGTCTCGTGGAGGTCAGGCGAGTTCCACACCCAGGTCATCAGGACATTGCAGGTCGATCAGTTGCTCGAACTCAGGGCCAAGAATCTCTCCGGCGGCGAGTTGCAGGCCGTCAGCATAGCTATTTGCCTCGGAAAGGAGGCCGACTTGTACCTATTCGACGAACCTAGCGCATTCCTTGACGCCAATGCCAGGATGGAGGCGGCGAAGGCAATCAGGAGGACCATGGAGAGCAACGAGAAGGCTGCCATGGTGATTGATCACGACACCTACTTCATCGATATCGTCAGCGACTCCCTCCTGGTCTTCCAGGGGGAGGGCGGCAAACATGGTCACGCCGTGGGCCCCCTTTCCCTGCGTAAGGGGATGAACCTCTTCCTGTCGGACGTCGATGTAACCTTCCGTCGTGACCTGGAGTCCCACCGCCCCCGTATCAACAAGCCGTCGAGCCGCAAGGACCGCGAGCAGAAGGCGGCTGGCGAATACTTCTACGCGGACTGACTCAGACCATCGGATTCTTGAGTGGTGCTTCGAACCCGTGCCCGTGCCGGGGGAGAGTTCGGAGGAGATTCCCGAGGTTGGGGATGCCGAGGATGCTGATTTAGAGCTCAGATTGGCCAAGCTCGAGAAAGAACTCCAATATGCCAATGCCGAGGTAGCCAATGCACGTCAGAGGGCCGCGAGGGACCGCTCTGAGGCAATTAGGTATGGCGGAGCCTCACTAGCAAGGCGACTGCTACCAATGGTCGACAGCCTGAGCAAGGCCCTGGAGTCCGCAGAGGGCGACACCGGTACCGAGTCGGTCATCGAGGGCGTGAGAATGACCCTCGATGGCATAAGGTCCTCCCTCGAGGCGGAGGGCGTGAGCCTAATCGAGGCCGCTGGAAAACCCTTCGACCCTACTTGCATGGAGGCCATCGCCACTGTTCAAGGTCCGGATGGCTCGCAGCCAGGCAGCGTCTTAGAGGTCATCGAACAGGGTTTTACGTTGCATGACCGCGTCCTCAGGGCAGCTAGAGTCATCGTTGCCGAAGGCGAGTCCCGACCGTCATAAGGCCCGCACGCCCAACGTCGAAATTTCTACATTGGATTGCTTCGGGGGCTAGCACGGAGCTCACCTTGTCACTCTCCATCAATCCAGATATCCGCAAGGCGCAGACGCTCCCCTCGCGCTATTACACAGATGAGGCGCTATTCTCGGAACTTCTCGCGACTTTTTCCGGGTCATGGCACTTTGCCGGTCATGAGGGGCAGCTCTCTGAGGGGGGCGCCCTGCCTCTTGACCACATGGAAGCCCTTGTGGGTGAGCCGATGCTCATGACCACGGACGGGAACGTTCGGTGCATCTCGAACGTCTGCACCCACAGGGGCATGCTGATTGCCAGCGATCCAAGCTCGAACCAGACTCTGCAATGCCCATACCATGGCCGAACCTTCGGCTTGGACGGATGCTTCAGGAACATGCCTGAGTTTGAAGGGGTCGAGGACTTCCCCGGCCCATCTGATGACCTCGCATCCTTCCCTGTTCACAAGTGGAAGGGAATCGTGTTCACCGGTACCAATCCAACAGGTCTAGAGGCTTGCATATCGGAGTTGCAGAATAGGCTCGGGTGGATTCCTATCGAGGACTTCGAGCATGACCCATCGCGCCATCGCTCGTACGAGATAAAGGCCAATTGGGCTCTGTATGTCGACAACTATCTGGAAGGCTTCCACATCCCGTATGTCCACCCCGACCTCCACGACGCGCTTGACTACGACGCCTATCGCACCGAGCTGTTCGAAGGCGGCGTGCTTCAAATCGGCATTGCCAGCGAGGGCGAGCCCGCATTCGACATCCCAGAGTCCTCCCCAGACTACGGAGAGCGTGTGGCGGCGTACTACTACTGGCTCTATCCCGGGATAATCCTCAACTTCTACCCCTGGGGACTCTCAGTAAACCTCGTAATCCCCCTCTCAGTCAATCGAACGCGTATTATCTATCATGGATTCGTCGGCGATAAATCGTTGCTTGGCAAGGGAGCCGGAGGCGACTTGGATAAGGTCGAAGCGGAGGACCAGGGGATCGTTGAGGCCACCCAGCGTGGAGTGGGCTCTGGAGCCTACGACCGTGGTCGCTACTCCCCTACTAGGGAGACTGGAGTCCACCACTTCCACAGAATGCTGACAAAAACCCCATAACCGTCGAGAAAACAGTGAAAATACCTTGATAACTTCACTTCCTCCCCCCGGTTTGGATGCATCGTCGCCGGACGTTTATCGCCCTCGCTCTCGTCAGTTGCATGCTGCTCTCAGGATGTGTGTCAGAGCCCGGTGACGAAACCCCTGCCGACGTACTGGGGTGCATAGACGAATCTGCTAGCAATTATGACATCGCAGCCACTACGGACGACGGCTCTTGCGAATACCCAGATTCCGATGGAGACGGGGTTTTCGACATGGACGAGATAGTCGGTTGCATGTCCGCCGAGGCGACAAATTACGACCCTGAAGCCACTGACGAGGCTCCGTGCGTCTTCCCCCCGTGGGAGTCTTCCTATGGGGTCAATTGGGTTCGCCACGATCCTGGAGGGGATTGCCAATGCTCTGACGGCTCTAACTACTCCTTCTGGACTAGACACGCGGATCCTTCTCGAGTCGTCCTATACTTCCAGGGAGGCGGCGGCTGCTGGAACGACTACAGCTGTCAGTTCGAGGGTGGGACCTACAAGACGACTGTCGGGGAATGGGACAATCCCAGCACGGCTTCCTCTGTTTATTCGAACAATGGCGGGATTTTCAACTTCAACAACGAGGACAATCCCTTTGCCGATTGGTCCTTCGTCTTCGTCCCATACTGCACGGGGGACATTCACATTGGCGCTACCGTGACCGAATACGAAGGTGGCCCTGTCAGTCACAACGGTCACGTGAACTCGCAGACTGCCTACGCCCACATGCTCGAGACCTATCCTCTTGCAACCCAAATCTTCGTTACAGGGTCCAGTGCAGGCTCACCGCCCTCGCCCTTCTACGGGGCCCTAGCCTCCGATGACTACCCCGAAGCGAGCATAGCTGTCTTCAACGATGGCAGTGGCGGGCTATTCTCGAACAATACCTACGATTTCTATGAAATATGGGGGCTGAACTCCTCAATGGCGGACTTTCCAGTGGATGGACTCAACTTCAACGAGATGACCAGTGCCGACCTCATATTGCGTGCTTGGGCGCATGACAATGACATCAGATTCGCGCGCTTCGACGATTCCTATGACAATACGATGCGCTACTTCAACGCATTGCTGGAGAACGATGTGACACTGGACTACAAGTCGGTCATCATCTCCGCCGATAGTCAGATTGAGGAGGCGGGAATGCCCTATTCGGGATACCTCTCACCAGGACAGGCGCACACCATCCTCACCTCCGAGAGGTTCTACACGCTGGAGGTCGAGGGGCAGCCCTTCCTCGAATGGTTCACTTCCTTCGTCGAGGGTGGACAGCCTGAAAGCGTGTATTGCGTGCAATGCGGTTAGGTAGGGGGAGTAATTTGAGTCTTGAGTACCGCCAAGTCGTGGTAGTCTCAGCAGTACGCACTCCAATAGGAAATCACGGCGGTGCATTGGCCAAGGTACGCTCCGATGATCTTGCGGCATTGGTCATTCGTGAAGCGGTTCAACGAGCTGGCCTAGAAGGAAAGGATGTCGAAGAGGTCTACTTGGGCTGCACCAATCAGGCCGGAGAGGACAATCGCAATATTGCGCGCATGGCGTCCCTAATTGCTGGATTGCCTACTTCGGTCGCCGCTGTCACTTTCAACCGACTATGCGCTTCGGGACTAAGTGCATTGAACGCAGCGGCCCGGGCCATTCGCTGCGGTGAGGGTGATGTCTACGTCGTAGGGGGGGTTGAATCAATGTCCCGCGCCCCCTATGTGATGGCCAAACCCGAAACTGGATTCGCTTGGGGAGACCCCAAAGTCCACGACACCACCATTGGTTGGAGGTTCCCCCATCCCGGGCTGCGGGATCAATATGGCAACGATGGCATGGGCATGACAGCCGAGAATCTGCGTGATTTGGAGGGGGTTGATGCAGAGAAGACTTCGCGTCAGGAGCAGGACCGCTTTGCTGTGCAGAGTCATCGACGAGCCATCGCAGCCATCGATAGCGGTAAATTCGATGCGGAGATTGTCGCTGTGGAGGTCCCACAGAGGCGTGGTGTTCCGATTGCGGTAGATGCCGACGAACGTCCACGCCGAGACAGCACACTGGAGAAATTAGCGAAACTGCGCCCGGCGTTCAAGAGGGACGGGAGCGTGACAGCGGCTAACTCTAGTGGCATCAATGATGGGGCGGCGGCTCTGGTTCTGATGAGCTCCGACAAGGCCACCGAGCTTGGGATCGAACCGCTGGCCACCTGGCTGGCCTCAGCTGCTGCGGGAGTCGCACCGCGCACGATGGGATGGGCCCCCGTCCCCGCCACACGAAAAGCGCTTGAGAGAGCTGGACTGGGAATCAGCGATATCGACTTGGTCGAGTTGAACGAAGCGTTCGCCGTCCAAGCCTTAGCCTGCGTCCACGAACTCGGACTCGATGAGGAGTTCGTTAATGTGAATGGGGGGGCTATCGCCCTAGGGCATCCTCTTGGCTGCTCAGGGGCTCGCATCGTGGTCACTCTGCTACATGAGATGGCCCGTCGTTCAGAGAGTTCTGAGACGACGATGCATGGCCTTGCCACCCTATGTGTCGGTGTTGGACAGGGTGAGGCAGCCATCTTCCGCCGCTGAACCGAAATTAGGTTACTTTCAAACATTGATGGGCGATGTCGGGACTGGGACTACGGGGTGGATTAGAATGTCATACGAGAAGGTTTTCGTCCCCTACGGTGCCTATTGGAGCACCCCTTTCGCCCGTTGGCAAGGCAGTCTGAGCCAGCGCCACTCATTGGAATTAGCTGCTGAGACCGGTTCGGCGGCCCTAGCGTCACGTGAAATCAATCCCTCCGATTTCGATGGACTGCTGCTCGGAATCACTGTACCTCAGAATGCCTCATTCTACGGTGCCCCGTGGGTTGCAGGAATGATTGGGGCCCCAACCATCACTGGACCGACGATCTCGCAAGCATGTGCCACATCAGTGAGCATGCTATCAATCGCAGCACATGAAGTCGAATGTGACCAGCATGAGAGCCTTCTCAACATCGCCGCTGACCGCACCAGTAATGGCCCTCATATCTACTATCCCGACCCCAGTGGCCCGGGTGGAAAGGGAATTTCAGAGAATCCGGTTTGGGACAATTTCGGTCGTGACCCCTGGGCAGGTGGGGCGATGAGTTCAACAGCGGAAAACGTCGCTTCAAAGGAAGGCATAAGCCGCGAGGAACAGGATGCGATGACCCTGCTTCGATATGAGCAATATGAAAACGCCCTTGCTGATGACGGCGCCTTTCAGCGCCGCTACATGGTCCCCGTCGAACTTCGTCGAGGGCGCCGCATCATTGGCACCCTCGAGCAGGATGAGGGGGTGCATCCAACCTCGGAGGATGGATTGGCCAATCTTCGCCCAGTCGTTGAGGGGGGCGTGGTGACTTTCGGGTCGCAGACCCACCCTGCGGATGGTAACGCTGGCCTAGTTGTGTGCACGGAGGAACGGGCCAAGGAATTGAGCGGTGATTCAGGGGTCAGCATTCGCTTGCGTGCCTTTGGAAACGCTCGAGTGGGCAAAGGGCTGATGCCAACGGCTGCCGTTCCCGCAGCGCAGAATGCCTTGGATGCTGCAGGAGTGACGATCGAGGATTGTGCTAGCATCAAGACTCACAATCCATTTGCAATCAACGACGTCTACTTTTGCCGCCAATTCGGTCTTCAACCCGAGAAGGTCAATCGCTACGGCTCCTCCCTAATATGGGGTCACCCACAAGCACCGACCGGACTGCGAGCAGTTATCGAGTTGATCGAAGAACTGGTTCTCGGTGGAGGGGGGCACGGCCTCTTCTCCGGCTGTGCGGCGGGAGACTCAGCGATGGCAGTAGTGATAGAGGTGGAGTGCTGATTTCGAAACCATCTGAACTCGGCGGACATGAAAGTTTGGTAGAACTGACACCGATTGAAAACCTTCGTTCAAAACAGAAGTGAAAGCAAGATTCGCAACCTTGACGGACGGTTTTTCCTAGGTTGCTTTCTGGCGGTTAAATCAAACAATACTTTCTGCAATAACTGTTTTTTTCCCACCTTTGAAACAAACATATTCATCAATGTCGGAGATTTCAAAAACGTCTTTTGGAGCATTGCTGAATGAGACATTTCACTCCCCATTGCTCTCCACAGGTCTCTTTGATATCCATTAGCCGCAGATTCCGGAAAACCTTCGCTGTTATCGGATGAGGAGAAATGCGATATGGCGATTTCAGCAGAGTGAACGGCGTTGCCAATTCCTTCTCCCGAGAAGGGATCGACGAGGCTGGCCGCATCACCGATCAAGATTCCCCCGGCCATAGCTGACCTGCGTGGCTGAATTCCCGAGGGAGGCGATCTCCTAGGGGAACCCAGAGGCAATTTGGAGCCCCTGCCCGAACCCTCTTCCAATATAGCGTTGGCAAATCTCGGAGCAAATTTTGGGCTCTCCTTCGTCACATAATCCATCATTTCCCTAAGTTTCATTGAGCGCGCGTCGAGATGCCTCTGAAGGCTGCCTATGCCGACATTGACGACATCTTCAGAGACCGGGAAAATCCAGAGGTATCCTGGAATTATCTTGTCCAAGAAGTGAAGCTCTATCTGATTGTCACAATCGGAGACTCCAGACCAATACTGCCTATATGCAGTGGCATAATGACTTGGGTCTGAAAGCGGCTCCTCGAAGGTGCTACCAATTAAAGAGCGAGATACTGGACAATTGTACCCACCAGCTCCAATGGTCAATGGTGCGCGAAACTCGATGGTTTCCATCTCATCATCAGTTGATTTCACCTGTCCCTGAATGCCAATAATCCTACTTTCCGCATCTCCATACAGGATTTCTCTTACAGTGAAACCCTCAATCACAGTCCCTCCGGACCCTTCTACCAACTCCCGAGCCTTATCCATCAGCGAATTATCGAATATCTCTCTCCTCTGACACCATCCTCTTGGGTAGTATTCATCGCTATCCTCGGGAAGAAATATCGTGGTTTCGTATCCATTTGGGCTGGAAACCCTCACACCGTTGAAAGGAGCATTCTCCTCTACAAATCCATTGGCATCCATTCCGAATTCCCTGAGGAAAGAGAGGGTTTTCCACCCTAGGGCATCACCGCACACCTTGTCTCGGGGAAATGTCGCCCTGTCGACGAGCAATACACGGTACCCCTCACGTGCGGCGTAACAGGCAGCCGCACAGCCCGCTGGACCTGCCCCTACCACAATGATGTCATGTGGTTTTCCGGCAGTTACCGAATCTGTGGAAGTCATCGATACCTCGTCAATGGTCCTTTCTTTGTACCTTCCTGAACCAATCTGCATACCGTCGTGAAGTTAGGAAAGCAACCGCCAACTGGAAAGAGCAAATCCAGCTACTCGATTGCTCCTCTAGATTATTTTTGATGGTTGTTTCAGATTATTTCAAGTCAGCTACAACTATCGCAACTCGTGTCGAAAGTCGTTGTGGTGGTGGAACCCGAGAAAATCGATGTCGATGGTCTTCGTAAGTTGCTTGATATCAAGGGCTGTGGTAGCATTGTTTCCTTCGTCGGCCTGACTCGCGGAGAGGCCGATGGAGTCGAAGTAGAGAGATTGGAATTCGATGCTTGGGAAGAAGAGCTGCCGTCTGCCCTCCAATCCATTTCTACAAATGCATTAGAGAGGTTCGGTGCCAATTCAGTTGCCATCGCGCACCGGATAGGCCGTGTGGAGCCCGAGAAACCCATTGTTTGCATCCACGTCGGATCCGTGCATCGAGCCGAAGGCTTCGAGGCCTGCACTTGGCTTATTGATGAACTGAAGCGGCAGGCACCCCTGTGGAAGAAGGAAGTTAGGGAGGACGGTGCGATTTGGAAGGCGGGTCTAGGGTGACCCTCTCGCATCCATGGTCCCGCAGACGTCCCGGACTGCACTTGGCACGTTGGAAGCAATTCCCTCCACCATCATCCAGCCGTGGCCCTTGATCCCGTCCCCGACAAGCCTCATGCCCTCCACACCAATGTCAGATGGCAGCTCTGCGCCCTGCGGGGCGCGGTTGCATGGCCAGTTCCGATGATAGGTGTGAACGCATAGCTCCTCACCGTGATCAGAGAGCCAAGGAATTGAATCATACAGCTCATCCCTGCCTTTGGCAATCTCCGACTTTACGCTGGGATCAGGCACGTACTGGTGCGTGATCATCATGTGTCTTCCTGGTGGGGCTAGGGCTGGTTCGGAAAATGTTGGAATCACGTAGCCACCGACCGTGTCGAGGCTTGGAATCATTGTCACCCCGCTGTCCCTTTGGGGTATCTTTTCATCCAAATCAAAGACGAATCCAATCCCGCCCACGGCCTGTGTATTAGTCACCTGTTTGCGAACCGATTCAGGGACCTCAAAGTCCTCAGAGAGCGAATCGAGCAGATTTGGATGACCCCCGTTGTGGATGATGGAATCGGCGCCAACCCATGTGCTGCTATCCCTACCTCTCCTCCTGATTCCTATGCAGAATCGGTTTTCCTTGGTCGACTCCTCTGATTCCCCTGGGAGTATCTCGGTGACTTCGTGAGACAGCTTAATTTTCGCTCCATTCTGCTTTAAATCTGCTCTGAGCCCGTCAATAACTCCCTTACAGCCACCCTTGGGTATGTGGGGCCTATCGCTCCAGAACGAGTTCTGCAGTATTCTCACCACCGTGGATGCCGGCATCTGATCGAAGCGAAGGCTGATAGCGAAGTTTGAGAATGCCTCCAGGAAATCGATGAAGTCGTCAGTAAAAATTCGTTGGAGCCAAGTCCTGCCATCTATAGTCTCGTTTTCCCAGGGGTGCTTGGCTCGGGTGGCCAGCAGCCTCGGCATGTTCAGGGTGTTCTTCGCTGGGAACCAGCGGAGGATCCCGTAAACCGAATTGGCAGCGTAATGCCGACCGTCCTTGAGCTGACAAGCGAACTTCGTCGATGGCAGGAACTCCACACCGTGCCTTCCCAGTTCCAACCCCCCTCCAGAGCGTTTGCCCAGTATCAGTTTGGAGAAGGGGCCCTTACGACCGTGCGGAATCATATGCACCGCACCAGTGGGAATCTGGAAACCGTCGTGATTGTGTTGGGTGAAGCGGCCTCCGGCGAAGGACATCCTCTCATATAGCGCAACGTCGTACTTGCCGGTCTGAGCAAGCTTGGCTGCCGATGAGAGCCCCCCCACTCCCGCCCCAATCACGACTGCCTTCGATTTACTCACTGGCCCACCTCATGAGTAAACCAAAGCGCCAGTCGGACACCACAGTAGGCATCGCAGGCAGTCAGTACAGTTCTGCTCGATTACCTCGCACAGACCTTCGACTACCAGAGCGTCATCTTTGCAGGCCATCAAGCAATAGGAACAGCCAACGCAAAGGTCATTGATCACCTGAAGTTTGCTGCCATCGGTGATGGGCCTGTCGTGAGGAAGGCCCGATTTCAAGACGGGCACGATGCCAGGGGTGGCTCTGTCCCGGAACCCCTCCGCCATACTATCCAATTCACATCTCGGTATTTCATCCCAATGCCCTTTTCCGAGCCTATGAAGAAGTAGCATGCCATCCGGAGGGCATCTGGTGTGATTATGAGGGGCTCGTGGACTGGAATCGTCGATGTCGGCTCGAAACCAGTCGTCGCCCGCGAGGCTGTCGCAACTGGTATCCTATCACTCTCCCCCGAGGGACTCGACGTGGTCGCCAATGGCCGTTCGGTTAAGGGCGACGTGTGCGATTCATCCACCATTGCTGCCATTCAGGCTGTTAAGGGGACTCCTCGGACCCTACCCCATTGCCACCCCATACCCATCGAAGGATGCACCGTGGATTGGAAGGTCGAGGAAGGCGGCCTGCGTTGCACCGTTTCGGTGACGGCTCACTGGAGAACAGGCGTGGAGATGGAGGCATTGTGCGGCGTCAGCGCAGGACTTCTGTGCGCGTGGGACATGCTCAAATCAATCGAAAAGGACATTGAGGGCCAGTATCCCAATTCTAGGATTGAGGACGTCCGTGTAATCAGGAAGTTCAAGGATGACCCGCAGGATTGAACGTCTCGCCCCCCCTCCCCCCTGCATGGCGACCATCGACTTGGTCCCGCACTTCCTGCGGGCGACCGAGGCTGCTGCTGTGGCCGCCGCGGCTTGGAAGGGCCGAGGTAATCGCAAGGCAGCCGACGGGGCTGCAGTAGAGGCGATGCGAGCAGTCTTCGATACCGTACCTTTCGATGGAAGGGTCGCTATTGGTGAGGGAGAGCGTGACGATGCCCCCATGCTATGGATAGGCGAGCCCCTAGGGTCGATGCAGGGCGATCCCTCTGCCCCTTCCATCGATATCGCAGTCGATCCCTTGGAGTGCACCAACCATGTCGCTCTGGACCTCCCGAATGCCATGGCGGTTCTCGCTGCGGGCCCTATGGGGACACTGCTACATGCTCCAGACTGCTACATGGACAAGATTGCTGGGCCCGCGGCCTTGGCCGGAGAGATTAGCCTCGAGGCCGATGTGTCCTACAATGTCGAGGCCGCCTGCGCTGCCCTCGACAAGCATCCGAATGACCTTCGCGTCGTGGTGATGGATCGTCCCCGCCATGAGGAACTTCTCCGTGACCTGGGCGCTCTAGGCGTCGACATAATCCTCATTGGGGATGGGGACATCTCTGCAGCTCTCGATTCCGCTGACCCGAATTCGGGGACTGACATGCTGATGGGTATCGGGGCTGCCCCAGAGGGAGTCATCACCGCAACCGCATTGCGTGGTCTCGATGCCCCGTTCGAGGGGCGCCTTGTGTTCAAGAACGAGGGACATCGAGAGCGTGCCGAGCGCATGATAGAGGGGGATATCGAGAGAATCTGGAATCGTGACGATCTCTGCACATCCGAGGATTCAGTATTCATTGGCACCGGAGTGTGCAGTGGTCGAACTAGGGGCGTAGAGTTTCTGGATAACAGGAGGGCGTCAGTACAATCAGAAGTCATCGAGGTCTCCTCAGGAGTCCACAGGTTCGTCTCTTCTGAGATTGACGTATAGGGCCCTTCTCACTTTAACTGCCATTGATCCATAGGGATTTCCAACGATGGCTTCTTTTCTATCTCCACTCTCGGGACGACGAGGCATGGTAATGGACAAGGTACTCTTGGAGAGGACAGCGAAGGAATTGGTGGCTCCCGGGAGAGGCGTTCTTGCTGCAGACGAGAGCAACGGGACGATGTCAAACAGGCTACAAGCCGTTGGAATCGAGCCCTCACCAGAGGCCAGGAGGGCGTATCGCGCCAATCTTCTCGCCACCGAGGGCTATGAGTCGGCCGTCAGCGGAGTAATCCTTTTCGATGAGACGATTCGCCAACTCATGGACGACGGCACCTCGATTCCCGAAGCGCTGTCCAGAAGGGGCATTCACCCTGGAATCAAGGTCGACACTGGCGCCAAGGAACTAGCACACCATCCCGGAGAGAAGGTTACAGAGGGTCTAGATGGACTCAGGGATCGCTGCACTGAGTACTTCGCCATGGGCGCCCGCTTCGCCAAATGGCGTGCTGTGATTAGCATTGGGAATGGTATCCCAAGCGAGGCTTGCATCTCTGTAAACGCCCATGCACTGGCACGGTACGCATCTATCTGCCAAGAGCAAGGCCTTGTTCCCATAATCGAGCCAGAGGTCCTGATGAATGGGGATCATGATGCTCAGCGTTGCTTCGAAGTCACGGCCCTGACCCTGGATGCGACCTTCGCTGAATGTGCCGCCCAAGGCGTGCACATTCCTGGCTCCCTGCTCAAGCCAAACATGGTAATCGCCGGCAAGGGTTGCGAGACCCAGATTTCGAGGGAAGAGGTTGCCCAATTGACCGTGGATTGCCTGACTCAGCACGTCCCACCCGACCTTCCCGGCATCGTGTTCCTCTCGGGTGGACAGTCTGACGAAGACGCAACGGCCCATCTAAATCTGATGAATATGATGGCTGTCGAGCACCCATGGCAACTCTCCTACTCATATGGAAGGGCCCTCCAGTCCGAGGCCCTTCGGGTATGGGCTAGTGCAGAAACCGATCTTCCTCACATTGATTCTGCTACTGCCAGCAAACGGGCCTTCGCTCACCGTGCAAAGATGAACAGATTGGCTCGAAGCGGTGATTGGAGCGAGGAACTGGATAATTGGAAACTGGAAGCTTGACTCAGTTCTTCTCGAGCGCGCCTGGGCGGACCTGCCAAACGCAAATTTCGTATCTCCCCGACAACGCGCCTCCGCGCTTGGTGGTGGCGACCTTCAGGATATCCTTATCCTTCGAAAGCACGTTTCCTAGTTGCTGAGGCGTCGTACCGTGCCTCATAGTCGAGTTCACGTGCTCGAGAATCTCGGTCGTGTTGGCCTCACCTCTCTCGTCTAGGAATTTCTTGATCTTCTGTCTTAGTCTGGTCGTCCTCATCTCTATCACCTGGGCTATCAGCGGCTCCAGACGGAGCCGTCCTCCACAGGAGAGCGGAGGGTAATATAACGCTTCTGTATGTATTTCGCCTCGTTTGTTACATATTGTGACATAATTATGGTTGTAATTACCGCCAATATTTGGTGTATTATTGGAAGCAGCACTTATTCCAGTGGAAATATGTAATTAAATGTAATAAAATAACATAATTTATTACTATGTTACAATTCGACTTTATTTGTAGGTGATATTTCGTGTCAATTGGTTCCGAGAGCGACTCCGGCGAGACTCGCCAGATCTCCCCTCGAAGAATTAGGAGCAAACATCGTTCTAGGCTCATTTCAAGGGTCGCAGAGGGTGATGCCACAGTGAGCGAGTTAGCTCTAGACTCCGGTCTGAGGGTTCCTCACGCATCGGCGGAAATTCGCAGAATGAGGGAGGAGGGTTTGGTCTCCAGCGACTTGCCACCCGGGAGTCGTGGGGCTCAGATTCGTTTGACTGAGAAGGGGTGGGCGATGCTCCAGGATGACGAGTGGTCGAAGGCACTGAACGTCACCGAACTACCTTCGAATCGAAACTGCTGCTGCGTCATCTCACGAGATGAGGCCAATCTCCTCCTTTGCTTCCTCGATCCGCCTAGCGATCCTATGGTGCCAATTCCGAATCGTCTGCCGGCGCCCTTGGGCGACAATCCTGCTTCCATGAGAAATAAAGGGGTGTCTTGGGGTTGGGCTGTATTGACCGAGCGATTTCCACGCTGGCTCAATCTCGACAAAAGGGAGGAGGTGGAAGCCCCCTCTGACCCCACAGATCCGGAGAGAATCGAGGCGTACGTGGGCCGGGCCTCAGTTGTAGGGGTGATTAGGGCCAAGTTGCTAGATGCGGATTTCCCCATCACCGCCCCTCCCGGGACGTGGTTCTCGCCCCCGGACTCGAGGCCAGACCCTCCCCTAGCTGAGATGGCATACCACCGTGGACCTTGGGTTCTGGGCTCATGTCACGAAATGGCCCCCGATGTCCGCCCTAGTCAGCCGATTGCTGCTCCAATCAAGGGGAGGCTCCCTAGGTCTGTCCTGCTTAGATCTGCAAAGTCTAATGCCGTGGTGGTCGCTGATTTGGGGGGCTTGCAAATTGAGGGTAGGGTGTACCCCCTGTCAGCATTGGATCATTGGATCAAGACGGCGCATCCAAGGATCACGGACCATGAGCGAAGAAGGCGGCTACAGGCCCTCCGTGCCCGCATCTCTACTATCAAGAGGATCAAGACAGACGACTCGACATGGAGGCGCTTCAGGAGAGACTGGGGGAATGCCAGATTCTCGATAGAGGAATCTTCTATCAGACTAGTCGATCTCAGAGGGCTGAGGAAGTCTGCCAGTGAGTCACTCATTCGCTGGTCCTTGCAGGAAATCGAAGCATCCCCTCTAGTTCTGGAGATAGGCGCACACTTGCCCCATGACGTTCTATCTGTTGCCGCTTCGCACCCCCATCTAAGGCTGGTGATTCTAGATGAGATGATGTCGCCCTTTGAAAATTTCGACAGACTGGATTTGGATCGTTTGAGAACTATCCCATGGATGTGCCTCTCCCCCAAAGGAGGAAAGGCGATCCCAATCAGGATAATGGAGGAGACAAAGCCCATCACATCGAACTTCGATGACAAACAGCTCACCATCTCCCCTTGGGAGATTATCGGGCGTACTTCCCATCAGAGCTTCACTCCAGTCAAGCTAGACGGGGACATGTCATCGATTGTCCGATCGGCGGCATCACAGTTTCCCGAAGGTGATGAGGAATGGGCCAATCAGTTGGAGGCGAGGTACCCACTCGCAGCTTGGATTGCCTCGCCCCAGTGGGCTAGATGGCCAAGGTGGCAAAGACTCTCATCCAGGATTGATCCAGAATGGCTAGCCCTGATGGATGTCGATCACCTCCCCATAGACAAGATTTCCAGTGTCGCCGACCAAGCACCCGACTCAGTATTAGAATTGTATGCGGAGAAGATAACCGCAAAGCTCAGGGATGATCCGGACAACCTACTTAGATCATGGCCGGCCATAGATCCCGTCCAAGCAAATAGGGGCGCAGCATGGCTAGCCTCCCAATTCATCCAGAATTCTGCTTGGCTGCCTGACGATTCTCACGGGGAAATTCTCAATTGGGCTGTGGAGGCATGGTTGACTGAACCCCCGGGAGAATCCCTATCTGCGTTAAGGGGGGTGACATGGTTGTACGAAAATAGCCAGAGTCAGCCCGAGGAGCACGAAGCGGCTATTCGCAGAATCAGGGACAGGGGATTGCAGTTGCCAATAGGCCACAGCCTCAATACTTGGTCCAAGCTTCTGGATTACGCCTTGGGTAAACAAAAGGTAGACTTGGAGGGGCTTCGGCTCATTTGCAGAGATTTGCCATCTGGATGGTGGGCCCCGGTTGCCTCTGAGATCCTCATTCGAATTCTGCAAGAGGACGCCTTAGACGATCTTTTACTCTACCAATCACCTTGGTGCGCAACCATCCTCCGCCCTATTGGCGAGAATTGCACTGCTCCAGGGCTCTCATCGGTCCCGCACCCCGGTTGCGACCCCGAATTGTTGCAACCCCTCCAGAATCTGATGCGGAGCATGTCCGGCGATGACTCGCCTACAGGAAACCTCGATGCGTTGATGGATTTGCTCGATGCACTCGAATCCGCACGTGACAAGAAGCCACCAACCTCGGGTAGAACGCATGGCCTTGTAGGCTGGCTAGCCCAACCAGTGGAGAGATGGCCGGAATTCACCACTGAGATGATGATGGACGGCGACCATTCAGTTGCCGAAAGACTCATCCTGGGTCGCTCGGGCTACCACGAAGCCCTTTCTTGATTCGAAATCCTTTGGAAATCACTCTTTTCTGGGACCGTTGGGTTCTTGTGTGTCTCAGGGTGCCACATGATGCCCAACCGGCAACACCGTGCGGACGAAACCCCCTCGCCGGAGGTGGAGGATGAAACACGGCACCACGGAATGGGTGACCACCTGTCGAAGACCAGCGTGACCGTCTGTGCGGAATGATCGTTGGCGCAATTCAGGTGGCCGGATTGCGTTAGGTCCCCTGAGGACTGTATAGAATGAATCAAGGGACTACCCCGCAATCCGACAGACGTCCCGGGGTGGGTCAGGCACCCGAGCTACGCCGTGAAGGTGGCCGTTACGCCCCGGGGCACACAATCCCCCACAGCACTCAAAGCATGGCCTCATGGCGGAGTCCTGATGCACGAAGTCGGCCTCATCGGCGGCACCTTCGATCGGTTTCACGATGGCCATGTCCGACTATTGGAGAGTTCGCTCGAAGCCTGCACTTCTGTAGAGGTCTGGCTGACCTCGGACTCATCCGCTCATTCCAAGGATCCTCGAATCCTGGCATGGGAGGAACGATGCCAGGAAATTCGTGATAGAATGGGCCCGGAGTCAGCCGAGCGCATTAGCTTCGGGATTCTGGAGGATTCTTTCGGCCCAGCTCCAACCCACCCTAACGCGAGCGCCATCACTTGCACCCTCGAGACGCGGTCCGCGTGTGCCGAGATCAACTCCATTAGATTGCACAATCATCTTCTGCCGCTCGAAATCATTGAGGTCGAGCATCTCATGGCTTGGGATGGGGCCCCGATATCGAGCTCGCGAATCAGGAACGGTGAGATTGATCGCACCGGCCTGCCTTGGATTCCAAGTTCGGTTAGAGAGGGAAGGGTCAACCTGACTCCCGAGGTCGAAGCAGAGCTCAAGGATCCGTTCGGCCAGTTGGTACAGGGGCCTGAGGATGACCCCTCAGTAGCCATGTCGAAGGTCATTGCTCACATCGGGACCGAGTCAGCCCCGGTCATCGCCGTTGGAGACGTCACCGTTCTTTCTCTGCAGGTTCTAGGCCGACCAGCAGACATCGCCTTGGTAGACGGCTGCACAAGGAGACGGACCTGGGAAGGAGCCGAGGGAATCGACTCCTCCGCTTACGGCGGGGTGTTGCAGTGCGAAAGTCCCGCCGGCTCACTCACTCCCTCGTTATTGGAAGCCTGCGAGCAAGCAATGGTCTCTTGGATGGAAGATGGCACGACTCACCTCTTGGAGGTGAAAGGAGAAGAAGACCTAGCTACCCTGTTAATGCACCCTCTGGCACCATTAGGTTCGGTGGTGCTCTATGGGCAGCCGGGTAGCGGAGTCGTCATCAGGTGGTGCAGCGAGGAATCCAAGCAGCGTTGCAGGAAGTTGCTGGGCGGTTTCGAAAGGGCCGAGTGATCATGACTCCGCCGCTTGGAGGACGTGGAGCCCCAATCCGGAGGCCACTAGGGCAATGGTAACTGAATACACCCCTGGGTCGACCCAAGTTGTGTTTAATGCGCTCCATACAATGTAGAAGGTCACACCAACGAGAATCATCCAGCTAGCCAGCAATCGAGATACTCCCCCGCTAAGGGACAAAAGGCTAGTGAAGATGGGGCTATGGGAAAGCCCAAGGAACCATCCTGTGAACCCATCCTCGCGAGCCTTTCCCATGCAAACTATTCCGGCAGCTAGTAGAGCAACGCCGAGAGCCCCGAACACGACGTCATCGAGAACCAAGGCCATCTCCGCAGTATAGGGGACGCCATCAGTCAGAAAACCAATCCAAAGAACCTTGTTGCCCGGCGAGTATGCGCCGCTGATCATGTTTACAGCGGTTAGGAAGAGGACCCATGACCCGAGGACAATCGCACCCGCAGACATGGTGATGCTTGGTCTCAGCAGGGCATTCATCCACTCGGAGCCATCTTCTGACATCGAGCCGGCGACCTGCCCTTTCGGTATAACCGTTGTCGGAACCGCTCTGCTCACAGATGTCCTTGGAGATGATACTTCCCTAGGGAGGCATCGTTGATTAGAGGCTCACTCTCGCTCATGAGGGATATCGCATCGATAGCCTTGGGAATGGCGGAGTTAACTTGCTTGCTTCGGCCGCCCCTGCCCTTACTGACATTTCTTGCCATAATCAGGCCGATGGTGTCGAGTTCGTTCAACAGCGATGAGACACGTCTGGTAGTTAGGGGCTCTATGCTGATTTTCCCACAGGCATCTGCGTAGGTTCGATAGACTTCGCCAGTCGATATGTTCCTCAATCCATTCTCCTCGTTCAAGCAGATGGAGAACAGAACGAGCTTCTGGTGCAACGGCAGAGTCTTGAGAACTGGCGTAACCTGATCGTACTCCAACTGGCTCTGAGCCAATTTCACGTGCTTGGTATTGACCTTAGACTGGGCTCTTTGCTCAGATTTCTGGACGGATATCCTAAGCAGGTCCAGAGCCCGCCGCGCGTCCCCGTGCTCCTGTGCGGCAAGAGCTGCGCACAGTTTTATCACGCCCTCCTCAAGAACCCCATCCCTGATTCCCATCGCCGCTCGCTCACCGAGAATGTTCTGAATCTCCGTGGCAACGTATGGATGGAAGACCACGTCCTCTTGGCTGAGCCTCGAACTAACCCTCGGATCAAGATGCTGCGTGAAATGCAGGTCATTGCTGATGCCGATAATCGAGCATCGTCCATTATCAAGAACTGTGTTCAAGCTGGTGAGCGCGTATAACAGATCATCCCCCGCCCGATCGACCAAGTTGTCGACTTCATCTAGTACGATGATGTGAACCCCGCCGGCCCTGCTCATCCTCATAACCAAAGTCTCGAGTACTCGATCTGTCGGCCATCCCGTGAACGGCACCGGGGGATCGCCCCGTCGTGCCAATTGACTAGCGATGGACTGGACGACCCTGTACTTGGTGTCCACGTTCCTACAGTTGATTTCGTAGGTATTCACTAGTTGCCCCATCTCTTTGCCCTTTTCACGTAACTGCCCTAGCACGAACCTTGTCACTACTGTCTTACCCGATCCCGGGACGCCGTAGAGTAGCATGTTTGAGGGGATGTGACCATTGAGGGCATCGACCAGGTTTCTTACAAGCGCATCGACCTCATGCTCCCGATGTGGAAGGCGCGAGGGTTCGAAGGCATGATCGAAGGCCTTCCTGTCGGTGAAGAGACTATCTTGTCCGAGAATCTTCTCGAAAATATTTCCTTCCATTTTTTATCACCGGTACAATGAACCCACTCATGGCCAATCCCCCACCCCATTGGATTCATTGCTAGCAAGTGCGCAAGCAGAACCGAGAGAGTTGGAGGTAATAAGAGTGTCTTGAAAGAATGAGATTTGCAACGTATTGCCCGTATCTTTCAATGCCGGATTTCGTAAGTGATAAATATTCGAATAACTGTATCACCTAATCATTCAGTCAATCGTTCTCTATTAGAAAAACCGATGCATCAATTGCACCGCCATCCTCCTGAACAACCTGTGTTCTGCGACTTCGAATTCCCTGATGTATCGCAATCTCGAATCATAGTTGAATTCACATTCCGAGAACCCAAATACGCTATTTGAAACGCAACAATCAACTCGTAGTATAAATAATAGATAATTAAATTATCAATATTTTATCAATTCTAACTCGCCATCATCCAATATTTCAAGGCGATCGCCATCGTTGAGTTGATGGATTCCTACTGGTAATTCGGGGACTTCGAAACCAGAGTCGCTATCTAGCGAACGGGAGAAGTTGTGAGTTACCAGAACCATGGCATGGGGATGTCGCTCAGAGAAAGAAATAACTTGGGATGGGTTGTGATGATGGGGGCTATCGACGAAATCGGGTACCCCCATTTCTAGTATTACGACATCCGATTCCGAGCTCCGATCCTCAATTTCCTGGCACGGCCCTGAATCCCCGCAGTGGAGGATAGTAAGGCCGCTCTCATGCACCATCCTGTATCCGTGAGGATCGGTCTCTGGGGTATGACTGACGGGAAACCTGTCATAGCTCCACTGGGTTCCTTTCAAGGTTCCCGACTCATCTTCGTACCAGGCTGTCCGCTCCCTAAGCGCGACTTCGAGGCTACCGGGAAAACCGACTTCGCAGAGGTCGCTCAGACGATCCCTTCCTCCGGGTCTAGCGTGGATGCTCAACGTACCTCGCGCATCCCTATCTGGTGCCAACCACTCCCTGTCAAGTAACAGAAATGGAAATCCGAAGGTGTGATCGGCGTGCCAATGGGTGATTAGCAGATGCTGGATGTCTGATGGTGAAACGCCCGCACGTCTGAGTTGAGGAAGTACAGTGGGAGGCGCATCAATCAGGATGGTATCGTCGATTAGGGCCAAGGCATGCATCCTCCCAGGAGGGGAGAATGCATTGCCGGTTCCGAGGAACAGAACCTCTGCCATGACTCGCGTTGGGGGCCCAAGACTTGATGCTTCGCTTCGATGAGGGGCGCCCTCTCCGCATTTGTTCATAAACGAACAACAACTCCCGAAATTGAGGGGTGTAGGAATGTCCGGCTGGAGTGTGAAGAACCCGTACCAATCTACCATAATTCAGAATTTCATCCTCAACGGGGACGAATCTCGTAAGGAGACTAGACACATCGTATTCAAATTGGGGGATTCGGGGTTGGAATACAAGGCAGGTGACGCTCTAGGAGTCATTCCTAGATGCCCCCCTTCTCTGGTCGAGGAACTCCTTTTCGCTACCAACTTCTCCGGGGACGAAGAGGTCGAGACTCACCTCGGGAAATGTTCCCTTCGAGAGGCCCTCACTGACAGATACGAGATTCACCGCATTTCGAAGAAGTGGATCGAGGGCCTCGGGAATCGACTATCAAAGGACACTGGACCAACGGGGATGAAGATTGTGAGGCGGCAGCGCTTCTCTTCTACGGATGGCACCCTGCTGATGGATTGGCAAGGCAGTGGCACCGATGACGATGTCCCAGAGGGATACGTCGAGATCGGGGCAGCGGGAGATTCTGCAGCCTCACTTTGGGACAATCTGACCTCCGATCCAAGCGTCATGGAGGACTACATTTGGTCAAGGGACTACATCGATGCCATCGCCGACTTCGGGCACATCGGGTTCTCACCACAACAGTTGGTCGATGGTATGGACAGGCTCAAACCGCGACTCTACTCGATTGCTAGCAGTCCCGATTTCGACCAGGGCACTGTTCACCTGACCGTAGCCATCGTCCGGTACAATCATCATGATAGGGACCGAACCGGACTCTGCACCGGTTTCATGGCCGATAGATGCGACAATAAAATCACCAAAGTTGGAGTATTCATGTCCCCGACCCGTTCGTTCGTCCTTCCCAAGGATGGGTCCACCGACATTATCATGATAGGTCCCGGAACGGGAATTGCCCCATTCAGAGCCTTTCTCCAACAGAGGGACATTGATGGAGCCACCGGGCGCAATTGGCTCATTTTTGGTGACTGGACTGAGGAGGGTGAGTACCTCTACAGGAATGAAATGGAGGATTGGAAGGAAAGGGGCTTGCTAACAAAGCACGATCTGGCCTGGTCTAGGGCCGGTCCCGAGAAGGTCTATGTGCAGCATCTCATGAAGCAGCAAGGCGAGGAGATATGGAAATGGATAGAAAATGGAGCTAACTTCTACGTCTGTGGTGACAAGAAGTACATGGCCAAGGACGTCCATAGTACTCTAATTGGAATCTGCGCTGAGTATGGTGGAATGAGCTTAGACGAGGCGAAGGACTATGTCGAGAATGGGTTGATGAAGGCCGAGAAGAGATACCTCAGGGATGTCTACTGATTCAGAGGCCGATTCACTCATACGAACGTGCACTCAGCGGGGAACGTGTTCCGACGGGTCCTCATCGCGAACCGGGGAGAGATTGCGCTGCGTATCCTACGCTCCCTACGTTCGATGGACATGGAGGCCGTAGTCGTCCACGGAAGGGAGGATCGCCTATCGCTGCCCGTCAGGTTGGCAGACGAGGGATATTTCATTCCCAGAGACGACCCGCTGGCCTCTTATCTGGACATCGAGGCCATTGTCGCAGCAGCCAAGGACGTCGGTGCCGATGCTGTTCACCCGGGATATGGTTTCCTCTCTGAGAATGCAGCATTCGCCCAACGCCTGGCTGAAGAAGGAGTCACATTCATCGGCCCGTCTCCAGAGTCCCTCCGCTTGCTGGGGGACAAGATTGCTGCCAGAGGGGCGATGTCGAAGGCTGGAATCCCTGTGGCCGGGGGTTCGGACACGCCAGTGACCAATCCTGATGAGGCTTCAGCAATCGCTACAGAAATCGGATTCCCTCTCATTATCAAAGCCGCCTCGGGGGGTGGCGGTATAGGGATGCAAGTTGTAGAGGCGGAGGAGGACTTCCCGTCTGCACTGAGGCTTTGTCAAGGCAGGGCAGCATCTGCATTCGGCGATGATAGGGTATTCCTCGAGAAGTTCATCAGCGATGCCGAGCATATCGAGTTCCAGGTTCTCGGCGATGGCGAAAGGGCGATTCACCTAGGCGAACGATTTTGCTCTATACAACGGCGGCACCAGAAGATCCTCGAAGAGGGACCCTGGCTTAGTGATGATATCAGGCAGGAGATTGGCGCGCGGGCGGTGGCTGGCGCAGAGACAATCGGATACCGGGGCCTAGCAACCTTTGAATTTCTGAGGGACTCAGAGGGGGAGTTCTATTTCATGGAGGTAAATCCACGAGTTCAAGTCGAGCATACCGTTACTGAGATGATCACGGGTCTGGATCTCGTTTCCCTGGGAATTCGAATTGCTGCGGGGGAGAGCCTCCCCCTGTCCCAGCAAGACGTCAGGTGGGATGGCCATGCAATCCAAGCGAGGATTAACGCCGAGAATCCGATGACTTTGGACCCCTCCCCGGGAAAGGTGTGGGAGTGCCATTGGCCTGGTGGACCCGGTGTCAGGATAGATACTCACGCATATACTGGATACGACATGCCGGGTTCCTTTGACTCCCTGCTCGCTAAGATCATTGCTTGGGCCCCCTCTAGAGAGGAGGCTATCCTCAGGCTTGATGCGGCTCTAGATGAGACCATCCTACTGGGCGTCGACACTCTGATTCCATTGCATAGGGCCATTCTGAATGAATCTGACTTCAGAGAAAGAAACATCACCACCGACTACTTGGAGAACCATCAAGGATTACTCTCGGGAGGTCGTTAGATTGGAAATGGTCATCGTTGGGAGCATTGGCTACGATGACATCGAGACTGTTTTCGCTAGTGGCTCAGACATTCTTGGTGGATCAGCCGTCCACGCCGGGGTCTCGGCCTCGTTCCACATGCCACTGATACCCAACCGACCCCCACGTGTGGGGCTGGTCGCGCCCATAGGCGCCGATTTCACCGAACGGGACCAGTCAATTCTGGAGGGGGTGGGCCTGGATCTCACAGGTGTAGCGAGACTGGAGGGCAAGACTTTCAGATGGTCTGGAAGGTATGAGGGAACCATGGAAAATGTGGAGACCATCTCCACCGAGGTGAATGTATTGGGGGGATTCGATCCCGAAATTCCCAATTCGTGGAATTCCCCGAAAGTCCTCTTCTGCGCCAACACAGACCCCCAGTCACAGGTTTCTGTACTCGACCAGTGCCCAAATGTCGAGATTTCGGCGGTTGATACCTTCATGCTGTGGATTGAAACCGAGTTCGAGCAACTCTCGCTCGCACTGAGGAAGGCAGACATAGCCATCCTCAACGAAGAGGAGGTCTGTGCGATCTCGGGCGAGGAGGTATTTACCCGTGCAATTCGACCCATACTGTCGGGCTCTGCTCTCCATGGGGGTGAATCCGCTGGCAAGGGCCCGAGTGCCTTGATCGTCAAGCGAGGTTCGGGGGGGGTTCTTGCCAATTTTCCCTGCGGGATTCTAGCTCTCCCAGCCTTCCCCACCAACGAAATCGTTGATCCGACCGGATGCGGGGATTCCTTTGCTGGCGCCTTCCTAGCCAATATTGCGGGTAGATCTGGAGTCTTGAATGACATCGAGGCGATTCGGTCAGCCTTGGTTCATGCCGTGGTCACATCCTCGTTTACCATTGGGGGAATCGGCCCCTCGAATCTGCTAGGCCTAGAAAGGGGGTTGTATCATGCGCGGCTGGACAAGTATCGCCGAATCGCCGGCCTGTGATTACCCAAGTCGCCTGATTCCTGGCAACGGGTGCGGGTCTTCCTCGGAGGAAGTGGGCTTGAGTTGGTTGAATCTAAGTGAATTTGTAGATCCTTCGAGCAGCCTTGGAGGAAAATCTTCTCCGCTGGCAATCCTTGAGACGATGGAATCGAGGGCGTCCCTTGCAGACGACGTCCCGGTTGCTGACTGCATACTCCTAATCCTCGCCCCGACCTCGGCTTGATGGCTCTGATCGCTCCTGAGCCTCATGTGTTGCGAGGTCTGGAATCTAGAAAGCCGACCCTCCCTCTCCTTGCCAATCACATCACCCTCCACCTGACTAGGGGAGTATGCCCTAGGGAGCGCACTACTGGGCCTCAGTAGCCTGCCCAGCCATCCCGCTGAGAATCTCCCTTTCCCCCTATTACTCAGTGAAATCCTGTTGGACCCCATGGTCGCGGCCAACCTGTTCAGTGCCGGATATTCTTCCAAATTCGCTGGTTGCTGCAGATTCTCAAAGCTCTTGCGATCCTTCAACTCCTGCATCGCCTTAGCCTGACGAACGACACCAGCCTTGCATTCCTCACGAACCGCCTCCTCAGTTGGTGGGGGCAGAATGGGCCTGATGTACGGGCCTTCCGGAGTTCCAGATCTGCTGTGAGCCAGTTTGATCATCTGGGAGCTAGACATGCTGCGCTGCTCATGGGTCGGAGCACCGTCCGCATCGCCGAACCCAATGGCATTAGGAACCTCGCCCTCTTGATGGGTCACGGTTGATGAATCGGAATCGAAGATCCCACCACTGGCGAAGAGATCCAAGCCTTGGGCAGCGTCTGAGACAGCAGAATCCATCCTACTCCCCTTCATTTCGTCCAGATTCTTCTCAACATACCAAGAAGGAGTCTGCTTGCCCGGCCACGCTCTCTCGTAGGCATTTTGGGTGGATCCGACTACTGGATTGAGTTGATCCAGTGGGATCTGAATCGTCTCGATATCGCTTTTCGGACTCTCGACGAGGTCCGGCATTGTGGGCTCGTGAAGGGCAATTGGCTCCTCCATCTTCACGGTGCTATCCAATACCCCAATTTCTAGGCCCTCAGATACTGTCGAGCTTGGCTTCGAACGCATCTCTGCAGGAATTGGCAGAAGTCCCTTTGCATCTCTTAGGGCTGGGAAAGTTGGTAACTCCGTCTCCAAGCTCTCCAAGCCCAAGAGTGCTTCTTTGATGGTGCCCCCATGCCTCACCCTATCGACCATCATGCACAGCTTGAGCAGACTACCCTCGTCCCCAGAGATTAGATGCCGGTCCCCGGAACCGGTCTCTATTGCAAGAATGGAATACTTGGACAGGAAATAGATGGTGACGATTAATACCCCCGTAACGATTGCCAACCACTTCCACGGAGACACAATTGTGGTGATTCCAAGATAGATGGCCAGTACCCCCAATGCCACGGTCCCAGTCGGAAGGAGGGGGGCCTTCAGATGCCTCATCCTGTCTATCGCGGCCAAATCTAGTCTGACGCCTTTGCCATCGAACCTCTCGATGGTCAACTGCCGTTCAGTTAGAACGGCGCAGAAGGTTCCTTTTGTCCCGACTAAGGAGAGTCCGCCGATTAGCTCCGCATTCCTCTTCTCCGTCGGGCCTTTAGGCCCGGCTAAGTACATCCCGAGTACCGAGCGGCTCTTGCAGGGTATAAGTGCATGGGCATTGAAGGAACCAGTTTAACCACTTGTAGTACCGGAGTTATTTCGCCGATGGGCCATACTAGCAGCAATCAAAGATTATCTCATGGCTTCTCGAGCAGCATCCGCCATCTTCCACAGGGCCTTTTCCTCATCCGTTTCTGGCGTGAACTGGGGAATATTTACCGGCTTCATGGACTCATCGATAGCGACCATGAAGAAGAATCCTGAGCAAATCTCCTCCCCCTTCCATTCCGAACGCGAGAGCCTGCACGATATCACATAGACGCCCGCTGTCCTCGGAGAAGTCCATACAACCCTGGCTGTGGTTCTGATGAGGTCACCTTGGAATGCAGGTCTCCTGAACTTCAGGGCATCTACTGAAACGGTGACGAATTCCTGGTGAGCGAACTTGGAGGCCGACATTCCTGCGGCAGTGTCCATAATTGCCATTAGCCTACCGCCGAAGAGCGTATTCTTGGCATTGGTGTGGCCTGGAAACACCTCATCAAGCAAGATTACTGGTTCGAGAGAGTGGGGGCCACTGGGCTCCATCAGCCATGCTCGAAACCCCATCATCCTTGAATGCTACAGTATTTCGAACCCAGCAATTCCGATTTCACCGTTGTATTGAACCGAAGGAATCGACTCGGGAGTGTGTGACGATACCGGAGTTACGCTGGGATCCCTTGATCTACGATGATCCCGATGGTGGCACGATTGTGTTATGGCCGTACTTGCCGTGCGTCAGGATGCCGACCTCCATGAGGCCTCGCGAATGGGATGGCCTGGCCCTCATTTGTTCCTCTGACGAAATCGAAGCGATGATGGAGGAGGAGGAGCAGGACAAACGCAGCCACGGCGTCCATGTCGAGTCTGCCGCAGCTTCCGGGACCTCTCTAGGAATTCTGGTCAGGGATCTGCAAGACTTGGAGGTCGAGGGCCCAGCAATCCCCGATCCCGAGCCGATTCGCCTCTTGCACCACGCACGGAACTCCAGAGGAGGGATGCCCATCTTCTCAGTAATACCGGACCTGGATGATGATAAATGGGCAAACTGGCTCTCAAGATGCGCCGATGAACAAGTTAGAATTAGCAACCTACTGGCTACCATATGGAGGTCAAAGAGGTGGGCCAATTCGCGCAAGACGGCCATCGCCAAGATTTCCCCTTCCAAAGGGGTCGATGCAGATCTTGGAGCCGCCGCTACGGTTTGCGCTGCTTGGTGGTTGGAGGAGCGACAAGGGATGAATGACGAACTCATCACAGAGCGAGATGAGCGCTTCGCTGCACGTCTAAGGGGCGCTTTGTCAAATCTCCGAAACAGTAGGATTGATGAAAGCGGATCTCAGGGGGCAATACTATTGGCACCCATCCAACAAGCCCATGTTCCAGCAATCGAGGCTAGCCTTTTGGCCTGCCCCGCAGTGGAGACGATGGAGGCCGAGAAATGACCGATGAACGAACTTCCATAGAGGTCGAGACGCAGACTTTCCGATTCATCCCCAACATTCCGATCACCCTCGAAGATGCCGTACAATTCGGCGGCGGTCGAAGCAACGGGGCCTATGCCGTTATCGAACACGAAAACCCCCGTTCCACCATTGTCATCGAGCCTCTGGGATCAATATTGGTCCATGGCATTTCCAACATCGAAGCGGCCACCTTGATCGCTCAAGAGTTCCTCCTTGGCATCGGAATGTCAGAATCCGGCTTGACCGTCGAGAAAGGCGATATGCTAGTGACCTTCTCGCTGGGAAGGGCCGTTCTACTGGGACTTGCAGGAGAGAGATTCTCCGACGCGGAGCACGATCACAGGCTGGATGCCATCAGAATCGATGCTAAGAGACACAGATGCACTATCCTGCTGTTCAACAATGGTCATGGTCTGGTCCTAGGGCAAACGTCCAGAAACGTTGCGGAGATGGCCGTCGACTACTGGACCTCCCGACTCGAGGCAGAGGGCGCTTTGGCGTGAGACCATGCTCGAGGACGGAATCTGGAAAGGACCGATTCTAGACCAGCACATGCATCTCGATCGCGAGCACAGATTCTTGGGGGCAATCTCCGATTTCGTGCGAAGCGGCGGAACCGGAATCATGCTGGTCCACAAACCGATGTTCTCACAGGCCCTTCCAACTGATATCGATGGTTACCGTTCCGCTTACTCCGATACCCTGAGCATGGCTGACGAGGTCAGGGCCACTCACGGCATTGACGTAGGTGTGGTGCTCGGACCACACCCCGTTTCCTGGGAGCATCAGATCGAGCCCCTTGGCCTAGAGCGCTCGACTGAACTCCACCTTGAAGCAGTAGGCCTAGCTTTGGACCACATCGAGGCTGGGGAGGCCAATTGTCTCGGCGAAGTTGGTCGCCCCCACTATCCAGTCGATGAGATGACTTGGGAATCCGCGAACGACCTCCTAGTCGAGGTCATGTCGATGGCCTCTGGCACGGGGGTGACGATACAACTGCACGTTGAGGATAATGGGGAGACGACCTGCAGGGAACTCTCCGAGCTCTGTGGCAAGGCAGGCCTTCCGTTGGATCGTGCGGTCAGGCACTACTCCCCTCCGGACGTCAGTGCAGAATTCACTCACGGCCTGCCAGTTACTGTTAGTGTAGGAAAGGGCAGCGTGAAGGAATTGACTGGAAGTTCCCGTGCCGCTGGTGCCCCTTGGGGGATGGAGTCTGATTACCTCGACGACCCACGAAGACCGGGGGCGGTTCTGGGACCGAAGACCGTACCTAGGAGGACCCGTGAGCTTTGCCATTCCCTACTCTCAGACGGGTGGGACGAGAACGAGGTCGCCAATCTGATGATGAATATCCACGTAGATTGGCCCAAGGCCCTCTACAGACTCTGACCTAATCTCAGTTTGGTCGGGGAACAGGATTATCACAACCATTCCAAGACGCTGTCGCGTCAGCATGACCGTTGCTGCATGCACTCGCTTTCCGAGTCCTGTGAGAACACCGAATCGGTTTATAGCGGGCCGATACTCGACCGCCCAGCGTCGGTGATGTAGGGGTAGCATCTGAGCCTTCCAAGCTCATGGCCCGGGTTCAAATCCCGGCCGGCGCACCACGAAACCGATTTCCACGACTGATGTATTCAAACGCGCCCATCCTGACGGAGAGACGATGGAGCAGATGGGGGCCCAAGCGGAAGAAGGCCTCTCGATAAGCAAGGACGCATCCGACCTCAAGGATGAGAAACAGGTGGTCGGACGTAAGATTTGGCGTATAGTCCCCTACATCAAGCAATACTGGAGGAGGGCCACGGGAGGGATTGCGGCCAATGCTGCGGCCCGGGCCTTCGATCTGATCCCCTTCATCGCTATCGGGATGGCCGCCGACTACTACCAGAACAAGGTCTACACGAGCTCCACCATCGAGACACTGGTCAACTCGGACCTCCTGCCGTCCGTTGGACCAATAGCCTCCGTCGAAATCGGCTTCGGCCTGATGATCTTATTCTCCTTCACCTTCCTTGCGGTTTTCCAAGGCCTCAGCGAGTACCTCTGGCAATCGACGGCCTACAAAGTTCAGCACGATATCAGGATGGAGGCGACTACGAGCTTAATGGCGATGGAGGCCTCCTACTTCGAGACTCGTCAGACTGGCAATCTGATGTCCGTGCTGTCGGCTGACGTTGCGCAACTGGAGGACATCGTCTCCGATTCCAGTACCAGCATTATTCGCATCGTCATCACCTTCTCGACGGCCTTCGCAATTATGTTCTGGATGTCTTCGAAGCTCGCACTCATCCTGTTCATCCCGCTGATTCTCATCATTCCGATGGTGATCTGGTTCTCGACCAGGGTCCAGCGCCGATACAGGAAGCAACGCGAGAGCACCGGAGGAATCGTCGCTATCCTCGAGAACGTACTATCCGGAATCACCGTCGTTCAGGCCTACAACGCAAGCAAGTTCGAGCGTTCCCGCGTCGAGGGCGAGAGTGGCGAATACAGGGATCAGGCCATTCATGCCTCCAACCTGCGCAATCGTTTCATACCTGGGATATACGTCGTCGCAGGCATCTCCTTTGGCCTGTTGGTGTCGGCGGGTGGCTGGCTAATGGAGTCCGGTGAAATCACCGTCGGCCAATTTGTCACATTCCTCCTAATATCAACTAGGATGACTATGCCGATGTTCATACTAGGGATGCTGCTGAACCAGCTACAGAGGGGTGAAGCGGCCTCCAAGCGGGTTTTCGCCCTTGTTGATTTGGAGCCTTCGATCTTCGACAAGCCCGACGCCATCCCTCTAGAAGGTCCGATACGGTCCATCTCCTTCGACAATGTGTCATTCTCTTACCCAACATCCGAGGTCAACGCACTCAATGGCATCTCATTCTCCGCATCTTCCGGAGACTTCCTTGGGGTGATGGGTCACACCGGGGCCGGTAAGAGCACCATTCTCAAATTGGTTGAGAAGTTCTACGAGCCTCAGTTCGGGACTGTTAAGATCAATGGAATTGACATCAATGACTACACAGTAGAGTCTGTTAGGGACAGGATAGGCTTCGTATCGCAGGACCCCTTCCTATTCTACGGAAGGATTCGCGACAACGTCGCCTACGCCCGCGAAACCTCGGACGATGAGATTCGTCGGGCATTGAAAATCGCCGGAGCGTGGGAGTTCGTTTCGGAGATGGCCGATGGCCTCGATACGATGGTCGGCGACAGAGGGGTGATGCTGTCGGGAGGTCAGCGGGCTCGTATCGCTCTGTCGAGAGCTCTGCTAATGGACCCCGACCTCTTAATCCTCGATGAGGCCTCTGCAGCCCTCGATGCCGAGACCGAGAGACGCATCCAGCAGTCCTTATTCAGCGGCTCCAACGGAGATGAGCAGAGAATAACCATCGCTGTCGCCCATCGCCTTGCTACAATTCGCAACGCGGACGAGATTATCGCAATGGTCGACGGAGCAATTGTCGAGCGCGGTAGCCACAACGAGCTCCTTGACAACGAGAATGTCTACGCGTCCCAGTGGTCGATCCAAACGGGTGAGCTAGGAGCAGTAGAGGTCTGAAACTACTCCCTGCCCCTATCATCAATCTGTAGTCCGGAACGTCCCGTAGCGATTCTCCATCGACCCTGTAGGACGCCCATCCCGTAGTTCCAATGCAGCATGTATGTCACGAGGGAGGACAGGAACACGGTCACGGGGCTCCGATTCGGTGAACTTCCGCTAGCCGCTCCCAGCCACGCTAATAGGTTGTACAGTATGGCGAGCGTTGGGAGCTGGTGGGCAGCAATTCTCTCAGGCCCCATCGGAGCGGCTTCAGCGGAGATATCCCAGAACTCAGGCCACGCTAGGCCGCCGTTAAGGGCACCCCAGAAAAATAGGGAGAAGGACAGGAGGACGAGAGGGGGGAACGCGGAGACTAGAATATGGCTCCAACCCCAGAGTCCGGGGTACTCCTTGCCTGCGAGCGTCCTGACCAATCCGTAGTTGCGAATCTGACTCTTGACGCGGACAAGGCCGCGTCTTCTGTGCCACATCACCGCATTTCCATCCGACCACAGCTTGTGCCCCGCAGCCCTGATTCTATGATCCAGAATCACATCCTCCGCACCAATTGCACCCGAATCGAAACCACCGACTTCCTCAAGCAAAGGTCTCCTGTATGCGGAGTTAACCCCGGGAATCTGCTCGACCTCCTCGAGGCTTCCCTTAGCCTGCCGTCCGTAGTTGGTACCCGCAGTGAAGAGGCGATTGCAGAAGGATACATCGATTACCCGCTGCCAAAGCGTCGAAGACTCAGGGGGGGCGAAGTTCGGGCCTCCCACGCCCGCAACCTCTGGTCGGTCGAACCACCGTACGAGATTGGAGACCCAGTCTTCGGGTACGATGACGTCGTCATCTGTGAACAGAACAAGATCGGATTCCGTGGCCTGAATCGCAATGTTGCAGGCGTCCGCTCTGGTTCTCGAACCCTTATCATCCAAGTAGACCAAGCCCTTTGATTCTGCGACTCTGCGACCCGGATCTTTGGCCGGCCCCACCACTATTACTTCGACTTCGGGATGGGTCTGGCGGACTAATCCATCTAGAGCGATGCCCAACTCCTCAGCATTGCGGATGGTTGGGACGATGACGCAGACGCTGGCAACCATCTCATATTTGCCTGTGGGGCCTCATTGATGAGTTCACGGGTCATTCATCACCCTAGGCGCTAGGAAGTAAGTCCATTTCGCACCGCCATCGTTGCTCATCCATGTGAGCCTGAGTGGGTACTTGTCTTGGAACTCTAGGGTAATCTCGTTCGTCAGCCCCCCTGCGAGCTTCCTCGTCAGCGGGTCGAGGAATTGCAGGGAGTAGGTGGAGTGCGTTGGGGAGGAACAGTCCAATTCGCTCAATTCACCAGATTCGAAGCGGACGTTAACACCCTCCCCCGCCTCCACCGTAACGGACACGGTCATCTGGTTGCGATCCATGCTCAGATCCACCAGCTCGCCGACGAACTTCGCTGCACGAAGCGCTCTAGAGAGCTTCTCCGAGCCGATGCCCACCCTTGACTGGAAGTCCAACTGGGGGAGGTTAGGGGAATCCATGGTGCTCGTATCGACTCCTCTTAGAATGCGATGGACCTCGCCAACTCTCACATTGATTGCCCCAACCGCCTCGTCGTAATCCATCTCCACTAGATCGCTCGGACCTGCGAGCGTGAGGAGGTCCCTCATCTTGCCTAGTTCGAGGCCGATCTCGACTGGCTCAACCTCGTACATCTCGAAGCACTCGTTGGCTAAGGTAGCGGAAAGGAGCGCTACGTGCGAGCCATCGACCACAGTGACGCTCAGCCCCTCCTCGCCCCAGATGAGCTTCGCCTCATCAGTGAGCACGGAGAGTATGTCGACAATCTCCCTCATCAGCTGTTGTTTAGCGGTTATCCTCAGCATCTGCGCACTCCCTCTAACTCTTTTCAAAATTGAAGGCTCTTGATGCTTCTTGGCGCTGCGCATCGAAAAGATTACTGGTACTCGCGCCACTTGTGGCCACAGGTCTCACAAGTGCAAATCTTGGTCTCAGGCTCATCCGAAGCCCTAGTCTGACGAAGCTCGACGAAGGTCCTATCCCCATCGCATTTGGGGCATATGTAGTCGCCGACCCTAAGCGTCCCCCTGGGTTTTTCTTCCTCTACCACCTCTGTCAGATGCTTGAGGGATTTGGAGCCAGTGGTCGCCTTCGTCTTGGAGAGATCAATGGTCTTGCCAGTCATCGGGTCTGTGAATTCTGAGCCCTTACCATCCGACCCTGACAAAGGCCCCTCATATCCGCATTTGTAGTCCGGACACTTAACCCAACCTTTGGAGTCGGGGTATGATAGGGATCCGCACTCAGGACAAAACATGCTTCCACGAACCGTTACCGCCGAAACGCGAACCATGCATCGCTGGCCCAATCGACTCTTCAACTATTCGATTGTGACTATCTGATGCCTTCCGCACCGTTCAAGCGGAAATACTCCTTGGGCGAGGTGTGAAAATTCACTATGACTGGAGGTTATCACGAGTACTCGATGGGGACGGAAACGTGCTTGATGCGATTCTCTGGGACGCCCGCCGCACGGCTTCCGCCCTTGCCGACCGCCTTTACCTGATACGGGCAGGCAGGCTCTTACCTGAGACGAGGACCCTCCTAGAGCGCTTCCCAGAGGCGATTCCAGAACCCTTTGGAGCTATGTCCGATCCCAATTGGCCCGAGCCCGAGGAGGGAGAGGCAAATCTCCTCCAAGAGGCCACTATCATTCTGGCTAAGAGGGGTGTGGCGGATGCGGCAGGCAATGTCGACAGAAGACTCGACATGCTGGTCAGCGCTACCGCGGAACTGAGGTCGGCATGGACGACAAATGAGGCGCGCTGCGTCGAGTGGGCGGGGCTGTTCATCACCGAGGCGGACTTGGACGTGCAGAGGGCCCAGATCCCGCCCGCGATAGCAGAAGCTTCGAAGATGGAAGAGGCCGCCAATGCGCTCGGCGTCGCCTCGCCCGCTCACGTGCCAACGGAAATCGAGTGGGAGGCGCTCAAGAGCCACGCCAGTGGCGTCGTCACATCATCCCAGAGATTGCAGGAGCACGAGGATGCAATCCGAGAGATCGCCTCCACCTACATTCCATCGCTAAGCGCGCTTATGGGCCCGCTAGGAGCAGCCAAGCTAGTGGCCCTCGCCGGCGGCAGAGAGCGATTGGCTAGGATGCCCTCGGGCTCACTACAGGTCCTAGGCGCACATGCGGCCATGGCAGCTCACAGGAGGGGGGCCCCTCCCCCCAAGCACGGGGCAATCCTGTTTTCCATGCCCCAGGTCAGCCATTCACCCAGATGGGTCCGCGGCAAGATTGCCCGCTTCCTCGCAGGCAAGGCGAGCATCGCAGTGCGAGTTGATCACTTCGATGGAGTGCCGTGGAGCCAGGAGCAAATCGACGAAATCAACGACGAGGTCGCGGCAATCAAGGCGAAGTTCCCCAAGCCCCCGAAGAGGCGGTGACCTCCTGTCGCGAAAACCCGTTTCGCTCGGTTGGGGGTCAAGGAGAGAGGGCAGAAGCATTTGGACTCGGAACGCCGTGAGGGGCGTTTCCGTGAGGGGCGAGCGCCGAAAGAGGGACGGGAGAATAGAGTGGAGGAAGTGGGACCCGACCAAGTCGAAGATCGCCGCAGCCCTCCAGAGGACGAAGGGCAACCCCTCGGAGCTGCTTCCCCGCCCCGGCTCCACCTCCCTCTACCTCGGAGCCTCCAGTGGGGGGACTGTCAGCCACATCCACGACATCGTCTGTGGTGCTGGCAACCACCACGGCGGACAGGTTGTCGCAGTTGAGATATCACCTCGCATGATGAGGGACCTTGCTGCCTTGTCCGAAGGAAGGAGCGGGCTGGTCCCCGTTCTTGGCGATGCCCGGCGCCCCGAGGCGGTCGCACCCTTCATCAGGGGCAGGGCCGACTGGATCCACCAGGACCTCAGCATCGCCGACCAGGCCGAGACATTCGTCAGGATGGCATTAGCCTTCCTCGCACCGGGTGGGGTGGGCCTGCTCAGCCTGAAGGCTGCCAGCGAGCGGGCATCGGACGGTGATGACGACTCGCGCTTCGCCAAGGCCGAACGCATCCTCGGAGAGTCAGAGCTCGAGGTAGTCGAGCGAATAGACCTCGCAGGGCTGGAGGAGCAGCACGTGGTCTTCAGATGCGTTCTAGGCGCCCTCTGACCAAATTGCTAGGCCAATAAAGCCGAAGATTGCCACGTATATCACAATAATCAGCCCCCAAATAACAATCGTTACCCATCCGACTACCTGAGCCGCCTTGGCAACTCCTGCATCTGGGTGGTTGGGGATTTGATTCGTGATCGCGAGGGCCCCGTTGGCGAGAATGAGTCCGGGTATTGCTGTGCAGGGCCCGCACATAACCAGCCCCACTATGGCTAGTACCAGCGCCACGGTGGCGTTGGTCGCAGGGGCCATCCCGCCTAGGCCGGGCTGGTTCGCCTGGACGTAGATCTGCTCGGGCGGAGGCCCGTCCGAGACATGGGGGCTCCCATCCAGCACGACGGTCTTCGATGCCTCCGGGTCCTGTTCCACAATTCTTCGTACCAATGACCGGTGATTAACCCTGCCACACACAATTACTAGTGGATTCCCAAGGGTAATGGCCCTTCTTGCTACTTTGAGGGTCATGCCGGAGTTGCCCGAGGTGGAGACAGTCCGCCAAGGCCTCGAGCATCACCTCGCAGGTCGGCGGATAAGGGAGGTGGAACTCCGCAGGGGCGACCTCAGATTCCCATTCCCTAGTGAATTCGATCAGATGCTCCGGGGCAGGCTGGTCGAGCGAGTGGACCGGCGTGCCAAGTACCTCCTGATCAGGCTGGATGGGGGGCTGACATGGCTCTGCCACCTGGGGATGACTGGCCGATGGACCCTGCTCGGGGATGATCTCGAGAGCAGGCCGGGGAGGTTCGCCAACGGGGCATCCGTGGGAAGCGGCGAGGGACCCCACGACTGGGTCGTCATCCACCTCGGCAACGGAAGCAGGGCGGTCTACTCCGACCACCGTCGATTCGGGATCATGGACTGCTTCCCCACGGACCTGCAGGATAGCCACAAGCTGCTCGCGGGCCTCGGACCCGAGCCGACCCCCAACCACCTGACCCCAATGAAGCTGGCCGATGGGCTCAGGGGCCGTAGGACGCCAATCAAGTCCGCTCTCCTGGATCAGAGGACGGTGGCAGGGCTTGGCAACATATACGTCTGCGAGATCCTGCATCGCTCTGGCATCTCCCCGAGGAGATCTGCGGCCAGTGTTGCTGGACTGTCTCCGGTGACTGGTAGGGTAGAGAGGATCACCGGCGCGACACACGATGTCATAACCGAGGCCATCGACGCCGGGGGCTCGACCCTGCAGGACTTCCGCGGTGTCGAGGGGGATGGCGCGATGGGGTACTTCTCACACAACTTCCTAGTCTATGGGAGGGAGGACGAGCCCTGCCTCGCAGAGGGCTGCACAGGGACGATAAGCAGGATCGTCCAGTCCAACAGGTCGACATTCTTCTGTCCCGTCTGCCAACGTTGATGAACGGGCCGTGATTCTGAGGTGCCATGTCCGAGCACACCTTGCAGGCCAAGCTGATAACGGAGTTCATCGGGACGTTCTTCCTGTCACTGACTGTCTGCACAGCAGCGGTAATGGGGACCGCAGGGGACATGGCGCCCATTGCAATTGGCTCCGTTTTGATGGTGATGATTTACGCTGGAGGCCACGTCTCGGGCGCCCACTACAATCCCGCCGTAACGGTATCCGTCTACTTGAGGGGGGCTTGCGACAGATCCGAAGTCGCGCCGTACATCATCGCACAAGTTATCGCGGGGGCGTTCGCCGCTCTGGTCACGGGTAACCTGCTGATGAGTGACACCGACGTCACTCCCTTGGACATGGAAACGATACCGGCCTTCACCGCCGAGCTACTGTTCACTTTCGCGCTAGCATACGTTATCCTTCACGTAGCGACCTCCGAAGCGACCGAGGACAACCAGTATTACGGCGCCGCGATAGCCTTCGTGGTCCTCGCCGGCGCTCTGGCTGTGGGGAGCATTTCCGGCGCCTCGTTCAATCCAGCGGTTACCACCTCCCTATTGGTCACAGGAGCGTTGGAACCATCCGACGTCTGGATACACCTGGTACCCCAGGTAGCTGGCGGTTCCATTGCTGCCTACGCTTACAAGGCCACTACTGCCTAATCGTGGCACTGCGACATCTCGATACCTCTGACGAGTGCAAGCAGCATCTCGTTCCTAGGTGTAGGCACACCGAACTCTTTGCCTTTGGCAACGATCTCGCCGCAAAGCGCGTCGATTTCGGTCTTTCGCCCCGCCATCAGATCCTGCAGCATGGAGACCCGGTTTTCGGCTGTGGCTAAGACAACCTTGCGCAGGTAGCCTTCGGCGTCCATATCCCTCAGTTCGATTCCAGTCGCCCGGGCGACCAGCTCGGCCTCTCGCATGGACTCCATCGATTGCCCCCATAGCTCGGGCATCTGGACGAGGGCGCCGTTGCGAACCCCGGCGATGGCGCAAACAGGGTTTATTGCGACGTTGATGAGCAGCTTCTTCCAGATTACGCTATGTATGTCAGACGACCACTTGGGGTTCAGACCCGCTTCCTCCAGCGCATCGCGAAACTCCATCGCAACACCAGAGATTCCCCCTCCGTCTAGGCGTCCGAACTCCACAGCACCTCTGCCTGACCAATGCACCGAGTAATCCCCGTCCCTCCAAGCAGAGTGGGTAGTCGATCCCCCGAGGACGCGTGCGGCTCCTACCCTGCGTGCGAGCTCCTCGGCGTGACCCAAGCCATTCTGTATGCTGATAGCGAGTCCACTCGGAGACAGTATCTCCTCTGCCAGTGATGCTAGTATCGGAGTTGACGCGGCCTTTCCGGCAATAATAGCGATGTCGCATGTACCCCGGTGCTCCTCGGGAATCGGCCCCTCTTCGCTGTCAAGGACGTCGTAGCGGTCCGGGGAAATCATCTCGATTGCACCCTCGGGCTCGTGGATGGCCAGCCCCAGTCGCAGGGAAGCCACCGTTCCTCCCCTAGAGACGCATAGCAAGCCAACTTCGGTTTCAGAGAGAGCGCCAACAAGGACACCTCCGACCGACCCAACTCCGAGGATTGCGATTCGCATCACGAGCACCCTCCCGTGGGGCATCGAGCAGCCAGATGGACTACAATCCCGGCCTCATCGGCTGACACCCATAATGCCCGAATTAACAAGGGACTCCCTTTGGGCGAGGCTTCTACGACAGCCGAGCCCGCTGGCCCGACGGAATCGGGAATGTGAATGTCCCAGATGTTACTATCGGGTGAATCACCATGCCACTCTACGGAAACCGGGAGTTGTTCGTCACCCCTGTTGTGGATGGTGAACTCTGACGCGCTGAGTCCTCGGCCGATACTACTCGGGTAGACCAAAACATCCACTCCCTCGACAATGCGATAGGACTCCACTAAGCCGTCCCCCGTGCAAACCGCCATCCATCCAGCATCACCTAGGCCCAGAGTTCCGTTACCCCTCCTATCTCCAATAATTCGGATAGGGGAGTAGTCCTCGAGCGCCCTCGTCCAGTTCTCGCTCGAGTCCACCTCTGCGGCCATTTCGCTGGACGGGCAAAACGCCGAGCCGCTGTCAGCGTGATTGATGACGTATTCGGGGCTGTCGGCGAACCAACTGGGAATGGTCCACTCACCTCCGAGGACATGCATGGCCGGCTCGGAGCCCTCGATTGCCAAGCTCCAAGACTCATTCGAACCATTGTGGCGTTCGAACACAATCTCGGGACCGAACTTCCTGTACTGTTCGTCCATATTCTCGGAGGACTGAATTGCCCCCTCGTGACCTCGCATGCAGATCTCTTGCTGACCGGGGAGCAGATCTGTCTCATTCTCGAAGCCCCAATACGGATCAACAGCGGTCAGGTTTCCGGCATCGCCCTCTGAAATTCTCACGTCAATGCAGATTAGTGGGGTGACGCCATCCTCTACCAAGGACCATAGGGGCTGGAGCGGAGCGGTGGAGTCGACGTGAACGAGCCTGATGACGTGCTCCTTCTGGTTTCCCTGGACATCGATTAGGATTCTGAGGGAGTGTGGTAATACCCCGGTTCCTGGTGGGGTGATGGCGATGGGAAACACCTCGTCCATGTTGGCTTGTATGACGCCCGAGAAGGGGCAAGTGCCAACTGAGTCGAGGCATTCCGAAGAGATTTCCCATTCTCCAGACATCGTCCCCTCGATTCTCATCTGAAGCCATCCTGTAACCGGTAGGACCCCTTCGGGCTCGAGCACTAGCGAGAAGGATAGTTCCTCGCCAGATCTAACCTCCAGTTCATCGGGCCAACTCTCGGTAGAGAGCCCCGCATCGTAGCCTTCCAGAAGGTTCGAAGGCATCATTCCAGGGAAGCCGGCAATCAGGACGATGAGCACCATCGAGGCAAGTCGCCCCCTCATGCGGTCCCCCAATTCAGCATACTCGTCTACAACGAATGGCTGTGGGACGCTCTCGGGGCTGAACCTCTGCCATGCCCCTATGGCAGCTAGGAAGATCCATGGGATGTAGTCCGAAGTTGCGAACACGAGCACCAGGACTGCTAGCATCACTACGAAGATCGACGTCTGTATGCTACTATCCCTCATCTCAGATGGCCCGATAAGTGAGTGCAGCACCCTATCGCCCGGGAATCCAGGAATCGGCAGCATCAGCCCCCAACCAACAATGGACAACCCGATACCAGCGATTCCAGTCGGATGAAGCCACTGTAGTCTGATGGCGAAGTCTTCCCCCAACCAGGACGCGGAGAGAATCTGGACTATCGCATTGGCTTCGAAAACGACAGGTGCCTCCTCGAGGCTCGGCGGGGTGCTGGATGTCACGCTCAAGCCAATTATTGTCAGTGCAGTGCCGGCAACGAAGAGGGTAAGGGGGACTACGATCTCGATGAGCCCAAGGGCCTTGCGATTGGGCATGGGCACCAGATCGGCACGCCGCTGCCCCATCGCACCGATTATCCCGAAGGGCCACGAGGGAGTTGGGATGGGAAATACGATCGGGACTATGTGACCAATCACGACACCGTAGCGCTTCGCAACGATGCTTCTCAACTGGCTTGCCACCAGGAGCGAGGTCACGATTGGGAGGGAGAAGAATAGGGCGGATTGGCCGAATGCGCCTGCTTGGAGGGAGCTGCTCCCAGAATCGTATCTCGCAAGCCAACTAGCGCCGACCATGGTCATGAAAGCGGCCATTAGGAACCACACAATGACCTGCTGCCACGTACGCAGAACCGATTGACTCGAGGGATAGTGAGCGATCGAGAGCACAGGGGGATTACTATCCCCGAGAATACCCACCATTCCTAGCGGCTCTAGGTGCCTATTCAGCCGAACCAACTGATCGCTCGTGCTCTTTCCATCGAGTCCCCGAACCTCCCAGGATGCGGAGATCGCCCCCTCGTTACCTAGGACGAAGTATCTTGAGGATATCACCTCGTACAGTTCTCGTGCCCCCCAAGTCTCGGTATCGATGACGATGGGCTTGGGATCTGACATGTACTCACCCGACAGAGCCATGCGGGAGGGGGTCCGATTTGACCCCTCGCTCTATGGCAGTAGGGCCATTCCTCTCATTTGTTCTTGAAGCGCTTCAGGCGGAAGGTCTCCTCGCGTTCCATTTCTTCGAGCCGGAGTTGTATGAAGTTGCGAGCCTCCTCCATCTGAGGTATTACCACGTACTCGAGAGCATTTACCCTGCGCTTGGTCGCCTCGATCTCCACCAGAAGACGTTTGAGGGTGGCCTCCATCTCCGCGGCCTTGACAATCTTGACGACTAGGGCCGAGTAGGCATCAGAGGCTTCGTCGATGTACGCCGATCCACCGATAAGCCCGGTTCCCCGCTCGTCGATAGTGGTGGTTAGATTGGTCCCGACCACATTAGGGACGACTACCCCCATGATATTTCGGCGGGTAACGGTCACCTCGGGGTGGCGGGAGATGGCGATGGCGGCGCTTTTGACCGCTAGACCGCCCTCGATGGCGCTCGCTAAGCTGATTGACTGAACCGCCTCGCGGTACGTACCGACTAGCTCCTCTCTGGCAGATATCATCTCCGAGAGCAGGGTCCTGAACTCGTGAAACAGTCCGTCCCGTTTCATCTTCAGTAGATTGTATCCGTTTTCGGTTTGCTCGATTCGACGCTTTAGGTTGATCAGCTCGGACCTTGTAGGTTTTATGTCTAGAGCCATGTTCTACCCCCTTAGCGCCCTCTCGCTCCGGTTCACGACTTGCTCTCAGTTGGGTGGTACTTGTCTATCCACTTCTGGTCCAGCCTGACTAGGTACTTCGTGTCGATATTGGTCAGGAGGCTCCACGCGAGGTCGAGCGTGCCCTCTGCTATCGAACGGTCTTCGTCACGACTCTGCCTGAGGAACTGGTCCTCGAAGATGTCTGAGAACTTCAGTAGCTGCAGGTCGCGCTCGTTGAGAGCGTCCTCACCTACGATCGCCACCAGTCCCCTGAGTTCGCGGCCCTGGGCATAGGCTGCGTACAGCTGGTCGGAGACGGACTTGTGGTCCTCGCGGGTCTTGCCTTCTCCTATTCCGGCGTTCATCAGACGGGACAGAGATGGCAGGACGTTTATGGGGGGATAGATGCCCTTCTGGTGCAACTCACGAGAGATGACGATCTGGCCCTCTGTAATGTATCCCGACAGGTCAGGTATGGGGTGAGTGATGTCGTCGCCTGGCATCGTCAGGATGGGGAACTGCGTGATGCTCCCCTTCTTGCCCTTCACGATGCCTGCTCGCTCGTACAGCATGGCTAGGTCTGTGTACATGTAACCGGGGTAGCCGCGCCGTCCGGGAACCTCCTCGCGAGCAGCGCCAATCTGACGCAGTGACTCGCAGTAGTTCGTCATGTCAGTGTAGATGACCAGAACGTGGTAGTCATGCTCGAAGGCCAGGTACTCAGCGGCTGTCAGGGCCAGACGCGGTGTGATCAGGCGCTCGACGGCTGGGTCATCGGCCAGATTGACGAATAGGGCAGCGTTCTCCAGAGCGCCGGTGCGCTCGAGGTCGTGCACGAAGAAGTTGTACTCCTCGGCGGTGATGCCCATGGCGCAGAACACGACGACGAAGTCATCGTCACTGCCGACCAGCTTGGCCTGGCGGGCGATCTGCAGCGCGATATCGTTGTGCGGCAGACCTGATGCTGAGAAGATCGGCAGCTTCTGCCCGCGCACCAGGGTGGTGCAGGCGTCGATGGCCGAGATCCCGGTCTGGATGAACTGCTCGGGGCTCTCGCGGCTGTACGGGTTGATTGCAGCGCCGATGATGTCAGCCATTTCCTCGGCCACGATCTCCGGACCACCGTCCCTGGGCTTGCCGCCGCCATCCAGGATGCGCCCAATCAGTCCCTTGCTGACTGGCAGTCTGAAGACGTCCCCGAGGAACTTGACCCCGGTCTGCTTGTCGACGGAGGCGGTTCCCTCGAAGACCTGAACGATGACCCGGTCGTCGCTGGTGTCTAGCACCTGTCCGTTCTTCATCGAGCCATCAGAGAGTCGCAATTGCACGATTTCTCCGAAGGCCACGGGCTCGGTCTTCTCGAGGAAGACCAAAGGACCCTTTACGTCAGTTATTGTCCTGTATTCCTTTCCGCTCATTCATGGCACCCCCTTAGTTGTCCTCCATAGTTTCGGCGATCTGCTTCGTCATCACCCCGAGCAATTCTCCAATTCGCTCGCTATAGCCCTGCTCGAAACGACCACGCATTAGGTCGGTCCTCGCGGGCACGTTTACGACGTCCTCGAGGCCAGCGCCTCCGGAGATTGCCTTCTCCGACTCCTCTTGGAAGGTCAGGATTGCTTTGGCCATCGTGTACTGCAGATCCAGAGAGCTGAACGTGTCGACGTCGTGGAACGCGTTCTGCTGCAGGAAGAACTCGCGAATCATTCGAGCGACCTCGAGAGTCAGTTGCTGGTCGACCGGCAGGGCATCGGAACCGACCAGCTGCACGATCTCCTGGAGCTCGGCCTCGACCTGCAGTAGGCTGCTGATCTTGGTACGCACCTCGGGATAGTCGCTGGCGATGTTGTCGCGGTACCACTGGTCGAGAGCCTGTGGGTACAGGCTGTACGAATTGAGCCAGTTGATGGCAGGGAAGTGGCGCTGGCGAGCCAGTCCCGCATCCAGGCCCCAGAACACCTTGACGATTCGAAGCGTTCCTTGGCTGACCGGCTCGGATATGTCCCCGCCGGGCGGGGACACGGCCCCGATGACAGAAACAGAGCCATCGTCCCCTGCCAGGGTCTGCACGCGACCGGCCCGCTCGTAGAACTCGGCGAGTCGGCTGGATAGGTAAGCCGGATACCCCTCCTCGCCGGGCATCTCCTCCAGACGGGAGGAGATCTCCCGCATCGCCTCGGCCCACCTGCTTGTGGAGTCAGCCATCAGAGCGACGTCGTAGCCCATGTCTCGGAAGTACTCGGCGATTGTAATGCCGGTGTAAACCGACGCCTCGCGAGCGGCCACTGGCATGTTCGATGTGTTGGCAATCATGGTGGTCCTGTTCATCAGCGGTTTGCCTGTGTTGGGGTCGATGAGGTGGGGGAACTCGCTGAGCACCTCGGTCATCTCGTTACCGCGCTCGCCGCATCCGATGTAGACGACAATCTGGGCATCGGACCACTTGGCAAGCTGCTGCTGCGCCACTGTCTTTCCGGACCCGAAGGGCCCGGGGATGCCGGCGGTCCCTCCTTTGGCAAGGGGGAAGAGGAAGTCCAGGATCCTCTGGCCCGTCACTAGAGGGACGTCTGGAGCGTACTTCTGGACGAATGGCCGGGGTGTGCGAACCGGCCATTCTTGCATCATGGCGATCTCAGTTCCACCGTCCAGCGTGCAAACCGTGGTGGTGATGTCGAATTCGCCTGACTCGATGCTAGCGACCTTGCCACTGTTGCCCGGAGGAACCATGACCCTGTGCTCGACGGTTTCGGTCTCTTGGACGACTCCAATCACGGAGCCCCCCGAGACCTCATCGCCGACCGAGACGGTGGGGTTGAACTCCCACTTTTTCGAGAGATCGAGGCCGTCAGCGTCGACTCCGCGCGTGATGAATACGCCCATCGTCGCCTCGAGGTCCTCGAGGGGGCGCTGTATTCCGTCGTAGATCTGGGTCAGGAGACCCGGCCCTAGCTTCACGGACAGGGTCTGCCCCGTCCTGATGACCGGTTCGCCGGGCTTGATGCCGGAGGTCTCCTCATAGACCTGGATGACCGACTGGTCACCGTGCAACTCGATCACTTCTCCCATCAGTCCCTCATTGCCAACTCGCACCACTTCGTACATTCTCGGCGAGATGCCGACGGCCGTAACGACCGGTCCTGAGATTCTGTAAATCAATCCGCTTTCTTCACTCATTTATTCACTTCCTTATCCATGTAATTTTGGAATCTACTTCCAGAGGTCGACGCCTAGCGCCGACTTGATGGACTCTCGGAGGGTGTTGTCCTCCTCGGTCCCTATGCCCAGTACAGTGGGCGAAATGCTATCCGACAAGCGCTGCCTGAGCCTGTCTGGCACGCGAGCCAGGTCGGACGCATCGACAACGATGATGCCGACCTCCTTCTCATCGAGCATCGAGCGGAGGACATGGCCCATATCGTCCTCACTTTCGGGGTTGTGCAGGCGTGTGATGCCCGCGAGCTGGAATCCAAGTGTGAATTCTGGAGTTCCTACTATCGCTATTTCCACCTTCTCACCTCAGAATGACATATGCGCTTCGATTACCTCTTCAGGGAGGTCTACCGCCTTGCCGCGCACGAGCAGACGGAGATTCTGTACTTCCAGCACCTTGCTCTCTAGGTAGTGGATAATGGGAAATGCCGAGAGGGGGTTGAGGTGACTCATTCGCCTCAGATCCGCGCGTCGCAGACTGTCTAGGTAGCTGACCACGGGATCGAGTCCCCCTTGATCATGAGACTTCTTGAGGGCCTCCTCGAGTTCGATTGTGTCCATGCTCGAGCGACGGAGGACCTCCATCAGGGCATCCTCGGACTCAGCCTGTGTCGCGCTGCGCAGGAGACTCCCGCGCAGTGCCCTGCCGTCTCCGAGAGTCATCTCGGCGCGACGGTCGGCCGGCAGGCCCTGACGCAGCGCTCTGAGCAGGTTGACGATATTCTTGTGATCAATCTCAGTGCGAAGGTACCCCAAGAGGAGGCTGTGCTTCTGGCCGCTTGACTTCAGCACTGAGAATGCCTGGTGGTAGTAGTGCCTGTCGAGTGCGTCTTCGTACTCCTGCAGGCTCGCATCGGCATCCATGCTGTCTATGGCTGAACCCCAAGGCGTCCCGTGCATGGCGGCGGCGGCCTCTTGCAACGTCCCGCTTTGTCGAGCGATTTCCAGCCAACCCGTGTTTAGGGCGTTCTCGTGAGGAAGCACTGAGTTCGCAAGCTCTTCGGCGGAGATACCGCCGTTGACGGCACGGAGCACCGCCTTGGCATCGCTGTAGGAGAAGCGCATTGCGAAGGCCGAGACGATGCTCTTCAGGCGACCCTGGCAGAATCCCACTACCTCAGCGAGCTCGCGGTCGAGGTTGTGGCTCAAAGCAGCTTCAACTAGGTCCGCGCCGCTCAGTCGAGAGGAGTAGATGTCGAGCTCCATGCGGTAGTCGAGCTCCCCAATGCTCGCGGCAATGGTGTCCGGGCCGCTCCTCATTAGTTGGCGGAGGCGGGTCTCGTCTAGCAGTCTGGCCTTGCGTGCCTTGCTGCGGGCAGAGGCATTTGCCCAGTTGCCCTTTCCGACTGCAGCTCCTGCCATACTATCCCTATACCCTGTCTCTGAACAGTATTCTGCTGACTTCGCCAAGACTGGAATCCCAGGCCTCGCGGAGCCTTCCCTCGAAGCGGTAGTCCATCATTACGGAACCGTCTTCGCTTTCGAGGACGAAGCCGCCCAGTCCGCCTATGTCGTCTCCGATCTTGAATTGACCAGCGCCCTTTGAGAGCGCGGCTCGATCTGTTTTGACCGGTCGTAGTATCATGCCTTTTTCGGCTGCGCCCTTGGCCTCCTTGAGAAGGGATTTCAGAATCTTGTCCCTGTCGTCCATGCTCTTGGAACCGACCGTCGCGACGACCTCGCCCCAGGTCGAATCGAGCTCCGCTCGTTGGACGACTAGGAGGCGCTTCTGGTTCCTCTGTCGCGCAGCCGCGATGCTCTCGACAGTAATCTGCGAACTCGTCCTCTCAGCTTTTACCATGGCTTCGTCACTGTACTCCTTGACTCCGTCATTGGCCGCCTTACGAATATTCTCGGCCTGGGCCTGGGCCTCGTCCGTGACCTTCCTGGCCTCGGCCTCGGCCATAGATTCGATTTCACTAGCGAGGTTTTTCAATGACATGCTTGAGTCTCCTGTCTATTCGACCAATCAGTCTACAACAAGTAGATTGAAAGGAATCCGAACAGAACAATGGTCTCGGGCAGTACGGTGAACAGTAGGCCGACACCGAACTTCGTCCCATCCTCGGCAATCATGCCGACTGCTGCCGCACCGATCGGGCCTTGTGCCAAGCCCGTTCCAATACCACAACCTGCGAGTGCAATTCCTGCACCCAACTTGGCCATGGTGTCCTTCTCGGCTATTTCGTCAGCGGTAGCCGCACTGGCCACCCCTACAATCAGGCTTATGCTCATCAAAACAAGCAACAAACGCATTCCTCTTACCATATTTATTTTCATATTTTTTTCCTCCGTATTTTCTCACTTTGTGAGTATCATTCGACCTCTACTGTGCCCGGCTTGAATCCGAACGCTTCGAAAGGCAGGCCGCTCCCTTCGTAGAACATCATCATCCACTCTACAAAGTGGAGTCTCACTGTGTGAATATTCGGACTAAACACGCCCAGCACGAGGGCGAAGAGTTGGACGAGAAGCCAGCCTACGAACATGACAGGAAGCAGGGCGATGTCCATCGCTGATGCGTGGGAGAGATCGGATAGGGTGTGTGCCATCACCTCGTAAATCATCTCGTTACCGGTCGCAGCGATTTTTACCCCTACAACTCCAACAGCGAACAGCCGAACGTAAGAGACCACTTTCGGAAGCATCCCGAGCGACTCGAGGATTCCCAGTGGGATTCCTATTACTCCCATCTTCTCGTAGTGGGCGAGCAGCACCATCACCATCACAACGCCAACCGAGGTCATTGCCGCCCCTGGCATCATTATCTCTGAAGCCGACTCCACCAGGAAGCCGTAAGAGAAGATGAAGCCGCCGAACAGGAGGGTAATCCATGACCCCTTCTCAAACAGCGCGTCAACGAATCCGTGCGTCTTGAGGACATCGCGGAATCCCAGAACCAATCCAAGCAGCACGTGCAAGAACCCTAGGTAGATGGTGATCAGGATGAGGTTCTCGAGGTTGGCCGCAACCCGATGGAAGGGATAGGCGAGCACGATGCTCAGTGGTCCCTCCCAGACGGCGTAGAATTCGCCATTGTTCGGATACAGGTTGGTCATCCAAGCCACCCACCAGGGCGCTTGCCCTTCCACCCAGTGATAATGGCCGTGAGCGGCCTCACATTGGGCCACTGTGAGCGCTCCTTCGATATCACAGTGGAGGTGCGGCAGGAATTCGAAGCCCGCGAACTCGCCGTAGATGTAGCCGAATACCAGAGTCGAGAGGCCGATGGTGAGCAGGAAGCCTGCTACGTTCCTCATCATCTCGTCGATCGGAAAGCGTCTCCAGATGTACCAAGCCATCCCCATGACAGCCAGACCGTAGGCCATGTCGCCTAGAATGAGGCCGAAGAAGAGAGGGTAGGTGAGGAACATGAAGAACGTGGGGTCGATCTTGCCGTAGGAAGGCCGCCCCATAACGTCGGTAAGCATCTCGAACGGTTTGCTGTAGGTTCTCGGAGAGAACGCTATCGGAGGCATCTCCGACTTGTCCTCGTCGTGATGGTATTGGCTGCTGTGTGCAGGCGGCTCGAACTTCTCGATGCTTACGTAGGTGCAGGCCCGGGAGAGGGCCTCCTGCACCTCGGACGCGACTTCGGTTCGTACCCATCCGTCCAGCATGAAGGAATGATCGCTGACTGCGACCCTTACCGGCGCCATGGCAAGCCCTAGGTCACGCTCGAGGAGCTCCATTCCACCGAATAGCATTCCACCATTGGATTTGGACCACTCCTTGCCCTCGTCCTCTAGAATCTCAATCCTCTCTGAGATCTCGCCCTTCCTGCTTTGGAGTTCCGTTATCCTGTCGGATGGCAGACCACTCGATTCAGGTATGGTGACGGCTTGGAAATCCAAGCCGGTGAGCGTCTCATGGATCTGGGCACCCGCCTCTTTGCGGCAGAATACGGCCACGACGCCCTTCTTCCCGACCTCGCTGGTCATCTGGATGATTGAGTCACCCATCGCCGAGAGGGCAGGGCGGGCCTTGGACAGGGACGAGACCGTGCCCACGAATGAGGTCACAGTGTTGTAATCCCCCATCAGTTCCAGCTCCAGGCTAAGTGGCGCCAGTGTCTCTAAGACTTCCAACTCCTCGTCGATTTGCGAGGATTCGGTTCCTAGCGCGTTTATCTCGTCAAAGCGAGCGAGGGCGATTTCCACCTGTTGGTCGATCGAGTTAGACAGAATCCTGCGAACCTGTGGCGCTGGGAGCAGCTCCTGCTGATCTTCCGGGGAGACCTGTGCCGCACAGCCGCGCATCTTGGTTAGTCTGCGGCTGATTTCTTCGGACTCCTCTCCGGGGGTACCCAATGCGAGTCCGTCCTCATCTCCACTGAAGTCGTTGATGTGGATCAAGGAGAGCCCGGCCGCGACCTCAATGGTCGTCTTGAGCTGCCCTCGGGTTCCAGCGACGACTACTCGGGACATTTCCTCGGTAGTCAACTGGCTCATTCTAGCACCTTTAATGGGGATTATGCAGCATCACGAAAGGCAGAGAGGACGACTTGGACGGCCGCATCGCGGTTCTTCTTGCCGTTTTCCTTGACCTTCTCAAGCAGGGTATCGCCCTCGGTGCTGATCGTGCCCGCCTGCCACTCGGAGTCATCCTTGGAATTCTTGATTATCGAAGCGGCCGCTTCGTCCGCCTGTTGGCGTCCCTTCGATGAAATATCTGACGCCTCTGCTCGGGCCTTTGAAACGATGCTCTTCGCCTCGGACTCAGCCTGCTCCCGAACCCTCTCTGCGTTAGACTCGGCTTCTTTGATAGTACGGAGTACTTCTGCCCTTCCCATCGGTGTCACCTACGGTGACAGCGCCAATGAGGAGCAGTATATCATGTTGACCTTGTCGCTTCCACAAGCGCTGCCAAGAGGCCTTCCAGATTCAACCAAATAGAGGATAGGTGGGGGAGGGGCCATGGACAAGGAGCGCATCGAGGAGGACGAATGGAGCGAACTCCAGCGCAACCTTGGCGCGACGATCCCCGTCTATGACCGGATTAACCGGTTCGCAACCCTAGGACAGGTCTCTAAATGGCGCAGGATGGTACGTGAGATGCTCCCTGTGGGCCGTGTTCTGGAAATCGGTTGCGGGCCTGGCAGCTTCGCAGAGGATGTCGAGGGTGGGGAACTAGTCTGCCTTGACCCGATACCAGAGATGCTCCGAGTCGCTGAGGAGAGGGTCAACAGCAGACGCTCGCAGCGCAATGACTCTCCTCCCGAATTCGTCGAGGGAACAGCAGAGAACCTGCCCTTCGATGACGACTCCTTCGACGCGGTGTGCTCAATATTCTCCTTCCGTGATTGGTATGACAAGAGGGCAGGTCTCACCGAGTCCCTGAGGGTCCTCAAGCCCGGCGGACCGATTGTGATCATTGATCCCGCCAAGGTCAATCGCGTACATGGTTGGCTTGGGCTCATCTGGATGAGGGTCTGGGTGGGGACGTACGCGAGGTTGGTGTGCGGCCGACGCGATCACCCATGGAGGTGGTTGAATAGGACTTACGCGGGTTTCGGAACTACCAAGGACTACGTCAGGATGCTTGAAGAAGTCGGATTCGGCGACGTCCGGGCCAAGGTGATTTTCCCCGGCATGGCCACGATTTGGAGTGCCCGGGCCCCTTCATAGGATCCAAAACATCTTCCGACAGGTTACGGCCCTCCAGATGACCCCCCTAGTCAGACGGTTGAAGCTCAGATTCATCACCCAGTCTGGCAGCCTGAAAACCAAGTTCCCAATTCCATTTGCTCGCTTGGAGTTTCTCATGACCTTGCCCATCTGATCGTCCCATCGCATCTCATACTCATCCAATGGCAATCCCTCTTTGACGTGCTCAACAATAACCTGACCTGCGATCCTTCCACCAATCATGGCAACGGTGATGCCAGCTCCGTTGGAGGGCAAGACCATGCCAGCGGCATCACCGACAAGCAGGCAGTTGCCCTTGACGAAGTGGCGGATGGAACCCGATATGGGGAGGGCACCTGCACCCCTGTATGTGATCTCCCCAGGGTATCTGGAGATGAAGTCGTCAGCATACTCGTTGAGGCTCTTCCCCTTTGCCCTCCCCCTCTGGATGCCCAGTCCGATATTGGAACCGCCCTGCTTGGGGAACACCCAGGCGTATCCGCCCGGTGCAACGGACCCAAAGTGCAACTCCACTGCATCGGTGTGATTTCCCTGCTTGAGGACGAACTTGACGGGAATATTCAGGCCCCCGTCTTCCCAAAGTTGCCTCCTGATGGGGTCGTTGTGGCCCCCTGCCCCAACTATCACACGCGCCTCCAGCCTCCTCCCATCCTTCAGTATGATTCGGTCACCGTCCACCCCGTCGACTCTGACGCCAAGCAGATACTCCACGCCCCGGGAGACTGCAAGCTCCACTAGAGCCTCGTCGTGCGCTACACGGTCGAGGACCAATCCTCCGAACTCGAACTCGAGGGCCTTGCCGTTCGGGGGAACCAGACGCATCTTGCTCGTTTGCATCGAGATTGCGTGGTTCGGGGTTCTGAACAGGTCGTCCATCTCCGGGACATCGGGGCAGAGCCTGCGCATCTCATCGTTGGACGGGACTAGTTCGCCGCATTGCAGGGGAGAGCCGATCGGATTCCTGACATCTATCACCAATACTCTCAGCCCGCCTTCGGCCGCATAACGCGCAGTAGTGCTCCCAGCAGGCCCGCCTCCGACTACTATCACGTCCCAAGACCCGTCCTCAGGCATTGAAATCTCCTTGACCTAATTTGTACGGGACTTGGACATCTCTGCGAAATCAATGAGCCGCTTCTTGGCATCTGAGTCCGGTAATTGACCCAAACTCCCCAATGCTCGTTCGACGTGGTTGGAGATTAGCAGCCGCGAGTAGTCGAAGGACCCCGCACGCTCCAGCAGATCGGTGAGTTCACTCAGTCTAGAATCGTTGAAGTTGGTAATCACATCGGCGAGATGGTCTCGCTCCGCACCGTGCATTACCGTCAGGGCGTGGATTATCGGCAGCGTCATCTTGCCTTCGTGGACATCCGTTCCCCTAGGCTTGCCAATCGTCTCGTCCCCGATAAGGTCAAGCAGGTCATCGACCATTTGGAAAGCCCTCCCCATTTCCATCCCGTAGTTCCACATTGGCTCGACAAAATCCTCGTGGGGGGCAGCTACGATTGCAGCGCAGGAGCACGCTGTTGCAAACGGCCCTGCTGTCTTCCCATCTATTATCTCATAGTAGTCCTCCGGCTTGGTGCTGAGGTCACCTATGTGTTCCAACTGGAGGATTTCCCCAGAGGCCACCCGAACGCACGAAGTCCTGACCATATCGATGATTCTCTCTTCATGTCTGCCTCCAAGTTCGAATCCCAGTGCGAATAGGTAATCACCGGCTATGATTGCATGCGAAATCCCATGCGATGTATGGATTGTGGGCTTGCCACGGCGCATCTTCGATCTATCGTAAACATCGTCGTGAACCAGAGTCGCAGTGTGAATCAGTTCGGCGGACAAGACGAAATTCATCACCTTGTCAACATCCTTGCCCCCACAGGCTTCGTAGGCAAGGAGGCCCAATATGGGCCTGTACCTTTTTCCACCGGCCAACAGAACGCCCCTTGCGAGGGCCATCGCCGGTTGCTCCTCCGGGGAGCTCATACGCGCCAGAACCAGCTTCTCAATCTCGTCCTCGATTCTGTTCTTGTATGATTCCAAGGGAGCGACATCGCCCTGCATGACGCTCATGATGGGCCATCCCGGGGGTCGCATATATCAACAGGTGCGCACGCGGGTCAGAACGGGTACGAGACGTGCCCCCTCCCTAGAGGTGGATGCGATGAATGACCGGCTAGTTGTTGGGACGCTGGATTCGGTTGACTGCCCGGTTTATTCGCCCCTATCCGAATTTCTAGAATCATCTGAGGTCCGGGATATCGAGTCTGAGGTCCAGCGGGTCCCGGACTTCGATGCCGCCTTGGAGCTACTGAGCAACGGACTCATCGATCTGCTTGCCGTTCCAGCCAGTTTGATGCATGGTAGGGGGACTGAGATATCCCGATTGGGGTGCGAGCCAATCGGAGCAAGAACACCTAGGAGGCCGAACCTGGTCCTAGTCTCAGGAAACAGGTTGTTCTACCAGCCCAAATCGGCCGTTATCGTCTCCGATTCTACTCTGACCCGCAGGCAGTTGCTCAGGGCCCGACCAGATTTGACGGTGATTGCATCCGAGGATGTCCCCCTCAGTCGTCTGACCCCAAAAGCCCCGCTTGAGGCAATCGCGAGGGCGAGGTGGTTGGGGGACTTGCAAGAGAGCGGCGAGATTGATGGCTTCGTCATATCTAGGGCAGCCTACGAGTCATCCGGCCAAACAGAGCGCCGGCACACCCTCATGCCCTTCGCCCAGGAGAGGGGGGGCGCGCATTTCCTACCTCCACCCTACTCCGACCTAATCGCGATAATCGCGAGAATGAGGTTCCCCTCGACCATCTCTCGGCGTGTCACCGAGGCCGAAGGCAATACCTCGCTTTGGGTGCAAAGCAGGGTGCTGAAAGAGCTGGGCGAGCATCTCGCTGGCATGATTGGACTGCAGGTTAGGCACCGGCAGGTCGGCTCGTTGCTAAGGCAGGCCGAAGAGGAGAAGGACCCCATTATGGAGGAGGCCTGCCAGAGCGCCGATGGCGAGATCCTGGAAGATGAGGTGCACGTGGAACTGAGGATGGAGCTAGTCTCTGAGGATGGCCGCAGGACCCTCGCCCTGAACCGTCTCGTGGTGCACTCAGAATATCAGTTTGCGACTCTCTCGACCATCAGGGATTGGAAACAATTGCTCAAAGAGGCCTCTAGGGAGGTCCCCAAGGACCACCCAACAGATGCGGAGGCACCGCCCTTCATCGTCCCCTGAGCCCGGTGATGGCAATTAAGTGGTAAAATCCCACGAGAGCGACCGCTGGGGGGGGCAAGCGATAACAAATACCCCCTCGGGCGAGGTGCAGCGTGGTTCCATGCAGGTAGACTCGGGATTGCTGAGTTCGTTGTACACGGACCGACTCCAGAAGCTCAGGGAGAGGGCCGAGGAGTGCGGAATCCCAAAGAGCGGCTCTGTGGAGGTCCTTCGGGCCAAGCTGATCTGCGAAGAGGTGCTGCCAGACCTGGATCTCTCGTGGGAAGGAATCCAAGCGATGTCCCACAAGGATGCGGGGGATGTCTTGAAGGTCTTCGGAGTCAAGTCATCAGGCTCCCACAAGGAGAGGCGTCAACGCCTTTGGCTCCACCTCAATTACGACTCTAGGAGACTGACCATCGAACGATTGGCCGAGATGGGTCGCGATGACCTGCATGGGCTCTGCAAGAGGCTCGAATTGGATTTGACGGGCAATAGGACCGTTCTGATGGGTAGGGTCGCCGGTGTCCTGACCAGTCAGGTCAACGGATGGGGCCGAATCAAGAGGAGCTTGAGGAGAAACGGACTCCAATCTCCGATGTTCGAGGAACCACGGGATGAGGGGGCCGATGAGATCACCGTCGGGGAACCGGTGCGAGACACCGATTTCCAAGCGATTCCAGCCAAGGCTGTTATCGAGGATGCTAGGGACTCCTTGGTGCTAGGGGTCGACAAGCAGGCCGCCTCGGTGCAAGGCGACCTGCTTACGATTCAGGCCCGCGTCGAGGACCTAGAGCGTATGGTGGGTACGATTCTGAGGGGCCATGGGGGGGTCTGGGGCCAAGCCGAGAAGGAGCTCCTCCTCCGCCTAGCAGGGCGCAGGGGGTGGCCCTTGGACGAGCAGTTCGTCAGGCACAGGATCCTCACGGTCGCAACAAATATCGCCGAGGTCAAGGGCGCGGCAATGGATGCCCCTAGAATTGGGGACGAGATCAGCGAGGACACCGAATCGACAATCGAGAGGATCAGGAGCAAGTTGGCCGAGGTCGAGTTGCTCATTCCTGACGAGGACGCCTAGCCACCTTGGAGGATCTGGAAGAAGCCGAAGCGCGGCTCGATGATCTCGCCTCCGATATCCCGGAGGTTCTCAATGGCATCCTCGGCCGCCTCTCTGGACGCGCCCGCAGAAGTGCATGCCCCCACTAGGGCATCGTACTCAACCAACTCGCCCCCCTTGGACGAAAGCAGGTTGAGAATCACCTGACTGGCATCGACGGGACCGGCCGGCCCCCCTGCCTGCTCCGTTGGCTGGGACTGCTCAGGCTCCGGCGCCGGGGCGACGGACTCCAAAGAATCCGTCCTGCCACTTGCCAGCGAGAGCGCCCGCAGCACGCCAACACGATACCCCTCCGAATCGAAGTCGGCGTAGTGCCCTCTTGATAGGATGAGGCCGTCCACTAGGTCCGGCGGAACGCCTGCTGCCTCCAGTGCTGCCGGACTCAGTTCGCTCTCCATCGACGCGGAATGTGCATCCAAGCGCCTCAGGGTCGCGTCTGCTGCTTCGACCAACCATCTCTTGTAACGATCCTTTTCGACGATTGTGAAGTCCTCGGCCCGTATCGAGGTGAAAATGCCGCCGTCCTCGGACTCGGACCACCGCGCCCTGCCGACTATTAACATCAGGAAGCGGTCGCCTGACTCGAATCTGGCCAGCAGCTCTTCAGTGTCAGCATGAAGCTCCGGCTGGAACGGTGCCACGCTGAAGTAATGGGCACCCGTTAGGTCCCTGATCTGGCCGGAGTAGTAAGGGCCGCTATCACCCTCACGCCGCTCGATCCTGTCGATGACGCCACCCACGAGGCAACGATTGACCTTCGCCCCCAGTTTGGTGACGACGAAGGATGGATCGTACTCCCCCGAGCCCTCTTCAATCAGGGATGCCTCGAAGAACTCCTGGGCGAAGATCCTCACCGCGCTCTGTCGAACCCATCTCCGTGTGGCTTGTGCCATCATAGTACCACGCCCCACTTCTCCATGACTTCCTGAGCAGCCTTGGAGGGGCTAGTCTCCTCGATCTCAGCAGTGTCCGCTAGCACCATCGCCCCCTGATCATCCACTATGGTTCGACCGTGGACTACCATAGCCCCAGATAGAGCCCTAGCTCTCAGCGAGGCGACGAACCCTTCGCGACCCTCGCTTGCGATTTGGTCCCTTACGCCGTCCATCCCAAGGCCTAGGAAAGCCTCGGCGGGCTCTCTGGACATCAGTAGCGATGCGTTTGAGACGCCGTTGTCAATGACGAACCGGAGGCGCAGGTCCTCCTGCCCACGTTGGGCCCCATGCTCCATGCAGGAACCGTCTCGAAGGACGCGGCGACACTCCGGGCAGCGCTCGACGATGCCCGAGTCAGGCCTTACTGCAACGACCGTACCGGAGGTCCTAATCCCCCTCCTCGAGCCTCCGTTGACCAGGCTTGTGAGGTCCAGATCGACCCAATGTCCCTCCGGGTCGATTTTCTCCCAAGGCGGGTCGGAAAGGTCGATGACCTGCTCGCTCTGGTCGATGACGAGGTCTGGGGAGCCCTGCCAGAATTGGACCCTGCCACCCTCGATGCGTATGAAGTCCCCCGGCTCAGGGTCGAACTCACACCAAGCGGTAAGTCTGCACCTACCGCTGGGATCGATGACATCGCCACTGCGGACCACTTTCTGCGAGCCGTCCTCGGAGGCGAAGGTCCTCTGATTCCAGGACTCCACCTGTAGGGTGATTCCGACGTCCCTCATGCCGTTCCTGAGGTCGGCGATAGTGGACTTGGTCGAGACGGCCAATTCGCCCATGTCGGGGAATGCGGTGTCGTGGTAGGGCTCTATGACGGTCCCATCGTTGATGTTGATCTCCGGGGTGTCCATGAACTTCCGAACCGAGGCTCCAATTATCTTGACCAGGGCCCCCTCCTGATGCTCGAACGGCACCCAGGAGAGGAAACCGATGCTCCCGCTTGGATCTGCGAGCTGCCCTCTGGTGACATCAATCTGCCCGCTACCGTCACGTCTGACAATGACCCCGGGTTTGGAGGTTAGTATCCTAGCGACCACGTTGACGTAGCCCTCAACCTCCGATACTTTGGAAATGCTCAGTGGCTCGTCTCCGATCTGGGGCGCCGCCGGACCGCCCTCTCTGAGGACGGTGACCCTAGTAGTTCGGTTGATGTTCAATGATCGCTTGTCGTTCCACTCGTTAACAGAGGCACCCTCGAGCCTGACGATCGAGCCGGGAGCTAGGCTCTCACCCTTCTCCCCCCAGTCCTTGAAGTCCCAGCGTTCCCTCTGAGAGCCCGATTCCCAGGGGTTGTCCTCGATCCAGCCGAAGGCGACTTGGCGCTCCTCGCCTCTGACCGTCTGGATCCTTGGGGTGTAGGTCACGACGGCGACCTCGATGGACACGTTCCTGTCATCGGCGCCCAGCTCGGAGAATCTGTTGACTTTCTTCTCTATCCGCGTGGGTGCAGGGGCCCCCGAAGTCACCTCCTTTCCCGTGGCCGCTTGGAATTTCCTGACCACCGAGCGAAGAGCGTCCTCGGGCGGGATTAGAAACTCCTCTTCGTACCTCGCGAACTCCTTGCCGATGTCATTCTCGTCGGCATCGGGGCACTCTTGCTTCACAATAGCAATCTGATTTGCGTATCTTCCTTCTTCTGTCACGGTCTCACCTGCTTCAGTGGATGGGCGCTGAGCCTATTTTAACCACCGATGCGAAAGACCGGGATGACACACGACGTGACGTTGTACGGGAAACGATTGTCGGTGCTTGTTGGGGTAGACGTGGCACCTCATTACCTCCGGAGACGCGAGTTCAAATCGACGGTCTTTGAACGTGTCCATGGCTTTGCTCCCGATGACCGACGTGATTTTCCGCATCACCCCGCCTGAAGGGGTGATGCCTAGGGGCGATGTGTGCCGATTCGGGGTACTGACGGCCTCTGACCGGGCTAGCTCGGGAGGATACGACGACCTCAGTGGCCCGGCGATAGAGGCATTCCTGGAAGAGGCCCTCACCTCTCCGTGGGAGGTGCAACGAAGGATTGTTGCCGACGAGCAGCTTGCAATTGAGACGGCTCTCGTGGATTTGGTGGACTCCGAGGACTGCTCGGTGGTGGTGACCACGGGAGGAACGGGGCCGGCACCGAGGGATGTCACTCCAGAGGCCACCGAGGCAGTCTGCGAGAGGATGCTGCCTGGCTTCGGAGAGCAGATGCGCGCAGTCTCCCTGAAGCACGTTCCGACCGCGGTCCTTTCCCGCCAGACTGCGGGGATTCGCGGCTCCTCCTTGATCCTCAACCTCCCAGGCTCCCCGCGCTCCATCCGCGAGATTCTCGATGAAGTCTTCGCAGCCGTTCCCTACTGCGTCGATCTTATCGGTGGGCCGTACATCACCACGGATTCCGCTGTGGTCGATTCCTTCCGCCCGCCACATGCTCGACACGAATGATTCATCCGAGTGAATGGGCTCGCCGGGACATGGCGAAGATTAAGACCGGGACTGGTAGCAGCGATCGGGCGAACAACGAACTCAGGGGAGTCGAGGTCACTCTGGACTTCACCCCCAATGCCCTGTCCTCCCTGCTCTACCGCCAGGGCGAGACCCAAGTCCTCGTCTGCGTCACCAAGGCACCCTCCCTCCCCCGCTGGTTCCCTCGCGACGCCAACCGGGGATGGGTGCACGCGGAGTACTCACTACTGCCCGCCTCCACTGATACGAGGTTTCGAAGGGAGCGCGGCGGCGCCAAGGGCAGGACCCATGAGATAGAGCGGCTGGTCGCCCGCTCGATGCGGGGAGCCGTGGACCTGGATCATCTGGGACCGGTCGCCCTCACTGTCGACTGCGACGTGCTAAATGCCGACGGGGGGACTAGGTGCGCATCCATTACGGCGGCCAGCATCGGGCTCAGGCTAGCCATTCGCAGACTCATCGCATCCGGAGAGTGCCTCCCAGCAGATCTCAGGCTCTCGAGGGACGATATCAGGAAGGGAGCAGAGCAACCCGTCCTCTCAGAAGGGGGGCAAGCGGAGCACGAGGCGGCCGTCATGGCCAACGACGTGGCCGCACTCAGCGTCGGAATGGTGGGGGGCTCGGTCAGAACCGACTTGGACTATGTCCTGGACAGCAATGCCGACGTCGACATGAACGTCGTGATGACCAGCGATGGCGGCTTCGTCGAGGTCCAGGGCACCGGGGAGGAGGCCACATACACCAGAGGGGAGCTCGATGGCATGATTGACGCCGCGACCTCCGGCATCGCCAAGCTCCACGCGCTCCAGGCCAGCATTCTAGCCGACGCCAAATGAACTGTGAAGCCACTTCGGATAGACTCGCACTTAGGTGGTGGGACTGGCCGGACTTGAACCAGCGGCCTCCGCATCTTCAGTGCGGCGCTCTCCCAGCTGAGCTACAGTCCCGTAGCGTCCCCGCCACTGTGGTCGCGACTTCAAGCCTTCCGAGGAAGGGGGACATGCGAACTCCTGTGAATACGAACTAACCGAAACCCCCTATACCACTCGGTTATTGAGAGATATCTTATCGTCCCCCTGCCTGCGGTATGCGTGGTCTTCAGCGAAGATGAGACGAAGGAGGCGACCTCTGTGGGGGCCAGTGGGGAGGGGGCACAAGCGCTTCCGAGCGGCTGGACCCAGCATTGGAGCGCCGAGCACAACCGCCCTTACTACGCGCACACTGTAACGCAACAGGTAACGTGGGAGCGTCCGACGCTTGCGCTGGAAAAGGTGCGAGAGGAACCTCTACAGCACCAGAAGGACGAGACGGCGGAACCCGAAGGCCACTCGGTGGGAGCGTTTGAGTGGGGGCCGGCGTTGGCAGGTGAGAATTCGAAGACAAATCCCCTTGAGACGTTGAAGAAAGAGACCGAAGAGAAGATCAAGGCTATTGAGACGTTGAAGGAAGAGACCGAAGAGAAGTTGAGGAAAGAGACCGGAGAGATGGCCCAGGCTAAGGAGGAACTGAAGAGGACAAGAAAGGCCGTTGCCGAGACCAAGGCCATGCACAGGGCGATGGTCGGGAAAATCAAGAAGGTTAAGGCCAATGCCAAATCGATGGCTAGAAAGATCGCCAAAGGGGATTTGGGGAATTAGTGGTAATGCCCGAGTCAGTGATCAGGGGCTACACCTAGAAGACATCGTCCTCGCCCTTGTTCTCGTCGAATGACATCATCTTGCCGCCCTTGCCAGAGTTACTCTTGGATGCTGCCTTCTTGGCCGGCTTCTTCGTCTCCTTGACCTGCCCCCCCAAGAGTTGCGCCTTACGCGCGGCAGCGGCCTCCTCCTCCTTTCGCTTGAGCTCCTCGGGATCGATGCCGGTCTGAGCTGCGAGCTTGAACCTGCGCTCGTCACGGGCGCGTATTTCCAGCAGGCGCTGCCTGGCCTTGTCGTAGTGCTGGAGCATGTACATCGCGTCGTGCTCGAGCAGGGGAGAGTCGGAGATGATCGTGATGTCCATCCAGTCCCCCTCCTCTGCGAGGTATTCGGCAAAGGGCTCGAACTTCAGGTCCGACTTCTTGATCTGAGTGTAGTGAAGGGCGTTGCCCATCCTGTGCTCGACTCCAGCGAAGTGGCAGTAGAAGGTCGAGCCCCCGTAGGTCTCCCGAGCCTGATCGAACAGCTCCGCGTAGTCCTCGCTGGTCCTCAGCCTCCCGTGCCCGCGCGCGTGTATGTGGCCCATGTTGAGTACCGGAACTGTCCCTTCGACGTGATTGCAGACCTCTAGGACCTCCTCGACAGTGCCCCAGAGCTCCTGCCTACCGGATGTCTCGACGCCGACCAACGACGGCTCGGCCTCATGGACCCATGGGAAGGCGGCGTAGTCCTCCTCCTCCTCGGCATCCCCCCAGACCTCCCTGACCCTGTCCACCACTCCTGCGAGAACGTTGGCGACCTGCTCGTTCGTCTCAGGTCCGGGCCGATGTTCCCCGTACGGGCCCACGTGGAAGGTGAGGTGCCTGGCATTGATGATCTTGCCAGCCTGCAGGCTGGTCTCCATCTTTGATAGGGTCCTGTTTCGCTCTCGCCGGCTGCCTAGCAGCTCGGCGTAATAGGGCCCGTGCATGTTCATCTCGAAGTCCGAGTTCCACGATAGGACCCCTGCCTGCCAGTACTGGTCGAAGTGCTGTGGTTGGATGGTTCGTACAGTCTGGACCTCCATCGCATCGAGGCCGAGAACGGTGATGTCGTCCATACCCTCGACAATCGTTCTGCCCTTGCACGAGAGGGGCACGCCGGCTGGCCCTAGTTTGAGTGGCATCCCCTATGTCCTCGCGGGTCGGGCCGAATGGGTGCCCCTTCAAAAGGGGTTTCCGTTCGATGGGTGCAAATCCCGGAAATTCAGTCGGTTCCTGCCCTTGCAGCCTTCTCCAATCCCCCTTTGCCAGAGCCCGATAGGGGCAGTTCGCACAGGAAGGCTGCCAACCACGACCCCGAATCCATCGTCTTGCTCGTGATCACCTCGGTGGAACCCAGAGCGTGCTCTATGCACGCCTTGCGATTATCGGGCCCGTAGCTGCAGACAATCGGAACAAGGCCCCTGTCCCTGATGCTAGAGAGCAGGGACTCGGGGTCGAGCGACTCTATCTCTGCGATTGCCACCAGTGCGTCGGGCTCGATGAAGAGGAGGTGAATCTGGCGAATCCGCTCAATCACCGCCCCCCAAGCCTCGGCTAGGCGCTCCGGGCGCTCCGGCATATCGACCACCATCACCGAGCGACTCCCCTCCATTTCAGCAAAGGACATTGATGCCCCCCACGCACTCCGGGGGGCCTCCCCTTCGAGGACCGTGGAGGATGAGTTCACCAACCAGTGCGCCGAGTCGAGCACGACTCGCCAGTCTATGGCGCCTTGATCCATTGCAGCGAACCCGGAGCTGCCCCCGGGGTTCACGTGAATGATGCTCGCCCCGATTTCGGCTGCCGCTGAGAGGACAGCTGAGGCCCGGTCGTTCCTGTCCGGGTGACCGAAGCCAACTATTCGCACCACGTCAGTCCCCCGGTGCACGCTCTGGTGGCGCCGTGATGAGCATTGCCTACTCGACCTTCCACCTCAGGAGGGCGATGGCGCCTCCGAGCCCGATCAGTTGCTGGCTGGCATCATGGTCTTCGGAGGCTTGGATGACATCGCCCCTGGAGCCCTCGACTTGGGAGGCCACGGCCTCCCACCGAAGCCTCGAGCCCTCCTCGCCGGAGCGCAGCATCGAGGCGATGATGACCAGCGCCTCCACTGCGCCCTGCTGGGCAGCCTCGGCAATCGGGTCCGCCCCATAGGTGACCGCGCCCCCAGTCGAGATTCGCTTGAGCCCCTCCTCGATCGCACGAACCTGCCGGACTAGCGCGTGCTCGCCCAGCAGGGCATCTGCGAGCCCCTCTGCGAGGACCTCATTGGCAGCCGCCCTCCCACCGATGGAGGTGGCTGCATTGATGATGCTGTTCTGCGCGCCCAGAGCCCTCAGCTGTGCTTCGAACTGCTCGCGCGCCATGCCCGGCCCGCACAACACCAGAGGCATGTCGTCGGGGAATACCAGGCGAACCTCCTTGGCGACGCGCTCGGCGAAGCCGCGTCGGACGCCGGTCGAGTCCCCTGCGCGCTTTCCTCCGCCGCGCATGGTGAACTGCGAGACGTCCCTGAACCCATGCGCTGCGACTTCGAAGATCAGTACCTCGTCAGACTCTATTACGAGCAGTCCGGCCTTGGCACGCCTGCCGGATGCCAAGGATTCCTTGAGCAGTGAGAGGTCAGCGGCGGGGAGCCCCCCCTCCATGGAGACTTCGACCTCGTCGCCAACTCCGATGACATGGGTGTGGTGGCTGCCGATGTCGATTTTGGCCTCCCTGATCGTGCCATGGATCCTCAGGTTCTCTGTGAATGGCTGGAAGGCCGTCTCCGTCGCATCCAGCAGGATCCACATAGGCTTCCGCTCCGCGCTCCGCGCCCTGCCGTCCTCGCGCGTCCCAGTGGTGGAGTCCCGGCGATGCGAGAGCATCCCCACCATCGAGCCGGGCCGACAGAGCTGAGCTAGCACCCACAGGTCGTCCTCGCTCTCGATCCTCAGCCTAACCCCCTCGTCCAGCCTCTTGACGCGACGCACAGTTCTGCCCCTCCCTCCTCGATGAAGGCCCGTTCTTGAAACCTTCATCGCTGATTACCTTGGGCGGAGGTCATGGGAGGGCCGGCATTCTGGGGCATAGCGGGAAGCCCGATCTCCCACTCGCTCACCCCACGCCTCTTCTCGGTCGTCGCCTCGAGCCTCGGGATGAGGCAGGCAGAGCAGGCCTTCATCGAGGCCACTAGCATCGAGGATCTCGAGTCCCAGGTTTCCCCACTGGAGGGGGACCTGTGGCTGTCGTGCACCGCCCCCCTGAAGCACTCCCCCCAGTCGAGGATTGGGGTGTCAGGACCGGATGGGGTCAATGCGATCAACCAACTGAAGAGGTCAGGGGGGAGGTGGTCGGGCACCAGCACCGACGGCCGAGGCTTCGTATCCGCCTGCCGGCACATTGGCATGGAGCCATCGGGATCAATCCTGAGGATGAGGGGCGGCGGGTCCGCAGCACGCTCGATAGCAGCCGCATGGTCTTCGGAGGGAGGCATGATCATCCCGGTCCTGGGCCGCAGGCGTTTGGTCAGCGGCCCATGGGATGGCAGTCTGGCGGAATCGGGCCAAGCGGACATAGCCGTCGATCTGGACGCAGCCCCGGCCGGTGGCGATTCCATAGGGATGCAGGCGGAGTTGCAGGTTTCGATATCCTACGGGTCGGGAGCATCCTCAGATGAATTCGCAGTAATAATGGTCGCAGCCCAGCACTTGGAGGCATGGCGCTCCTTCTTCGCCCCCCAAAGGGCAGACGGCCTGCCTGGGCTGGCTGAGGTCCTGTCGAAATTGTAACTACAGGGGGATGTTTCCGTGCTTCTTCGGTGGCACCCACTCACGCTTGGAGAGCAGCGGCCTGAGCGCTCTGACTAGGGCCCTGCGCGTGTCGGCCGGCTCGATGACGTCGTCGAGCCACCCATGCCGTGCTGCCACGTAGGGGTCACCGAACTTCCGGCGGTACTCACGCACGAGATCATCGTGCACTGTCTCGCTGTCTCCGGCATCGGCGATCTCAGCACGATGGATGATGCTGACAGCCCCCTCTGCTCCCATTACCGCGAGCTCGCCGGTAGGCCATGCGACGTTGTAGTCCGAGCCGAGGTGCTTGCAGCTCATCGCCAGATAGGCCCCGCCGTAGGCTTTCCTCGTTACTACGGTCAGCTTGGGGATCGTCGCCTCGGCATAGGCGTACAGAAGCTTCGCTCCGTGCCTGATTATCCCGCCCCACTCCTGCACGGTTCCCGGCAGGAAGCCCGGCACGTCCACGAAAGTAATGACCGGGATGTTGTAGCAGTCGCAGGTCCGGATGAACCTGGCAGCCTTGACCGAGGCGTCGATGTCGAGGCAACCGGCTAGGACCGAGGGCTGGTTGCCCACGACTCCAACAGAGTGCCCATCGAGCCTGGCCAAGCCAATGACCACGTTCTCGGCGTAGGCGGGGAAGACCTCTAGGAAGCGCTTGTCGTCCACTACTTGCTCGATCACCTTCCTCATGTCGTACGGCCGGTCCGAGTCATGCGGCACCAGCTTCGTCATCCCCTTGCACTTTCGTGACCACTTGTCGCCTCCCCTGAGAACGGCCGGCTCGGCCAGGGTGTGGTCGGGCAGGTAGGAGAGGATCTCCGCTGCCAGATCGAAGGCCTCCCTCTCGCTGTCTGCAACCATGCAGGCAACGCCGCTCCTGCTCGCATGCTGCACGGCCCCACCCAACTCCTCCTCGTCGACCTCGCCCTCGATGATCTCTGGGATTGTGTAGGGGCTGCGCATGAACATGCGACCCCTCTCGGCCCCCAGGATGACGAAGTCCGAGAGGCCGGCGGCAAGCGCACTGGTCCCCGAGACCGTGCCGAGAACGACCGAGATCATAGGCACGCGGCCCGAGCAGGCGACCAGGATGTCCAGCAGTCGCCCGGTCGAGCCCAGGGAGGTTACGCCCTCGTGGGCCCGTTGGCCATCGCCGTCCCAGACCCCTATGATGGGGAGCTGTGACTTCTCGGCGAACCCCGCGACCTTGGCGATCTTGTTGGCATGCATCTCGCCCATCGTGCCGGAGAATACTGAGTAGTCCTGGGAGAAGCAGACCACGCGCCGCCCGTCGATCATTCCGTGTCCTGCGACCACGCCGTCGCCGAGTGGCTTGTGCATGTGCATTCCATGGTCCCCCGATCGATGCCGGACGAAGGCATCGACCTCTACGAAGGAGCCTTCGTCCAACAATTCCCCAATTCGCTCGCGAGCCGTCTGAGCCCCCTCCTCGCGCAGATTCTGCAAGACACTGCGATCCCCGGAGGAGCGGGCGTCCATCCTCATCGCATCGAGCTCGTCGCTCGGCGTGGAGCCCGCCATGCCCCGCCCAAGCGCAAGCCGGTTCATCAGCAAAGCGGAGGGACTACGACCTCGAGAAGGCCGGGTTCTCCCCCACCAGGTCCCTGCGCCAGCCCTCTGCTACGGCCTCGCGTCCCCCGCCCACGGAGAGCAGGTGGTGCAGCTTGACGAGCCCAGAGCCGGGTGGGCAGAGGGATCCGTGGCCGATGATGCCCATCTCCTGCTGCTCGCGCCCCTTCGAGTAGACGTTCATGTTGATCGGGCCGTGGACGGTCTGGGCGACCACGACGACCACCCCACCCTGAGCGCAGTGGTCCTCGAGCATCACCCTCAGACGGGTGTTCTCGAGACTGTCCTCCTCTGGGTCCGATATCGGCAGGTGACCAAGGCCCGTACCGTGGAAGAGGAGGGCGTCGAACCCCGCGTCGATGGCGGCCTGAACCATGTCGGGCTGGAGGTGCGCGTCGGAGATGAACTGGGCGATGCGCACCGACTCGTCGAACAGCTTCGGAGCGAGAGCCTCCACCCTGGCGTCGTGGGCCTCGGGCTCGTAGTCGATCGACGCTCCTTCCCTCGAGAGGCCGATGTGTGCCAGCGCCTCCTGGTTGATCGGCTTGAATGCGTCCCTTCTAGAGGAGTGGTACTTCCGGCAGGCGCATCCGGGCAGGACCGCGCAACTGCCGTCCGATGACTCGGCGTGCAGGATGGCCACGGCCGAGTCCCGGTAACCCGAGGGCTGCGGCCCGTGGGCGGCCCAGTGGACAGCGGCGATCAGGTTCTCCGGAGCGTCCGAGGAGCCCCTGTCGGGGGACCTCTGCGAGCCGGTGAGAACGATCCTCCCAGGCGGCCTGCCCCCCTGCCCCGACCAACCGTACGACATCGCAGCCGCCGATAGGTGAAGGGTATCGGTGCCGTGAGTGATGACGCATCCGACCGCGCCCTCTGCGAAGGCCTCCTCGGTCGCCCTCAGCATCCTGTTCCAGTGGCGCGGCCGCAGGTCGTCGGACCACATGTTGCCGAGCTTGACGGCGCGAATGCGCGCAATCCCCCTAAGCTCCGGGACGGCATCGAGCAGCTCGTGCGGGTCGAACCTCGCTGTAACCGCCCCTGTTGCGTAGTCGACCTTGCTGGCTATCGTGCCCCCCGTGTGGATCAGGTGCACCAGCGGGAGTGACTCGTCCTGGGGCACCTGGGGTGCCGGAGGCTCCTCGATGGCCGGGGCCTCCTCTAGCAGGCCGAACGAGTCGACGTAGGACTCTGGAAAGGAGACGTTGTACCCGTTCTGGAGCTTCACCGTGACCAGATTCGGGCCAGAGGGCGGCAGAGCCAGCCCCCTGTGCTCCACCTTGCCCGACCAGGTCTTGACGACCAGCCTGACGGGCGTCCCGGGCTCCGGCCACCCCTCCATCGAACCCGCGTGGGCAACCTACCCAATGAAGAACTCGCAAGGCAGCACATGGGGAAATATTGCGATAACTCTATTGTGTAACAATAGGTATACTCGGTTTCCTGTAAGCAGGTTTAATATTTGCACTGCCCTCTATGGGGCATGCTCAGCGTAAGCCGGAGACAGACATTGACCGCCATGTTGCTCGCGACCCTGATGGTCTCGGCACCGCTACTCGCCATCCAGACGGCCAAACTGAGCCAGAGCTCCGAGCTCGATGACCCCAATGGGGCCTCGATGACCGGCACCGACCCAGACTGCGACGAAAACGACATCACCATCTCCGAGGCCTACCCCGGCAGCAGCGGCTGGATAGAGCTGTACAACTCCGGATCGACCTGCGACCTTGGGGGGTGGCACCTCGCCGACAAGGACCAGCACCTCGGCGGCGGCGACGGCAGCGAGCTCAGCGACGGCACTGCCATCGGAGGCACCGACTACCTCCAGCTAAGCTACAGCGACGACTTCTCCTTCTACATCGACAGCGACGAGGAGTGGCTATATCTGGCCGCCCGCGACGTCGATGCCGCCGACGCAGACCTGGCTGTCTGGTGGGACGAGGACAGCAGGGACGGCCATGACTGGGGCAGCGGCAGGGACGGCTCCTGGGAGAAGTGCGGAAACGAGTACGACTGGAACGAGCCCAACGAGACCACCCCCGGGAGCACCAACCTGTGCAACGGCGAGCCGATTGTTCTGCGCGCCCTGCACGGCTCGGGGGAGGACGACCCCGACTCGGTCCACAACGAGACCGCCGAGCTGGCCTGGAACACCGACAACCTCGTCGCCGGGGAGACCTACGAGATCCAATACTCGTGGGAGACCGAGTTCGCCAGCCTATCCGACTCGGAGACCTTCGATGCGGACGGCTCAGAGATCCCATTCTCGATGACATCAATGCCCGACTACACGTGCTTCGTCCGAGTCTCCGCCGAACTGAGGGACAGCTCCGGGCAGGTCATCGAGTACTACGACAGGGAACTGGAGGTCGACTCCTGCATCGACACCACGAGGATCCAGCTCTGGGACGTCTCGACCGACCCAAACACCCCCATCCACAACCCCTCATCGAGGGCCCAGCACGCAGAACGATGCATCCCGATGTGCCCCGCCCCCGATGTGAATGGCGACGGCGTCCCGGAGGTCGATGGCACGGCGGAAATGATGTTCAAGCTGAAGAACCCAGTCCTCGGCCTCACCTACAACGTCCTCATCTTCGCCTTTTCTGACGACGAGGTCGTAAACCTGTTCGATGATACGTTCGCGGCGGTGAACACCTGGGACAGCGACACCGACGACTACACCGGCGATCCCGCGGACCACAGGGTGGACTGGGACTGGGACATAGCGGGGCACGAGTGCGATCTGAGGGTGACCATCGAGGTCAGCCTGGTCGTGAACACGATCCTGTGGGCCAGGAGCCACTTGTACGAATACGATCTCAGGCCTGCCTGCGACGGCACCACCGGCGACCCCATCGAGATAATCACCCTCGAGGCCAAGAACAGCTCGACCGGCGCATGGGAGGAGCCCCCGGACACCCTCGAGATCGGCGAGCAGCAGTTCAGGTGGGACCTGGGCACGTCCACTGAAGACCAGAAGGTCCGCTTCCTCTACTACTACTACAGCCCGACCACCGACTACGACCGGGCCTACGAGAACCGCAGGCTCCTGAACGACGACTACCTGTACTGGGACCTCACCGTGGACGAGTTCGGCAGCAGCCGCTACATCGAGGCCTGGTTCTACCACGTCTCCGTGACCAGCATAGAGACTCTGACGGACTACTACTACTACGACTTCACCGTCAACAACTCGATCGACGGCGGCGACGCCGTCTCCTACGCCTTCGAGGACGGCAACAGCACCGAGGAGCTGGCCAACGGCACGACCCAGATGGTCTGGAACCTCACCGAGCTGGTCCCCGGCTACGACTACATGATGGAGTGGGTCACCAAGGTCGACCACAAGTACCGGCACTACGAGATCATCGAGTGGGTCCCGCAGTCCGACGCGGAGCTGCACTACTGGAACCTCACCAGGGACGGCGCGGTCTGCGACGCCGACGTCTTCGCCTACCTCTACGTGAAGACCGCCAACCAGGACTGGCACCAGGCCGACCGGGAGAACTGGTACCGGGTCGACTCGTACAGCCGGTACTACGACCCGTCCTGCTCGGGCGATGCCGAGGAGTACGAGGCGGCGACCCTCATGATGATGGAGAATTACGTCAACTGGACCATTACCCTGAGTGAGACCGGGAGCAATGGCGGCGAATCAGCAATTGTCGAGGACGCCTCCGGAAACGAGGTTTGTTCCCTGAACGTTTCCACTTCCAGCGATTCATGCTCCGTCACGACGGGCGACATCTCGGTGTACATGACCTATCTGTCATACGAGTCCTTCATGGATGATGACCCAAGTCTCACCGTTGAGGTTGACGGAACTACCATTGCCACCTACGATTTCAACATCAATGGTGGAAGCGGGGAATACAACCCCTCTGGAGAAATATCTTCCCAATCGCTTCTCGGAACCTTCCTAGCCTCCGACTACCCCAGTTGGGTCGAGGTCCCCGACAGCCTCGAGCCGGGCCGCTACCAGATGCGCTGGGACCTGGACCTCGACGAGGGGACGCCCTACTACCTGTACCAGTACGCTCGCCTGCCCTACTACGGCGGGACCAACTGCCACTACTGGAAGCAGGACACCAGCGACTACTCCTCGGACAACTGCTACAGGCTGGGCTGGAACGACTGGGGTGCGACGAACCGGGGGGACAACCGCAGGTTCCTCGGCGGCGAGGATGACGGATTCCACTGGAACATGACGGTCAACAGCTTCGCATGCGACATCTACACCCACTACTACATCCAGTTCGACGGCAAGAAGGGCGACTGGACCATCGAGAGCGAGGGCCGCAACATCGACGTGATCGGCAGGCCCTCTGGATGCGACGCGGGATACCAGGCCGGCAGCCAGGAGGGGTCCGCCTACTACGACTCCACCCTGTCGGCCGGCGGAGATCACGCCTGCGCCATCCTCGGCAACGGATCCGTAAACTGCTGGGGCAGCAACGCCGACGGGCAGCTCTCCGTCGACCCCCACAGCCACGGCGCTGCCTGGTCCTTCGCCTGCGCAGAGGCGAGCGCAGACGAGAACGGGAGCAGCTACACGATACTGGTGTACGGGAACGAGTCCGGCGACCTCCTGGGGGCCTGCTCCAACTCCGCCAACCCATACGGGAACGGCACGAGCCCACCGACGGAATACGCGAACCTGACCGACGCCGGTGACGTCGACGTCTACTGCTACCTGGATGCTCCGCTCACGAGCGACGATGGACTCGGTTCCACGGGCGACAATACCGTCACCATGGGCGCCAACGTCTCGGTCAACGGGACCGCCCTGTTCGCATGGGACACGTGCTCGACCTCCGCCAACGAGACCTCGCCCGAGCTGCTCCAGCAGCTGGAGGCCTGGGAGCACGGTGGCGGCAACGGGACCGACCAGAGCTCCTCCCCCACCCATGTCGAGCTCCCTGCCAGACACCTGGGGGACTACCACTACGAGAACTCCGCACGGGACGTCTCGTCCGGCGGCGAGCACACCTGCGCAATCCTGTACAACGGCTCCGTGGGCTGCTGGGGCAGCAACGCATACGGCCAGCTCGGCAACGACTCGGTAAGCGACAGCTGGGAGGTGATCCTCGCGGACATCCCCCCCCAACTCGATGCAGTAGCGCTGTCCTCCGGGCTGCACCATACCTGCGCAGCGCTCGACGACGGCTCCGTCCGCTGCTGGGGCGACAACACATACGGCCAGCTGGGCGACGGCACCACCGACTCAAGCACCACCCCGGTCACGGTCGGGCTGCCCTCGGGGCGCTCCGCCATCGCCGTTGCCGCCGGGTACTCGCACTCCTGCGCGGTCCTGGACAACGGCTCGGTGGCCTGCTGGGGACAAAACGGCTACGGCCAGCTCGGCGACGGCAGCACCGACTCCAGCCACTCCCCAGTGACGGCGGCCATGCCCGGGGAGGCGAACGCCACCGCCGTGGTCATCGGCTACCAGTCGCTGGACTCTCACACCTGCGCGATGCTCGATGATGGCTCCATGGCCTGCTGGGGCTTCAACGGCCACGGCCAGCTCGGCGACAACGCCACCACCAGCAGGGCATCCCCCGCAGTCTCGACCGTACTCGGCGATGCGAACGTGGTCGCCATCTCCGCGGGGGGCTCGCACACATGCGCGGTGCTCGACGACGGCGCCGCCGGCTGCTGGGGCGACAACACGTTCTCGCAGACCGGAGCCCCGGTCAGTGCCCCCTCGACATCCCTGTCGAACGTCTCACTGCCCAGCGGGACGACTGCTGTGGCGGTGTCCGCGGGGTGGGGCCACACCTGCGCTATGCTCGCTAACTCCACGGTCGCCTGCTGGGGCGACAACCACTTCTCGCAGCTCGGCGGCTCCTCGCTGGGCAACAGCACCGACCCGGTGTCGGTGGGCCTGCCCAGCTCGACTGACGGGGGCGACATCGACCCCGACCGCGACGCCATAATCACGCAGTTCGACGAGGACCCGCTGAACTACGAGCTGCCGGAGACCGCCGACGACTCCGAGATCGAGATGATGCGCTCCAACTCAACCTGGACCACGCTTGAGCACAATGGCTTCGGGATGACGATTTCCGGGGGTGACTACCATTCCTGTATGATACTCGAAAACGGCTCTGCCGTCTGTTGGGGCCGGAACAGCGATGACATCGAGGATGGCGAAGGTCACTCAGGGGGGCAGCTCGGTGATGGGACCACCACCGACAGCCTCACGCCCGTCTTCGTGGCCCTCCCGAGCGGACGGACCGCCGTGTCCGTGGATGCCCAATTGCACACATGCGCTGTCCTCGACAACGGCTCGGTGAGCTGCTGGGGCTACAACAACAACGGCCAATTGGGCGACGGATCTACTACCAGCAGCCCCACACCCGTCTTCGTGGCCCTCCCGAGCGGACGGACCGCCGTGGCAGTGTCCGTGGCGGCCGAAGCCGGCAGCTACGAGACTTCCCACACCTGTGCCATCCTCGACAATGGCTCGGTTAGCTGCTGGGGGGCTAACGACGAGGGGCAGCTGGGCGATGGGACCACCACTAGCACCACCACTCCCGTCTTCGCGACCCTCCCGAGTGGGGGAACCGCCGTGGCTATTTCTGCTGGAACCCAACACACCTGCGCCGTGCTCGACGACGGTTCGGTGGCCTGTTGGGGCTACAACAACTACGGCCAACTGGGAGACGGCTCCTCCAGCGACAGCTTGGTGTCTCTTCCCAGTGGGTCGCTCGCCACGTCCGTCTCGGCCGGCCACCAACACACCTGTGCCGTGCTTGACAACGGGTCGGTGTACTGTTGGGGCGAAAACATGGAAGGGCAGCTAGGGGACGGATCTTCATACGAAGTCGACGGAACGATCAGTAGCAGCACGCCCGTCAATGTAGCCCTTCCGAGTGGGCGGTCCGCCACGGCGGTGTCCGCGGGGGGATCACATACCTGCGCCGTCCTCGACGACGGCTCCGTGGACTGCTGGGGCCGAAACCACAAGGGACAACTCGGCGATGGGACGAACACCGACAGCCCCACACCAGTCAGCGTGTCCCTCCCGAGCGGACGGACTGCGGTGGCAGTATCAGCGAATCATGGGCACACCTGCGCGATTCTCGACAATGGCTCCGCAAGTTGCTGGGGTTACAACTACTTCGGACAAGTCGGCGACGGAACAACTGGTGAAAGTGAAAGTTCGGAAAATGACAACCCAACGCCAGTCTTCGTCATACTGCCTAGTGGCAGTTCAGCCGCAATTCCGGGCTTCGACGAGATCGAGCACTACTCTAGCACCGTCGAGGACCTCGACGACGTCGACGAGATCATCGAGGGCACCACCACGCTGCGCTGGAAGGCCGTGGACGTCGAGGAGCACTTCGACTACTTCGTGCACTTGCGCCTGTACTACAACAACTACCTGCAGGACTTCCACATCTCGAGGTTCTACACCCATTCCGACGAGCCGGTGACCGGCGAGTGGGCCTTCGAGCTCGAGGGCGACATCTGCAACCTCAGGGTCTACTCGGAGCTGTGGGTGGACAACCCCGGCGGCTGGCAGAGGATAGACTACCTGGAGGAATACCTGGACTACGCGGGCGGGGACGACTGCTACTACCACAAAGAGAACAAGTTCAGGCTGTTCGCGCTCCAGTCCGACGACACCTGGGAGGAGGACCCCGACTCCTTGCAGCAGGGCGACAACCACGTCTACTTCGAAACCGAGGGGCTCAATCTGAAGGAGGGGGTCGAGTACTACATCCGCGCCTACTTCGAGGGCGAGGGCACCGGAAACGTGTACAACTCCCACACCTTCTACCTCGGTGACGAGCCCAGCCGCGACAGGCACTTTTCGGACGACTACGCAGGCGAGGACCTGCACCTCAACTTCACCATGTACGACTGGACCTGCGAGTCTAACGTCAAGGCATACCTGGACTACCGGACCCCTGCACACCACGGCTATAGGATAGCCGATTACCAGGACTCTCGGGGTGAGTTCGATGTCGCGCAGTGTGACTCTGCCGGCGAGGTCTACTTCAACAAGCAGGACTCGAGCGGGGAGTGGTCCGAGGGCTACAGCGGCTGGGAGATCGAGGAAGGCACCAGCCAGCTGGGATGGAACCTGACTGACCTGGACTTTGGTGAGAACTACAAATTGACCTTCTACGTCAACGTGGACCACGCCTATGCCTACCATGCCCTCACGGTGGAGTTCACCCCCTATGGTGAGGAGGCCACCTTCCCGTTCCCCCTGACCATCGACGAGCACGTCTGCTACGTCTACGGCTGGGCCAGCCTGCACATCGAGGTCCCCGACCATGACACCGGCTTCTACGACGGGGACTTCCAGGAGGTCGATACCACGACCTTCCACGCCGACGAGCCCTGCATCCCCTACTTCGATATCCTCGCTCAGGACTCCGAGGGCGAATGGCAGGACACCATGGAAGGCTACCTGCTCTCCAACAACACAACGCAGATGCTCTTCGACCTCAGCGACCTGAACGAGGACGACTACTACATCGGGTACTCCTGGAACACCCCCTCGAACTCCTCGGGATGGGTCTACGACTACGTCGAAGTGGACGGCAGCGGCACCGATGGGCTTTACTGGAACATCACCATGCTGGACGACGACTGCTCCGCCAACCTCGACATCGCCTTCTACGAGGTGGACTACTGGGGCAATAACGACCACATCCAGAGCTACGACCTCGACCTGCCAGGACCATGCATCCTGCCATTCACCCTGGCTGCCTACCAAGGCGGCGAGTGGGTGCAGGACCCCGAGGCGATCACAGCAGGCTCCAACCTAATGATGTGGAACCTATCCAACCTGGTCGATGGCCAGGATTACTACTTCAACTGGTACTACACCAACGAGGTCGACTCGTGGGGTTGGAACAACACTCAGTTCAACTACTCCGGCCAGAACCTGGAGTTCAACCTGCCAGCATCGCAGTGGTCGTGCTCGGCTAGGCTGTACGCCGAGATCGACCTAATCACCAACGGCTCCAATTCCCGAATCAGGGATCAGTGGTTCACCCTGCCAGTGACTGATTGCGTGGACGGCGGGGACATCTCGCTATCGGCGAACATGCCATACGGCTGGGACGACACCCCGCCAGACTACGCCCTCGACAATGGCACCACCGAGTTGAAGTGGGCGCTCAGCGACATGGAGGTGGGGTATTCCTACACCTTCGAGTGGCTGATATGGATGAACGATCAAATCGTATCCTACGAATACCGGCAGGGCTCATGGGGGGAGGACAACGAGTTAGAGTGGGAGGTCTATGTCGACGAGAACGTCACCTGCAACATCAGGATCCACGGACGCCTGCTGGTGGATGTCGGCTCCGACAACTGGAAGCAGGTCGAGACCTTCAACGACTACTTCTACCCGGATTGCTCCGACAGTGCCGACTTCCACCCCATAGAGGTCCTCACGCTGCAGGACGACGGTTCCTGGGCCGAGGACGACGAGCTTGCCTCCGGCAACAACACGTTCCGCTTCGACTTCAGCGACCTCTCCCAGAGCGTGCAGCATCGCCTGTACTACAGCATCACCACCACCCAAGGGGGGTATTCCAGCTGGAACACGTTCACCCCCTCGGAGACCTCCGAGATCGACCTCCTCATCGAGTTGAGCCCGTGGGACTGCGATTTGACGCTCTACTACCGGATGGACATCTACTCGATAGTCAGTGGGTCATGGTTCATGGGTCACTACTACGATTACTACGATGGCCCCTGCATCTCCGACAGCGAGGTCGAGCTGGAGCGCTACGACGGCACCGAATGGGACGACGACCCAGATCCCGAGGACCTCGATGACGGGACGAACCAGATGATGTGGAACCTCACCGGGCTAGCCGTGGGCTACGAGTACGCCCTCGAGTGGTTTGTCAGGAACAACGACCAGTACGTCGATCACGAGCACGTGATATGGAATGCGACCTCGACCGAGGACAGCATCTACTGGAACCTGACGATCGACGAACAGGGCGTCTGCAGCGTCTACCTGTGGTCGAGGCTCTACATGAGGGACGGCTCCAGCGACTGGATGGAGTTCGACTTCGTCGACCAGACCTTCTCCCCATCATGCGAGAGCGAGCAGCTCTTCGACCACGTGAGCCTGTGGGCCAAGCTCAACGGCTCTTGGGTGCAGGACCCCGACTGGCTGCCGACCGGAGACACCGAGATGTACTGGGACACATCGAACCTGATCAGCGGCTCCAATCACAACCTCGGCTGGAGCTGGAGCACTGATGACGGTGGGGACTCGAATAGCGAGAACTTTGACGCCGACGGCTCCCAGCAGTTCAACTGGACCCTCAGCTCCAACATGTGGAGCTGCCAGGCCTACGTGAGCTTCTACGTCTACCTGTACTCGCCGATTGTCAGCAACTACTGGATCGATGGGGGCGACTTCTACATCGGCACCGAGTGCGTGGACGTTGACTACAACTGGTCCATCGACCCATCGACCCAGGTTCTGGCCCAGCTCGACGGCTCCAACTGGTCCACAGTCAACGACTCCACCACCTTCGGCAGCCAAGACATCCAGATGTCGGTGAGCCTGACCGACCTTCAGGACCAGTTCCCCTACTACGGCGAGCTGACGGCATACCGCGACGGAAGCCTGCACTACTTCCACTCCGACTACTGGTTCGCCGACGGCGCCAACGCGAGCATGGATTGGGTGCTGGACCTCGACGCGGCCGCCTGCGAACTCGACATCAGGTACGACCTCTACGTCGACACGTCCACCACGGACTGGACCAGCGTCATCGACATCGACCTCGAGGACCTGGGCGGGGATTGCGACGGCACGGGCGATGACCCGGACGCGAAGTTCTCCCTGCAGGCCTACCAGAACGGCAGTTGGGAGAGCGATGCCGACGGAGACATCACGCTCGACAACGGCACGACTCAGATGCGTTGGGTGTCCGACTCCCTGAACTCCGACCAGGACTACTACGTCTACTTCCACAACGGCGTCAACCAAGGATACAGCCACTCGGTCAGCGACGTCGACGAGTTCTACTGGAACTTCACCATCGACGAGTTCGTCTGTGACCCCAACCCCTACATCAGGGTGGCCGCGATTAGCGACTTCACGGGCTGGAACTACTTCGACAACGAGTACCACCATACCCAGACCGAGTGCGCCGACGGCGGCAACCTCTCCGGCCATGCCTACCATGACGGCGACTGGGTCGAGGACCCGGACCACATCGACCCCGGCGCCAACCAGATGTCGTGGAACATGTCGGTGCTGATTCCCGGTTACGACTACCAGCTCCAATGGCAAGTCTACTCGGGCCTGTCCAGCGGCTGGACATACCACTGGCACAACTGGACCGCGGCTTCCGACGAGTACGACTTTGGGTGGACCCTGAACGTCGACGAGACCGAGTGCGACCTGTACTACTACGGATACCTGAGCGTGAACTCCAGCATCTACGGCTGGATGCAGCTGGAAACGCTCCAAACGTACCCGGAAGAGCCGTGCCAGGCACCTTACGGCATAGATGCCCATGCCGATTCGGGGGTTACCGAGGACGTGACCTCCCTGGACTCCGGCACCACCCAGATGCACTTCGACTTCGCAGACCTGGGCGCTGGAAACACCTACTACATGGGCTACTACTGGAGCACCGACTCGACCTCCCAAGGCTGGTACTACGAGTACGTCACGGTCGACAGCAGCGGCGGCGGGCTGTGGTGGAACATCACCCTAGAGGAGACCGACTGCAAGGTGCAGATTCAGACCTCCCTGTCCAACTACACCAATGGGAACAACCAGTACATCGCCGACTACGAGCACGAGCTCGACGGCCCGTGCCTGCTGCCCTTCGAGCTGACCGTCGGGGACAGCGGCGCATACGGCGCCTCCGAGAACCTGAGCGTCGGGGCCAACGACATGCTGTGGCAGTTCGCCAACCTCGACGACGGCAGCGAGTACTACTTCGAGTACTACTGGGCCTCGGTCTCGGACTGGAACGGCTGGTACTCCGAGTCCTTCACCATTAACGACTCGAACATGTCCGCAGGATACTACCACTGGATATACTGGCAGACTGACGTCTTCGAGTTCGACTGCTACGTCAACGTGTTCGCGAAGATCTACAACACCACCGACGGGAACTGGGACGAGCTTTACGAGGAGAACTACCAGTTCGGCGTCCCCGGATGCTCCGATCCCGACCTCGACATCTGGACGGAGGGCGACGACTTGGAGAACGGCTCCAACTCGATGTCGCTGAACATCACCGCGCTTCCGAACGACTACAACTACATCATCGAGTGGTACGTCGAGCGGAACGGGTACAAGACCGACTACGCCTACCTCGATATCGGCAATGGGACCACTGCCGACGACTCGTTCGCTTGGAACCTGACTGTCGACAACTCCACGACCTGCGACGTCCACATCTACGCCTACCTCTACGTCACCGACGGCTCGGAAGACGAGCACGGCAACGAGATCTGGGAGAACATCGAGGGACAGTCCAGGTCGTATGGCCTCAATTGCTCCCAGAGCGTGAACTACCACCCACTGAGCCTCTGGGCGGACGTCAATGGCTCTATGTCTCAGGACCCCGACTACATCGGGCCTGGCGACACCGATGTCCACTGGGACACCTCCAACCTCACCGACGGGCAGGAGTACCACGTCTCGTGGAACTGGAACTCTGAGGACTTCGACGGCGACTCGGACAGCCTGACCTTCGTCGCAGACGGCACGACCATCGACTTCCAGGTCAGCGTCGCACCGTGGTCTTGTGAGGTCTACTTCTACTACAGCATCCACTTCGTGACCTTCCAGGGCGACCACAGTTGGATGAGCAGCGAGAGCCTGTACATCGACGCTCCCTGCTCCGATGCCGACTACGACCCCGCCGACCCGCCCGATATCGAGGTGCAGGGTCTGTTCGATGGCACATGGTCCGAGGTCAACAACTCCACTGCCTTGGATGCGGGAGCCACTCAGTTCGTGCTCAACATCTCGGGCCTGGAGGACGGCTTCCCGTACTACAGCCAGGTGAGGGCCTACTACGACGGCCACCTGAACGTCTTCCAGAGCAGCACCTGGTTCGCCGACTCCGACTCGGATTCCGAGTACTGGAACCTGACCCTCGAGGGGCACGAGTGCGATATCGACATCCAAATCGAGATCCACGTCAACACCAACGACGCCGGATGGCAGCAAGCCTCTGAGCTCGACCTCGAACTCGACGGTCCGTGCGACGGCACCGACGGCGACTCTGTGTTCCGCGTGCCTCTGTACGCAGACCACCCATCCAACGGAACGTGGACGCTGGTCGACGACGACACGAACTTCTCCAACGGCACAACGGCGATGCTGTGGGACATGAGCGTATTCGACGACGACACCAGGTACTACTTCCACTTCCACGCCGAGGGACAGCACATCTACGGCGGCTACACCGATGAGATGGACGGCAACGACCTGTTCGAAGACGGGTACTGGAACTTCACGATCGACCGGTTCAACTGCGAGCTCGAGATATGGCTCGAGATCGCTGCGGTCAGCGATGTCACAGGCTGGCACGACTTCACACGCAACGACCTCTCTCCCGACAACATCGACTGCGTGGACGGCGGGGACATATCCCTAGTGGTGTACGACCCTAACGATATGGGCGACTACTCGAACTACGAGGACGACGACTTCCTCGAGCTCGAGGCCGGCACCATTCCGCTGGATTGGCGGCTAACGGGCCTAGAGCCAGGCTACAACTACACCCTCCAGTGGCACTACTACGTCGATGGCGACTGGCAGGGATACACCACGAGGGAGTGGTACGCAACCCACACCAACGCCACCGAGGAATGGAACATCACCATCGACGAGCACGCGTGCGACCTCAGCCTACACGCCACCCTCAGTGTCGACAGAGTTACCGGCGACCATCAGGTCGAATACTTCAGCATCCACCCGGATGCGCCCTGCGAGGCTCCCTTCGACCTCGATGCCCACCACGCCAACGGGACTGTCTCCGAGGACGCCGCCTCGCTGCCTGCCGGCACAACCCAGATGCACTTCGACTTCGGCGGCACGGGCGCCAACACCTCATACTACGTAGGATACCACTGGAGCACCGACTCCGAGTCGCAGGGCTGGTACTACGAGTACGTGGACGTCGATGACAGCGACTCGGGCGGCCTGTGGTGGAACATCACCCTGCAGACCCACGACTGCAAGGCGCAAGTCTCGGTCAACCTGTACAGCAGCACCAACGGAAGCAACGACTGGATGCACGATTACCAATTCGACATCGGGGGCCCGTGCATCATGCCCTTCGATCTGCTGGTCTGGGACGAGACCACGACTGGATGGCACTCGCCCGTCAACCTGAGTGCCGGCACCAGCAACATGTCGTGGGACTTCTCCAACCTGACCGGCGGCTACGACTACCAATTCGAATGGGAGTGGCACACCGGGTCCGGGGGACAGTGGTTCTCCGAGTCATTCACCTCCGACGGAAGCGGAATAGGATGGAACCTGACAGTGGGCGCGTGGGACTGCAACGTTGAGGTACAAGGCTACCTGTACAACACTTCGGATGGAAACTGGAATCAAGTCATGGAGAGGCACTTCCACTTCGAGGTCCCCGGCTGCCTCGCCCTCGACTTGTCCCTCGAGTCCGAGCAGGACGGCCAGTGGGAATGGGCCGGGGACCTCGATAACGGCACCAACCAGATGCGCTGGAGCATCACCCCAGGCAATGACGCAGCCATCTCGGGGGGCTTCAACTACACCCTGCAGTGGTACGTCTACAGGAACGGCGACATGACCGACTACGACTACCTGCAGTGGAGCGGAACGGACTTCATGAGCATGGTTGACGATGCCGATGGGCTGGTCTTCTGGAACCTGACCATAGACGAGTTCGACACCTGCGAGCTGGAGATCCAAGGCAGCCTCTTCGCCAGTATGCATACTGCAATTGGCCAGACCGAAGGCGATTGGACTCATATCGCGGGACTCGGCGAGTGGTACGAATTCCCATGCGACGAGTATGGGGACTACGACCCGGTTATCGTCTCCGCCCACCAGAACGGCACTTGGGTCGATGACCCGGAGTCCCTGGACACCGGTACCACCGAGATGCGCTTGGACTTCAGTGATCTTGACTCGGGCACCCAGTACTACATCGAGGTCAATTGGTACGCCGACGGCGAGGGCGGGGACTGGACGGGCTTCTGGTTCGACCCGGCCAATACCACCGAGCACCTGTTCAACGTTAGCGCGGGCGAGTGGTCATGCTGGGTCGAGGTGAACTACAATCTGCAGATGCAGAACGCCTTCGGTTGGACCGACTGGATGGGCAGCCACGGGGAGCAGTACCCCACTCCCTGCACAGAGGGCGGGGACGTTGACCTCGAGTCCTATGACGCGGGCGCGTGGGGCTCGCCCGATCTGGCGAACGGCACTAACGAGCTGAGGTGGAACCTCACCAGCCTGGCCGTGGGCTACGACTACGCCTTGGAGTGGTTCGTCGAGTTCAACAACGAAGGCGTGAGCCTCTACGAATACCAATTGTGGGCACCCTCCACGAGCGACGAGATGGTCTACTGGAACCTGACCATCGACAATGCGATTGTGTGCGATGTGTACATTTGGGCGAGGATGATGGTCGATGACTCCGACTCAGCCGACGGGGAGGTCTGGCACGAGGTCTACTACTGGGGCAATAGCTTCTGGATCGAGAACAGCACCTGCGTCAACCAGGATCCGATCTCCCTGCTGGTCGAGTCCGACGGAAACTGGACCCATGACCCGGGCTTCCTCGATGCGGGCAGCAACCAGATGATGTGGGATACCAGCAACCTGTCAATTGGCATGGAATACCGGATCTACTGGTACTGGTCCTCCGACGACTACGACAGCCAGTCGCAGAGCCTCCACTTCACCGCTGACGGCTCCCCGATCGAGTGGAATCTCGACGTGGCAATGTGGTCGTGCGGCGCCTACGCTTACTACGACCTCCACGTCCCGGACTTCAGGGGAGGGGAACACTGGATCGACGGCGAGAGCTGGGACTTCGATGCACCCTGCCAAGACGTGCAATACAACGGAACTCAGAACGCGACGGTGGAACTCAGCCTGTTCCAGAACGGCACGTGGACGCTGATCTCCAACTCGACCTCGTTCGATGAGGGAACCACCCCGGCCATGGTCAACGCCTCGATGCTCGAGGATGGCTTCGAGTACTACGGCCAGATGGAGGCCTACTACGACGGCAACCTCAACCTCTTCGCCTCGAGGACCTGGTTCGCCGACTCGGAGTCCGAGATCTCCTACGACAACCTGACCATCGCGAGCTTCGTGTGCGCTGTCGACATCCAACTAGAGCTATACGTGCGCACTCCCGATGGCTGGAACACGGTTGCCTACCATGAGATCTACCTCAGCGGCCCGTGCGACGGCACCGAGGGCGATGCCCAGATGCGAATGCCCCTGTATGCCGACCTAGCCTCCAATGGGTCGTGGACCCCAGTGGACGACAATACCACGCTCCAGAGCGGAACCACGCCGATGTTCTGGGACATGAGCACGCTGGACGACGGCGCGAACTACTACATCCACTTCCACGCCGACGGCCAGCACGTGTTCAGCGGCTACACCGACAACACGGAGTACAACGATATGTTCGAGGACGGCTACTGGAACCTGACGACCGACCAGTTCTCCTGCGGCGCGGACATCTGGATGAACATCCAAGTGCTGAGCGAGGTCACCGGCTGGCACTCCTTTGGTTACAACTACATCTACCCCGAAACCGAATGTGCGGACGGCGGGGACCTCGGGCTCCAGTACGAGCACAACGGGGCATGGGTCGATCTGGACCAGTACGAATACCTGGAAATCGAGGCCGGAACAACGCAGTTCCAATGGTCCTTGACGAACCTGTCGACCGGTTACAACTACTCACTGCAGTGGAGCCAGTACATCAACGGCTACTGGCAGGGCGAGGAGCAATACGAGTGGTACGCCAACAGCGGGTCCAGCGATGTGAACTGGAACGTCACAATAGACGAGTTCACTTGCAGCGTTAGCGCCCACGCGTATCTATACATCGAGTCCCCGATCTCGGGAACGAATCAGGTCGAGTCATTCCACATCTACCCGAACGGTCCGTGCGAGCCGCCCTTCGGGCTCGATTCCTACCACGACAACGGCACCGTCTCCCATGACGTAGAGCACCTCGAAGGCGGCACGACCCAGATGCTATTCGACTTCAGCGACATGGAGCCAGGGACCCAGTACTACGTCGAGTACTACTGGAACACGGACTCCAACTACGAGGGCTGGTTCGGCGAGTACGTCAACGTCAGCAACGACACCAGCGGAGTCTGGTGGAACATCACACTGCTAGAGACCGACTGCTTCGTCAACTTGGACGTCCAGTTGGTCAACACCACCGACGGCTGGAACTCGTGGGGCAGCTACCACTTCGACCTAACCGGCCCGTGCGCCTCGCTATTCGATTTGATGGAGCAGGCCGCCAACGGCTCCTGGCAATCCCCGGGTGAGACCATCGGGACCGGAGCCAACGAGATGCGTTGGAACCTCTCCAACTTGGTGTCTGGAGCGGACTACCATATCGAGTGGACCGTCGCGTCACAGACCATCTACGACCAGTACAGCAGTTCCTTCACCGCCGATGGTAGCCACATCGACTGGGCCCTCGACCTCTCGCACTGGGATTGCCACGTCTCAATCTACGCATACCTGTACGAGATCGAGAACAGTTCCGGGAACCAGTCCATGAACTACGCCGACTCGCAGTTCTACTCCTTCGAAGTCTCTCCATGCGTCGATGCCGAGTTGGAGCTTGAGTCATACCAGGACGGCGCTTGGGGCTGGCACGAGAACCTGACCGACGGCACCAACGACATGATGTGGAACCTCAGCGCCTTGGAGACCGGATTTGAGTACACACTGGAGTGGTACGTCTACAGGAACGGGTACTTGACTGACTACGACTACCAGCAGTGGAACGCATCCAGCGATGACGAAGCAGTGTACTGGGCCCTCGAACTCGATGAGTCACTGACCTGCGACACCGAGATCTGGGGCAGGGTCTACGTCTGGGTACCCGGGACCTCAGGGAACAACACCTCGAGCTACGAATGGACCTACATGGACGGGGTGTACGAGGAGTACTCGCACGTCTGCACGGAATCTGGCACCTTCGACCCGGTAGGGGTCGACGCATACCAGGGCGGCTCTTGGATCAGTGACCCGGAACTGTTGGATGTCGGCACCAATCAGATGCGTCTGGACTTCAACGACCTCGACGACGGGACCCAGTACTACATCGCCGCCTACTGGAGCGTGCCTGGCAACTCCAGCGGCTATGGCTATGGCAGCTTCTGGTTCGACCCGGCAAGCACACCCACGTACGAGTTCAACATCACCGTGGGCCAGTGGGACTGCTGGGCCGAGGTCGAGTACTACCTGCTTCTGGAGACCGTTCTAGGATTGAGTTACCTAGTGGGCGACTACTTCCACGAGTTCGACACCAACTGCCTAGGTGGAGAAGTGGACCTCTCCGTGGAGCAGGGTGGCACATGGGTTGACGAGCCCTTCGAGCTTGCCAACGGCACAAACGACCTGATGTGGAACCTCACCGACCTAGCAGTAGGCTACGACTACGCGTTAGAGTGGGCGGTTTGGTACAACGACTATGTCATCCTCTACGACTACGAGGAGTGGACCTCGTCCTCTGATGCAGAGGCCCTCTACTGGAATATCGACATCGACGATTCGGTCTGCGATGTCCATATTGCGGCGCTGATGAGAGTCGATGTGGGCTCAGGCAACGGCAGCGATCCCTACACCGATATCAATCACTACGAGAGCTCATTCTCCATGAATTGCACCGAGAGCGGTGAGTTCGACGCGCTCTGGCTGAGCGCACTGCAGGACGGCACCTGGAACGATGACCCGGAGAACCTGACCGGAGGCGAGACCGAGATGGCCTGGGTAATCGAACCCATCAACCCGGACTTGGACTACAGCGTCTACTGGTTCTGGGACGCATACGGAAGCAGCGGCGCCAGCTTTGGAGACAGCGGCTCGGCAACCAACGTGTCCGGCCCGAGCGCAAATTGGAACATATCGATTCCGGACTGGGCATGTTGGGTAGACCTCCACGCCGAACTCGAAGCCGGGCCATTATTGGACGGCAGTTACGTGATGCTCGACTCGTCCAACCACACATTGGGCGCCCCTTGTGAGGACACCACTCCCACAGGCAACCTGACCCTCTACGAGCTTGACGGCGGAAACTGGGTGGAGGAGCCGGGCTATCTGGCAGATGGCACTCACGAGATGCACTGGAACCTCACCGAACTGGATGCGGGCGTCGAGTACTTCCTCTCGTGGACAGCATCGATGAACGGCATAACTCTGGCCGATGAGTCGAGGTCTTGGATTGCGGTGGATACCGGTAGCGGGGAGACTTGGAACCTGACTGTCCCAAGCTGGTACTGCGGCATCGAAGTCCACGCTCATCTGGATGCCAACACCAGCTTCGGATGGATCTCTGTTGAAGATAGATGGTCGTGGCTCGATACACCATGCGAAGGCGACATCTTGCATTTCGCCGAGGCCTTGGAGTCGAGCGCGGAACTGTTCAGGGACAACGAATCGATCTCCTTGGAGCTGACTTGGGTCGTCGATCTCAACGAGTCGATTCGGGAGATGCTCGATGCGTACTTCGGTGACGGTGACGGCTACCTGAACTACTCGGAGTCGAACACGGCGCTGGCGGAGATTGCGGTGAATGGCTCTGACGGCTCTCCGATGTTCCAGTTGAACGGGCAGGACCCGGACTGGAGCGAGATTGCCGGCCCGTCGTTCACTGACCTGCCCAGCAGCAGCTTCGGCCTACCCATGATGGAGATGACGTGGGTGCTGCACTACGAGAACATGTATGGGCTGGCCTTCAGCACCTACATCGGGTTAACTGACAACGACACGGACTCCTTCGCCTTTGACGTAGACGTGTATTTCTACGGTAACGAGGACTTCGACCTCGATAGCGTCTATGCTCATCACTTTGACAACACTAGCACCCCGGTGGGAATTGCCAACAACGAGGCCCACTACTCCGCCTCATCAGGCGACGAGATACCTCTCTTCGAGGTCGTATGGGACGAAGTGCTTCCAGAACCCAGCCTCGAGCTGCTGCAGTGGAACCCGTACGCCGGCGACTTCGGGGAACCGTCCAACGTGACCTCGTGGATGGACGTGACCGGCGCCTACGAGTTCGAGTTCAGGGCCTCTGCCAGCGATCTAAGCTGGCAGAACTTCACCATCGAGTGGGACGTCTGGATCGACGGCGAGCACTAC